>JBNKLI010000067.1:0-91156 GCA_050292275.1 Candidatus Thiodiazotropha sp.
GATCACCGCACCCACGGCACCGAAGGCGTTGGGCGAGATGCCGAGGAACCAGTTGGCCCCCATGTCTCCGAGGAAGGAAGTGCCCGGGATGAACATGATGCCCTTGTGCTGGAACACGTAGAGCATGGTCACGCCGATACCCGAGATCATGCCCCAGATGGCGCCTGCGCGGTTCATTCGCTTGTTGAAGATACCCATCATCAACACCGGGAAGATCGAGGAGGCGGCCAGACCGAAGGCGATGGCCACGGTACCGGCAGCGAAATCCGGTGGATGCAGGCCGAAGTAGCCGGCAACGCCGATGGCGCCCGCCATGGCGATACGACCCGCCATCAGCTCATTCTTCTCAGAGATGTCCGGGGTGAATACACCCTTCATCAGGTCATGGGAGATGGACGACGAGATGGCCAGCAGCAGACCGGCGGCGGTGGACAGCGCGGCGGCCAGACCACCGGCGACCACCAGGGCGATTACCCAGTTGGGCAGGCGGGCGATTTCCGGATTGGCCAATACCATGATGTCGCGGTCGACCTTGGTCATCTCGTTGCCTTTCCAGCCATAGGACTCGGCCTTGGCGGCGAACGCCTCGTTCTTGTCGTTGTAGTACTGGATACGGCCGTCGCCGTTCTTGTCTTCCCACTGCAGCAGACCTGTCTTCTCCCAGTTGGTCATCCATTTCGGCACCTTGGCGATCTCGATATTACCGGTCGGGGAGCCGACCTCGCCGGTCTGGATGGTGTTCATCAGGTTCAGGCGAGCCATCGAGCCGACCGCCGGTGCGGTTGTGTAGAGGATCGCGATGAAGACCAGCGCCCAGCCAGCCGAGGCACGGGCGTCCTTCACCTTGGGTACGGTGAAGAAACGGATAATGACATGGGGCAGGCCCGCGGTGCCGATCATCAGCGAGAGGGTGTAGACAAACATGTTGAGTTTGCTGCCCATCACCTGAGTTGTGTACTCCGCAAAACCGAGTTCGGTCACTACCTGGTCGAGCCTGTCCAGCATATAGGTACCGGAGCCGTCCGCCATGGAGCTGCCCAGACCCAGCTGCGGGATCGGGTTGCCGGTCAGATGCATGGAGATGAAGACCGCCGGTACGGTGTAGGCGAAGATCAGCACGCAGTACTGGGCGATCTGGGTGTAGGTAATACCCTTCATGCCGCCCAACACGGCGTAGACGAATACTATACCCATGCCGATGTAGAGACCGTGGTCGTAATCGAGCTGGAGGAAGCGGGAGAAGGCAACGCCTATACCCTTCATCTGGCCGATTACATAGGTGACCGAGGCGATGATCAGGCATATGACCGCCACGATGCGGGCTGTGCGCGAGTAGAAGCGGTCGCCGATGAACTCGGGTACGGTGAACTTGCCGAATTTACGCAGGTAGGGCGCCAGCAGCAGGGCCAGCAGCACATAACCACCGGTCCAACCCATCAGGAACACAGAGGCGCCGTAACCGTTGAAGGCGATCAGTCCGGCCATCGAGATGAACGAGGCGGCGGACATCCAGTCGGCGGCGGTCGCCATACCGTTGGCAACGGGATGGACACCGCGGCCCGCCGCGTAGAACTCGCCTGTGGTGCCCGCACGGGCCCAGAAGGCGATACCGATGTAGAGGGCGAAGGTAGCGCCGACTACGATATAAGTCAGTGTTTGCAGATCCATGAGTCAGATTCCCCCATTAGTCCTCATGGACGTCGTATTCGACATCCAGAGCATTCATGCGTTTTGCGTAGACGTAGATCAGCACCAGAAAGATATAGATCGAACCGTTCTGAGCAAACCAGAAACCCAATCCGACACCGCCGATCTTGATGGTATTGAGTGGCTCTACCAGGATGATGCCGAAGAGGAACGAGCAGATAAACCAAATCGTCAGTAAGATGCTTACCAGGCGAATATTGGCTTTCCAATACTGTTCAGCAGTTTTGTTCATGTCATGATCACTCCGCCGTATATAAGAAGTTCTGTCACTTGAGTGTCTGCCACTTTCCATGACATCCTGTCGGTTATCGAGTGAAGCGAGATGAACTATCCGTGAAGTGTGCAAACACCGATTTGTGTTACCGCATCGAAATACGGTTCCACACCGCACTATTTTGTGGCGTAGATGTCTATTTTGTCAAACAAAACAATGGGTTAAGTTGTGGTGTCGCTTGTTGCATGGCAGCATCAATGTTACCATGGGTAACATATTGACAGGCCATGTGTAACCGAAAGAATCGATATGCGTTTCCATCGGTAAGAAACTTTTTTTTTCGCACAATGCACGAGAACATGCAAAATCCTGCTTTTGAGCAGCGGGTGTCATGGCGTGATTCGGTAACCGGCGGCATCGAAGACGCCACAGCCTTCGCTCGATAGCATGACACTTGTGCAGATCTGTAACCGATCTGAAGAGTGTAGTGGAGAGCCTGCCGATGGATGAGTCAGGCAGTTGTGGGATGTTACGCATAAAACCTGTTGAGTGAACTGTAAAACGGTAGACCGGCATGCTCAAGGCAATCAAAGATTTCTTCGAAACCCATCTCGTACCCGAAACCGGGGAGGAGGGGGGAGAACTGGAACAGTCGGTCAGGTTGGCCGTGGTGGTGTTGTTGATTGAAATAGCGGAGTCCGACTATGAAGATGCGCCTGAAGAGCGACGTGCCATTCTGAATGCGGTCCAGACAAATTTCGGATTACACCGGGTCGCCGCGGAGCAGCTGATCACCCTGGCGAGGCAGGAACATGACGATTCAACAGACTACTTCCAGTTTACCCGCCTGATCAATGATCACTATTCTATGGAACAGAAGATCAAGATCGTGGAGGCGTTCTGGCGGGTAGCATTCGCCGATCAGCAGCTTCACCGCTATGAGGAGCATGTCATTCGCAGGCTGGCCGATTTGATCTACGTGCCCCACAGAGATTTCATCGCGGCGAAACATAGAGTTATGAACTCTTCTTAAAATCTACCTGATTAGTCGCCGCTATTGGCGACTCCATTTCCTAATCGCTGCCGTCGGTTCATGGTATATTCGATAGAATATTCAAGGGGTAACCATCGCCTGATGGAAGTAAAAATGCAAAATAACGAAAATATAAAGAACACAAAGAAAGCAGTTAAGGGGCGCTTGCTGGTGGTGGATGATGAATTACGTCATGCACAGAGCCTGGCAATGATGGTGGCGAACTGGGGATATGACGTGCATACAGCCGAAGACGGGGCGAAAGCGGCAGGCTTGTTGATATCCAAACATTTCGATGTGGTGCTGCTCGATCTGCACATGCCGGTGGCGGATGGCTACAAAGTCATGGATTTTATTCATAAGAGAGGCTTGAAGACCCGGATCATCACGGTATCCGGAGACCCTTCGATGGATGACGCGATCAAGTCAATCAAGAAAGGGGCGGATAACTTCATTCGCAAACCGGTGACACCGGTGGAGCTGCTCAAGGCCATAGATGAGAGCTTGAGAAAGAAGGTCAAGGAGGAGCAGCTGCAGGGAGTCAGGCGCAAGATCGAGATCAAGAACCGCCTTCACCGCATGATGTTCGATATCGCACCTCACTTGCAGTTTCTGCTCGACACCAAGGGTAATTTTTGCATGGTGAATTCGGTGTTCGTCAAAGTGACCGGTTATTCAAAACAGGAGATATTGGGAAAGCACTGGAGTGTGCTGGTGGAGGCCGACCAGATCGAGCGCATGCATCATGTCTTTGAAGAACGGCGCAGCGCACCCGACAGGTTTCCGGAGGTCGAGCTCAGAGTGCGTTGTAAAGAGTCAGGTGCCGAAGTCAGGGGGAGAAAACCAAGAACCGTGATGTTGGCTCTGCAGTCAAGAAGGCTTTATACCACAAAGGGTAAAAGGCAGGTCTTTTTCGGAACCTATGGTGTTGCGCGGGATATTACCCAAAACAATAAGATCGAGGAGTTGAACAAATACCGGGAGTTTCAGGACGCACTGACCGGCCTGCCCAACAGGGTATTGTTCGAGGATTACCTGAGTTTCGCACTGACTCAGGCCAGGCAGGAGAAGACCCGGCTCTGTCTTTTGAATGTGGTGCTGGTGGATCTGAAGCAGATCAACGAACGCTATGGCCATACGGTCGGCGACGAATGCCTGAAGACGATATCATCCAGACTCAAGCATCATGTGCGCAAAGGTGATATCGTTTCACGCATCGATGGCAGCGAGTTCGCGCTGTTGCTGCCACACATACAGGACGAAAGGTCTGTTATCCATATATCGGAAAAACTGCGAATCGGCCTCATCCACCCGATTGAGGTGAATGGCCTGAGTATCACCCTCGACCTGAGCATTGGTTCGGCGGTGTTTCCGGGCGACGGAGAGAGGAGCGAAGAGCTGTTGCGCCATGTCCAGACCAGCCATACTTTTGGACCCCTGTCGTTGCAGCGGTACCCGATGCAGGCATCGAACTGGATCAAGCTGATCAAGACCCGGCATTAATCCGTTATTCACGATTGCCTGCCTGTAGAGAAACGTAGGGTACGGCTTGCCGTACCGATAGCTTACATTCCAGACGAGCCTGCTATCCACTTCCTTTATGTATTCCCACGCTGGAGCGTAGAAATGGTGCGGCGAGCCGCACCCTACTCCTTCGGTGGAGGAGAGGGCCAGGGAGGGGGATTTTAAAAGTTGACTCCCCTCTCCCGCTTGCGGGAGAGGGGTTGGGGGAGAGGGTGAGGGTTCTTAACTCTTTTTACCCTTTTTCCCTTTCGGAATACCAAACCGCTGACGCCTTTCCCATAGTGCCTTGCGGCTGATCCCCAGTTGTTTTGCAAGTTCGGTCTCGGTCATGTGGTCCTGGTTATCCAGCACGAAATGGCGAAAGTACTCCTCGAGTGAGAGGTTGTCGGAGGGGTTGTCGGAGGCCATGCGGTTGGTGGTGATATGGTGGTCGATAGCCAGGTGCTGCGGTGTGATATGGTCACTCTCGCAGAGGATGACCGCGCGTTCGATGGTGTTGGCCAATTCCCTGACATTGCCGGGCCAATGATATCGTTTGATAGCCTCGAGTGCGCTCCGGCTGAGGCTCAGCGAGGGGCGATTGAGCTGGCGGCAATATTTCGCCAGGAGAAATTTTGCCAGAGACTTGATGTCGCCGCCCCGCTCGCGCAGCGGCGGCAGGGTCATCTCTACGACCCGGAGGCGGAAATAGAGGTCGCTTCTGAATGTCTGTTGCTGGACCAGGTTTCGAATATCCCGGTGGGTGGCGGCGATGATTCGGATATCGGGTCCACGGTTTGCCGTCTCCTGCTGCGCGTTATAGTCGTCACCCTGCAGGACACGAAGCAGGCGGGCCTGCGCGGCCATGGAGAGTTCACCTACCTCGTCCATGAAGAGGGTGCCGCCATGGGCCTTGGCAAGCAGCCCGCCGCGTCTGGTCTCGCGTTCGTCCTGGGGACCGAACAACTCGATTTCCACCTGGTTTTCCGGTACCGCGGCGCAGTTGAAGACAATGAATGGAGATTGGCTGCGTTGACTCTTTTCATGCAGCGCGCGTGCCACCAGCTCTTTTCCGGTACCGGATTCACCCAGGATCAATACCGTTGCGTCAGTCGGCGCCACCTTGTCGATACGATTGAAAACATCGATCATCGCCTGGCATTCGCCAACCATTCCACGTACCGGATAGCGCTTCTCCTCCTCGGATTTGAGAAACTCCTGCTGACGAAACTGCCGGTCCTGCTTGATGATGCGTTCCACGACCATCAGCAACTCGTCATGGTCGAAGGGCTTGGCGATATAGTCGACGGCGCCCTGTTTCATCGCATCCACGGCTGAGCGGATACTGGCATAACTGGTCATGATCAGCACCGGAACCGGCGCGGCGATTTCGATAATCCTGGTACCCGGGGCACCGGGCAACCGGACGTCGCTGATGATCAGGTCGAAAGAGGCAAGGGCCCTGGTCTTCGCCTCTTCAACCGAACCCGCCTCTGTAACCTGATAGCCGTTGCGTTCAAGCAGACGTTTTACCGCTCGACGGATGACCTCTTCGTCTTCGATGATGAGTATCTGGTTCATGATGTCTTTGCGATGATTGCGGTTAAATCAGATTTGGGGAGATCGATGACGACCCGGGTGCCTTTGCCTTTTTCTGAATCGATGCTTATGGCGCCGTTATGGTCGGAAACTATCTTGTAGGCGATCGCCAGCCCAAGACCGGTGCCATCGCCCGGTGCCTTGGTGGTGAAAAAGGGTTCGAAGATATAGCTCATGTCCTGCTCGGCGATCCCCTCTCCCTGGTCCCGCACCTCGATTCTCACCATGTCGTCGAATTCATCGGCGAGCAGCTCGACACGGCTGCCGGGAGGTGAGGCATCACAGGCATTGGTCAGGATGTTGACCAGGATCTGTGATATACCCTGGCGATCCGCGGTGATGATGATATCCGGGCTGCAGCGGCTTTCGCACTGGATCTCGCGACCGTGACGCGTCAGTTTCACCAGGCGGATCGCCTCATCCGCCACTTCCCGCAGTGGGAAATCGCGGATGTCGGCACCGATGCCGCCACTTCGGCTGAAGTTCATCAATGTCTTGACGATCGTGGTGATGCGCTGCGTCTGGTTGAGAATCTCTTCGATACTCTCGCGGACCATTTCAGGATCGTCCTCGTGACGAAGATTCTGAGCCAGGGAGGCGATACCCGTCACCGGGTTGCCGATCTCATGGGCCACTCCCGCCGCCAGGCGGCCGATGGAGGCAAGGCGTTCGCTGTGGGCCAGTTCGGCCTCGAGGGTCTCGAGATCGGTGAGGTCCTCCATCAGCATGACCTGGCTGGTGCGCGCTTCCTCCACCGGGTGATCGACCGGAAGGGGCGCCGGGATGGCGGCTTTGTGCAGATTGAACCATCTGCTCTTGCACTGGTGCGTGACTTCCAGGTGGTGAATATGCTCATCGGAAGCGGAGGCGAAACCTGCCAGCAGATGTCCCCATGGGGCTGGCAGCCGGTGCAGCGATACACCGATGGCGTCCCGCGCCGGCACCCCGGTCATCACCTCCATCGCCAGATTCCAGATGGTCACCGTGCGCAGCCTGTCGATGGTGCAGACCCCCAGTGGCAGGTCCAGCAATATCTGCCGATGATAGCGGCGCAGATTGTCCAGGTCCGCACTGAGACCGCGCAGCCGGGTACGTGAGTGTTCCAGCTGATCCTCAACGAAGCGCATCGAATCGGCGAGTGCCGACTGGGTATGAATATCCAGCTGCAGTCTGCGGTTGATGATCATGTGGGCAAGCTGCGGGCCGAGCAGGCCGGAGAGGTTTCGCTCGATACGTTCGCGCAGGCGGCGCAGTTGCGCGGGGCGGGTTTCATTGATGGGCAGGCTGAGATCCCTGAGCGCCTGTTCCACCTCTCGATGTGCCGCTTCTCCCCCCAGCATCTGCGACAGCTGTTTGGTGAATTGAGCCGTGGACACGGCATTGACCATACCGCCGAGGGGTACCAGGGATTCGCTGCAGCAGGCTTGTGCCGCCTCCTGTTCACCATGGCTTTGTGTACTCAGCAGAGAGCCGAAGACAAACAGCAGAGTGTTGGCGGTAAGGGTCCAGAAAGTGGAGAACTCCCACTTGTCCATACCCGAAGCGTGTATCAGGGCAGGGATATCGAACTCGGTTCGTACAAAGCCGGAACTCTCCAGCAGGGGGAGCAGCAGGGTGGCTGACCAGACTATAATGCCGGCGATCAGGCCGAGAATGAAACCATGCCGGGTGGCGCGTCTCCAATAGAGCAGTCCAATGATGCCGGGGAGGAACTGGGCGACTGCGACAAAGGAGATCAGGCCGAGCTGTACCAGGCCCTCGTGTTTTTCCAGCAGGACATAGAAGCCATATCCAGCCATGATTATCAGGGCGATCAGCAAGCGGCGTCCCAATAGCAGCCAGCGATAGAGGTTGACCTGGGGGTCGGGAAAGTTGGTGGGGAGCAGAATATGGTTCAGGGTCATCGACGAGAGCGCCAGGGTGGTGATGATCATCATCGCACTGGCCGAGGAGATACCGCCGATAAATGCGATGATCGGTAACCATGAGGGGCCCTGGTCGAGTGTGATGCCGAGGGCGAAATAGTCGGGTTGCAAGTTGAGGCCGAGGGCCTCGCCCCCCCAGAGGATTATCGGTATCGGCAGATTGATGAGCAGCAGAAACAGCGGAAAGCCCCAGCTTGCGGTCTTCAGCGACTTTGGTTCCAGGTTCTCCGTGAACAACATGTGAAATTGACGCGGCAACAGAAATGCGGCGGCGAACGCCAACAGCAAGAGAGTCGTCCAGGGACCCTCCCGGACAGGCTGGTAGAGCCGGTCGAGCATCTGAGGATGATCGCCGAGCCACTGATTGAGGCCCGAAAAGCCATCGAACACGCCCAGCAGCGCGGTCAGACCCACTATTACCAGAGCCACCAGTTTGACCATCGATTCAAAGGCGATGGCCAGCACCAGACCGCGGTGTTTTTCGCGGCTCGTGCTGTGTCGGGCGCCGAACAGGATGGCGAAAACCACCAGGGCTGAACAGAAGATCAAGGCCAGGATACGTGGCGCCACGGATTGGCTGATCACCTGCAGGGAGTCGGTCACGGCACGAATCTGCAGGGCGATATAGGGCAGGGTGCCGACAAGCATGAACAGAGTGACCAGTATGCCGGCCAGCTGGCTGCGGTAGCGAAAGGCGAACAGATCGGCCAGTGAGGTCAGCTGATACTCCCGGGTGAGCCGAAGCAGGGGCTGAAACAGTATCGGCGTGAGCGCAAACGCCAGGGTGACCCCTAGATAGATGGTCAGAAACAGAAATCCATAATTTTTCGCGAAGCCGACGCTGCCGTAGTAGGTCCAGGAAGTGGCATAGACGCCGAGTGAGAGTACATAGATCAAGGGGTGGCGTATCAGGCGTTCGGGAATGCGTCCACTGTCGCCCGCATAGGCGATCACAAACAGCAGTCCCAGGTAGAGGAAGCCTATACCGAAGAGCAGCCAGAGATCATGGCTCATGGTTTCTTATATTGTTCCAGGCGATGAAGCAGATGATTGCCGCCCAGATGGTATAGGGGAGATACCAGGCGCTGCCGGGTGAGGTCCACCAGGTCATGACGGGCGATGAGACGAACAAAAGGATCAGCAGGCCCAGGGCCAGGGTACGGTCAAGCTGATTATCGGGTGGTGGCTCTCGCATTCATAGAGACTAGCAGTTGTTACTTAAGGTAACAACCCTCGGCTGGGAAGGCGAGGCGGTCAGCCAGCGTGATCGCTGGCTGTCACGGGGTTACAGATCCGACCAATCAATCTTTGTATCTTAAGACTTCTTCTGACCTTCCATATTGTCAAGCATCTCATACAATTTGGCCGCCAGCTCGGTAGGTTCGAACTTGGGCACATAGGCATCCGCCCCCATGCCCTTGCCCAGCGCCATGTTGGCGTCCGCCGAGAGCGAGGAGTGCATGATGATGGGTATGTCGCTGAAGCGTGCATCTTCCTTGATCTTCTTGGTCAACACGTAGCCGTCCATTTCCGGCATCTCAACGTCGGTGAGAATCACCTGTACGAAGTCGCTGGCCTTGCGGTCGGTCGTGGCAGCCCGTTCGGCGATCTCTTTGAGCTTTTCCCAGGCCTCCGCACCGTTTGTGGTGCTGATGTACTTCAGGCCCATATGCTCCATGGTGCGAATGATCTGGTCGCGGGCGACAACGGAATCATCGGCAAAAAGCAGGGTGATATCTTTGTCGTCGACCTGCTGGATGCCTTCGAAGATCTCAGATCCCTGGCCGAATCCCGATGTCTGACTGAGGACCATCTCCACGTCCATGATCATGACCAGCCGCTTGTCCTTCAGTTCGGTGACGGCAGTGACCAGTCCGCCATGTTGCTGAGCCATCATCGGCGGCGGGACTTTGACATCTTCCCAGGCCAGGCGCTCGATGGTGTCCACGGCGTGCACCAGGAAACCCTGAACGTTCTTGTTGTACTCGGTAACGATCAGTATGCTCGGTCGCTCTTCTGTCTGAACGCCGCAGAAATCGGGCAGATTGATCACGGGGATCATATTTCCCCGCAGGCTCACCATTCCCTCGACCGATGGGGGCATATCCGGCGCATGGGTGATTTCCGGTACCAACATCACTTCGCGAACCTTGAAGACATTGACTCCAAAAGTCTCTTCGCGACCGGTTCTGATATCTTTGCCCAGGCTGAAAAGAAGGACCTCCAGTCGATTGGTGCCAGCCAGGCGGGTGCGATCATCTACGGATTTGATAAAATTAGACATGGTCCTGTTACTCTTGAAAGAGGGCGTTTTCTGGGCTGGGAACAGAACCTGGCCAGTCCAGGCCCTGTTCCATATGCACTTTTTAGCGGTCGCATATGGAAAAGCTTTAGGCGGGGGGAGATTGTCTCAGTCGTCCACGACCGGATTCGCATGCAAGGTCCGAATGACTGGAAAAATAGTATCTTTTACACCAAGATCGGAGTCTGACGCACTTGGATGAGTGCCAACAGGTCCTAGAGGAGAATCGGTGTGAACCCTGAGAAGGTGGTTTTTGGTTTTTTCATTGTACTTGCCCTGACCCTGAATTTCGGATTTTTTGTCGGCGAACTGGACAACCCGGATCACCACCATGTCTATGAGCTCTTCGCGGTCATCGTGGTCAACCTGATTGCCACCGTGCTCAAGTTCGGCGACAGGACCCAGATGGGTGCGGTGCTGCTGGCGACCAGTCTGGTCGCGTTGCTGCAACTGTTTGCCGCCGCCCTGGTGTGGACAATTGCAGAACACGTCACGGAATCGGGACTCACAGCGGTTACCACGGCCAGTATCGTTTCGCTTTCCGGCGGCGCCATGCTGGCTAACGTGGTTTCCGTCGTATTGTTGATCATCGAAACCGTCATGTTGCGCCGCTGATCCGATCCCGGGCTGTTGCGTAGCTACCCATGAACAATATCTTTTTTCTAGTCTTCAGGCGCATGCGGGTGCCGCTGTTGACCCTGGTGATGACCTACTCCATCGCCATGCTGGGTCTGGTGCTGATTCCCGGCAAGGACGCCGATGGAAATCCCTGGCATATGGATTTCTTTCATGCCTTCTATTTCGTCAGTTTCATGTCGAGCACCATCGGTTTTGGCGAGATTCCCTATGCCTTTACCTCGGGGCAACGCCTGTGGGTCAGTTTCTCTATCTTTTTTACCGTTGTGGTATGGCTCTATTCCATTGGTACCGTGTTGGCCCTGCTCAAGGATGAAACCTTTCAAAGAGCTTTAACTGAGCGAAGATTCGCTAAAAAAATCAGTAGAATGAGAGATACATTTTATCTGATTTGTGGGTATGGCCAGACGGGAGAGGCCCTGGTCAAGGCGTTGACCGAGCGCAATCAGCACGCGGTTGTGATCGACATCCTCGAAGATCGCGTCAATCTGCTAAAGCTGGAAAACCTGCGTGAGTATGTTCCAGGTCTCTGTGGCGACGCCAGTCTGCCAGAGCATCTCCTGGAGGCCGGTCTCAACCACCCGATGTGCGAGGGTGTGGTGGCACTGACCAACTCCAACGAGGCCAATCTGCAGATCGCCATCACTGCCAAGCTGCTGCATCCCGATATCGAGGTGATCTGTCGTGCGGATTCCCACGATGTGGAAAAAAACATGGCCTCGTTTGGAACCGACTACGTCATCGATCCCTTCGATGCATTTGCACTGCACCTTGCCACGGCGATTCAAGCGCCCTGCCTCAGTCTGTTGCAGGATTGGTTGTCACAGGGGCGCCAGGAGCTGCTCAAAGAGCCCGTCTACCCCCCTGACAGGGGGCTGTGGGTGATTTGCGGCTATGGCCGTTTCGGCAAGGCTGTGCATGACAAGCTTGTTCGCGAGGGGTTGGAGGTGATCGTTGTGGAAGCGCAACCCGAGTTGACGGGTACCCCGACATCGCGCTGTATCACCGGGCGTGGCACTGAAGCGGAAACCCTGCTCGAGGCGGAGATCGAAAGAGCGGTCGGACTGGTGGCGGGTACGGACAACGACGCCAACAACCTCTCGATCATCATGACCGCAAGGGCGTTGAACCGCGATCTGTTCGTGATTTTGAGGCAGAACCTCAAACACAACGATGCGGTGATCGAGGCCATCGGCGCGGACATGGTGATGCTGCCCAGCGATATCATTGCCAACCGTATTCGGGTATTGTTAGGTGCGCCCATGCAGCACCAGTTCGTCAAGCTGGTGTTGCACCAGGAGGATGACTGGGCCTGCGAGCTGATCAGCAGGATTTCCGCCCTCGTGACCCGCCATGGGCCGGAAGTGTGGGAGGTGGCCTTTTCCGAACTCGATTCACATGCGGTGTGTGCCCATGTCCGGCGTGGCAATCGTCTGACTTTGGGCGAACTGGTGACGGATCCCCGTGACAGGAGCCATAAACTGCCCTGTATCGCATTGATGATGCATCGTCACAATGACTACGTATTGCTGCCGGAAATGGATGTCAAGGTGCAAAAAGACGACCATTTGCTCTTCTGCGGATCTGTTTACGCCAAAAACCGTATGCTATGGACCCTGCAGAACGAAAATGCCCTAAACTATGTTCTTACGGGCGAGACCAGGCCGGAGGGTTGGGTCTGGCGCCGGTTGAGAAAAAGAGAGGTGATATGAGACCACTATTGGAAAAGCTCCACAAAGACCATGTCAATCTTGCCCGCTTGCTCGACCTGATGAGCAGTGAACTGGATGCCCTGAATGCCGGCCATGAAGCAAATTTCGACCTCAAGATCGAGATGTTGGACTACATCGAACACTACGCAGAGCAAGAGCATCATCCCACCGAAGACAAGATCAACAGCGTCGCCTTTCGCAAGAAATCGATGCGTGAGCACAAGGCGCTCCAGGAGCGCATACTCAAGGAGCATAACGAGCTGCTCGGCCTGGCGCGCAACTACAGTAAAACCCTGGAGGGTGCCATGCAGGGCGAAGTGCTGCTGAGAGAGGAGGTGGAGATCAGGGGCAGGGAGTTTGTCGCCCTGCAGCGCCAGCATATCGACCTGGAAGAGCAGGAGCTCTTCCCCATGCTGGAGAGCGCGCTCAGCGAGAAGGACTGGCAGAAACTGGAGAGTGAGATATCTCATGTCGAGGATCCCCTTTTTCATCGCCAGGACTACAATCGCTTTCGCAGTCTCATCGATTACCTGCAGGCTCATGAAAATGAATAGCCTGTACCCCTATCATTACTTTTATTGTTATTCCTGATCATCCGCGATTTTCAACTCCAGAAACTGTATGCGAATGACAATATGACCTCTCGATGGCCGCATCCCCGGGGCAACAGAGCCAATTGGATTAGAGTTAACAGGCCTTAATACGCCCAAGTCCACTCAGGCCGCTGTGCGTGAATCATGAATCGAACTGCGAAACTTCAATCCCTTAAGGATCGCCCCGGCCTGGCCGATAAACTCTCCAGGTCTGTTGGTTAATTCTTGGTTGGTAAACAATGCTCGCGGATAGCGGAAAATGCAGGAACCTGTTGCTCCATGCATTGCCGGTTGTTTTGCTGTCAGTCGCGTTATTACCGGGTTCTCTTTCAGCGACGGAGCTGGAGGCTCAGCGCTACATGGCCGGGCTCCACGAATCGGCATGGGAGTTTTCCGGATCGGACTACAGTTGTGAACTGCGTCACGAGGTGCCCCAGTTCGGGGTGGCCCGATTCAAGCGAATGGCTGGGGAAAATCTGCAATTTTTCATCGACAGCTTTCAGCCGGTGCCCGAGGCCGTCGAGGGGATAGTGAGAGAGGTCTCTCCGGCCTGGGAGCACAAACCGCCGGATCCCATACAGCACAAGGTCAGTGTTCGGACAGGCCTGCGCCCCATGGTGTTGGCGCGCAAGCAGGCCGGGTGGTTGCTGACCTCGCTGACCAAGGGGCAGGTAGGTAGTTTCTCGTTTCCCGATTGGGACGATAGCCGGCGGCAGGTCGAGGTGCAGCTCTCACCGGTGAATTTCCAGAAGCCCTATCGGGAGTTCAAGCGCTGTCTGCGTGATCTGCCCAAGCGGGACGTGTTTTCCGAACTGAGCCACTCGACGGTTCATTTCGCGCTGGATGTCGATCGCCTCGACAGCAGGGCTGAACGGCAACTCGATCGTTTGGCCGCCTATCTCCTGGCCGATGAGAAGGTCAGCCGCATCAGCATCGAGGGACACGCGGATGATCAAGGATCCAGACGCTATAACAGGGGTCTTTCGGCAAGGCGTGCGGCCAGAGTCTACGACTATATGGTCAAAAAGGGCATCAAGGGTCAGATCATGACAAAGCGCCACTACGGTGAGTCACGCCCCAGGATTGCCAAGCGGACCGAAGCGGCAAGGGCGGCGAATCGACGGGTAGAGATCAAGTTGCAGAAATAGCCTTATCCGGCAACCCAACCTCTGTGACGGCAACCTCCTTATGACAACTTTTCATACAGTTCCATGATACCCGCAACGCTCTTCTGACGGCTGGGCGTGATGAGTAACCAGGATATCTTTTTACCTGGCTGCGGTTAAGATCCATGCCGTGATATGCTTCGAAGCATCATGGACAGTATGCAGACATCGATAGCCGGAGCAGCTCGATTGACATGGTTTGAACGAACCTGGCAGGGCTTCTGTCGCTTGGTGGTCAGGATCTTCTATCGCAGGTTCGAGGTTGTAGGCATCGAGCACTTGCCGGCAGACCAGGGCACCATCCTTTGCGCCAACCATGTCAATGCCCTGGCCGATGCGGTGGTGCTCCAGGCCGCGACACGTAAAGTCATCCGCCCGCTGGCACGCAGCGGCCTCTTCGACAACCCATTCCTCAAGCCTGTCCTCAACCTGATCGGCGCCGTTGCGATCTACAGGCGCGGCGACCCGGGAGTCGATGTCGGCAACAACAGGAATACCTTCGAGCGCTGCTATCAGCTGCTTGCAGGGGGGGAGACACTGATCATATTTCCCGAAGGCCAGAGCCATGACGTTCCCCGTTTGACGGCGTTGAAGACAGGCGCCGCCCGCCTGGCGCTGGAGACGATTCAGGTGACAGGCAGGGAACCCGCGGTCATCCCCGTCGGTCTGACATTTCCCGAGAAGGGAGAGTTTCGCGGCGCAGTACTGGTGCAGTTCGGTCGACCGATCGATCTGACCCTGCCGCTGCGGGATGGGGATGAAGAGCCAGTCGTCGAATTGACTGAACGGATTCGCAGCGGCATCGAGGCGCTGACGCTCAATGCCGAAAGCTGGGACGAGGTCAACCTGATCTCCCGGGTGGAGCGTTTTTTCGCCTTCCGGCACGGCAAGTACCGGCGGCGTAACCTGCATCAACGACTGCGTGCCCAGCAACGCCTGATCGATGCACAACGCCTGCTGAGAGAGTACGAGCCGGATCGGGTGAGGGCATTGATAAGCCAGCTGAAACAGTTCGAGAAGATCTGCCGCTACTGCGGGGTGAGGGATTACCAGCTTGAGATCGAGTACAGGCCGACCCTGATCGTGCTCTACCTGCTGCGTGTGGTATGGATGCTGCTGGTTGTCTTTCCAGTCGTTATCTGGGGAGTAATCAACGGTTATCTACCCTATCAACTGACAAAACGCCTTTCGAGGCGCCTCGCCAGGGGAACCAATCAGTACGATACGACCAAAATGGTGTTGGGGCTGCTCTTCTTCAATGCTTTCTGGCTGATGCAGAGCTATCTCATCTATCACTTTTTTGGATTGGTGTGGATGCTGGGCTATATCCTCACCCTCATCGTCAGCAGTGTTGTAGCGCTTATGGTGCGCGGGGAGCTGCGGCGTATTCGGGAGAATGTCAGGGTGTTTCTGCTGTTTTTGCGGCGTCGCGAGCTCAAGACCTACCTGCGACAGAAGCGCCAGGAGCTGGAGAAGGAGTTGGCCAGGATGGTGCGTATCGCCAATCGGCTCTCCCATGGCTGATTGTTCGAAAAGAATTTTTTCGGTCCGCAAATGAACGCTAATAAACGCAAATTCAGTTAGTAAATGTCCGTCCGGAAACCCTTTGAATACTTGTAGGTGCCTGACGGTTGTCTTTCGTAATAGCGGCAAGGATGCCGCATAGGCCCCATCACCACAGGTTACATCATGGACCAACCCACGCGACAATTGGGTAAACTGTCTTTGTGTGTTGACCAATTTGTGTAACCCTCCACAAGGTGCATGCAATTAAAAACTCATGTTTCGGAGTTCGGTGTGCTATTTGGGACCGCTTGCGTGGACCCGGCTGTCTGGGAAAGACGCTGTAAACCCGTCCCTGGGCGCTCGACGGCCGCATCCCTGCGGCCGACGCTTTCCCAGGCAGCCGAGTCCACACAAACGGCGGAGCCTGAATCACGAGTTGAACTCCGAAACTTGAGTTAGAAACACCAAATTTGCGTTTATTCGCGTTCATTTGCGGACTTGTCATATCTGCGGCTTGTTTTTACAACAGCTCGCAGAGGATGAGAGAGAACAACTGAGTAAAGTGAGTAATCTGGTAACGATATGAAGTTTTCATGCTATCTCGGTCTGTTGCTCGTGATCCTGCCGGCCCTGTCCCCGGCGGCGCAAGATGCCTGTGTCATCATGCTGCACGGTATGGGCCGTACCTCCTTTTCACTGAGCGCCATAGAGAGTGCTTTGGAGGAGCAGGGCGACGCTGTGTGGAATGAGAGCTATCCCGGCCTGTCAAAGAGCGTCGAGGAGCTGTCCGCTCCCACCATCGAGGCGGGGCTGGCCTATTGCCGGGAGCGACAGGCACGAACAATCCACTTCGTCACCCACTCCCTGGGCGGCATCCTGGTCAGATACTACCTTCAGGCCCATCGCATAACGGGTCTCGGGCGTATCGTCATGCTGGCGCCGCCGAACCGAGGCAGTGAGGTTGCCGACCAGATGAAGGATGGCTTTTTCTACCAGACCGTAATGGGGCCGGCCGGCCAGGAGCTGGGAACCGAAGAGAACAGCCTGCCGAACCGCCTCAAACCCATCGACGGGGAGATCGGTATCATCGCGGGGAAGACCGACGGAGAGCCCTGGTTGCTTCCTGAGATACCCGGTGACGACGACGGCAAGGTCGCGGTGGAACGCACCAAGCTGCCCGAGATGAGGGATTTTCTCCTGGTCAATGTGGGCCATACCTTCATCATGGATAATGAGGAGGTGATCCTGCAGGTGCTCTTTTTCCTGCAACATGGGGTGTTCGACAGAGGGGGCTCGGTGCCGGTTGCGGAAAGCAACGATTGATTCAGGGTGAACCGGCAGGCGGTTGGATGGTGGGCGCAACAGGGATCGAACCTGTGACCTCTGCAATGTGACTGCAGCGCTCTCCCAGCTGAGCTATGCGCCCGTTTACGGCGAGATGGGCATTCTAATGAGCTAATTAGGATGGGTCAATCAAGTACTGTCAGGATCAGTCGGTAAAATCGAAATTTCAGGCGATACAACGATATTGTACGTCAGATTGCCGTAAACTATAATGATACCCATCAGGTAACGAATAGAGGCATTATGCTATGGCCGCCAAGACTGAAAGAATAGAGGCCCGATTTCCTGCCGATTTGAAAGCATTGGCGGAACGTGCTGCCTTGGCCAGTGGGTATACTTTGACTGACTACCTGGCTCTGCTCATTCGCAATGATGCACCCAAAAGGCTAAAAGCCCAGCAGGAGATCGAGTTGACCAACCGGCGTTTTGACCTTTTCATTGAAGTGTGCGAAGCCGCCAGGCCACCCAGTACAAAGATTCTCGATGCCGCCCGCAAGCTGGATAAAGAGGGCTTTTAATTGCCTTTGGTTCAGGCCTTCGTTGTTCTGGACAAAGGCCTGCATGACCTTAAAACCTTTGATTGCGGCAAACCCTCAATGAACGAGTTTCTTGCGCGCTATGCCAGTAAACATGGCAAGTTGGGGCTTAGCCGTACCTATGTTTTGGCTGAAAAGAAGAAGACTGGGAAGGCCTCCATTGCAGCCTATTATACATTGGCTGCTTGCACAGTAACCCGCTCCGAGATACCAGCCCGACAGAGTCTGCCGGCCTATCCGGTTCCGGTGGTCATTCTGGCGCGGTTAGCGGTCGACAGGCGTTACCAAGGTGTTGGCATGGGTGCCAAGACCCTCGTCCATGCGCTTCGCCAGTCAGCCGGTTTGAGTAAAGCGGGACTTCCTGCCTATGGCTTGATTCTCGATGTGCTCGAACAACAGGCAAAGGCGTTTTACCGGCATTTTGCGCTTTTCGAGTCATTCACCGATGATCCGATGCGGCTGTTTGTATCGATGAAAACCCTGGAACAAATTTGATGCTTCGGCTTCCGAAACCCTACAGGTCTGATAGAATCGCGTGTTTTCAATAACCGGATTATCTGCCTTGTTATGACCATCCGCACCCGATTCGCTCCCAGCCCCACCGGTTATCTCCATGTGGGTGGTGCCCGCACCGCACTCTTCTCCTGGCTCTATGCCCGCAAGCACGGTGGCAAGTTCGTGTTGCGCATCGAGGATACCGACCTGGAGCGCTCCACCATGGAGTCGGTGAACGCCATTCTCGAAGGCATGACCTGGCTCGGCCTGGAGTATGACGAAGGCCCCTTCTACCAGACCGAGCGTTTCGACCGCTACGACGAGGTGATCCGTGATCTGCTGGCACAAGGCCTGGCCTATCGCTGCAACTGCAGCCGCGAGCGTCTCGATCAACTGCGTGACGAGGCGATGAAAAACAAGCGCAAGCCCCGTTACGACGGCCATTGCAGGATGCGGGAGGTGAGCCCCGACGAACCCCATGTGGTGCGCTTTCGCAATCCGCAAACGGGTATAGTCGCGGTGGACGACCTGATTCGGGGAAGGGTGACGTTCAACAACGAGGAGCTGGATGATCTGATCATCCGCCGTACCGACGGCTCTCCCACCTACAACCTGACGGTTGTCGTCGATGACCTCGATATGCAGATCACCCATGTCATCCGCGGTGATGATCATCTCAACAACACCCCCAGGCAGATCAATATCCTCAAGGCCCTGGGAGCGAATCCCCCACACTATGGCCATGTGCCGATGATTCTCGGCGATGATGGCTCGAGATTGTCGAAGCGCCATGGCGCGGTGAGCGTGATGCAGTACCGCGAGGCCGGTTTCCTCCCGGAGGCGTTGCTCAACTACCTGGTGCGCCTGGGCTGGTCCCATGGGGACCAGGAGATCTTCACCCTGGACGAGATGATCGAACTGTTCGATATCGATGCGGTGAACAAGGCCGCATCCAGTTTCAATACGGACAAGCTTCTGTGGTTGAATCAGCACTATATCAAGCAGGAGAGCCCGAAGCGTATCGCCCACCTGCTGAGTCCGCATATGGGAGATCTCGGTATCGATCCCACCCAGGGTCCCGACCTGGTGGATGTGGCCGAGGCCCATCGGGAGCGGGCCAATACCCTGGTCGAGATGGCCGAGATGAGTGCCTTCTGTTACCGGGATTTCGAGGACTTTGAGGAGAAGGCGGCGAAGAAACACCTCCGATCCGTGGCGCGGGAACCCCTGCTGCGCATTCGCGAGGCGCTGGCTGGCCTGGGTGAGTGGACACCGCAGACCCTGCACGGGGCGGTGGACCAGGTCTCCGCCGATCTGGATCTGAAGATGGGCAAGGTGGCGCAGCCGCTGCGTGTCGCCCTGGTGGGCCGGGCCGCCTCTCCGGGGATCGATGTGACCCTGTTTCTGGTGGGAAAAGAGGCCAGCCTGCGGCGCATCGACAAGGCCCTTGCCTATATTGATCAACGTGAGGCCACAGCCGGCTGATCACCTGACAGACAACTATGTGTTGAGTAGCAGACACCATGAGTAAATCGCAAAACAGCGCACCGACCAATTTTATCCGCCAGATCATCGATCAGGATCTGCGTGCAGGAAAGCATGACGGGCGTGTACATACCAGGTTTCCCCCCGAACCCAACGGCTATCTGCATATCGGGCATGCCAAGTCGATCGTGCTGAACTTCGGTGTGGCCGAGGATTACAACGGCCTGTGCAACCTGCGTTTCGACGATACCAATCCTCACAAGGAGAACATCGAGTTCGTCGACAGCATCCAGGCGGATGTACGCTGGCTCGGCTACGACTGGGATGACCGCCTGTTCTATGCGTCGGACTATTTTCAACAGCTCTACGATTTCGCGGTGGAGCTGATCCAGGCCGGCAAGGCCTATGTCTGCGATCTCGACGGCGAGCAGATGCGCACCTATCGTGGCACGCTCAAGGAACCGGGCCGGGAGAGTCCCTATCGCTCCCGCAGCGTGGCTGAGAATCTGGATCTGTTCGAGCGCATGAAAGCGGGTGAATTCGAAGATGGTGCGCGGGTGCTGAGGGCCAGGATCGACATGGCGTCGCCGAATATGAACATGCGCGATCCGACTCTCTATCGCATCCGCCATGGGGTGATTCACCACCAGACCGGCGAGGCCTGGTGTATCTATCCTATGTACGACTATACCCATCCGGTCTCGGACGCCCTGGAAGGCATCACCCATTCGCTGTGTACCCTGGAGTTCGAGGATCACAGGCCGCTCTACGACTGGGTGCTGGACAACATCTCGATTGCCAACCACCCGCAGCAGATCGAATTCGCCAGGCTCAACCTGGAGTACACCGTAGTGAGCAAGCGCAAGCTCACCCAGCTGGTGGATGAGGGATTCGTGGAGGGTTGGGACGACCCGCGCATGCCGACCCTCGCCGGGATGCGCCGCCGTGGCTACACCGCAGCGGCGATTCGCGAATTCTGTCAGCGTATCGGCGTCACCAAGGCGGATGGCCTGGTCGAGATGGGTATGCTGGAGAACTGTATCCGCGAGGATCTCGATGCAAACGCGCCGCGGCGCATGGCGGTGATGCATCCGCTGAAGGTGGTGATCGAAAACTACCCCGAGGAGAAGAGTGAAACCCTGAAGGCACCCAATCATCCCAAGGATGAATCGAAGGGCGAGCGCGAGATCGAGTTCTGTCGCGAGGTCTATATCGATCAGGCCGATTTTCGTGAACAGGCGAACAAGAAGTACAAGCGCCTGGTGAGCGGCGGGGAGGTACGCCTGCGCAATGCCTATGTCATCAAATGTGAAGAGGTGGTGAAGAACAACCAGGGTGAAATCATTGAGCTGCGCTGTAGCTATGATCCTGAAACCCTCGGTAAAAACCCCGAAGGTCGCAAGGTCAGGGGGGTGATCCACTGGGTTTCGGCCAGGCATGGGGTCAAGGGGGAGGTGCGTCTCTACGACCGTCTTTTCAACAAGGCCGACCCGGACAGGGTCGAAGAGGGGGGGCGTTTTACCGACAATATCAACCCCGATTCCCTGCGCACCCTGACCGACTGCTACTTCGAGCCGGCGCTGGCCTCGGCGGGCGTGGGAGAGCAGTACCAGTTCGAACGTGAGGGCTACTTCATGCGCGACAGCCGCGAAGCCGCCCGGGAGGAGCCGGTTTTCAACCGCATCATCACTCTGCGCGACTCCTGGGCCAAGATCGACACGCCCGGTGGGTAGAAAAACATGTCGGATTCATGCCGCGAATGGACGCAAATCTAAGCTGTAGGGTGCGGCTTGCCGCACCAATAACATGGGTTATTTCGATTGAACGGTGCGGCAAGCCGCACCCTACATGTTTGTCCGACTGATCAAGTCGGACGCCGGGATTGGCTAGTAGTATGGATATCTCGAGATTAACTCCATTTGTTGGCGGTAATCAGAATCCACGATTGGCTAGATTTTCTTATTTGCTCAATAGGCCCTGAGCATTAGACAAACGGGAAAAAGCAGTGGACAAAACGACTATAATCCCCTAATATGCGCGGCTTTCCGGGGCCATAGCTCAGCTGGGAGAGCGCAACACTGGCAGTGTTGAGGTCGGCGGTTCGATCCCGCCTGGCTCCACCAATTACTTGCGAAGCAGGCCTTGATTCATCAGACCTAGGGTATCCGCACCCTCTATGTCCATGAAGTCCCCTTCAACGCGATCACTTCACAGGCAGGCGATATGCTCTGGATCGACATACTGATCGTCGCAATCATCGCTCTCTCTGCCGTTATCAGTCTGATACGGGGCTTTGCACAGGAAGCCCTGTCCCTTGCTACCTGGATAGCAGCCTTTACCCTTGCCTGGTTTTTCTTTCGGCCATTGGCGGTGGAGCTCGAGCCCTGGATCGATGTTCAGTCCATACGTCTGGGCGTGGCTTATGGAATTATCCTGCTGCTGGTGCTGATCCTGGGCGCGGTGATCAACCATTTCATCAAGGTGCTGATCGATACCACGGGATTGAGTGGCACCGATCGTCTGATAGGGGTCTTCTTCGGTGCCGCGCGGGGCGCGCTGGTGGTGGCGATTCTCGTCCTGCTGGCGGGCCTGACCCCTTTTCCCAACGACAACTGGTGGCAGGCGTCGCTGCTGATTCCCTATTTTCAGGAAATGGCCCTCTGGCTGAAGAGCTATCTGCCAGAAGATATAGCTGCAAACTTCCACTACTGATCCGGAGAACTGAAGCATGTGCGGTATTGTGGGTATGGTAGGTAAGTCACCCGTGAATCAGTCGCTCTACGATGCGCTCCTGGTGTTGCAACATCGCGGACAGGACGCGGCCGGCATCGTCACCTGCGAGAAGGGCAAGCTCTACCTGCGCAAGGCCAACGGTCTCGCCAGGGACGTCTTTCATACCCGCCATATGCTGCGCCTGAAGGGCAATATGGGAATCGGGCATGTTCGCTATCCCACAGCAGGCTGTTCCTCTTCCGCCGAGGCGCAACCTTTCTATGTCAATTCACCCTACGGCATCACTCTGGCACACAATGGAAACCTGACCAATACCGAGGAGCTGACCCACGACCTCTTCGTCGAGGATCTGCGCCATATCAATACGTCGTCGGATTCCGAGATACTGCTCAATGTGTTTGCTCACGAACTGCAGATGCAGAACAAACTGCGGATCGCTCCGGAAGATATCTTCAAGGCGATAGCGGGAGTGCATCGCCGTTGCCGCGGGGCCTATGCGGCAGTCGCCATGATACCCGGGGTCGGCTTGATCGGATTTCGCGATCCCTATGCCATCCGTCCCATTGTTTACGGCAAACGGGAGACCGATCAGGGTACCGAATACATGATCGCCTCGGAGAGTGTCGCGCTGAATACTCTTGGCTTCGAGCGGGTGCGCGACCTGGAACCGGGGGAGGCGGTCTTCATCAGCAAAAAGGGACAGTTCCATTCGCAGATGTGCGCCGCACCCACGGTCAAGTCACCCTGCATCTTCGAGTTCGTCTATTTTGCCCGCCCCGACTCGATCATCGACAATGTGTTCGTGCACAAGGCGCGATCCCGCATGGGCAAGAAACTGGCGAGAAAGATCCTGCGCGAGTGGCCGGACCACGATATTGATGTGGTGATACCGATTCCCGACACCAGCCGAAGCGCGGCATTGACCCTGGCCAACGAGTTGAAGGTACGATATACAGAAGGTTTTATAAAGAACCGATATATCGGCCGCACCTTCATCATGCCGGGACAGACCGTACGCAAGAAATCGGTCAGGCAGAAACTCAACGCCATCGATCTCGAATTCAAAGGCAAGAACGTCCTGCTGGTCGACGATTCCGTGGTCAGAGGCACCACTTCCAAGCAGATCGTACAGATGGCGCGGGAGTCGGGAGCGAAGAAGGTGTACTTTGCTTCAGCAGCGCCCCCGGTCATCTACCCCAACGTCTACGGTATCGATATGCCGGCGGCCAGTGAACTGGTGGCACATAACAGAACGGTGGACGAGGTCAGGGACAACATCGGCGCTGATCGTATGATCTATCAGGACCTTGAAGATCTGATCGAGGCGGTGCAGAAGAAAGGCAAGACAGATATCGAGCGCTTCGACACCAGTGTGTTCAATGGCGATTATGTCACCGGTGATGTCAGCGAGACCTACCTTGAACAGCTGGAACTGCTACGCAACGACGGGGCCAAGGACACCAGCGAATCGGCCGATAGAAGCATCCTCGATCTGCACAACGACGCTTGATTACGATCCCCTCCCGATTGTCCGATATTAAAGGCGTAGGGTGCGGCTTGCCGCACCGTTAACCTTCCGGATGCATCTGTCTTATCCGGGTGGATGGTTTTAGGTGCGGCAAGCCGCACCCTACATTTGGAATTAATATTTACGTCTATTTGTGGTCTGTTTTACGACCCCGATGAAGAAGAAGTCAGCAATCAGCAGTGATGGATCCGATCGTAGTAGCGTGCCCGGTAAAGAAGGCGCGCCGTCTCCCCATCGGTGAACCCGCTTCGGGTATGCAGTACATTGTTGCAGATCAGCCCCTGGCCAGCTTCCAGCTTTGCGTGAAAATGCCAGGGGGATGGACTGTGCAGCAGTGATTTGAGGTATTCGACCGCCTCCTTGAGCATGGGGTCCTGCAGCCACTCGATGCTGCGGCTCCTGTCGGTATAGCGCATATGCAGATGGCCATCCGGGTAGATGGCGAAAACCGGGCCGCTGCGCGCGGGCCTGATCTCTTCGCCATCGGCGATATTGGCCGGAATGGTCATCGCCTGGGGGTGCATCAGTGCGCGGATATAATCGGGATTGCGCTCCATCAGCTGAATAAAGAGGATTTCCTGATCCAACAGATCATTTTCACCCCCTTGATCAGCGGGATTGACGCAGTGCAGAAGCAGTGCATGGATCTGTTGCCCGGGAAGGTTGTAATAGCCATCTGTATGCCAGGCGATAGCACGGTTGGAGTAGGGAATATAGCCATTACGTAGTGCATCGGACTGCACGGTCAGTGATGAGATGGCGTCGTTGTCAGCGCACATATTGTGATCCAGGTGACTGAGGCCGAACGCCAGGCCGAGATCGGCGATGATGCGCTTGTCCTCGTCATGCCCCGAGAGGCCTGCCCAGATCGCCATGTTGGTTTTTTGGCACGTGGAGAGAATCTTGTCGTGCTCCGCCCTGGTGAGTTTGCGCGGGTCACGAATTTCGACAATCAGATCTTCCGGTTTCTGCGGATATTTGTCGAGTTTTGCATCCCGCCAGGCATCAAAAGCGTCTTGATTGGCAGGTAGGAAAGGAGACGGGTGAGTAAGAGTCATACCGGGAATTTTCGCAGATTTGGTTAATCGTTGGTATGATAGCCTTGTCAAGGGTTACTGGGAATCGATCGCAGAGTTTCCCGGTGCCGGCATCTGAATACAGGGATACTGAAGGTTTAACGATGAGACAAACAACCATGCAAGCTATCAGGCAACGTCCGATGATGCCCAGGCCATTTACTTTACCATTGAAGCTGATACCCGCAAAAGCCCACGGCTTTATCCTGAGTTCCATTCTCAACAGGCTGTTTCGCAGTGAACTGGCTGATGGGGAGCTGGATTTTCTCGAAGGGCGGGTGGTACAGATCAAGGTAAGCGATCTTGGCCTGGTTTACAATCTGACGTTGAAAAATGGAGTAATTTCGGAAGCTGGGAGCAGAAGCAGGGAACTGGGCATATCCGGGTCTGTCTACGATTACCTGCTGCTGATCAGCGGCAAGGAGGATCCCGATACCCTGTTTTTCCAAAGACATCTGATCATGGATGGCGATACCGGGTTGGGTGTGCATTTGAAGAATATGCTGGCCGCCGTTGAAATCGATAAATTGCCGCTACCGACGGATATTCGTCCCTATGTCGATCGATTTATACGGATCTATGAGAGTCTTCCCAATCTGAGCGCTCGTATATAGGCGTAAATTATTATCAGTCCGTCAACGAACGCAAATTTTTTTGCTTTCAAGGCGTAGGGATGGCAATCCGTAACCTGCAAATGATATTGATATTTGTGTTCATTTGCGGACTCGGAAAATCAATCGGTTTGAGTCTGATCCGGCTGGGGCAAGGGTCTAACAGGGCATGGGTGACCCTGAATTTTCGCAATCAATGCCTGTGTCTTGTCTGGTGAAGCACTGCACCAATAAGCCACATCTCCAGGATCTGGGTTGGGTGACAACAGATCTGCATCCGCCAACCTTCTGTGCAACTGGCAAGCCACCGCTTCCCCAGTATCGATTATGGTGATCGAGGGACCTGCCAATTTTTCTATGGTACTCGTTAGAAACGGGTAATGAGTGCAACCCAATACCAGGGTATCGACACCTTTTTCCAGGATCGGAAGAAGTGCCTGCTGGACTAGTGCGATGGTTCTCTCGTGCGCTGCGCCGTTATGTTCGATCGACTCTACCCATCCGTGACAGGGAGAATAGAATATATCGGCACCATTTGCATGCTGTGCCACCAGGTTCTGGAATTTTCCACTCGCCAGTGTACCCTCCGTGGCCAGAACACCAATCAGACCGTTTCGGCTTCGTGCCGTCGCCGGCTTGATACCGGGTTCCATGCCAACAATGGGAAACGAAAACTGTCGTCTCAAATGTGCAACTGCAACGGCGGTTGCGGTATTGCATGCAATGACGACCGCTTTGACCTGTTGCTCAACAAGAAAGTTGACGATATATTCACTGCGTTCGAGAATGAAATGGGTTGTCTTGTTTCCGTAGGGGAGATGAGCTCTATCGGAAACGTAAATCAGGGTTTCACTCGGAAGTAGTTTGCGAATGTGGCGCAACACGGAGAGTCCGCCGATTCCCGAGTCAAATATGCCGATAGCTTGTTCAGAAGGCATTGTTTGTTTCTCTGGCTTGCAACAGCCGGCTGACTTCTGTTTTCACCGAATCAAACTCTACCATCAGTTGCTCAGTCTGTTTGGATATCGCGGCTTGTTCAAGTCTCTGTACTGTATAGTCCAATGCGGGTACGCCACATGAGGATGTCGAACCGCGTATCTTGTGCGTGATTTCCTTCAGATGCTCCCAGTTCTGTTCCTTTATATGTTTCTCTATCTCTTCGAGTTGCTGAGGTAGCTCACCGCACAACTGGTTGAACATTTCACGCGCCAGAGCCCGGTCCCCGCCGGTTATGTCGAGGATCTTCCTGCTGTCTATCACAAGGGGTTGGTTGTCACTGATTTGATTGTCAATATCATGGTTTTCCAACTGCAACATGTCATGTGATTTTTGGCTATTTAATATGTTCCTGATAACAGACCACATCTGCGGTTCGTCGATTGGTTTGAGCAGGTATCCATCCATGCCGGATTCCTTGATCTGGTTGCGCGTCGCGGGTACCACATCTGCAGTCAGGGCGATTATAGGAGTGTGCTTGTTAGCGGCTGCTTCGTTATTCCGAATGACTTCAGCAGCTTTCGTGCCTTTCATCTTCGGCATGTGGATGTCCATTAGTATCAGATCGAAATCCTTGATCAATGTCTGTGAAATGGCACTTAAGCCATCGCTGGCCTCCGTTACGTTGGCCCCGTTATTCTGCATGAGTGTACTGATAAGTTTGAGGTTGATGTCGTTGTCGTCGACAACGAGTATATTGTATTTGTCCAGCATTGGTGTTGAGGAGTGTATATTCTGCTCAACGACAGATTTGGTACTGCTTTGGGTTCCGGAGACGATCCTGTCCAGAGTGTCGGAAAGTTTGCTTGTGCTGAATGGCTTGGATAGATAAAAGTCATCACTGATAGACTGGAACTTCTCGATGATTACCCGCTCAGAAGCACTTAACAGAACAAGAAATGGTATGCTGCAGTTCATGCGTAGCCTACGGATTTCACTCTCTGCGAAACCTGATTCTATTTCCCTGTTTTCAAATCCCATCACTACAAAATCGAAATGGCCGTCGGGCTGCAGTGGAAAGTCGCCTTTAACGGTTTTTATGCCAAACGACTCCAATGTATGCTTAATGGCAAGGAAAGAGAGTTTGTGGATGTCGGAAACAAAAGCGCGCTTACCGATTAGAAATGGATTGTGGGACTGGGTCTGAGTCGTCGCCGGTTTTTTCAGTGGGATTGTGACAATGAAATTCGAACCCTTTCCGGGGCTGCTGATAAGCTCAATATCTCCATTCATCGTTTGTGCCAGCTTTTTGCAAATACTCAACCCCAAGCCCGTACCTCCGTAAACCCGGCTTGTGGATGATTCGGCCTGCTGAAACGATTCAAAGAGAAACTGTTGGGCTTTACTGTCGATGCCGATTCCAGTATCGGTTACAGAAAACTTCAATATACAATTGTTTTCTGTTTCTTCGTCAGTCATTACCCGGATGACGACATCACCCTGATGAGTAAACTTGATGGCGTTGTTGATAAGATTGACCAAAATCTGTCTTATGCGCGTTTCGTCCCCGATAAGTGTGTTCGGTACATCGGAATAGACAAGCAGTATCAGCTCAAGACCTTTGTCATGGGCGGAAGGAGAAAGTAACACAGTCGGCTCTTCGAAGCACTCATGGACAAGGAATGGCGTGGTTTCGGGTTCGAGTTTCCCATACTCAAGCTTTGAATAATCGAGTATCTCGTTGATTATTTCCAAAAGGTTGCTTGCAGATTTGGAAATAGTATTTACGAGATCCCGTTGCTGTCTCGAGAGGTCAGTTTTGAGTAACAAATTGGTAAATCCCAGCACGCCATTCATTGGTGTACGGATTTCATGACTCATATTGGCGAGGAATTCAGACTTTGCCTTACTGGCGGACAATGCGCGCTTTTTGGCCAGATCGAGTTCGACGTTTTGAATTTCCAATGCTTCCATCGTTTCGGTGAGTTCTGATGTGGCCTGATCGATTTGTTGCTGCATGGTGTCATGAGAGCGTAGTATCTGGCTGGTCATGGCGTTGAAACCCTCTTCGAGGTTTCGGATTTCACCTTTGGATACTTCGGGAACGCGCGCAGTAAGCTCACCATCGCGCATACGTGAAACAGCCTTAATTAATCTGTCGATGGGTCTGGTGACAGAGCGGCTCAGAGCCAACGAAAAAAATGCTGTGCACAATAGACCTATCGCCAACATTATAATTGAATTACGAATTATGATTTTTCGATTCTCAAAGAGTCGGGTTTTGCTGAGCGATAGATTTACTTTGCCCATGCTTCGGTTGCTGGTTTCGCGGTTGGCGGTGCCTTGATCAGGGTAGTCGGTGATATTGATGTCTTCGACTATATAGATGGCGGGAGCAGAAAATCCAGCAATATTTTCGGGCATTTCACTATATTGTTTAACCATCCTGGATAGTAGCGAACCAGATGCATCATACACCTCGATAGCGTAGACGTCTGCCTGTAGGAATACGGGCCTGAGACTCATCTCCAAAATAGTCTTATCCCGGGTGAAAATACCATATACGCTGATTGACGCAGATTGATTGGCTATCGATTCTCCTCTTTCATTGAAGGCTTCGTTCAGTCTGTCGAGCTGGGTGCTGATCAAATATACAGTCAAAAGCAGGGCAAGAATGAAGGCGGGAAGCAAGCCTATCATCAATGCCTGAAAGCGTAAGGATTTTAGTTTAATCATGATCGCCTTCTGATATTCTGATCATTTTGCTTTTCAGCTCGGAACCCGATTTTGTGGGAAAGTCCAATGACCTTGCCACGTCAGAATTGAACATTACGGTGAAATATTTGGCCGACTGTTCTTTGTCTTCTATCTTGATTCCGGAAAAATGCTCTACGATGTTGTCTCTGACATGGTGGGCTATATCCTCCGGTGAGGAGTAGACGGCTGCCAGCGCGCCTGCCTTTACGTACGCGGATGAAAACCCAATCAATGGAATACGTTTTCTGTAAGCGGAAATCAGTATATTGGAGACAGTTGATTTGTTATGTATTCTTGTATCGGGTACTGCCAGCAGCACGTCAGTGCTGTCAAGCAGCCGGTTCAGAGAGGCGCCGATCTGCTTTGTGCTCTCGACCTCATCGAGGTGCAGCTTCAGGTCGAGTTCGGCCGCGGAGGACTTCAGCTCTTTTTCTGATATTTTGTCTGAACTGCTGATTACGGCACCGACATTTTTGAACCTGTCTGATAATGCTCTTATCAGCAGCATGCTTCTACGCAAAGGCTGGTCCAGATAGAAGTGGTACTGCATGGGGTTGAAATATTCATCGATAGAGTTGATGTCACTACTCTTGGTTACCAATGCGGAAAATATAGGAATGTCCTTAAAGTGCTTGTTCGCGAAGATAGCCGCTTTGATGCCAAGTGTAACGATGAGCATATGCTGATGATATATTTCACTCTTAAGCGATGAAATCTGGCTGATTTCAAAGTTAGTATCCTGGCAATCAAGTTGTCGATTCCTGCAAAGTTTTATGGTTGAGTTGGTGATTGTCGTGGCTACATCGAGATAGACATCCTGATTGCCACTGAGAAGTATCAAAATGCTGTTGTTCTCCTTTGCGCATGAATTGCCGGTCAATGAGAGGATACTGAAAAAAAGAAGAACGGATATGAGTAGATTGCCGAAACCTTGAATCAGCGTGCCAAAGGTGGAAATACCGATCATGTCAAAGAGAGACGAGATTCCATCCATGTTGATATCAACAGGAAATTTACTGTCTCGCAATGACATGGCAATAATTACTTTGCTGAAAGCAGGCCCTAATAGGAAACGCTGGTTTGCAGATAGATGCGCCTCTCCCAGATGTTTTGAGAACCAACTCGGTCATTGTTGTAGAAGTCGATGTTTTCCTTGTGAAAATTCTGCAGAATCAGCGAAATATCCATGTTTCCTCCGGAAATATCGATGTGTTTGTTGAACTTGAGGTCGAGGCGGCTGAAGTTGGGTACGACATCACCCTGGCCAGGCCACTCCATTTCGTCTGTAAAGTAGTATGCGCCGCTTGTGGTCAATCCATCGTCAAAGCTATGGCTGGCAATCATGCTGAATGTTCTTTTGGGTATTTTTTTATGTGCGTTCTCACGATAGCTCGGGATACCATCTTTGATTCTCTTAAGCTCATTACCACTGACATCCAGATAGCTTAACCCCACGAATATCAGGTCTCTGTTGGTAGGGCGAAAGTCGATTTCGAACTCAACACCGTTGATTTCCACTTCTCCGGCATTGGTGTAGGTGAGTGCGCCGCGCTGATATAGATCCTGCAGTTGCTGGAGTACTGCAAGTGCCGTCTGATCCGTGATTCCACGATCGGGATCCGCTATGTCAAAGTGTATGTATTGATCGATAATATCCGAATACTTTTCATGAAATATGCAGAGGTCAAAATTAACACCATATTCCGTGTAATTACCAAAGTAGCCAATTTCAAATCGATCGATCTGCTGCGGATCGAGCTCTTCTGTGTTCAATACCCAGGTATTGAATTCATCATCCCGGCTGCTGAGATAAAGCGAGACATGAGCATTGTCTTCATAAATGGTTGGCATACGATAGGCTCTTGAGCCGCTTACTCTCACCGTGTTTGATGGTGTGAGGTGATGATTGATGCCCAATCTGGGTGAGAAGACATAGTCCTTACCTTCAAACTTCTCGAGCATTGCGCCGGCATTGACCACTGTTGTCGGTGTTGCATACCATTCCGTATTGAGGAAGTATCTGAAAAGGTCCCTCGATATGGGGTCATCCTGTTGCAGCAACCAGAAGCTTTCGCCCCGGTCATGTCTTGCACCGATTCCCCAGGCAATACGTAAATTATTCAGGGGCTCAAAGGTATGTTCGAATTCAAGATCATAGCGATGGGATTTCAATCCGATCCATGAATAGAGCATCGGTGAATCGCTCAGGTTCAAGTTGTCCAGGAGAGCATCGAAATCGTACAGGCCTCCGGATAGTGCGGCAGCGAACAGGTCGGTTCTTAGTGCCTCATCAACGTTTTGCAGCTCGTCGAGCATGGAAATTTGTTGAGAGAGGCGCGGTATGCGGTTCAGATCATTTATGGAATAGTAGTTGTGGTAGAATTGCAGGCTGATCTTGCTTTTTTCCGACAGCAAGCGGTTCCACTCGATGAACTGGTAGTTGTATTTGTTGTCGAGTTCGCGTTCGCTCAACAACAGGCTTGGCTGGCCTTCGTCGTAGTTTCCGTAGGCAACACCTAAAGCCGTGCGAATTGAGGTGTCGATATCTATATTGTAGTCGGAGTCCAGCTTAAGCCACTTCGACCTGGATGAATCATCGCGCTCTCTAAAGCCTTCGCTCTCCAGATAGCTCGTCGAAAGCCGGTAATCGAGTCTACCAGCACTACCTGAGTAGGCAGCCTCCACATGCCGGGTTCCTTGATAGCCTGACGTTAAGGACAGCTTGGTGCCGCTAAGGTCAGCTGGATGTTCCGTCACTATGTTTATGACGCCGGCATAGGAGTTTGAGCCATAGGCGGCGGCATTGGGTCCACGGATGACTTCAATGCGCAGTATTTCATCCAGAGTAAGCGATATTTCAGTCCATGGGATGCCCCCGAAAACCGGATCGTAGATGGATCTCCCGTCTATCAGAACCTGCATATCACGGGCATATTCGTCCGCATGTCCATGGTAGGTTACGGTGGCGCTGGTACCGGCGAAAAAGCCAACCGTAAAACCTGGTACAAGCCGGAGCAGATCCGGGATGTTCAATGCGGCGCTCGCCTTGATCATCTTTTTGTCTATCACAGTTATTGCCGTTGGGGTATTGGACTGTGCCTGTGAAAGCCTCGATGCGGATAGAACTACGGGCAAATCATCATAAAAATAGCTTTCATTGAATGCCAAATAGTCATCATTACTACTGACTTCTTGACAGAATATGGTAAGTATCAAGCCAATCGGTATGCTTTGGCGTGCGGGATGCTGAAAATGAAGCATGCGGTAACCTTGATAAACTGGGGCCTGTCTATTTACTATCAATCTGTTAGGGGCTTCAAGCCTGCCCTTGCTCGGCATTGCGGCTCTTGACAACAGGCCAACCATAGCCTGCGAGCCACGCCTTGACCAAGCGCAGGCTTGAAGCCCTGAACAACCTATTTGGTTGTTGGATTAATGATACACCACACGAGAGGGATGGTTGTATGTCAGACGGAAATGCTGACCCTCAGGGTGTTTAAAAAGACATCGGCAGCAGACCCGTCTGTGCGGATGCATGCACCACCCAGGCAAGTTTACGGCAGTACCCGTTCAGATTTAACCCCGGGAATTTAAATCTGCTTGACCTCTCTGTCCATGCCAATAACCGTTACATGTACCATAGGGCATATATCTGCTGAGGTCGGGAGGAGGAGATTGTCGATGCAGGGCACTATGAAATGCGTCCACGATCTTATCTGTATGAGTGGATTGCGGGCTGATTCTCAAGACATCGACCTGTAGATCCTTGAGCAGCGGTAGCTCCTGGAGCAGATTACAGGTTCTTGCAGAAACTGTCTGGATGCCGTTCAAAGCGAGAAAGGGTTCATTTTCCTGGGTGGAGAGCAGCCGACCGTCGGGATAGTCGATACATTTGTACTGGCAGTCGTCTTTCGGCAGGTTGTGCGATCGGGCGGTAAAGCACCTGGCGGAAAGGGTCAATGGCATGCGTCCATAGCAGAAGACTTCGGTTTCGATTCCTTCAGATCGACTCGACTGAATCTGTTGCAGGGTCTGTTTTGACAGTTCGATGGGTAGTACCCAGCGTTTGAGACCTTTTGACGCCAGAAAATCGAGAGTTACCGAGTTGTAGATATTGATACTGGGTCCAGTGACGAAAGGCAGCCCTTTTTTGTGCATGACCCGAACCGCACCGATGTCATTGGCTTCGATCATGAAGCGTCCGTTGTCACACAATCGCCTGAGGGTTTTGAGTTCAGATTCCGCCTCGATCAGGGCAAGCGTGGAGAGCACGATCTCCTTGTCACTCTGTTCGCTGAGTCTGGTGGCCAGATCGATCCAGTCGCTGCTGCGAAGGCTGCGCCTCTTGGAGCAGACGGTTTCGCCCAGATAGATGATATCCACCGGCATCTTCGCCGCTTGTTCATAGAATTCAAACAGTGTATCCCGAGACCAATAGTAGAGGACCGGGCCGAGTGAGAGCTTGGGCATTGTTTTCGTCCTCATTGCCAGGGTCGGTAGTAGGGGCCCAAGGTCGTGCTGGTTCCTTCAGAGACCTGATCGAGTAACTCATTCCATGCGGTGTTTGCAGTGAAGCCATGGGGATCACGCAGGCAAGTGTCTATCGCCTGACGCCAGACTCTGGTCACCTGGCCCACGTAGGCCGGCGTGCGCTGCCGGCCTTCGATCTTGATCGCCTTGATGCCGGCACTGAACAATTTGGGCAGCAGCGCCAGCGTGTTCAGCGAGGTAGGTTCTTCGATGGCATAGAAGCTGTTTTTACCGACCGTAAATCGCCCTTTGCAGATCGTTGGGTAGCCGGCTGTTTCCTGCGCTGTGTAACGATCGGTCAACAACCCGCCCAGACGCGACTCCATGCCATCGGGCGTTTCCCTGTATTCCACGAACTGAGCGGGGGAACAGGCGCCGTGGGTATTCGGGGACTCGCCTGTGACGTAGGAGGAGAGTATGCAGCGCCCTTCGACCATCACGCAGAGGCTGCCGAAGCCGAAGACTTCGATTTCCACGGGGGTGTTGTCGATGACATGTTCGACCTGGCTGAGTGAGAGCACGCGCGGCAGCACTGCGCGTTTGATTCCGAACGACTCGTGATAGAAGGCGAGTGCCTCGTAGTTGGTACTCGAAGCCTGTACGGAGAGGTGCAGATTGAGGTCGGGCCAGCGGCGGCAGGCATAGTCGAGCACACCGATATCGGCGCAGATCAGCGCGTCGACGCCGAGGGAGGCGGCAGAGTCCACCGCCTCACGCCAGCGATCCCAGCCATCAGGTCGCGGATAGGTGTTGATCGCCATGAAGACGCGTTTAGCGCGGGCTTTTGCATATTCGATGCCTTCACGGGCGCGCTTCGTGTTGAAATTCAAGCCTGGAAAATGGCGTGCATTGGTATCGTTGCGCAGACCGAAGTAGACGGCGTCCGCGCCATTATCCACGGCAGCCTTGAGCGAGGGCAGATTACCTGCAGGACAGACCAGTTCCATGATTAGTTCATTCTCAATTCAGGCAACCTGACGGCAAGCGGTTCGTCGACGTTGCAGTTCAGTGGTGATGGCGTTCAATACACGCCATTTCTTCGCACACCAGAGAGGGGCCAGGAGAATCGAATCCGACGCAGTGCCGGTGAGGCGGTGCCAGACTACATTTTCCGGTGCCAGCTCGACCAGCCCGGCTGCAATGTCGACATAGGATTCCATGGTGAGGGGGCGATAATCACCCAGGCGCCAGGCATTCGCCAGCTGGGTCCCCTTGACCACATGCAAGGGATGAAGTTTCAGTCCATCCGTACCCAGTTCCAATACTCTGTGCGCTGTTTCGATGTTGTGGCCGGCTGTCTCCCCGGGCAGTCCTGCGATCATGTGAGTGCAGACCTTGAGACCCCTGATCCGCGCGCGCTTGACGCTCTCGGCATACTCCCCAAAACCGTGTCCGCGGTTGACCCTGGCGAGGGTTTTGTCGAATGCCGACTGTAAACCGAGTTCCAGCCAGACCTCATAGCCCTGATCCTGGTATCCGCAGAGCAGATCGAGAACGTCGTCCCCCACACAGTCGGGGCGGGTGCCGATGGAGAGTCCTATGACATCATCTTCGGACAACGCCTCACCATACAGGGCGCTGAGGTGTTCAATGTCGTCATAGGTGTTGGTGTAAGCCTGAAAGTAGGCAAGGTATTTGCGGGCCCCCGTGCGCTTGCGGATTACCCGCCGGCCCGATGCTATCTGTTCCTTGATGGGTTTGGGCTTACGCCCATTGGGGCTGAACGAGACGTTATTGCAGAAGGTGCAGCCTCCGGTGCCCTTGGTACCGTCGCGGTTGGGGCAGGTGAATGCGGCATCGAGGGCGATTTTGTGCACCCGCTCGCCATATCGCTTCAGTAGATATTGTCCGAATGTCGGGACCTGCTCAGACAGCGTCGTCATGATACCTATCCGACTTCATTCAGGATACGACGGCGGAATTTGACATTCATCGATTTCGCGATCGCTTCGCAGGCAGCCATGTCGACTCCCTCGAGACCGTCGATTGCGGTCGCTGTTACATCCTCGATATAGTTCGGTGCCTGGCGCAGGAATTCGAGCATCGCTGCATAGGAGCCTGGTAGATTGGGGCGGCAATGCAGATCGTATATCTCTTCGTTTTGTGCATTCAGCGAAACCGACAGGGCATCCACGCATTCACCAAGCGCCGGAAGGGTATCGTGTTTGTGTACCAGGTTACATAATCCGTCGGTATTCACGCGAACCCGCCCACCCTGCTGCTTGATATGCCGGGCCACCTGGAGCAGTACGTTCAATCTCAGGGTCGGCTCTCCGTAACCACAGAAGACCACTTCGTCATAGCGGCTCGGATCGTCTATGGAGGCGATGATCTCTTCAGCGGTGGGACGATGATCAAAGGCCAGGTCATAACCTTTGACCGTCATATCACCATAGGTCTTTGGGCAAAAGGCGCACTCCAGGGTGCAGCGGTCAGTGATGCTGAGATAAAGGTTGTTTCCTATCCGGTAGCTTATCTGCTGTTGCACTTTTTTCCCAGGGTCTGAAAAAGGAAGTGACATCCTAGCGTTTGAGTCGTGTTAAACAATGACTTTGATCAAAATAATCGGGGAGGGCCGGCAATTGCGGGTGAATGGGGCGGTGGTTCCCGGTGGTACCGCAAGCTGCCGGGCGTAGCTGATGGCAGCTGCCGCGAAATCCGCGATGAGAGTGAAGAAAATTATGTAATTCAGGTAGATGCCAATGACTGGATTGTGCATGGCTGGATCAGAAAGGCCACTGTCACGAGCCAATAGAGTGCATGGTTTTCTGACAGATTACCTTGAAATTATCATATTGCTGGCGTGTGACACCGGGACCGCTGATACCGTTGTCGGCATAGAAGAGTCCTACCGGTTTACCCTTGATAAAGACTGACATGGTGACAAATCCGCTGCTGTTGATCTGTTCCATGGCGGAAGGTGGTATCAGGGGCAGATATTTTTCCGCATTGTTCCTGTTCAGCGATACTGCCTGGGGTTTGCTAAGCAAGGCTTTGAATAAGCTTGGTTTTTTTATATTCAACGCGAACCCTTTCAGGGAGAGTTGTTTTTCCGACTCCACCACGAATCTGGCCCGGAGTGCGCTCTTGTCGGGGCTGAGCATGGCGAACATGGCCCTGCTCAAACCCAGTTCCTCGTGCATCTTTTGCAGGGCGTTGTTGAGCAGCTCCTGGAGTGGGTTGACGGAATTTTCGGGGGGTGTCGGCCGAGATCTGGCTGCGGTGCCGGGTGCTGGCCGACGCTCGATCGAGGGTATGGGCGGCGTCCCGGGTGCCGCCTGGACTGGTGTTTGCTTTTGTCCGCCGGTTGCAGGCGTGTGTTTGAATGATTGGACTCCCGGCTGAATGAGGTGGTAGGCGGGCAATGGCAGGGGCAGCCGATACAGTTCTCGAGCCGCCTGTGCGGCGATGCCATGCAGCCGTGCGATGGCTGCATCCTGGGGCATCTCGAGAAACTCGGCCAGCAATTCGATGTCGTCATTCGTCCTCTCCCGTTGCCATCCGAGGCTGCTCTCTCTGGCTATGGCGGATGCAAGCATCACGCTCAGCGGTTTCGGTTGATAGCTGTTGGCGAGTCCTTGTGAATCGATGATGAGTTGCGGCAGTCGCCACTGGCGACTGAGCTCGACACTGATCTCCTCGAAAGTAACTCCCAGGATCTGTCTCGCCGCATTCTCACGAGGTGTACCCGTTGCCATGATTTGATGGATCCCACGCATCGTATCTGGTGTCTTTGACCAGAGCGCCATCTCACCAACGTCATAGAGCAGTGCGGCGGTATAGAGTGTGTCGGCTTCATACCAGCCCCTCAATCCGGCAATCTCACGGGCATATACTGCGGCATGGGCGCCCCGGCTGTAGCAGTTGATCAGCCCGCGTCTGGAGGGGCCTTTCAGCTCATCCTCGAGTGACGGCAGCGTCCGGGTCGCCTGTGCTATGACATCCATCCCCAACAGGGGAATGGCGAGGGAGATCTTGGTGACGGGCTCTTTCGGCGGGTTTGGCAGGTTGTTGAGGCGCTGCATGATATGGAGGCTGAAACCAGGATCCCGGGAGATGACCTCCGAGAGTCTGTTGTGATTCACGCTCGATCTTTGCAGCAGATCCCTGACATGGGTAAGGGTTCTTCGCAATACAGGAAGGGTCACCGTGGAAAGCCTGCGTGTCCATTCTTGGACTGTTTGGGTCATGATTATTGTCGCTCGATATGGTCGTCTTTTAAATCCGGTGTGGAATGACCTTGGAAGCTGCAAACCGTAATCAACAGGTCGGCACTTCGAGGTGATTCTTAAGCAACCCCTAAATTTAGCAGAGGTTCCCTAAGTCGAGAAGATTCCTCTGTTTCTGCGAGATCCCGTGGATGTTAATATGCATTATTCGGTTATTTATCTATTTTTTTGAGAGGTTTGTATGGCAGGACACAGTAAGTGGGCCAATATCAAGCATAAGAAGGCCGCCAACGATAAGAAGCGCGGCAAGATGTGGACCAAACTGATACGCGAGATTACCGTGGCCGCGCGCATGGGAGGGGGGGATATCAACACCAATCCGCGCCTGCGGCTGGCCGTCGACAAGGGACTCGGTGCCAACATGCCCAAGGATACCATCGAACGCGCCATCAAGCGGGGTGAGGGAGGTACCGACGCTGACAATTACGACGAGATACGCTACGAGGGCTATGGTCCGGGAGGGACCGCCGTGATGGTCGATTGCATGACCGACAATCGCAACCGCACCGCATCCGAGGTTCGCCACGCCTTCAGTAAACTGGGTGGGAATCTGGGTACGGACGGTTCGGTGGCCTACCTCTTCAGCAAGCAGGGAATGATCAGTTTCGGCAGTGATGCCGATGAAGATGCGGTCATGGAGGCGTCCCTGGAGGCGGGAGCCGAGGATGTCGTCACCAACGACGACGGCTCGATCGACGTCATCACCACTGTGGAGGCTTTCTCCCAGGTCAAGGATGCCCTGATAGCGGCCGGGTTGAAGCCAGACAGCGACGAGGTTACCTACAATGCCTCGACCAGCGCGGTGCTCGAGCAGGGCGATGCGGAGAAACTGTTACGCATGATCGATATGCTGGAAGATCTGGACGATGTGCAGGATGTCTATACCAACGCCGAGATCTCGGACGAGATCATGGACGCCATCGGCTGATGCGCATCATCGGTATCGATCCCGGTTCCCGCCTTACGGGTTACGGCCTGATCGACTCTGACGGCATGCACTCTGTCTGTCTGGCCTATGGGGCGCTGAAGCTATCCGGTGCGTCGCTTCCCCCCAGGCTGGGAGAGATTTTTTCGGAAGTCAGTCACCTGATCCAGGAGCATCGGCCCGATGTCATGGCCATCGAAGAGGTCTTCATGGCCAAGAATCCGTCTTCTGCCCTCAAGCTGGGTCAGGCAAGGGGGGCGGCCATCTGTGCCGCGGTCCATTGCGGTATCGGCGTGGCCGAATATACGCCCACGCGTATCAAGCAGGCAGTGGTGGGTACGGGACGGGCGGACAAGGCGCAGATTCAGCATATGGTACGGATGATTCTGGGCCTGCGGGAACAGCTCCAGGCAGATGCCGCGGATGCCTTGGCGGTGGCCCTGAGCCATGCTCATACCCATACCACGCTCATGCGCCAGTCCAACCGGGGAAGATCCTAGTGTATCATCCATGGCATAATTCCGGGGTGATTCTGCAACCGGATGACAATACAGAATGATAGGTCGTTTGAAAGGGGAGCTCGTGCACAAGCAGGCACCCCAGCTTCTGCTCGATGTCAATGGCGTCGGCTACGAGCTGGAGGCGCCGCTTTCCACTTTTTTCACCTTGCCTGAAACAGGTAAATCGGTGACCTTGTTCACCCACTTGGCGATCCGCGAGGATGCCCATGTCCTTTACGCCTTCGCCACTGAGTCGGAGCGGGTACTGTTCCGCAGCCTGCTGAAGGTCAGTGGGATTGGCGCCAGGATGGCGTTAGCCATACTTTCCGGCATGAGCGCCGAGGAGTTCAGCCGCTGCGTGGAGCATGAGGACCTGGCCGCCTTGGTTCGGTTGCCGGGTATCGGGCGCAAGACGGCTGAGCGCCTGATTGTGGAAATGCGTGACAGATTGGCTAAGCTGAGCGATTCGATACCGCTCGGCAGCCCGTTGCACCGAGACCAGTCGGCAGCTACCGCCAGTGTGACATCCGATGCCGTGGCAGCGCTGGTGGCATTGGGCTATAAACAGCAGGAGGCCGCCCGCATGGTCAAACTGGTGAGTGAGGAGGGAATGGACAGCGAGGCCCTTATTCGCGCCGCGTTGCAGCGTGCGGTACAGAGCTAGCGGGATCGACAAATCTAGATGAATGACAGGCAGATGAATGACATCCGACGGGTAACCGGGTTTGAGTAGCGAACCCAGATTGATCAACGGCGATGCCACGGGCGAAGACAACGCCCTGGATCGGGCCATCCGCCCCAAGTATCTGCGCGACTATATCGGGCAGCATGCGGTCCGTGAGCAGATGGATATCTTCATTCCGGCCGCCAGGGCGCGGGGGGAGGCGCTGGATCATGTGCTGATATTCGGGCCTCCCGGACTGGGCAAGACCACGCTGGCCCATATCATCGCCAATGAGATGGAGGTCAATCTGCGACAGACCTCGGGGCCGGTGCTCGAAAAGCCCGGGGATCTGGCGGCGCTGCTGACCAATCTCGAACCTCACGATGTACTCTTCGTCGACGAGATCCACCGCTTGAGTCCCGTGGTGGAGGAGGTGCTCTATCCGGCGATGGAGGATTTTCAGCTCGATATCATGATCGGCGAGGGGCCGGCGGCACGCTCCATCAAGCTCGATATCCCTCCATTCACCCTGGTTGGAGCCACTACTCGCGCCGGCCTGCTGACCTCGCCCTTGCGGGATCGGTTCGGTATTGTGCAGCGCCTGGAGTTCTATGGTGCCGATGATCTGGCCAGGATCGTCACCCGTTCGGCACGGATACTCAACATCGGTGTGGATGCGGATGGGGCAGGAGAGATCGCACGCCGGTCCCGGGGTACGCCGCGAATCGCCAATCGACTGCTGCGCAGAGTGCGCGACTATGCCCAGGTAAAGCAGGACGGACACATCGATGCGGCGGTCGCGGACAGTGCCTTGAGCCTGCTCAAGGTCGATGCCAATGGTTTTGATAATATGGACCGGCGCCTGTTGCTGGCGGTGATCGAGAAATTCGAAGGTGGACCCGTGGGTGTCGATAACCTGGCTGCGGCGATTGGAGAGGAGAAGGGCACTATCGAGGATGTCCTCGAACCCTATTTAATTCAGCAGGGATTTCTGATGCGCACGCCGCGGGGCAGGGTTGCCACCCAGACCGCCTACCTGCATTTTGGATTGTCGCCGAAACCCGGCGAACATCTACCGTACAAGGATGATCTGTTCCGCGAGTAGCTCCAAATAGTACTCTGAACACCGAAACTTGAGGTATAACCTCGCAATATGAAGTGTATTCTGTATTAGAAACTCCACTGATGCCCATGGCGGATCCAACACCGGCAGATCTCGACCGTGGCGGGAACTCCTTGCGAATCATGCACTCATAGAATGGGGTTTATCACCGGGTATTGGCTATTTCCGCTACCATCGGCCTTCGAAGCTAAGTATGATAATCCGTTATTTTTTTAAGCAGGTCATGACGTGATTCGCGTCTGGAACGAGGTATGAGCAACGAGTCGCCCGGTTTTGTCTGGCCGGTCAGGGTCTATTACGAAGATAGTGACGCCGCCGGTGTCGTCTACTATGCCAACTATTTGAAATTCATGGAGCGCGCACGCACCGAATGGCTGCGCAGTCTCGGTTTCGAACAGGACCGGTTGCTACAACAGGACGGGATCATCTTCGCAGTTCGCCAGATGGAAGTGGGTTACCATCATCCGGCCCGATTCAACGATGCCCTCGAGGTCATTGCCAGATTGTCAAAGAAAGGACATGCAAGTCTCAGCTTCTATCAAGAGGTGGTGCGGCCATCGGATTCACGTGTGTTGTGCAGGGGCAGCGTAAAGATCGCCTGTATCGACCGGGAGACAATGCGCCCTACACCCATTCCAAAGAAATTATTGATGGAGATACCGGATGTCGACTGACCTTTCCATTACCCATCTGATACTCAATGCCAGTCCGGTAGTGAAGATCGTGATAGCCTTGCTGGTGTTCGCATCCGTCAGTTCCTGGAGCATGATCTTCGACCGCATGCGCATTCTCAAGCGCGCCGGGCGGGCCGCTGATGAATTCGAAGGCCGTTTCTGGTCCGGAGGCGATCTGGCAGAGCTCTATCGCCAGATCGAGAGAGAGACCGAAGACGAGTCCGGCATGGCGGCGATATTCCGCGCCGGGTTTCGGGAATTCGCCCGTTTGCGTACCAAGGGCCACAAGGATCCGATGGCGATGGTCCAGGGTGCGCAGCGCTCGATGCGGGTCTCGCTGAATCGCGAGGTGGACCGGTTGGAACACCACCTCTCGACCCTCGCCACGATCGGTTCCACCAGCCCCTATGTCGGGCTGTTCGGTACCGTCTGGGGCATTATGAATTCTTTCACCGCTCTGGGTAACGTCAAACAGGCGACCCTGGCGCTGGTCGCGCCGGGTATCGCCGAAGCGCTGATCGCGACCGCCATCGGCCTGTTCGCCGCCATCCCGGCGGTTGTCGCCTACAACCGCTATTCCAACGATGTCGAACGGCTCAACAACCGTTATGATGACTTCGTGGAGGAGTTTGCCACCATCCTGCAACGCCAGGCATTGGCCTGAACCGCCACAAATCGCCATGAGCCGCCAGAAGAACCGTCGCCGCCCGATGTCCGAGATCAATGTGGTTCCCTACATTGACGTGATGCTGGTGTTGCTGGTGATTTTCATGATCACCGCTCCGTTGTTGACCCAGGGGGTGAAGGTGGAGTTGCCTCAGGCCGATGCGCAACCGCTGCCGAACGAAGTGGACGAGCCCCTGGTGGTGACGGTGAGTCGGGTGGGCGATATGTACATCGACATCGGCGAGGGTAAGGATCGGCCGATCGAACCGCACGACTTGGTCGAAAGGGTGAAGATCGTCCTGCAGCACAAACCCAAGACCCCGATCATGGTCCGTGGTGACGCGGGCGTGGCCTATGGGCGCGTAGTGGAAGCGATGGTACTGCTGCAGGCCGGAGGTGCCCCCAGCGTCGGTCTGATCACAGAACCGCCGGAGTCTTAGCAGTGTTCTCAGTTCTCAAACGAAACCCGGTCTCCGTCATCCTGGCAGTGATGCTGCACATCATGATCGTGGCCTTTCTGGTCTTCGGTTACGACTGGTCGAAATTCAACAAACCCGCAACACCCAAGGCCAACGTGGTGCAGGCGCACACCGTCGATGCCAAGCAGCTCGATCAGGCCAAGGAGAAAGAGGAGGCGGTGCAGCGGGAGAAGCTCGAGGAGGCTCGGAAGCGTAAACAGGAGCAAGAGAAGAGGCATCAGCAGCAACTCGAACAGAAACGTATCGCCGAGCAAAAAGCGAAGCAGCAGAAACTGGAGACCGAGCGCAAGCGCCAGGCTCAGTTGAAAAAAGAGCAGGCGGCGAAAGAAGCGAAGCGCAAGGCTGAACAGAAACGTCTCGCGGAACTGGAGGCCAAGCGGAAGGCGGAAGAAAAGCGCAAAGCCGAGCTGGAAAGGAAACGTAAAGCCGAGCTGGAAGCCAGGCGCAAGGCCGAACAGAGGCGTAAAGCAGAGGCTGCGGCACAGGCCGAGCGGGAGCGCGCCTTGCAGGAACAACTGGCAGCGGAGCAGAATAGTCGCGAGATCGACCGTTATGTAGCCGTGATCAAACAGCAGGTCGAACGTAACTGGCTGAAACCGGGCCAGGGTGGAAAGGACCTCTCCTGTGTCGTGCAGGTACGCCTGATCCCCGGTGGGGATGTAGTGCCGGGCGGAGTCAGTATACTCAGGAGCAGTGGTAGCCCGGCCTTCGACCGTTCGGTGGAAGCCGCTGTCTACAAGGCTGCGCCGTTGCAGGTGCCGAGTGGGTCCCTGTTCGAATCTTTCCGTACCTTGAAACTGAATTTTAAGCCAAGTGGCTGATCGTCGTGACCATGAAAAAGAATCTACTTATCCTGATATTGTTACTATGCTGGCAACCGGCACTCTTTGCTGACCTGACCATAGAGATCACCGAGGGCGTCGAAGGCGCGCTGCCCGTCGCGGTGGTGCCTTTCAGCTGGCAGGGCAAGGGAGCGCCGCCGCAGGACGTGGCTGCCGTGATCAGTGCGGACCTGCAGCGCAGTGGTCGTTTCAAGACACTGCCGCGGGAAGATATGCTGGCCCGGCCCACATCGGTGGATGCGGTTGAATTCAAGGACTGGCGAACCCTGGGCATAGAGAATCTGGTCGTCGGCCAGGTTCAGGCCCAGGGCGCCGGCGGTTATCAGATCCAGTTTCAGTTGCTCGACGTGTATCGGGGTGAGCAGCTCACCGGTTATACCATCCCCACTACGGCACCGAATCTGCGCAGTACCGCCCACCGAATCGCCGACCTGATCTATGAGAAACTGCTTGGTGTGCCAGGGGCTTTCGCAACCCGGGTGGCATACATAACATCCACCAGGCAGGCAGACGGTGAGGCGCTCATCAAACTGAATATCGCCGATGCGGACGGATATAACCCGGAGACCATCGTCACCTCCACAGAGCCGCTGATGTCGCCCTCCTGGTCACCTGATGGTAAAAAGATCGCCTATGTCTCTTTCGAGGGTGGGCAATCCGCTATTTATGTCCAGGGGGTCTACACCGGAACCCGGCAGAAGGTCACCTCCTACAAGGGGATCAACGGGGCACCGGCCTGGTCACCGGATGGACGCAAGCTGGCGCTGACCCTGTCCAAGGGTGGAAATCCAGATATCTATGTCTATGATCTGTCCACACGCAAACTGCAGACCATCACCCGTCACTATGCCATAGACACCGAACCGGCCTGGTCGCCGGACGGGCGTAGCATCATCTTTACCTCGGATCGCGGCGGGCGACCACAGATTTACCGGGTCTCCGCCTTCGGTGGTACCGCCCAGCGGGTGACCTACCAGAACAGTTACAATGCACGTGCCTCCTTTTCGCCCGATGGGAAACTGCTGACTCTGGTCACCCGGGAAGAGGGAAAGTACCGCATCGCTGTCCAGGATCTTGAATCCGGCGTGATGCAGGTGCTCAGCCAGGGAAATCTGGACGAGTCCCCCAGTTTCGCGCCTAACGGCAGCATGGTAATTTACGCCACCAAGGCGGGTAATCGTGGAGTTTTGGCAGCGGTCTCGGTCGATGGCCGTGTAAGACAGCGTCTTGCCCTCCAGGAGGGTGATGTGCGTGAGCCGGTCTGGTCACCCTTCAATAATTAGTTGCACCGTTGCTAAGGAGATTTTCAATGAAAAAAGTACTGACCCATGGTTTCCCCATTCTGCTCTTGCTGCTGCTGGCGGTCGGTTGTTCATCGACACCCACCAGTGAAGGCGAAGGGGCCGAGGTTACCGAGCAATCCACCGGTGCCGGCACTGAGGGCACTGGCTCCGGCGCATCCACCTCCGCTGCCAGTCAGGGGGATGAATGGCGCGGCGATCCCCTGGAGAATCCCAACAGCCTGCTGGCGACCCGGGTGATCTATTTCGATTTTGATCAAAGCACGGTGCGTTCGGAGTACCTGGATGTGATTCAGGCCCATGCCGACTACCTGGCGGCCAATCCACAGGCGGTTGTGCGCCTTGAAGGCCATGCGGACGAGAAGGGTACCCGCGAGTATAATCTGGGCCTGGGTGAGAATCGCGCCAACTCCGTGCGCAGCCTGATGCTGGCCCAGGGCGTGTCGGACAATCAGCTGGTCGTGGTGAGCTACGGCGAAGAGCGACCCGCGGCATTCGAGCATAACGAAGAGTCCTGGGCGCTCAACCGGCGTGTCGAACTGATCTATTGATTCGGGAGAGAGTGATGAGGCTGACCATCAAAAGCGTCCTGATCTGCACCCTGATTGGGTCATGCGGCAGTGCGCCGGTTTTCGCTGAAAACGGTGCCAAGATGACGATGGAGCAGCGCCTGCAGCGCATCGAACGCATCCTGCAGAACCAGAGTCTTGCCGACCTGGTGCTACAGGTGCAGCAGTTGCGCCACGAGGTGCAGCAGCTTCGCGGCGACCTGGAAGAGCAAAAACACAATATGGACGCCATGGGTCGTCGCCAGCGTGATCTCTATCTGGATATCGATCAAAGGCTCTCGCGCTTCCAGCCCGGCGCTGCGGCGATGCCCACGCTGCCCTCCGCTCCCCCCATGACAGAGCCGCCCCAGGCAGCCGCTGTCGAGCAACCGTTGACACCATCGACAGAAACTCCCCCCGGGGCGCCTGCCGCCGTCCCGGCTACAGCGCTGACGCCACCCGACCCGAAGAAAGAGGCGGAGGCCTATCAGGGCGCTTTCAACATGCTGAAACAAGGACGATACAACGAGTCGATCACTGCCTTCTCCAGCTTCCTCAGAGACTACCCTGGCGGGGATTACGAGGATAACGCCCAGTATTGGCTGGCGGAGGCGAGCTATGTCAATCGTGATTTCGATACCGCACTGGGGGAGTTCTCCAAGATCCTGGAAAAATATCCACAGAGTCCCAAGATACCCGGTGCGATGTTGAAAATGGGGTATATTCACTATGAAAAGAAGAACTGGGCCGACACCAGAAATATACTGAACCGGTTGGTCGACACCTATCCCGCCACGACCGAATCCCGCCTGGCGCAGAAACGCCTGCAGAGGCTGGACAAAGAGGGGCATTGAGCGGGGGATGGCGTCTCCCCGCCTCAGAGTATGCTGCAACTTCGAGTCACCGAGATCTTTCTCTCCCTGCAGGGGGAGGGGAGGAACACAGGCTATCCTACAGTCTTCATTCGCCTCACTGGCTGCCCGTTGCGTTGTGGGTATTGTGATACCACCTATGCATACAGCGGCGGAGAGTGGCACAGCCTGGAGGCGATCCTGCAACGAGTCAAAGCCTATGAGCCGGCCGATGTCTGCGTGACTGGTGGAGAGCCTTTGGCGCAACAGGGCTGCCTGGCGCTGCTCGAGGCCCTGTGCGACTCCGGTTATCGGGTTTCACTGGAGACCAGTGGAGCGCTGGACATCAGCGGTGTGGATCAACGGGTCATCAGGGTGGTGGATCTAAAGACGCCGGGCTCAGGCGAGATGAAACGCAACAGGATAGCGAACCTCGACTCTCTGAGGGCGGATGATCAGGTCAAGTTCGTGATTACCGACAGGGCCGACTACGAATGGAGCCGTGGGCAAATCGAGCAGTTCAGGATCAACGAAAAGTGCGAAGTCCTGTTTTCCCCTGCACAGGATCGGCTGGATCCGACACAGCTGGCCGATTGGATGGTCGAGGACAGAGTTCGCGCCAGGCTGCAGCTTCAATTGCACAAACTGCTGTGGGGCAATGAGCCGGGTAGATGAGTGGTTACGATGAACAATGAGTAGACGTGCGGTGGTGCTGCTTTCGGGCGGACTGGATTCGGCAACAGTGCTGGCAATCGCCCGTGGCCAGGGCTATGCCTGTTATGCGCTGAGCATGGCCTATGGTCAGCGCCATGCCGCTGAACTGGCCGCCGCATCAAGGGTCGCCGCGGCGCTGCGGGCCGAGGCGCACAAAGTGGTGCATATCGGTCTCGACGAACTCGGCGGTTCCGCGCTGACCGATCGTTCCATCGAGGTGCCGCAAGAGATGGGCAGTGGGATTCCAGTCACCTATGTGCCTGCGCGAAACACCGTGTTTCTCTCCCTGGCCTTGGGATGGGCTGAAGTGCTGGAGTCCCAGGACATTTTCATCGGCGTCAATGCGGTCGACTATTCGGGGTATCCGGACTGCCGGCCGCAATTCATCGAGGCCTTCCGCAACCTTGCCAATCTCGCCACCAAGGCGGCGGTGGAGGGTGCCTCGTATCAAATACATACCCCGTTGATCAATATGTCCAAAGCGGAAATCATCCAACAGGGGATGGGGTTGGGTGTCGACTACAGTCTCACCGTCTCCTGCTATCAGGCCACCGAGTCAGGTGAGGCCTGCGGCGTCTGTGACTCCTGCCGCCTGCGTGCGAAAGGTTTTGCCGAGGCCGCTGTCGCCGACCCTACCCGCTACTCGAGTTAACGCACATGAAGGCTTTGTATGGATAAAGAAGAATTCAAAAAGAGTGTAGAAGCAACATTTGACGACGTCTCCCGCCGTTATGACGAGAACAGGTTTTTCGCCATCTCGGCCTCGAAAATGGCAGAGCTGCTTCCGCCTGCCGAGAGATTGAAAATACTCGATCTTTCAACCGGTACCGGGAGTGTTGCGATGGCGATCGCCAGTAAGTACCGCAATGCGTCCATCGAAGCCGTCGATCTGTCGCAGGGGATGCTGGAGATAGCCAGATCGAAAGCCCGGGAGAAAGGAATTACCAATATAAGATTCCGGCAATGCGACGTGGAAAAGATTGCATATACGAGCGCAACGTTCGATATCGCTACCTGTGGCTACGGGCTGTTCTTCTATCCTGAGATGGAGGCGACCTACCGGGCAATCTGCAAAACTGTAAAGCCTGGTGGCCTGTTCCTGTTTTCATCATTTACACATGAAGCGTTCAATCCCCATGCAGAGTTGTTTCTGAACCGTCTTGAGCGCGAATACGATGTCGAGCCGGGTTCGCAGATTCGAGAGAGACTCAAGACACAACGGCAAATCGAAGACTTGGTGGCCAGCAGTGAATTCAGCACGCTTGATGTAATACATGAGCCGATTCGCTATACGATCAGTGTTGCCGATTGGTGGTCCTTGCTCAACAACGCGGGCTTTAAATCCCTTCTCGACCAGCTCGACGAGCGCCAGCTGGAGCAGTTTAAACAGGATCACCTCATGGAAATAGAGGGGTTGTCGGATGAGAACGGTATCGAGCTGATTGCCGACACCATGTTCGGCGTGGTGGGTCTTTAAGGCGAAGTGCAATTTGCGTTGGCTGAAGCCACGAAAGCGACACATTCAGCTCGGATAAAAAGGCGATTGGCGGCCATGAATCTACCTACAAAGTGGTAGAGTGGACGATTATGTGCATTGATGTATGCATAGAATGAATCTAAAGATCCTCCTGTCATGGACGATAGAACTAGTCGGAGCACACATCTTTTTTCATACTAGAGGGACCTGGATCTACTTGGGAGATTCCAGTGTTAATCCAAACCAAACTCAGATACGGTAGTATTCTTCTCACTCTTGTTCCCGCAATCATCGCAAGCATCCTCATCGGACTGATCTCTGTCAACCATGCCGAATCCGCGCTCAAAGAGCAGGCGCAGTCGCGGTTGACCGCGCTCAGGGAAGACAGGGCGAATCAGATTGTCAACTACTTCAATGCCATGCGGGATCAGGCCTTTGCCTACAATAAAAACGCTACAACTATCGACGCTATGAAGCGATTCGCCGCGACCTTCGATTCGTTCTCTTATGAGGTTGGTGTCGATGTTGCGAGCGAGAAGGAGCAGTTGAAAAAGTACTATGTCAACGACTTTACGAATGAGTTCAAGAACAAAAATGAAGGTGAGAGCCCGGATGTAAACCGGCTTTTCAACGCGCTTGACGATAAAACGGTTTTAATGCAGTACCGATATATCTACAAGAACGAAAATCCACTGGGTTCCAAGGATCAGTTGAATAGTTACTCTGATGGCAGTCAATACTCCGAATTCCACCTCCGCTACCACACTTCATTCAGGGAGTTGCAACAACGCTTCGGCTACTATGACATATTCCTGATTACTCCCGATACAGGACATGTCGTCTATTCCGTGTTCAAGGAGCTGGACTATGCGACATCATTGAAAAACGGACCCTTCGCCGACTCAGGGCTTGCGGATGCCTACAAGGGCGCAATGGCGCTGTCGTCGAACAACGAAGTCTATATGACCGACTTCGCTCCCTACTATCCTTCATACCAGGCCCAAGCCGTCTTCCTTGCCACTCCGATTTTCGATGGTGATAAGAAAATCGGCGTCATTGCATTTCAACTCCCCATCGACAAGATCAACGATGTCATGACCGGGTATGGCAAGTGGAGAGAGTCGGGACTGGGTGAGAGCGGAGAGACCTACCTGGTTGGATCGGATCACACGCTGCGAAGTGAAAGCCGGTTTTGGCTCGAGAACAAGGATGGCTATATCGCCGCGATGAATGCGGCCGGTACGGACGACGCTGTTCTTAAAGAAATAGTCAGCAAAGGGTCCGTCATTGGATTGCAGACAATAAAATCCCCTGGCTCGCTGGCGGCATTGAAAGGCGAGAGCGGATTCTCCATATTCGATGACTATCGTGGTGTGCCCGTACTATCAGCCTACAAACCGGTCGACATCATCGGACACAGATGGGCGATCCTGGCGGAAGTCGACGAGGAAGAGGCCTATGCCGCCGCAAGCGAACTGCATCACTACGTCATCTATGTGACAATGATGAGCGCATTCTTTCTGCTGGTTGCCAGCGGAGTTCTGGGTTGGCTCTTCAGCCGCAGCATCGTTCGTCCATTGAACAGTGTGGTAAGTTCGATGCAGGACATCTCTTCGGGTTCCGGTGATTTGACCGTCAGGCTCGATGAAACCGCCAAGGATGAGATCGGTATGCTGGCGCGTGCATTCAACACCTTCGTTAAAAAGCTGGACAGCATCATGTCAAGCGTCGGTGATACGACAACAGAACTCGCAACCGCTTCGGAAGAGCTGTCAACGATTACCCGGGATACCCGCAAGGTCGTGGAGCGTCAACAGGAGGAGATTCAGCACGTGGCAACCGCCATCGAGGAGATGACCGCCACGGTCAAGGATGTTGCGCAGAATACGAGTTCGACCGCGGACGCCTCCCGCCATGCGGGAAGCCAGGTGGCCGCAGGTAAGAACAAACTGGAAGACACCGTCACATCGATACAACAGTTGAAGCAACGCATGGATGAGTCGCAACAGGTGGTTAACGCGTTGAACGAGGACAGCGTGAAAGTCGGTTCGGTACTCGATGTCATCAAGGGCATTGCAGAGCAGACCAACCTGTTGGCACTCAATGCCGCTATCGAGGCGGCCAGGGCGGGTGAGCAGGGACGGGGTTTCGCCGTGGTAGCCGATGAGGTGCGGGTGCTGGCGAAAAGGACACAGGACTCGACCGAAGAGATCAGAGAGATCATCGAGTCGCTGCAGAATCGAAGTGAGCAGACCGCTGCGATGTTGGAACAGAACAACGAGGATCTGGAATCCACGGTTGAATCGAGCAATCAAACCCTGGGTGTATTTTCAGAAATCGATCAGGCGGTAACCGAGCTGCTCGAGATGAGTACGCAAATCGCGAGCGCCACGGAAGAGCAGGCATCGGTGACTGAGGAGATCAGCCGCAATGTGGATACCATAAACGAGGGTGCGAAGCAGACACTGGTGGGTGCAGAACAGACCGCGGAGTCCAGCGTCTCACTGGCACGGCTTGGTGATCAGTTGAAGGGCCATGTTGGCTCATTCAAGTGCAGCGGCCGGAGTTGATCCTGGGGAGTCGCTGTCTTCATTGTGATAGTCAGTTGTTCTTCGTCGTTCAGTGTGGCCGCCTGAGAGCGGCCACACAACGAATTCTATGAGTCGGGGGCGGTCAGTGGTACAGCAGCTCCGCCCATCGGTCCTGTTCGATCATGGTGCTCTTCTGGCCGTTCCAGCCATCTTCTGAGCCGAATGCCTCAGCCATCACCTTATCCAGTACCTCTGCGGCCTTCTCCTGGCCGGCTACATAGACATGGGTTTTGGGTTCCCGGATGAGGCGTACGCACTCATCGATATGTCCCTCCAGACTGTCCTTCAGTCCCTCTTCCGCGCCGCTGAGCGGACGTTCCGTCAGTGCGCTGAAGGCCTTGAAGGTCTGGTTATCGTAAAATTGGTTCAGGTCTTTCTGTTCGTCATTCATATAGAGCAGATTCATACCCCCCCGATCGCCGTAGAAGAGTCTGACATCACCCTGCCAGCCGGCATGCCGATCGTAGATCTGGCGCACGAATGCGCGAAACGGGGCGACGCCCGTACCGGTACCGATCATCAACAGGTTGCACGAGGTGTCTGCGGGTATCCTGAAGGGGCTCCTGTAGGGACCGGTGATCTCGATTTTGTCTCCCATCCTGGCGTCACAGAGGTAGTTTGATGCAATGCCCGGGTAGCGTTCCCCGGAGATCTCGTCCAGATAGAAGCATCGTCTGACCAGCAGTTCCAGCTCGATGCTGGGGTCGTTGCCTGTCTGTACAGGATTGGCAATGGAGTAGCGGCGGTGGTGGAACTCACTGCCGAAAGGGTGGGGCCCCGGTACCAGCACACCGATGGATTGACCTGCCGCGTAGCGGAAGGCGGGTTCATCGATCTGCAGGATGATTTGGCGTACCTCGTCTGTCGATTCCGGTGTGATCCGGGTGGTCGATTTGACCGTGGCGACACAACTGCTCTCGAGATGGATTTCGTCAGCGCTGTCAGACATGGTAGTTTCCCTTAGAATTTTTTATATTTTACAATTAATTATAATATTTATTCTGTGCGGCAAAATGCATTATAGAAGCTATGCCGGGATTGCGAAACCCATACCACCGCGATTCGAATCATCGGTCTGGACAGCCTGGCCAGGCGTTGCCAAGGCGCGGGGGGGCGATTGAAATGAAAAGTGACACCTCCCGGCCGGATCGGCGAAAATGATCTGATGTCTGAAGATAACCAGAATCTCGTCGTTGCCGTCACGGTCACCTACAATGTGGGGCCTGGCTTCGAGGCGGCCCTGCACAGCTATCTGGATCAGGTCGCGAGAGTCGTCATCGTCGACAACAGCAGCGACCCGCAGTGCCGGAGCTGGCTGGCGGCGATGGCAGGCTCCCTGTCTGAGCGGGTGAGCCTGATTCAGAATGGCCGCAATCTGGGCCTCGGCAAGGCGCAGAACATCGGTATCCGTGCTGCATTGGATGAGGGTGCCCGCTGGTTGTTGATGATGGATGACGACAGTCGTGCCGCACCCGATATGGTGTCGACACTTCTGCGGGAGGCGCAGCGGCAGGATCCGGAGGTGGCAATTGTGGCGCCCCGCTATGCTGAGCAGGGGGTAAGCCGTGACGCGCGCTATGTGGTCGCGCCGAAGGGAGGCTACCACAGCCCCCGTTTCGAAATACAGGACTTCTCAAGCCACACGACCCTGCAATATCTCTTTATCGCGATCAGTTCCGGGAGTCTGATCCGGGCTTCGCTGTTTCGCGAGATCGGGCTCATCCGTGAATCATTCTACATCGATTACCTGGATGTGGATTTCTGTCTGCGCGCGCTGCGTGGGGGCTACCGGATCATCGCCGTAGGGGATGCGGTGCTCTATCATAAGCTGGGTGCCCAGTCGGAGCATCTGCTCTTGGGCAGGCGCTTCTGGGCGTGGAACCATCCGGTGTCACGCCGCTATACCATCTATCGCAACCGCACCCGGATCTGGCGAGAAAATCTGTTCAGCTATCCCGGCTTTGTCTGCTACGACATATTGGCGAGCCTGCATGACCTGTTTCGTATCCTCATGTTCGAAGAGTCGAAGGCGAGCAAGTTCCGGGCTGCACTGAAGGGGATGGGGGTGGGACTTTTCGGTGGCGGACTTTACGGTTACCCCGTATATGGGGGTGATGACCGATGAAAGGTTATATGTTGTGACATGTCAGGCAAAGTGCGCTGCCGCTCTGGTTGACTCGTAATAATGGTGGCGCAGCGACGAACGTATTGTGAACATCGTGACATGAATTGCACTGCACTTTTCCTTTAGTAAGCATGAGTGATCCGAGGGTTCCGCTTCTTGTTGGAAGGAGCGTGCCCGTGCCATCGTCATAACCACCGACAGTGACAGGGTTTGAAGGATCATTGAGCATGGGGTCGGCGGCGCTGTCGTAAGTGATGGAGATTGGGTGTTTACCCCTGAGGTCCGTCCCCAGGTAGTAGGTTTCCTGATTGGATATGGGGCCGGCATTGTTAAGGCCGCCGCCATAGTCATCGACCGCAACCGTTCCGTCGTGGCACGACAGGCACAGTTTACTTGGACCGGTTGGCGTGGGGTCTTCAGCGGCCTGAAGGGTTCCGTTAGTGCCGTACATCGTAAAGGTCGCCGTTGTTACCTTGTGGTTCCACAATGGCGCTTCGTCCACCGCTGCACCGCCAGGTTCATTTCCGTTTGCATCATGTGGCGTATGGCAGACGATACAGATCTCGGCTTCACTCCCAAGACCAAGATAGCCTCTCAGGTCATGTTTTGAGCCAACGATGGAGGCGGATGCGGAGACAGCAGTCAAACTGCATATCGCGCCGATGATCCCTGTGGCTTTCATTCTATTCGGTCGTTTTACGGTACTTCCCATCATGCATCCATCAGAGGTAACAAAAGTGACTATCCATTGAGCCGTTGGGTCAAGCCAAAAAATGGCTTAAGGAATGTTTACCTGAGATCGACGATCCATAATGCAGACGCTGACTCAAGACTTGATAAAACCATCCATCAAATATCCTTTGGAAACCGAGAGACTCGTTTGATCAATATGTCCTGTGTCGTATGGAACAGCGCATACTGATCACTAACACTGTTATAGATAATAATAACAAAGATATAGCGAGTTCTAAACTCAAAAGTGCGTGTAGAATAGGTAACGGTCGTCTGCTCGAAATGCAAAATAATTTTATGATTTTACTGGTTATTCTCTTCAATCAGCCCCATCGTTTTTGCATGTTACCATACGGTTACAAATGGGTTGTTTTGGGCAAAACATACAAAACCAGCCATTGTTCACGGTGCCAAAATGTTATGTGGTCTTTGCGTCGGACACCAGTTAGCCGATGGTTTTACAATTCTCCGCATGAATAGTTTTGAGTTTGTTTTTTGTTTAGAGTTGGCCCAGTCGCAACCATGTTTCTGTGCTCGTGTTGCGCCATCTGCCTCAACAGAAATCGGGCACCCATAACTCAAGTTTTATTCCGTGTCTGACATCGTTTCCGTCTAGACACCCTCACCGGTCACGAACACAGGGATTCAGGATTGCTAATAGGTGGAATAGGTGCCTGGGAATTTGCAACTGGCTGTCTATTCAAAAGGCTTGCATCTCATCATATGGTTGCAAGCGATAGAAACCATCCTCCAATCCCGGAAGCACCAGCTCTTTCTGGTGGTACCTCAGGATCAGGCGCATTATCGGTTTGAACGGACCGACCGGGCCGGGAGCGCCTGTCAACTGGTAGCGACCGGGTTTGAGGTTTCGCGTTCGCACCCTTGTCCCGCGCTCGGTTTGGGCGATCTCCATGTGGTCGAAAGGGGCAACCAGCGGGTCGCCGATGAAAATACCTTCACCTGGTTGTTGAACGCTTTTCCAATAGGCCTCGATCAGCGTGCTGCCGGCGCCATAGTGCTCCATCACCAGGGCGGGACTGGGGAACTTGGCTATATGATTACAGGGTTCGGCGACGGTGCCGTAACTGCCGCTGGCGCCTGCCTCAAGCCACTCCAGGGCGTTCATTTGCCTACTGCCCGATAGCTGCCCACCGGTCGAAGTGAGATGATCCGCGATCGAACCGGGTCGAAAGCGTAAAGTCTCCAGGCCATTCACCTTGGACATGCCGGTGAAGTAGAAGAGTACATCGTTGCGATTGCGCAGGCTGTCCTGATGGACGATCTCGGTATCTATCCAACCCTGCATCAGGGTGCTGATGCGTGTATAGCCGAAAGCGCGCACATTTCTGCGTTTATCACTCGTGCTCAATAGATAGGCGGTCCCTTCGGGGAGGCTGCCGTCGGCGTTCAGGCCTCTGTCGATCAATGCCTTGGCGGCGTCAAAATCCTTTGCGGCGATAGTGATAGTGGGGCGCAAAGAGAGATCGCCAAGGGGATCTGCACCCTGATAGTTGAAGTAGGGGCTCGTTCGGGTGGGCGCGCAGAGTCGATCCGAGCACCATGCATTATCAAAACCGAAGGTGACTGCCGAGGTTATGGACATACAGCCGACCCGATAGGGTGTCAGCCAGGTCAGGGCGTAGGCCTGGATATGCTTTGGGGTCTTTTTCAGCAAGGCATCCCTGAGTCTTGTGAATGTGGCTGGCGAAAGCGATCCATTGCGGCCATCGAATGCGAGATGCAGCAGATTCTCTGCCGGGAGCCCCCGTGCCTGCAGGTAGTATTCACCGATCCTGACACTGAGCCGGTCCCGGTCGTTGACCACGATGGCCAGTTCCTGCGGCTGCAACCGATACTTGGGCAGTGAGAGGTTGACCTCGCCCGCTACCGGGGATGGAGCGAGCAGCAATGTGCCCAACAGTGTCACCAGGTGCGGAGACATCCAGCGAAAAAGGCTGAGTGAAAAACGCTTGGTCAGGGGAAAATCCATTGTCAGCGAGGCAGGGGAACAAGCGCGCCGGGCTCTTTCATGATTACTGCCGATCCATCCTTGGTGAGGTCAAAACGAAGGGGGGACCGGGTGATCGGCCACTCCCCCTTGAGATCGATCTGGGCCTGGTCTCCGTTGAAAACGAGATAGCTGTATTTACCGTAGTGAGGGAGTTTTCTCGCCAGTCGCATCACTGCCTCCTCGGAACAGCCGACTACCCACGCCATGGCCTGGCCGCTTGCCGGGCTGCGTTGGCTAATGACGAAACTGTGGTTCTTGTACGGATAGCTGGTGCCTGCAAGCGTCAGCTTGTCCGCATGCCGTGAAACGGGCAGCCCGGCGAGCCGGGTCAACATTTCCTGGTGAAACAGATTCTCTCTGCCCAGCAGCCAAACCGGGCGATCCCGGGGTAGCCGCTCGAGTTCGCTGTCGAGCCGGATCTCCGCCTCATCGTAGCCTTCCCGCCACTGCCGGGCCAAGGTCGCATAGGCCTGCAACTGCGACTTATCCGACTTCGACGGGAGAACGATCAACGCCCGCTCGCTGCCGAACAGGCGACTCAGGGTCGCTGGGGTTTCTGCAGGGTCGAGCAGCCTGAACATATCGAACCAGGGATCGATCTGGAACAGGCGGGGTTCGGCGGGCAGTTCGAGCGCGAACGGGGTCTCCCTTTCATTGCTGATGAGCACCTTTTGTATGACTTGCCCGTTACTCAGCTGGGCGTAGAGCGGGACCTCCAGGGAGAAGGGGGCGGAGGATTGGTGTTGCCTGAGCGTACCCCGGATCAGGTAGCCCTGCTTACTCTGTTCCACGCCAAGCCCGTCGACCGCCAGTCCCGGGGCGCCGCTTCGTTCGGTCCATTGGCGGAAGAATGCTTCGAGGGAGTGCCCGCCGGACTTCTCGAAGGCCCGTTGCAGATCGCCATACCCGGCTGTTTTGAAGCGGTTCTCCCGGAAGAAAATACGCAGGCCCTCGATGAAGGCCTGGTCACCGAGGTGGCGGCGCAGCATGTGAAACAACATCAGGCCCTTGTCATAACCCACGGCCTGGCTCGCTGTCGAGTGACGGGCCCTGAAGCGGGTCAGCGGAAAGTCGTTTTCGGAACGCACGAAATCAGCATAGCGTTTCAGTGCCGTGCGCCGGTGATTGGCTCCCTGGCCGCGCTGTTCGGCCAGCAGATGGTCCGCCAGGTAACTGGTCAAACCCTCCGACCAGTTGCCGGACTGGTAGTCGATATAAACACTGTTTCCCCACCAGTTGTGAAGAATCTCATGAGGATAGGATGTATGCAGGATGAATGGCAGGCGTAGTACACGTGGTCCGAGAAGGGTGAACGAAGGCATCCCGTATCCGCTCTCCCAGAAGTTTTCCACCAGGGCGAACTTGGCGTAGGGGTAGGCACCGATCAGTGTCTGGTAGAGCTTCAGATAGTGCTCGGTCGCCTGCAGGTAACGTTCGGCGAGCGCGGCATCTGTCTGGCGCAGAAACACCTGTGCCTCGACGCCATCCGAAGACTTGCGATAGAGGTGGTAGGGGGCCGCAATCAGGTAGATATCGTCCTGGGGCGAGGTCTCACGCCAACGGACCAGGCTCCTGTTTGCGCCTTCGCTGATTTCCGGGCCTTCACCCTGACTCACAGCCAACCAGGCCTGCGGCAGCTCCACTTGCAGATCGAAGCTGCGCAGCGTATCGGCGAAGTAGGGATACCAGCCGCTCGAGGCATCCAGATAGACGCCCTGTGGTGAAATGGTGCCGGTGAGGCGCTCGCTGACGCGCCCCGGGCTCTCGTTCTGCCTGGTCAGCTCATGTATGATCTTCCCGCCGTACTCCAGGGTGAATTTGTCTTGATCTTCAGGCATGCTGATCTGGTATTCGATCAACGGGCCACTGTCGCCGAGCGGTCCGATCTCATCGAGGGTGACGCCCGCCGTCAGGCTGCGTGGATTGAGGCCGTGATGGAGCGCGAATCGTTGCCGCTTTGGATTTCCATTCACGGATGGCGATCTATCCCGCGCCTTCGCCAGGGTGATAGTATCTGTTGCCCGCAGCTGCTGGCTGTCCGGATCGAGACTGACCTGCAATGCATGGTGGACAGTCGCGGCGCCGAAAAGCGGTTTGCAAAACAGTGCCAGCCACAGCGGGATGTAACAGATCGGTGTTTTTCTGGTCATATGGCGCATAGTGAGTCAATTGTAATGGGAGAAGCTGGTGCTCTATTCTCGTTTGCTGTTTGTTATCCTGGCCTGCACGATGGCGGCTGTCCATGCCGATGAAGACGCACCGGGTCCGGATCCGGTGATCGATCTCTCCGCGATGATCGATGTCTCGACCCTGATAGAGAAGGTCTCGGACCGACAGGTAGTGTTCGTCGGCGAAAGCCATGATCAGTATCAACACCACCTCAATCAGCTGGCGGTCATCAAGGGCCTGCATGCAAAGCACTCAGACCTGGCAATCGGGCTGGAGTTCTTTTTTCAGCCCTACCAGGCGGTGCTCGATCGCTATATCGCCGGGGAGATCGAAGAGGCCGATCTGCTTCGCGAGACGGAGTACTTCAATCGCTGGCGGTTCGATTATCGGCTCTACCGGCCCATTTTCCAATACGCCAGGGAACATGGCATTGCGTTGATCGCACTCAACCTGGAGAGTGAAATCACCAGACAGGTGGGAAAGGAAGGTATCGAGAGTCTGTCCGAGGAGTTGAAGCAAAGGCTTCCCGAGGAGATCGACCGGGATAACGAGGAGTATCGCAAGCGGTTGCAGTCTGTCTTCGATTCCCACCCCCATAAGGAGGGCAGGAGTTTCGAAAACTTCCTCGATGTGCAGCTGCTCTGGGACGAGGGTATGGCGCAGCGTGCGGCGCAGTGGCTGCAAGCGCATCCCGATTCCCACCTGGTCATCCTCGCAGGGGTCGGCCACGTGATCTACGGTGACGGCATACCCAAGCGTCTGTCGCGCAGGTTCGACGCTACTCAGGCAATAATCCTCAATGTCGATGCCGTGGCGGGATTGAGTCAGGCGATGGCCGATTATCTGATCGTCGCGGAGCAAAATCAGCTGCCGCCTTCGGGGAAACTCGGCGTGCTGCTCGATACCGACAATACCCCGCTTAGCATCAGCGGTTTCGTTGAGGGCAGCGGCGCCGAGGAGGCGGGTGTGGAGAAGTGGGATCGCCTGCTCTCCATCGACGGCCAGCCGATCAGTAGTTACGCCGATGTGCGCATCGCCCTGATAGACAAGGGGGTTGGCGACCAGGTGGAATTGAAAGTGGAGAGAGATCGTGTGCTGCTTGGTACGATAGAAGAGACCCTGCAGGTTACCCTGCATTAGCGATACTCAACCTGGTAGACACCCCCGAAGCATGAAACGACCGGAACTTCTGTCACCCGCGGGCACCCTGAAGAATGCCCGTTATGCCTTTGCTTACGGCGCCGACGCCGTCTATGCCGGTCTGCCCCGCTATAGCCTGCGGGTCAGGAACAACGACTTCCTGGAGCAGAACCTGGCGATCGGCATCGCCGAGGCCCACGCCCTGGACCGCCGCTTCTATGTTGCCTGCAATGTGATGCCCCACAATGCCAAGCTGAAGACCTTCATCAGGGATCTGGAACCGGTGATCGGCATGGGGCCGGATGCCTTGATCATGTCCGATCCGGGATTGATCCTGATGGTCAGGGAGACCTGGCCCGGGATGCCGATCCACCTCTCGGTGCAGGCGAACACGGTGAATGCCCAAGCGGTGCGTTTCTGGCAGCGCCAGGGTCTGACCCGGGTGATCCTCTCGCGGGAGCTCTCTCTCGAGGAGGTGGAGGAGATCAGGCAGGCGGTACCCGACATGGAGCTGGAGGTGTTCATCCACGGCGCGCTCTGCATCGCCTACTCGGGCCGCTGTCTGCTATCGGGCTATTTCAACCATCGGGACGCCAATCAGGGCACCTGCACCAACAGCTGCCGATGGGACTACAAGGTGTCGAAAAGCGTGGACCCGCCCAGGGTCGGGCCTGCGGGTGTCGATCGCCACAGCGATGCCGACGATGTCTACTATATCGAAGAGGGGGGCAGGCCAGGCGAACCGATGCCGGTGTTCGAGGATGAACACGGCACCTACATCATGAATTCGAGGGATCTGCGCGCGGTCGAGCATGTGGCGCGGCTGGTGGGGATAGGTGTGGACTGCCTGAAGATCGAGGGGCGTACCAAATCCCACTACTATACCGCCCGCGCCACCCAGGTCTACCGCCGGGCAATCGACGATGCGCTGGCGGGACGTCCCTTTCGCGCCGAATTGATGGCGGATCTGGAGAGCCTGGCCAACCGGGGTTATACCGACGGCTTCTATCAGCGTCATGAATCACAGGAGCTGCAGAACTATCGCTATGGCAGTTCACAGACAGAACGTCAGCAGTTCGTGGGCGAGGTGACCGGAGTCGATGGCGTCTCGGGTCTGATCGATCTGGATGTGAAGAACAAAATCCGGGTCGGCGACCGGCTCGAGCTCCTGACCCCGGCGGGAAACCGCAGTTTCGTGTTGCGACGGATGGAGGATCGCAACGGCAATGCCATGGAGGAGGCGCCGGGCGCCGGCTACCGGGTTCGCGTCGAACTGCCGACCCGCGCAGTGGAGAACGCCCTGCTGTGCCGCTATCTCGATCAGTCGTAGCGACCATCCCGTCCCATGAAAGTAGGCTTGAGAGTATGCGTCAACACCCTGCGCGGCGCCCTCGTGGGGGTGCCGGCGCTGTTGAGGCTGTTCGATGAATACAAGGTCAGGGCGAGCTTCTTTTTCGCCACCGGCGCCGACAAGAGCGGGCGGCGTATAGGCCGAACCCTGCAACCCTGGTACCGGGAGCTCGATATCCCCTCGCGGCTCTACGGCATAGTGCTGCCGCCGCCGATCATCCACAGGCGGGCGGCGCAGAGCCTGCGATCGGTCGCTGAAGCGGGGCATGAGACGGGGATTCTCTGTCACGACAGGGGCCGCTGGCTCGATGGCATCGCCCATGCCGACGCCTCCTGGACCGGCAGCGAACTGAACCAAGCGATCGAAGCCTATGCGGCGGTATTCGGCGATCCTCCCGTTTGTATGGCTGCCGCCGGCTGGCAGCTCAATTCCCACCTGTTGAAACTTCAGGAGCTGAATGGTTTCCACTATGCCAGCGATGTCAGGGGCAGGACGATCTTCTATCCGCGCCTGCTGGATGTCGAGTCGAACTGCCCCCAGATACCGACGACGCTGCCGACCCTGAGCGAACTCCTGGTCCAGGGTGGGGCCCAGGGCGGGGCGATCACAACGGATAATGTGCACGAGTATATCTACGCGGAGAGTCAGCACATCCTGCCTCATGGCCATATCTACTCCTGTGACGCGGAGATGGAGGGGATGACCTGTCTTCCATTGATGGAGAAGCTGATCGTGATGTGGAAAGGCATGCAGGGGGGGATTCAGCCGCTAGGTCAGTTCATCGATGAAGCGGAGCTGGCACATCTGGCGAGACACCAGGTCGGATGGGCGCCGCAACCTGGTGGTAATGTCCATTACGCCACCCAAAGCGTAAGATCCTCCTGAGCAGCTCATAAATGCAACAGCTACTGCAGACAAAGAGGCTGATTCTTCGGCAGTGGCGTGATGAGGACTTCGCCCCCTTCGCGCGGATCAATGCGGACCCCAGGGTAATGGAGTACTTTCCCAATACCTTGCCGCGCTCCGAGAGTGATGACCTGGCCGATAGATGCCGGGAGCTGATCACGGCAAGGGGCTGGGGCTTCTGGGCGGTGGAGTTGAAGCCGGTTGGAGATTTCATCGGCATTGTCGGCCTCAATCCGGTCGATGAGCGAATCCCCTGCACACCTGCTACGGAAGTCGGCTGGCGGCTCTCTTTCAAGCATTGGGGCAAGGGATACGCCACCGAAGCCGCCAACAAGGCATTGGAGTATGCCTTCGAAGAGTTGCTGCTGGATGAGGTGGTTGCCTTTACCACGTTACTGAATGCGCGATCCAGGGCGGTCATGGAACGCCTCGGCATGGTCGATACCCAGCGCAATTTCATGCATCCGGCAATAACGCCGGGTCACCCACTATCCGAGCATGTGTTATATTCGATCTCCAGCAAGGGTTGGAAGCGCAGAGAAGACATCGCTAATGAAGGTGCCCCGTAACAAAAAGGATCTCATGGCATGGCCGCCTATGGGGGCGGGGGTAGGCTCCATACTGGGCATGACCCTGGTAGACGCGCTCGGCGTATTCCATAAGACAATCCTGAACATTGAGGGTGCAACCATCCCGATAGGCTATCTCTTTCCCGTCTGCATGGGGATAGGCATAGCGATTCGACTTGATGCCGGGGATTGGCTGGGATATGCCTGGTTGGGTTTTCTCCTCTATTTGTTTGGATTATTGATAAAGTTCTTCTCCATCGAGGGCGCGATGGGGCATCTCTATACTGTGTTGATAAGTTGTGCAATCCTGCTCACTGCGCAATCCGTGTTTCTCTATTTCAAGGGACGACTAAGCAGTGAGTCTCCATCCTGAACAAATACGTAGGGTGCGGCTTGCCGCACCTTTCTCTTATTCACAAGCTCCCGTATAGGGACACATACCATGTACTGCTATCCATCCCGATATATGCAAAAAAATCGAGAGGAGGAGTAACCACGCCTTCACAGGTGGAAACATCCCGCATTGCCAATTCGGGCGGTTATTTGTAGATACGGTGCGGCAAGCCGCACCCTACGATTTGCTTCACTTTTTCAGCTAATATAGAGATGAACACAATCCGCTAACCGATGAGGATACATGATGCCAGAATATCATCCTGAATAAACACGTAGGGTGCGGCTTGCCGCACCTTCTCTTATTTTCAAGCACCTGTACAGGGACACATACCTCGCGCTGCTATCCATGCCTGATACATGCAAAGAGATAGAGCGGTGGAGCAACTAGTCAGCCATAGGTGGAAACATCCCGCATAGCCAATTTCAACGAGTATTTGTAGATACGGTGCGGCAAGCCGCACCCTACGATTTGCTCCGCTTTACCAGCTAATATAGAGATGAACAGAATATGCTAATCGATGAGGATACGTGATGTCAGAATACAGTGTTGACGGCAGTTGTCTGTGTGGCGAGGTTGCCTATGCGATCAAGGGTAACCTGGGAATATTTCAATATTGCAACTGCTCGCGATGCCGAAAGTTCACCGGCAGCGCATTCGCCGCCAACCTGCTTGTGTCACCGCAGGATTTTGAATGGCTGAAAGGAGAGGAGCTGGTCGGCAGGTACGAGCTGGCTGAGGCCAGACACTTCGCCACCTGTTTTTGTAGGAAGTGCGGGTCTTCCCTGCCCTGGCTGGCGCAAAGCGGAAAGGCGGTGATCGTACCCGCAGGGACACTCGATGCCGATCCGCAAATCAGGCCGATACAGAATATCTATTGCGCTTCCAGGGCTGTCTGGTACCGGGAGCCCACTGAGTTGCCTTCCTATGACGAGCTTCCGACTAAAAGCAAGTGAATTTGAAGTCCGCAAATGAACGCTAATAAACGCAAATAATGCCTCTTATAGCTTGCGTATTATCACACTGTCCTGTTGGATTTCCACAGCATGCAAAGTATGCATACTGCTGCGTTAACGCCACCCCCTGATGCGGGTGGAAGCGTAACTGAATTATCCTGTGATCATCAACTGATTCAAAGATCCTCTTAATTTGCGTTTATTAGCGTTCATTAGCGGACTGATTTTATCTTCAAATTACAAACCCAGTTCGGGCAGTGCCTCGATCAAATAGGGTTTCGCATGCAGATAGTGAGTGGTCTTGCGCTTGTTGTCGATGTCCTGGAATACGTACTTTGCCTGCTCCTCCGATATGTTCAGCATCTGCGCCAGTTCACCTGCCGAGGCACCGGCATTGCGAGCCCACAGCGCCTTGTCCATCTCCTGGTAGGGGAGCGCGAAGTAGAACTCGTCCTGCCCCTGGGGCAGGCTGTAGGTGTCGGTTGTCGGTGTGGCGTTGCAGATCGAATCGGGCAGGCCCAGATGCTTCGCCAGCGCATAGACCTGAGTCTTGTAGAGGTGGGCGATCGGCTTGAGGTCGGCGGAACCGTCACCGTTTTTCACAAAGAATCCCTGGTCGTATTCGAGGCGGTTGGGGGTGCCGATCACCGCGTAGTTCAGGCGGTCCGCATGGTAATACTCGAGGGTCTTGCGAATCCGCTGCTTGAAGTTGGTGGCGGCCACTATCTGCAGGTACTCCCTGAGATCGAGGCGTTTCTCATGCTGCTGACCCTGGGGATCCTGCACCACCAGGCTGAAGTGGTTGACCTGGCCGTCGAGTCCGCCCTTGATGACGATCTTGTTCTTCCAGCCTTCGCCATACTCCGGAAAGGTCTTGATAATGGCCTCGTCCCGGGCACTATAGCAGCCGATGGCCTCGAGGGTTGCGGCGATGTTGTGGGTTGCATGGTCGACACCCAGATGCTCGATCAGCTGGCTGCCCCGCGATTGGGTATCCTGGGCTGAGTCGACTTCGGGAAGCTGCAGGAAAAAGGCCTTTTTGGGACCAAACGCCCGGACCGCTAGGGCTGCCGATACAGAGCTGTCTATACCGCCTGAAACCGCAACGACCACGCCGCGCCTGCGCAGCTTCGTGCGCATGATTTCACGCATCGATTCACAGATCTTTTCAACCTCTTTGTCGCGGTCGAAATTGATGATTTCATCTTCGTACCGCTGTGCTAATGATTGCATTGACTATTCTCCGACTGTTATTCCACTTGGTGTTGACGGGCTATCCTTCACTGCCGGAACCACTTCAGTTGGTTCAATATCACAAATTCAAGACATCTACTTAAGCAGGAACTTCTGTATCTTGCCGGAGGCGGTCTTCGGCAGTTCATCGATGAACTTGATGGATTTCGGGATTTTATAGATAGCCAGATTTTTTTTGCAGTGGTGCTGGATTGTTCTCTGTTGCAGATCGCTGCCTTTCCTGGGCACGACATAAGCCTCGATGATCTCTCCAAGCAACTCGTCGGGACAACCGACGACTGCGACCTCCTGTACCTCCTCCAACTCCTGGATGACCTCTTCGATCTCCTTCGGACTGATGCGGTTGGCCCCGCTCTTGATCATATCCGAAGAGCGCCCATCGATATAGAGGTAACCATCGGTATCGGTATGCGCCAGGTCGCCGGTGTAGAGCCAGCCGTCCCTGAGCACCTCGGCGGTCTTCTCCCTGTCTTTCCAGTAGCCCTGCATGATGTTGTCGCCATGGGCGCAGATCTCCCCGGTTACCCCCGGCGCCACGACTTCACCTTCCTTGTTTCTCACCTCGATGGTCGTGTTGGGTATGGCGATGCCTATGGAACCGCGTTTCTTTTCCAGCAGGCTCGGTGGCAGATAGGTCAGGCGTGCACTGGCTTCGGTCTGACCGTACATGATGAAGAGCTCGGTATGGGGCAGGGCGCTGGTCAGTCTGTCCGCCAGCGCAGGGGCCATTGCGCCGCCCGCCTGGGTGATATACCGCAGTTTCGAAAGATCGTAGTCGTCCAGGTTGACCCTGCTGAGCAAGAGTGCGAAGGTCGATGGGACGCCGGAGAAACCGCTTACCTGCGCCTCGGCCATCTTCTGCATGATGCGATGGGGATAGAGCAGGCTGTTCTCCAGTATCAGCCCCGCACCGATGGCCAGGTGGGTGTGCAGGATGGAGTTGCCGTAGGAGTAGTAGAAGGGCAGCACGTTGAGAACGCTGTCCTCGGCCGTGAGTCCGAGGTAGCTCAGGATAGAGTCGACATTGGCGTAGAGATTGCCGTGGCTGAGGGTAACCCCCTTGGGTTGACCGGTAGTGCCCGAGGTATAGATGATAGAGGCCAGGTCGGATCCCTTCAGCCCGAGTTGCGGCTGCAGCGGACCATGCTCGATGATCTGTTGCCAGGTCGGTCCATGGCGGCCTTTTTCTTTCTCCGCCCTGGTGCCGACATCGACCAGGATGAACTCCCTGCCGGCTTCGGTAACGGCTTTGCGTTCCGGGTGTCGCTGGTCGATAAACAGCCACCTGGCATCGGAGTGGTCCACCCAGTTGATGATGTCCCTGGCCTTTGCCTGGGTGTTGAGCGCAACGGTCACCCCGCCCGCGGCCCAGATGCCGTAGAAGATCCCGGCATACTCGGCCGAATTGGCGACAACCATGGCGACCCTGTCACCTTTTTGCAGTCCCGCGCGGGTGAGGTAGTGACAGACCCTGGCGGCGAGATCCGACAACTGCCGGTAGCTGATCCGCTGCCGGCCGTCTGCGACAGCGAGCGCGTCGGGATGTTCCGCGACACTCTCTCTGAAGCGATCGATCAGGGTTGCCGGGCTCGCTGACACGCTACTGGCTTTTCCTTGCAATGAACGAGACGATATTGCTGACCGAATCGAGGTTTTCCGGCACCATCTCCGTATCTTCGACCTTGATTCCGAATTCGTCCTCCAGGAAGTAGATGACTTCCAGGATTCCGGTTGAATCCAGAATACCCTTGTCCAGGAAGGAGTCCGCGCTGTCCAGTGCAGACTGATCCTCCGTGAACAGGTAGTTCTCCAGTATGTAATTTCTGATCGTTGCTTCTGTTGACATGAAGTTACCCAAAGTTTTGAAAATTTGATCTCGAAACCGATGCCCGGTCACACTGTAAGTTGACCGATAAAAACGCATATTCAGTTCATATGCCCATATTGTAAAATGCTAAGTTTATATGAAATAGGTATTTTTTCACTCCCTGCCGATGTTGTTCATAACCGGGAGCCCAGGATTCAAGTTGAGGCTATCGGCGATTGTTCGATGAGCTGTTCATCAACCAGCATGCTGGAGAGTATGCCCACGAAAGCCATGTTGTCGGCGAATCCAAGGGCCTTGCCCCGGGCGCATTTTTTTACCAGCATACTGACGCTTTTCGGATTGTAATATCCCGCTTTGCGTATCCGTTCCTCACTCAGCAGATAATCGACATACTCCAGGGGCTTGCCCTCATGGAAGAATGATTGACTGTCTGGCGCCCGATAGGGTTGCTTGCTGCGTCTTCTGATGCTTTCCGGAATCAGTCCCTGCATGGTCTGCTTGACTATATACTTCTCATTCAGGCCCATGATTTTGTATCGGCTGGGCAGGGTTGCCGCGAATTCTATCACCCGATGATCCAGGAAGGGGTATCTTCCTTCGATGGAGTTTGCCATTGCCACCCGGTCGCCCTGGGAGCTGAGCAGATAGCCCGACAGCAGGGTGTTGGCCTCTATGTACTGGTCCCGGTTGAGTGGTTTCCATGCATTGATCCCGGACGGCAGAATGCGATTGATGGTCTCGAAATCGACGGGTTGCTTGACTGCCGCGCGCGCCTCTTCGGAGAAGAACTGCATGATGCGCTGAGTCGTTGCCCAGCGTGGGATATGGGCGAAGTAGGGCTTGTCGAGATGTTCCATGCCCTGTTGAAAGAAGCGTTTGGAAAAGTCGCCGCTGGCGGTGGGGGAGTGTTTCAGATAGGGGTAGAGGCGCTGTAGAATCAGCGGTCGCCACTGCGAATCCGGGGCATGGCTCCAGAAGCGCCTCACTTTCGCTTCTTTGAAGATGTCGTAACCGCCGAACACCTCATCCGCCCCCTCACCAGTCAGCACGACCTTGTAGCCTGCCTCCCTGACGGCGGCTGAGAGCAGCATCAACGGGGTTGGAGCAGTCCTCACGATCGCCGACTCGGTATGCGAGATAACCCGGGGGAAGGCGGCACCGATATCGGATCGCTTGCACAGCACGTGGGTATGGTTGGTGCCCAGGTAGTCGACCAGGTCCTGTTGAAATCCGCTCTCGTCGAACTCTTCATCCTCGAAGCCGATGGAGAAGGTGCGCAGTGGCGTATCGGTGAAGTTCTTGATCAGCGAGGTGAGCACGGATGAATCGAGACCGCCGCTGAGATAGGCGCCCACGGGTACGTCTGAACGAAGCTGCAGCCGCACCGAGTCGATCATCAAGGCCTTCAGCTCTTCGCTCCAATCCGCCACCGATTTGGTGTTGTCGATGCCTTCGTTGGGGTATGACCAGTCCCAATATCTGGAGAGGCGTTTGGTTCCGTTTTCGATCACCATCAGGTGGCCGGGTGGGACCATCTCCACCGATTCGAAGAGTGAATGGGGTGGCAGGGTCGTCCAGAACGTAAACACCTCCTGCAGGGCGGTCAGATTGATCTCGCGGGGAATGGCGGGGTGTGCGAAAAGAGACTTCACCTCCGAGGCGAAGTAGAGCCTGTCTGTGGTTTCGATGGTGAACAGGGGGCGTATGCCTGTTCTGTCCCGCGCGAGTACCAGCTTCTGTTTATTGCTGTCCCACAGAGCAATGGCGAACTGCCCGTTCAGATGTTCGACGAACCCCTCCGCATACTCTTCATAGAGATGGACAATGACCTCGGTATCGGAGTGGGTGTAGAAGCGATGTCCCTGTTTCTTCAGCTGCTCAGTCAGTTCCACATAGTTGAATATCTCGCCATTGAACACCACCTGTACCGACTGGTCCTCGTTGTGGATCGGCTGATCGCCCCCCGCCAGGTCGATGATGCTGAGCCGGGCATGGGCCAGTCCCACCCTGTCATGAGTGTAGTAGCCGTAACCGTCGGGGCCACGGTGATGGACGGCATGTATCATGCCTTCGAGTTCGGTCCTGGAAGGAGGGACACCATCCCTGAGATTGAAGATGCCTGCTATACCGCACATAGTATCAGTCGCTCAGATCTTAATTTGTAATTCATTATCAATAGTCGACACGCTTCTCACTCTCCCGCCACCGCCTGAACAGGGCAAGACTTTGCTCCCTGAGAAGCTGCCGGGTGATCATGGCTCTCTCACCCACCGGCTTGTGGAGTTGCCCCAGTATGAAACTGTCGTTGAAACCGATGGCAGCGGCGTCAGCAGCCTCGGCGGCATAAACCAGCCGATCTATGTGGGCCCAGTAGGCGGCACTCAGGCACATCGGGCAGGGTTCACAGGTGGTATAGAGTACACTGCCCGGTAGATGATAGCTTGCTGCTTGGGAACAGGCATCGCGGATCGCCAGCATCTCGGCATGGGCGGTGGGGTCGTTGCGCGCCACCACTTGGTTCCAGCCGCGCCCGATAATTCTGTTATCCATGACCACCACCGCACCGAAGGGGCCGCCATCACCCTGCTCTATGCCCCTTTGAGCAAGATGCAGGGCTTCGGTCATGAAGATCTCGTCCTCTTGATCCATTCTCTACTCCCATCGAAAGGTCTTCGAGCCTATGCTGACAAAGCATAGGGTAAACAGGGAGAGAATGAACAGTTGCGGCGCCACATCCATGAATCCGGCTCCCTCGATCATCACCACCCGGGCGGCATTCACCATGTGGGTCAGGGGGAGCGCCAAGGCCAGATTCTGCACCAGCGGATGGGAGCCTTCCAGGGAGAACCAGACACCGGAGAGCAGCATCGTGGGCCAGCTGATCAGATTGAGCAGGCCGTTCGCCGCCTCTTCACTGGTGATGCGTGCCGCCACCAGCAGGCCGACGCTGATCATGCTGAGCGCACCGAGTATCAGGATCAGAAACAGCAGCCAGTAAGAGCCCACCATGCGGAAATCCACCACCAGGTTGGTGCTGGCATAGACCAGCACGGTCACCGTCACGATCATCAGCAGGCGCGATACGATCTGCGCCGAGATGAACTCGAAGGCGCTGAGCGGGGTTGCGCGCAGACGTTTCAGGACGCCGTTCTTGCGGTATCTGACGATGACGTAGCCCACACCGAACAGGGCGCTGAACATGACATTCATCCCCAGCACTCCGGGGATGACCCAGTCGACATAGCGAATCTCCGAGCCACTGAGTGTCTCGCGCTGCAATCCATAGGGCGAGAGCAGCTTCTCCAGCAGATAGCCCTTGGGTGAGGTGCTGTTGACCCAATAGCGGCCATTGCGCAGATCCAGCAGCAGGTCGATCTGGTGCCGGTCCACCTTGCCGACCATCTTTTTCAGATCGTCCACCACAATGAAGTCCACGTAACGGGTGGCGAGGAAATCGTCCAGGGTGTGATTCTGCGCCGGATCCCCATAGAGACCGACTTTGTAGAGATCCTCCTGCCCCGTGGTAAAGGCGAAGGCGAATCCCATCACGATCAATACCGGCATGATCAGGTTCCACCCCAGCGCTGTGCGATCGCGCAGGAACTCCAGGTTGCGGGCTTGCAGGGCGGCGAGAAAACGAGCTAACGACATTCCGCACTTACCCTAGGTACGCAGGTGGTGACCGGTCAGTTCCAGGAACAGGTCTTCCAGTGTCGGCGTGCGCACCTGCAGCTGTTGCAGAGATATCCGTTGCGTCGCCAGGTAGTGGATGGTGGCGTCGACATCCCTCGACAGGATCTCCATGTGGCCGTCCTGGGGGTGAAGCGTGGAGTCTTCGTCCGCTTGAAAATCATCGGGCAGGGCGGAGAGTGGCAGGCTGATCACCGACTTGTCGAAATGGTTGGTCAACAGCGTCTTCGGATTACCCTGGGCGATGATGATGCCGTGGTCCATGATGATGATCTCGTCGCAGAGTTCGAATGCCTCCTCCATATAGTGGGTGGTCAGTACCAGGGTCTTGTTTTCCGCCTTGATGCGCCTCACCTGGTTCCACAGATTGCGCCGTGACTGCGGGTCGAGACCGGTGGTGGGTTCGTCGAGGAATACCACCTCCGGGTCGTTGATCAACGCGATCGCCAGAAGCAGGCGCTGCTTCTGGCCGCCGGAGAGCTTGCGCGTATCCCGCGAGAGGAACTCATCCAGGGCGCAGACCTCCACCAGTTCGTCGATAGGTCGGGTCCTGGTGTAGAAGCGCTGAAACATCCTCAGCACCTCGTCCACACGGATATACTCCTGCAGCGCTGTATGCTGAAACATGATTCCCGCCTCGTTGCGGAAGCGCTTGCCCAGGGGTTCGCCCTTGTAGCGTATCTGCCCGGAAGTGGGTGTCTTGATGCCCTCGAGCATCTCCACGGTGGTGGTCTTGCCTGCACCGTTCGGGCCGAGCAGACCGAAACAGACACCTCGCGGGATGGAGAAGCTGACCCCATCCACCGCTTTGATGCCCGCGTAGTGTTTGCAGAGGTTTTCAGCCTCAATCATGACTTGGTCTTGGATGTGGAGCCACTATAGAAACATGACCTCGATGTTCTGGATATCGTCGGCGACACCCTCGATTTCGATGATACTTACCTCGGGTTCCATGCCGACCTTGATGAAGGCCGGGATTTGCGCCAAGGACGAAGTATCAAAGGCACTGTCCGCATTCATCTGCGCCTCGAGTCTCGCCACCAGCACGATATCCGTATAGTCGATATCCCCCTCGCTGTCATAGGCGAGATTGAGAAAGTTCTCCGCCACCCGGATCAGCGATTCGGGAAAGTCCCACATCTTGAGGATGCGCTGGCCGATACGGGGGCTCAGGGCATCGATAACCCGGTCCAGTTCGGCGGCGTCTTCCAGCAGTTCCTCCTGATTCTCCGCCATGGCGAGAATCGGCAGGGCGCCGATGTTGTGGATCAGTCCCGCCAGCATCGCCTGCTCCTTGTCCAGGTGATCGGTATTGGCGGCCAGGACACGGCTGATGGCGGCGATCTGTACGCTCTCTTCCCAGACCTGTCTGAACTTGGCATCCAGCAGATCGTTGGTGGCCTGGAATATCTGTTGCATGATCAGGCTGACGACCAGGCTGCGCACCAGGCGCACCCCCAGCCTCGCCACCGCCATCTGCAGATTGTCGATGACCACGCGACCCCGGTAGAGGGGGCTGTTGGCGACCTGGAGAAGCCGTGCCGACAGGGCTGCGTCGGAGGCAATCATCTCGGCGATCTGGTTGGCCGAGCTGCGCTCGCTCTCCACCGCGTCGCGCACTCTCAGTGCGACTTCCGGGAGTGTGGGCAGGGTGATGCGGTTGTTGTCGATGGCATCGTTGAGCTTCTGAAGAAACCGGTTTTCGTCGATCATTTCCCCTGGGCTTCCTTATCTAATAGTGTTGCCAGTGTAGCGGTCATTTCGAGGTTTTATTGAATGGTTTTCACCCTTGAGTCTACTCCTCCGAGTAACTGTAAGGCAGGTTGAGAATCTCCAGCCTGGGGCCATTCTCACCCAGTTTGACCTGATTCTCTTCGGCGCTGGCGATTTCGATAACGGCAAGCAGGTCATAGCCTTGGCCGCTGGCCTGCGAATCCACCACCTTGCCGGCTCCCTGTCCCGAACTGCTGCCCTCGGCGAACAGTTCGTCACCAGGCGCTGGTGGCGTATCGGATTCGACATGTGCCAGGTACATGCGGCGTTTCAATTTCCCCAGGTATTGCATGCGCGCCACCACCTCCTGGCCGGTGTAGCACCCCTTGGTAAAGCTGACACCGTCAATCAACTGCATGTTCGCCATCTGCGGGACGAAGGATTCACTGGTTTGTGGATAGAGTGTCGGGATCCCGGCGCGGATCTCCTGCAGCGCCCAGTAGGCCTTGTCCGCCTGCCGGGCCTGCTGCTCTGCGGTCTGCCAGATCTCCTGAAGCTGAAGATGCGGGCCGATGACCTCGAAGCGGGCGCTAGTGCCGGGCACTCGGATCAGGACCATTCCGTGCTGATGGGATACGCTGTTGGATTGGCTGGGCAGTCGATCGAAGAAGGGTTGCAGCAGGGCATCGGCGCAATCGCCCGTCAGACCTATCCGCACCAGCTCGTCACTGGCGTCGCAGATCGTCACCTTGGATCGCAGGACGTACATGGAGAGTCGGGGAACAATCGTGGGAATTGCCTCGGACAGCGTCTGCAGGTAGTAGCTCGTGCCTTGGCGAAAGCAGCGAAAGCTGGCTATCATGCGGCCCTTGGCGTTGCACCAGCCCGCCAGGTTGCTGTGCCCCTCGGTGACCTGGCGCATGTCGTTGGTCAACTGGCCCTGGAGAAACTGCTCGGCATCCTCACCCTCGACCCGTATCAGGCCATAGTGGGAGAGGTCGTTCAAGGCACAGCTGACAGCCGCGCCGCTGCCCTCCGGTGCGTTTCGGGAAGCAACGAAATCAGACCATTCTCTATTCATGTCAGGAACAGGCTCCTGGGTTTGACTTACAACAGTGCGTATCATACCCCATCGCGCAGGTGACGAAACTCCCTGTGTAATTCAGGAATAGACGATTATCGGAATTGGTAACTTTGATGAGTAGATTGACGACAGGCGCCCTGGTGCTCTACAAGATTCGGCCGGCCCGGATCATCGAGATTACGGACAAGATCACCATCGAGCTGGAGGGTGGCAAAAGCAAGCGGGTCAGGGACAAGGATGTGGTTCTGCTCCATCCCGGCCCCATGGCCGATCTCAAGCAGCTGACCCCACAGCGCGGCGAGGTGGAGGAGAACTGGGAGTTGCTGGAGGGAGCGGAAACGGATATCAAGGAGCTCAGCGAGCTGGTATTCGGCGACTATACCCCCGCCATGGCCTGGGCCGCCTGGGAACTGGTGGCGGAGGGCATCTATTTCGAGGGGGATCCGGGATCGATCCGCCCCCGCAGTTCCGACGCGGTGGCTGCCGAGATCGCCACACGCAGCAAAAAGGCTGCCGAAGCCGAGGCCTGGGAGGGTTTCATCCAGCGCGTTCAGGCAGGCACGATCCTCGAGGAGGATCGCAAGACCCTCGGCGAAGTCGAGGCGCTGGCCCTGGAGAAGCGGGAGAACAGTCGTATCCTGCAGGCTTTGGATATCCAGGAGACACCGGTCAACGCCCACCGCCTGTTGCTCAGTACCGGCTACTGGCCGCCCAACGAAAATCCCTATCCGCGCCGTATGGGTGTCAATGAGACCATTCCGGGGCAGGAGGTCCCGGCGCTGCCGCAGGAAGAGCGTCTCGATCTGACCGGGCTTTCGGCCTACGCCGTCGATGACGAGGACAACCAGGATCCGGATGACGCGGTCAGCCTCGACGGCGAGCGTATCTGGGTCCATGTTGCGGACGTCGCCGCCCTGGCCACCCCCGACAGCGGGATGGATCAGGAGGCCCGCGCCCGGGGAGCCAACCTCTATCTGCCCGACCGGGTGATACCGATGCTGCCGCCCGAGGTGACCGAGCGCCTCGGCCTCGGGCTGCAGGAGCGTTCACCCGCCCTGTCGATCGGATTCAGGCTCACCCCGGAAGGGGAGGTGGAGGATGTGCAGGTTCATCCCAGCTGGGTCCGGGTCGAGCGCATCAGCTATGCGGCCGCGGATCAGCGCCTGCATGAAGAGCCATTCGCCACCCTGCTGGCCAATAGCGAGCGCTACCGGCAGCGGCGCAAAGCCGCGGGAGCGGCTTCGATTCAGCTGCCGGAGGTGAAGATCAAGGTGCAGGATGGCAAGGTGGTCATCGAACCACTGCCCCGGCTGCAGAGCCGGGAGATGATCACCGATCTGATGCTGATGGCCGGGGAGGGGGTTGCCGCCTATTGCCAGGCCCGTGAGATCGCCATCCCCTTCGCCACCCAGGCGCCGCCAGATCGGCTCGAACAGCCCCAGGACCTGGCGGGCATGTACGCCTACCGGCGCTTCTTCAAGCCTACCCGGATCAAGACCCAGGCGGAACCCCATGCCGGCCTGGGGCTGGCCCGCTACACCCGGGCCACCAGTCCGTTGCGGCGCTACTCCGATCTTCTGGCCCACCAGCAGTTGCGCGCTCATCTCAAAGGTGAGCAGACACTCGACATCCAGGCAGTCTCGGAGCGCATCGCCCAATCCGAACTGGGCAGCATGGCGAACCGCAAGACCGAAAGGGTGTCAAATGATCACTGGCGTCTGATCTTCCTGCGCGACAATCCCGGTTGGCAGGGCGAGGCGGTGATCGTGGCGAAGGAGGGCGATCGGGCCACCGTGCTGCTGCCGGCCATCGCCATGGAGGCCAGGGTGCGCATCCGCGGTGAAGCGGGGTTGAACGATCGCATCAGGCTCAAGCCCCGGGAGATCGACCTCCCCGATCTCAGTTGCTATTTCCGGGTCATCTGAGAGAACGCCGGTGTTTAGAGGGATAGTCTGAAACCGCAGTTTTCGAACCGAAGCGAGGTGGATGGTTATGCGATGGATAGTTCTTCTCTCACTGCTTACGGCGTGCAGCCAATCCTACATGGTCAATGATAACCTGGCCTATCCCTACAACCTGCCGCCTGTCGGCAGCAAAGTGGTGCTGCTGAAGCCTGTGGCGATCGAGCCGGGCACCACGCGCACCTTCCTGCAGCTGGGCAGGGCGATGGCCCTTGGCGACTTCAATCGCTACCGCGCCAACTGCAACTTCGAAGTCGAAAAACTCAGTGAAAAGACGCAACGGATAGAACCCGGCACCTTCATCGTCAGGAAGGTGCAGCGACTGGTGACCGAGGTGGTACGAGACACCGTCTCTCAACCAGGGTTCTCGACCGTGGACTATGATCCAGGCTCCCCCATGGTCACTCATGGCTACCATCTCTGGCTAAGCTCTGAGAAGCAGCCCGGTGTCATGCGCATGACCTGTCATGGGGCCTTCGACGACCTGTCGCGGGCGCAACCGCCCTCCATCGATGATATTCGGGAGGCGCTGGGGGAGATCGCGGAGCTGGTGCTGGCGGTATAAGCGTCGGCTCTTGCAGCTTTAGATAGGTTGCAAACCGCATTTGTCGCAGATAGCGTATCGCGGGATTATGAGTTTTTATGAGCAAGTATCGGAACATAAATGCGAACATATCAAGACGAACCGCAAAATAATGTCCGATAGATCAGTGATGGGCTTTCAGATGCTGCATTAGCATATAGGGATTTTAGTGATGTGGAACATATTTCGCGGTAAACCGCTGCTTTGCAAAGAAGATACCTTGTTTCAATTGGAATGTTTCAGATGGCTGCTCACTCATTTTGGCGGTGATGATTTTTACGAGCATGCCTGCTTGGTATTGCCGACGAAAGAGTATTTTCCAACCGTTGTCAGTTCAAGCGAGGCGGCCGCTCGGTCGACCCTTGAACAGGTGAAGAAGTATGCCGGAATGGATGCCTGGCCGACCAGGTTGCAAGCCCAGGAAGAGGATCCGAATCTCCATGTGGCACCTACTCTGGTAGTCAAAAACGTTGAGCAGAATCCCCTTGGCACCTTCTCGGTCGATGAGAATAACGAAGCAACGATAACCTACAACCCGAAGATCGTTGCTGATCCAGTACAGATGGTCGCCACCTTTGCCCACGAACTATCGCACTATCTCACGGGTACAGCACCCGAGCCACCACCTGGTGGTTGGGAGAATTGGGAATTCGCGACAGATATCTGCGCCACATTTCTGGGCTTTGGCATTTTTCAGGCAAATGCCGCTTTCAACTTTCGTCAATTTACAAGTGCAGATACCGTCGGTTGGCAAACATCCGCAGGCGGCTACCTTACGGAAGCTGAGCACAGCTACTCGCTGGCTATTTTTCTGCGTCTAAAAGATATTGAGGCGGATGTGGCTCTTCCTCACTGTGATGCGAATGTAAAAGGGTATCTGAAGAAGGCTTTGGCTGAACTCGATCGGGGCAGCACAGTCAGCGAACTGAAGAGTGTCGCCTATATACCGCGCAACATATGATAAACGTTCCCGTCGCTTGCTCTAAATCATCTCTGCATAATCGCTATACCGTCTTCTCCGTCAGCCATGATTGTTTGCGTACGCGAAACAGGTATATACTATTTCGCCCGGCGTAGGCCGGGATCCTGCTGAAATCGAAAGCGTGGATTCCGAAATGACGAATTAATCACAGGCTCCCTAAAATTATTAAGGATGATATATGTCGTATAGAGTGCTTCTTCATTCAACCGCCAAAGCTGAATCAACTGAATCTCTATTTCCCTTTCTCGAGAAAAACCTTCCCAACGTCAGGTCTTTCAAAGGCTGTCTCAACGTGACCGTGCTCTACGATGAAGTCACGAATCAGATGATGTTCGACGAGGAGTGGAAATCAAGGGAGGATCATCAAGCGTATCTTGCGTTTATTGAATCAAATGGCGTGCTGGCGGATCTGGCGGGCTATTTGGAAGGCCCGCCTACGATCAGCTATTATCGGAATATGGAGATATAGCGGGCGCAGGGTTCAGGTGGGGTCCTGGCGGCTCGTGGTTGTTGCGGCTCAGGTTTCGATGCAGAGTTTACGGGGCGCAAGAAAAAATTCCGCGAAATCATCCGCCGGCAATGCGGGGTTACAGAGATAACCTTGATACAGATGGCATTGCGCAGCATTCAGGAATTGATACTGCTCGCAGGTCTCCACTCCTTCGGCGACGATCTGGAGGTTGAATTTCTTGGCGATGGCAATGATCGTTTCGACCAGCATCGCGTCATCCTCGTCATCCACCAAGTCCTGGGTGAAGCTGCGGTCGATCTTCAGCGTCGTGAACGGCAGCTTCTTCAGATATGAGAGCGAGGCATAACCGGTACCGAAATCGTCGATTGCGATCCCTATACCCTGGTCCCGCAGCCATTGCATCTTGCGCACCGTATCGGTGGTTTTTTCGATCATCACCGATTCGGTCAGCTCCAGCACGATGACCCCGGGATCGACGCCGTGCGACATGATGGTTTCGATAACCCGGTCCGGATAGTCGTTCTGTCTGAATTGCAGGGTACTGACGTTGATCGCGATCTGTTCCATCGCCGCCATTTCGGGAAAAATGAGTTGCCACTGCTTCAACTGCCGGCAGGCAGTCTCCAGTACCCACTGTCCCAGGGGCATGATCAGGCCGGTCTCCTCGGCAAGCTCCACCACCTCGTTCGGAGGGAGATAGCCACGTTCCGGATGGTTCCAGCGCAACAGGGCCTCGGCTCCGACGATACGGTTGTCGTCGAAGGCCACCACGGGTTGATAGTGGAGCTCCAGTGTATCCCGCTCCAGGGCTTGACGCAGATCGTTCTCCAGCTGCAAACGGCTCTTGATCCAGCGATCCATCTCGATCTGATAAAAACTGGTTTTTCCGCGCCCCTCCTTTTTTGCCTGATACATGGCCGTATCCGCATGTTTGAGCAGGTTGTCCGGGTCGGAGTTGCCGGCATCGGTCATGGCCACGCCGATGCTGGTAGTGGAGTTGAGTTGATGACCCATGATTTCAAAGGGGGTGGCCAGTTCCTGATGAACTTTCTCGGCAACATGTTCGGCTTTGGTCGAAGCGGTTGTAGACGAATCGCCGAGATCGGGGAGTAGAATCACGAATTCGTCTCCTCCAAGTCGAGCAACGAAATCCTCTTCGCGAAGGATTTTTTTCAGGCGGGCCGCGGTCTCTCTGAGCAGTTCGTCGCCGACTGCATGTCCCAGGGAGTCGTTGATCTTTTTGAAATGGTCCAGGTCGAGGAACAGCAGTGCGGCAATCTCGCCATGACGTTTGAAGCGGATGGTGCAGTGACGTAGCTGTTCCATCAGGGTTACCCGGTTGGGGATCTCCGTCAGGGTGTCGTAATAGGCCTGACGGCGTATCTTCTCTTGTGCGATCATACGCTCGGTGATATCCGTGACTATCCCTATGCCACCGATAAGTTCGCGTTGGGCATCGAGGACGGGCACGCTGCGCAGGGTGACAAAAATGTCGGATGTGGACAGCGTGGTCATATACCCGCCTTCATAATGCCCCTCCTGACGTTCGAGCACAGCCTTGACGGCCGGCAGTACCCGCTTATCGGTCAATGTGTTCATATCCAGCCCGATCACCTGTTCCATGGGCGCGCGCAGGATGGTGCTGAATTCCTGATTGGATTCCAGAATGTGCAAATCGGTGTCGTAGAAGAAGATGCCCACCGGCGCTTCGCGAAATATCATACCGAAGCGCTCCTCGCTCAAGGCAAGCTGCTGCTGAGCCTTGGCGAAGAGGATGCCGGACCTGAGAGTGTTTACGAAATCCTGATTGTAGCGCTTGGATATGACCAGCAGCATACCCAAGAAGATCGTTACCAGGGCGGCGATTGTGGCATGGTGGTATGTCTGCTCCAGAAGCAGCCTGAGCGCCAACGGAAGAAGCATCAGAACCAGTAGGATACGCAGTGAACCGGGCATGGCGGAGAGGGTGTTCATGGCCCCGGCACTCATGCCTGCAAAGACTACCAGCAAGACTGACTGCGCGTAGAAATTATCCGGTACGAAGAAGATTACGGTGGCGCTTCCGAAGAGTACAGATGCCAGCACAACCCCGCCGACGAAACGATGTTCCCATTCCGTCAGGGTATGGCGGGTGGGGTGCCGCTCAAACTGCAGGGCAGTCCCATAGCGCCAGAAACTGACCGCCGCGACCAGCATGACCCAAATCACGATTACGGAATGTTCAACATCTCCCCACAGGAGAAAGGCCAGTACCATAGCGTTGAGAATTGTCGCCAGCATCGATACCCGGAGCTGGGAATAGGCGTGTTTGACCAGTCCTTCCTTGAGTTTCTGAATCTCATTCGCTTCAAATGCGACACTGGTTGGAGTGACGAACGACATGGATCTCTTTTTACCTGTGGTTGGATTTGGAATTCTTCCTGGGCGTGGTTGCCTGCTTTTACCCGGCAGCCGAAGACGCTGAAAACCATGCGACTTGTAACTAGTACCTCTATTGTAGATTACAATTGCACTACGTATTCGGTGAAAAGGTTCTCAGAAACGGGGATGATAGAAGGGATTGAAACAACATATACTATCAGCTACTTGGAAATAAAAACATAAGGCGAATGAGCATGTCTTGTTTTAGAAACGCCGTCCAGCCGCTGTTATTGTCCTGCTTCCTCGCATCATGCGGATCGGGGGGAGGTGGCGACAACTCCACCGATCCATCCGCTGCCGATACTGAAGCGCCAACCGCCGTTTCAAACCTGTCAGACTCGAGCACTGGCCTCTCTGTGACGCTGACCTGGAGCGCCGCCACCGACAACGTCGGCATCGACTATTATCAGATAACGCGTAATGGTACCACCGTCGGGACCACCACAACTACATCCTTCACCGACAGCTCGGTGAGTGAAAACACCGACTATACCTATCAAGTCTCCGCTTACGATGCCGCCGGCAATGCCGGTTCGGCATTATCGATAGCTGTATCCGTGCCGGCCAACAGCGGCTCAGAGGGGCTAAAGGCGTTTCCCTCCGCGGAGGGTTTCGGTTCGAATGCCAGCGGTGGCCGCAACGGGCAGGTGGTCAAGGTAACCAATCTCAATTCCGGCGGCACAGGCAGTCTGCAGGCGGCGTTGGATCTCGATCTGCCTCGCATCATCGTGTTCGAGGTCAGCGGAGTCATCGAGGGCGATATTCTGATTCCCTATGGAAATGTCACTATCGCCGGTCAGACTGCGCCGGGAGCCGGTATAACCATCCATGGACGGTTAACCTGCCAGTACAGCGACGCACCCGACAACATCATTGTTCGCCATATTCGCATACGCGCCGATCATTCGACCAATCCGGGAGTGGCAGGCGAACAGTACGATGGGATTCAGTGTTCCAGAAGTTCGAATCTGATCTTCGATCATATCTCCGTCTCGGGCGGAGTGGATGAAACGCTCGATATTTATGCGGCCACGGATGTGACTCTCCAGTGGTCGAGCGTGAGCCGCGCCGCTACCAGCGGGCACCCTGAGGGCAATCATAATTACGGAGTGATCAATGGTCCGGACGGTGCCAGAGTCAGCATCCATCACAATCTGTTTGCCCATAACGGCAATCGGAACCCGGCGCTCGCCAATGGGCCGGCCGAAATCGTCAATAACGTCGTCTATAACGTACGTCACGGTTTCGTTCACCATAATCCGGCGACCGGTGATTTCAATGTCATCGGCAACTACTACAAACAGGGGCCGGAAGACTCGCTGCATCCCTTCTTTTTCGATGATGAGAACACCGGTGGCGGTACTCCCCGGCTTAGCTATTATCTCGAAGACAACTATGTCGACGATCCGGGCGATTATGTAGGCAGTGTCGACAACCCCTGGCTCACTCCCTTCGTACACAGTAGTTTCGAGGGTATCGACTGGGGCTGGGACTCGAGCGTCGCCCGCTCAGCCGGCAAGCATGTCTTTACCCAACAGATTGGCACTATCTATGATGCACAGATCAATTATGATCTGGTGTTGAGCCGGGCCGGGGCCTTCCCGAGAGACCTGATCGACAACGACAACCAGGTCGAAGTGAACAGTCGGACCGGGTCCTGGGGCGCACGAATACCATCGGATCTGATGCAGGGTCTTAGCGTAGCAGCTCCACCTGTTGACACAGACGACGATGGCATGCCGGACGCCTGGGAAGAGAGTCATGGTCTGTCAAATACCACTGATGACCACAACCGCGTCATGGCCACAGGCTATACAGCCATCGAAGCGTATATCAATGAGCTGGCCGATCAACTGATCAACGGCGGCAGCAACCAGACCAACGATCCGCAAACGCTTGATGTCAATGTCGGCCCGGTGACCGGTGGCAACTGGTATCGCCCCGGTGTCGATACGACCTGGGCCTGGCAACTACAAGGTGCCTTGAACAGCGGCTATTCAGTGGATCTCTACGACATTGATCTGTTCGATACCTCCGCCGCCACCATTGCCGCGCTACAGGCGGACGGACACAGAGTGCTCTGCTATTTCTCCGCGGGCAGTTACGAAAACTGGCGTGAGGATGCCTCCGCTTTTCAGGCGGCGGACCTGGGCAACACCTTGAGTGGATACGACGATGAGCGCTGGCTGGATATCCGTTCCAGCAGCGTGTTTGCGATCATGCTGGCGAGGCTGGACCTGGCGGTCAGCAAGGGCTGTGACGGCGTCGAGCCGGACAACATGACCGGCTACCAGGAGAGTAGCGGTTTCACCCTGAATGCGAACGATCAACTGGCGTTCAATCGCAATCTGTTCAATGCCGCGCACAACCGGGGCCTGACGGTGGCGTTGAAGAACGACCTGGAACAGGTCGCAGAACTGATCGACTATGCCGACCTGATGGTCAATGAGCAGTGTCATCAATTCAGCGAGTGCCACCTTGTGCTGCCATTCATCACTGCAGGCAAGCCCGTACTCAATGCCGAATACCTTGCGAGCTATCAAAACAATCCAAACACGGTTTGTGCCGATGCGCGCCAGGCCGATATCCGAACCCTGGTCCTGTCGGTTGATCTGGATGATTCATTCTATTTCAACTGTGATACGGATTACCCCTGAGGTTTTCGACAGGAGGAAATCCATATTCCTTGTCGGTGTTTTGGATTAAGTCCGCTATTGCAACTACTCGCCTGCTGTGCGAAAAAAAAGCAGCCAAACTGAGCGCACGGCACCCGGCACGGGATGCGGCCACCAGGGGGTGAGTAGATACCCGCTATCTACAAAATCTGTTACAGGCGGTATTATTCCGCCTGCTTGAACGTGAAAATTTAACTGTCCCGCCGTAGAACTGTGAAATAAAAAGAGCATTAGTCTAGAATTGAATCAACTGACAATGATTCCCATCCGGAACGCTTTGAATTCCTGATGACATGACCTGATTTACATATGCGCTTCGACATGACAGGAGAAACCAGCCATGTTTTGCCCCGAGTGTGGTAATCAAAATCCGGATGACGCCAGATTCTGCGGAAACTGCAGGCATCCTCTATCAGGCACGGCCGGCAGAAGTGTAAACAGCAGTAGTAATTCTGTGGTTGAGATTGGAACCGAATCCAAAACCGTCTCAGACGCCATGAAGTATGGGGTGTTGGCCGGCTCTCTTATCATACCCTTTATCGGTTTGATCATGGGTATCATCTATCTGGCACAAGGGGAGTCGGAAGAGAGAAAGGATGTAGGCAAGCTATGGCTCTTCGGCAGTATCGGAATAATTGTGTTCTATATGATCGTCGGCGGTGATATCTGAGCCTGCCGCGAAGCCATATCTACCATGAACAAGCCTGACGCCTTCATTTCCCTGACTCGAAAAAAGACCGCTTCGTATCAAGTCCGTCAATTCACCATAACCGTAGATGACAATGCCGTGGGCAAAATCAAGTCGGGTCAGACGAAACAGTTCAAGCTGCCCAGCGGTACTCACGAAATCGGCGTAAAAGTGGATCTTTACAAAAGCCAGCCATTCCTGGTCGATCTGAAGCCTGATCAGACCCTGACCCTGGAGTGCGGCGACAGATCCCCTGAAACTCTCAGGGAAGCCTTCAGTCTGAAGGGGCTGGAGAAGTCGATAAATTCGCTGATCAAGCCAAAGCAATATCTCTATGTACAGCTGGCCGGCAGTCAGGTATCTCAGCAGCCTTCCGCCTCCCGATTAGAAGCAAGATCCACCATCCCCCCGACCAAACCGCGGGAAAGCGCAAAACGCTGTGCTATCTTCGTTTCGTACCGGCGCGAGGACAGTCGCGAAATTACCGGTAGAATCTGCGACAGGCTCGGCAGCGAGTTTGGCAAAAAGACTATTTTCAGAGATGTCGATTCAATTCCGGCCGGTGTGGATTTTCGTGAACACATCAGTAAGAGCATCGAGCGATGCAGCGTTCTGTTGGCGATAATCGGCAATCACTGGCTGGATGCGAGAAACAGAAAAGGCGAGCTTAGACTCGGACTCTCCATGGACCCTCTCAGAGTGGAGATCGAGACCGCTCTGAAAAAGGAGATACCGGTGATTCCGGTGTTGGTTAAGAACGGGGTCATGCCGGATGAAGATGATCTGCCGGATGGACTGAAGCCGCTGGCATATCGCAATGCTATCCCAATACCTCCCGAGCCCTTTTTTCACAACGGGGTCGATCTGCTGATTGACGAGTTGAACAGGACATTTTCTCCGGACGATACCGTCAGGCGAGACAAAAGATCGAAATTCTGCATACACTGCGGCAGCGAAATCATGCCGGGCAACAAATTCTGCATACAGTGTGGAAAGCCGGTTTAGCGATCACCTTGGGCCGGGTAAAATGGGGTGCGGCAGCTGCAAATTTCTGGTAGGCTGAAGCTGGTGGCTCACTAGCTCGGCCCAATAACGCCTTCAGTTGTGTTTGTGGGGACTCGTTGCGTACGCTGAAGGGAAATGATGTAAATGCCCGCTCATAATTCCGGGCATCAGGAGTGAAGTGTTTGTTTGATTTTAAGGATATTCCGCCACGCCCTCCGCGTTCGCCATCGCTATTATCCGGCCTTAATTACAGTGCGATCCTTGATAAATCGTTTATCGGGTTGATGATCTTCCTTCTGCTATTGATGGGGTTGTTCCTCGTGGCGATGATATTTACCGCCGATAAGGATCTCAGGTTGCCGTTCATCAAAATGGAGAAGGCAGGTGGGATGGTAATAGAAATAGTTGATAATACGAAATGCAATAAATCATCGGTCGCAATTCACTACCAGTTCACAACCGAAAGCAAACGGACATACTACGGAGACTATGTTGCTTGCCGAGACGATTTGTATTCATCGCTCAGTATCGGGGACAGCATTCCAATCGTCTACGACCCTGGCGATCCAAGCTTTAACGGTATTGAAGGTGTGATGGGTAGAAACAATCCACCGCTGTTCATGATTCTACTCTTACCTCTGTTTTTCATGCTTTTGTTCATACCCATGTTTCTACCTAACATAAAGCAGGTAATTGTGGCGCGCTCTATATTCAAGAAGGGCCTGATTACGAGTGGTGAAATATTGTTCATCGGTCGGAAAAAACATGCAGCTTACTACAATTTCAAGGGACTGGGTGGTTTGGAGGTATTCTATCGTTTTCAGATCCGCAGCGGTGAGACAATAGAGTGCAAAGTGACGATGGACAATGATTGGCTCGCTAATAAATTGGATATAGGACATCCGGTCACGGTTTGCTATATCGAAGGGAAGCCGGAAAGAAGTTTCATTCTGGATTTTTTCTACAGATAGACTCTACAGTTAGCCAGGCCATGCAACTTAAAAATACCGGGTGACCGTGATCTCCAGATAGTCGTCTCGCCGATAGGCGAACAATGGATCATCCTCGGGTATATCTGACCACAATCGAAGTTGCGCACTGCTCTTCCATTGGTTGCCGATGCGCCGGCTCGCTTCGAGGTTGAACATCCAGCCGTCATCGTCCAGGTCCTTTATGATTCCCGTCAGGAGTTCACTGCCATCCACGTCATTGGCGCTCAGACGCAGACCGATAAAGAGATCGTTTTCGAAAGGGGTAGTCGCATTGTCATGCCTGTCGTCATAGAGATATTCCGCCAGCAGTCCGAGGTCCATGTCGGTTTCGGCGATCCCTACCAGGGTATATTCGAAACCGCCGGTGGCGGCGTTGTAACTGTCGTTGTCGCTGGCGCGGTGGATGGCCTCCAGTTTCCAGAGCCAGTCGCCCTTGGTTGCCTGCAGATCGAGACTGGTCTGGCGTATCTGTTGGTAGTAGGGGACAAGCACAATCTCGCCTTCTGAATTAACAGCCGGGTTCAACAGCGGATCACGGCCGGTGCCGTCGAAATGCGCCACACCGATGTCCCAGTCGCCGATAAAGTGGGACCAGCGGACCGCTAGATCGATATGTCTCTCCTCGCGCCCGGATTCATACTCCGCCAGATCCGTATCTACCCGGGGATGTGTCCGCAAACGCCCCGCTTCACCGGGAAAGGTGCGCTCGCGAAAACCGGGCAGGGCATAGAGGTCGACGATCCCCCAATCCCTCTCCAGGGAGAGTTTGAGCATGGGTTGGCCCAGTTTCTGCTCGCCATCGGGATTTTCAATCAGGTCGCTCTGGTTGATCACATCCACCAGATGCATTGCCTCGGTGACACCCCAGAAGACCTTGCCGATTCCCGCTTTCGTCTCCCAGCCATCGCCGGCATAGGTCCAGATCAGCTCGCGTATGTCCCCATGGGTACGCTCATCGTCTTCACTGTCCCAACGCATGAAGGGTATGAACAGAAGGCTCTGCCGGGTGTCATCCCAGCGCTGGTAGTATTCGGGCTGGACGGCAATCGACAGCAGTTGGTCGGATTGCTTCCCGTCAATCGCCCGTTGGGGAAAATAGCGGCCCTGGAGTTCGACAAATCCGCTCCACTCACCGGCGGACAACAGCCCGGGCAACATCAGTAGCAGCCATCCCAATGGTTTCAAGATTTCCACTCCCAAAAAATCATAATGTTATTTCCAACCCTCAAATCCCTTGCGTAGGGTGCGGCTTGCCGCACCGACATCAATCCAATCCAGGCGTAGGGTAGGGCCCTGCCCTACCGAATGCTTACCCATTCCAGCGCAATTTTGGTGGGGCTGGGCCCCACCCTACGATTGCCTCCCACGTATCAGCGTAGAAACGATTGGACAAGGAATGGTGCGGCAAGCCGCACCCTACGTATAGATAACAACGTGTATCGATCATACATATCGGTTTTCTGCGTTTCTATCGCGCGCGTTTGAGACTGTTCTTGTTGAAATCACCATCGTTCAGTCCCACGTGAAAGTCGTACTGCTTCCATGTCAGCAGGGTGCTCTTGCCCGTCTGGTGATTCTCCATGAACATCTCTTCGGCACGCCAATAGCGATCGAGATACTGTTGGTAGTTGCGAAACGCCAGGGTCTTCAGCGGTGCGTTCTTGCGGTCGTAGTAGTCGATCTTGAGCGCTATATAGCGCGCCTTGTCGACCCAGACCTGCTGGCGGGTATAGCCGGAGTTGGGATCGACGGGATAGCGTTCGATCAGGAAGCAGGGTGTGCCTTCATAGTCGCTCTCCTCGATGAATTTGTAGGTGTACTTCTCCACCTCCTGGGATGAGATGTCCTCATAGGCGAACTCGCTCCCCATGAAGGGCCCCGATTTGTTGCGCGAGGCAATACGCTTGACCCGCTTCAGCGCCGGCAGGTAGAGCCACTGGTCGTCGTCCCCCGCCTTATGGGAGAAGCTGAGCAGGGCGGTGCCCTTGACATCCCTGGGTTCATCGAACACTACCAGGGTCTTGTCGCCGTCGTCGTCCACTTCGAGGGTCTGGTTGCGCATGTCGCGCAGGCTCTCTTCACCATGTTTGTTGCGCAACAGCATGGTCATGCTCGCCTTGAAGTCATGAAAGCCGGTATCCCGGGACTCTATCTCCTTGGCGATCTCCAGGCCGCGTTCCTGCGCGGTCATTGCCAGGGTCAGTGCAGGCGAAAGCAGTAACGCAAGGGGAAGCAGGATAGGCTTCATGCTCTATTTCCTCCGAAGTAGATCAGCAGTGGGGGCAAAAACAGAAAATCGGCAAGCAGCGCAAGGCCGAGCGTTATCGAGGTCAGCATGCCCATGCCGGCGTTGAGCTGGAAGTGGGAGAAGGCGAGGATGCCGAAGCCGACTATCAGCACCAGCGAGGTGACCCACAGCGCGGTACCCACGGTGGAGAAGGCGTAGCGGATCGCATCCTCGCGTCCCATCGCCTTCTCCCGTCGGGCACGCAGGTATTTGCTGAGAAAATGCACCGTATCATCGACCACTATACCGAGGGTCATGCCGGCCACCACGGAGAGGGCGAGACCCACTTCGCCGACGAACATACCCCAGAGACCGAAGGCCATGCCGATGGGGATCAGATTCGGAATCAGGCTGATTCCGCCGACCCGCATCGATCGCAGGGCGAATATCAGGATCACCGATATCATCACCAGCGCCAGGGTGGTGCCCTTGAGCATGGCGATGATGTTACGACTGCCGATGTGGGCGAACATGATGGTGGGGCTTGTGCCGTTGATGCGCATGCCGGGCGCGTGCTCCTGCAGCCATGCCTGGGCGCGCTCTTCGATCTCCAGCAGCTGTGTGGTCGAGACGCTTTTCATGGTGACGCTGAATCGTGTCGCCGATTTTTTCACATTGATCTGGTTGTTCAAGTCGAGCCCGAAGGGGAGCGAAAACTCGTAGAGCAGCAGGTATTGCGCCGACAGGTCGCGCTGGTCCGGCAGCCGGTACCAAGCATTGTCGTCCTCGTGCATGTTGCGATTGAGCCGCTTCATGATATCGGTGAGGGTATTGACATGCAGGACGTTGGGCTGCTGCCTGTACCACTGGGCAAACTCATCGACTTTCTTCAGAAACCGCGGATCGCTGATGCCGCCGGTATCACCGCTCTCCAGGGAGTATTCGATGAGGTAGATACCGGTCAGATTGTCGGTGGTGAAGTCGGTTGCCTGGCGAAAGGTGATGGTTTCGTCGAAGTATTTCACGAACTGATCATCGAGCCGGTTGTTGGGTATCTGTGAAACCAGCAGTAGCACCAGGAAACCCATGCCCCACAGCAGGTGCTTTTTGTAGCGGACCACGAATTCGGCGAAATGCTGCATGGCCATACTGCCCATGGTATCGCCGTTGATCGCCTTTACCGGCAACAGCATCATCATCGCGGGGAGGAAGGTGACGGAGAGGGCAAATGCCAGTACCACACCCATTGCCGCCATGTTGCCCAGGTCACGGAAAGGAGGCGCTTCACTGAAATTGAGGCTGAGAAAGCCGATGGCGGTGGTCACAGTGGTGAGAAATATGGGTTGCAGGTTGATGCGCAGGCTCTCCATCATCGCCTGATACTTGCTCTCTCCATAGCGCATGCCGTGGAGAAAATTGACCAGTATGTGCACGCAGTCGGCAATCGCCAGGGTCATGATGACAATAGGTACGGTGGTTGTGGGTGGCGACAGCTTGATACCGAACCAGCCGGTCAGCCCCATGGTGGCGATGATCATAAGGATGATGATGATCACGGTGGAGAGGGTGCCGGGAATCGAGCGCAGCATCACCATCATCACCAGGATCACGGCAGTGAACATCATGGGGTAGAGGCTCGTCATGTCATCCTTGGAGGCGCTCGGGAAGGCGTTGTTCATCATCACCATACCGGTGAGATAGACGTCGATGCCGGGGTAGGCGGCTGTTATCTCATCGGCCATCTCCCTGGCCCGCTCGGCCACCTCGGGTACTTCGGTCAGCTGCTTGCCCGGCAGCTGCACCGTCACGTTTACCCCGGTGACATGCGCCGAAGGTGATATCAGCCGATTGACCAGCAGTGGATCGGTGGTGGCGATACGCTGTTTCTCCGCCAGCTCTTCGTCGCTCAGGGATTGGGGATCCAACACCAGATCCTCGACGATCAGGTCATCGCCCTCGGCATGGGTATGCTGGAAATTGGTGATCGAGTCGACGCGCAGCGAGTAGGGAATCTGCCATGATTCCTTGGTCAATCTAGCCACCGCCGACAGGGTCTCCCTGGTGAAGACCTTGCCATCCTTGGGTGCGATCACGAACAGCACATTGTCATTCTTGGTGTAGGTATTCTGCAGTTGCTCGAAGGCCTTCAGCTGGGGGTTCTCATCGCTGAAGAACATGCGATAGTCGTTGCTGAACGCCAGATGTCGTACGCCACTGCCCATCAACAGCGAGATCGCGATGGCGGTAAAAATCACCAGCAACCTGTTATTCAGTACGAAACGAAAAAAAGATTCACTCATTGATGCCTCCCTGTCCAAAGTTATGTCTGTCGGTCGTTTGTTCATATTTCACTTTCCCTGGTGATCGTTGGCAGCGTACCCAAAGGCTAGTGTGTACGCAGACTGTTGAGATAGCTCAGCAGACCCTTGCCGCAGCGCATGAGTTCATCGTGACTCTGGGCGTTTTTCGCCATACTCATGCAACCCTCCAGCGAGGCGAGGATGAAATAGGCCGTATCCGCCGGATCGATGTCGGCGACCACACTGCCTTCCCTGAGTCCCCTGTTCAGAAGCGCTTCGATGCTTCCCTGCCAGCGCCGGAAGATGGTATCGATGCGCTGGCGAAAGCCGTCATCGATTGGCGACATCTCCTGGGCAAGGTTGTTGAGCGGGCAGCCAAGGGTGATTGCATCGCACTGGTAGTGCTCCGCCATCCCTCTGATTGCGGCTATCATCACATCTATCGGGTGTCCGGCCTGACGCAGGGGCTCAAACCAGAGTCTCTCCAGCTCCGCGACGATATGCTCATCCAGCACTGCGTAGCCGAGTTGCAGCTTGCTGCTGAAATGGTGATAGAGGGCGCCCTTGGTGACCCCGGTGCGTTCCAGGATGGCGTTGAGGCTGGCGGCCTGAAACCCGAAGCGATGGATCTCCTCGTAGGCGGCTTCCAGCAGGGATCGCCGGGTGGCGTCGGCATCGCTAAGCATTTCGATAGGATTCCTGTTCATGGAACATACCGACCAGTATGTATCTCGCTTGGCATGTTGTCAAATCTCGCTCTCATAAGGACGTTGTCATCCGGCGTTGCACCCGCCTGGCCAGCGCGAGCGGGGATTCCGGATCCGTGAGCTCAAATCTGGGTCAAGCGACCTTTGCCGCTACAAGTTTGACTGTCGCCGGTGTTCAAATCCTCTCCCATAGGTAACGCCTTGTAACAAGATGTAACGGGGAGAAGTCATTGAAAAAACCGGACCATGAAGAAGCGGTCCGCAGATTGCGGGGTAGGTCGGAAATCAGTGCATCGCGGCACTGCACTACTCTTTCTGGGGTCTGTTCACTCGCTGTTCGATCGAGGTCACGATCGCTTCCACATCACAGGTCTCTTCGGACCTGCTGTCGCGCACCTTCAGATCCCTCGCGAGTCTGAGGGTGCCGTCCCGGTTGAGGATGCCCAGCATTCTGTTGTGTCTGTTTCTTAGAATCGTGGTTGCGTATTCCCGGGATGGGCGCCTGACGCAGAAGGTCGTCCAGCCGAACTCTCTGAGCTGGATCAGTCCACGCATCTGCTTGCGGTTCAGGTAGCTTTTGGGATCGGAGGGTACGGCACTGATGCCGATACGTCTGTCCACGGTCGTCTGCTCAGCCTTTTATTATGTTGTAATTAGTCAATCAAAAAAAATGCCAGATAACTACAAATACATATAAAACAATAAGATAG
>JBNKLI010000068.1:0-23145 GCA_050292275.1 Candidatus Thiodiazotropha sp.
ATCGATGGCTTGTCGAGCAGTCTCCCGAAGTTGGATTCCCTCAAGGCTTGAATCGATTGATGCCGCCTCGCTGCAATCTGCAGCAGTTGCACTGCATAGTAGTCGCGACAGTATCGATAGAGGGTTCTCTCCTTGGTAAGACATGCCAATAACTCCTGTAGTTCGTTGTGGTCCATGATGGCTCTCCTTCATTGATAGGACCAAGATTGGTTGAGGACAAATGAAATTGAAGTGCCCGGCCACAAGGGCCGGGCGGTTGAGGTCAGACCGTGATCTTCACGGTATCCTTGAGGACAGCGTCAAGTCCGCCGAACACGGTCAGGCGATCCACCTTGTCGGTCACCTTCTCCAGGGTTTCCAACTCCTTCAGGCGCAACAGGGTGGGGTTCTCATCCATCAGCTTTGCGGTATTCAGCAACGAACGGGTCGCTGCGGTCTCCTCGCGCCGCTTGATGACATTGGCCTGGGCCGCCTTTTCGGCCTGTACCACCTGGTTGAGGGTTTCCTTCATCTCACCGGGCAGAATCACATCCTTGAGACCGACGCTGCGCAGCTCGAAGCCGTTTTCCATCGCCTTGGGGGCGACCTTGTCGAACACCTCCCGGTCGACCCTTTCCTTGTCTTCCAGCAGCTTGTCGAGGTCACGGGATCCCACAGCCTGGCGCAGTGCGAACTGCAGTTCGCGATAGATCCAGTCGAGGGGCTGCTGCAGCCTGGCGCGCGCCATCACCGGATCCACGATCCGGTACTGGGCACCCAGGTTGAGGCGCAGCGAGACCTTGTCGCGGGAGAGGATCTCCTGACCCTGGACCTCCATCGCCTGCACACGGGTATCCAGCTGCTCCACGACGATATGCCGCTTCACCGCCCAGAAGGCGTGGAAGCCTGGCTTCAGGGTCTGGAGCAGTTCACCGTCGACCAGCAGCAGGCCTACATAGTGATCCATCACCTCGGCGGTCTGGATGTAGGGCTGCAACTCGCGAGCCACTATGCCGCCGCGGCTGCGGAACACCGCATCCACAAGCTCTCCGGGGACGACCAGATCGTTCTTCAGGTCAACCCGCACCACACGCAAGGTGTAGGGAATCTTCCAATAGACCCTGCGCTCGCCAGGCGCCAGGATTTCGATGAACCTGTTGTCCCGATAGACAAGGCCGATCTGGTGATCGGGAATTTCCGCCAACTCGAGGTATGGGTTCAACAGATCCCTCGCACCTATCATCAGGATCTCGGCGTTCTTGTTGGCGCATACCGCCTGGCCCAGGTCGTGCAGTTCGATGCGTACACGGCCGAATGGGTCGAAGTGGCGATAGACACCCGGCTCCAGCACCTTGATCAGCTGACTGTCACGAAACAGAAAACCGCGCTCGTGCTGGGCCACAACGATGCGCTCGTAACCAAACATTGTCTTTCTCCTTTTTTAAAAATGAAATTGCCTTTTCGAAGCACACCGGATGGTGCGCTTCGGAAAAGCGCGGCCCCACACCGGCAGCGCGGGTCCGGATGGGACGAATGGGCGGGTGTGACCGCGGTCGCCTTCACAATCCCTACACTCCCTTGCCGGGTTGCTTGGCGATGGCGATCACACTGACCCGACGCACCATTTTGAACACGGGCGCTGCAGGTGCTGCAGTCAATTCAAGGAACAAGTCGTTGAATCCTGCCGGGGCGTTGCTTGGATATAGAGCCAATGCGGAGTCGAACCGCGGGGTTTAAATACCCTTACCAGTTGGGATAGAAGGATTTGAACCTTCGTCCAATCGATTATGAGTCGATTGCTCTACCACTGAGCTATATCCAGTTGGCGTCTTCAAGGTTCTCCAGTGCGGTACACAGGCTTGCATTGCAAGCTGTGCCAGCGGGTCATGTAGAGACCCTGCCGTTGTCACTCAAGCTTCCTATGAGGACTCGAGCCATCCGCCAGGGATCGAACCTGAACGGATGAGTGTTCTATGTTCTGAAATAGTCGTCTCTATTGACGCCATCGTGGCGTTTGCTTTGCAGGCAACAGCGTTTAAAACCTAAGACCGGATCCACATGGGCAGAGATCGTTACGGCCAAGCTTTTCTGTCAGCGCCTTGTTGCCGTGAACCATGCGAATGCCACGTTTCACCTTTGTTTCCGAGGGGTATCCCCTACGTCGTTTGCTCATAACTTCGAAAGGAAGATTGCCGGGCTTTTTGTTTGTTCGTTTTCATGTTGCACCTCCTGATAATTGCTTGATCGAAAAAATGGTAGGGATGGTGAGATTCGAACTCACAACCGACAGGGTCTAAGCCTGCTGCGTCTTCCAATTGCGCCACACCCCCATTCTTGGTCCGCTTTCCTATAATCAGCGGACCGGTGCTTCGGGAATCCGTAATAACTTCTCCCCTGGCACTGCACTGCTGTGCTTGCCGAAATGACTCGAACAGCAGCACTACCTCTTATCCCTGGCACAGACGGACTGCGCCATTCCCGGCCCTTAACCGAGAACGCGGGGACGAGGCTTGCTTGGTATCTGCCCCAAGCGGCCGTATGGATTTTCCAATCTGTTAAAGAGCGCCTCGGGTGTCTACCCGAGTTTTCCCGGGCAATAAAAAACCCCCGGGGTTCGCACCAACCGGGGGTTTTCTCCGGAAGGTGTCAAAGATTCATGACACCTTCCCGCAATATGCTGTTAAAGGCGTCAGGTCATACCTGTTTTGTCCTCGTTACCGAGTGATAACCAGGCGATTTCATCCCGTACGAATCGATACGCTGAATAGACAGGCACACAAGCAAACCCTGTCCCCAGGGATGCGAATCTGTCGATTTCGAGTATGCGTATTGAGTTCATGTCCGGTTTCCGTTTCAGTTGAAAAAAGAAAGCGCAATCAAATTAGCGCTTTCCAAAGTCTGGTGCGCAAGTATAATCGGCATATCCTAAATTGCAAGAGTATTTTTTGCATATGACAAAAATTTATTCAAGCAGCCAATCGCGCACGAAAGACCCGGTGGCGATAAAGATAGGCAAGCGCATCGCGCAGGCACGCAAGATGGCGGGGTTCAAGACAGCAAAGGATTTCAGGAAGAAGTTGCCCAGGTGGCCTGAAAACAGACTCTCATGGTATGAGGCCGGTTACTCCATGCCACATCCCAACCATGTCGAAACCATCGCCCGGATCACGGGTACATCAGCCTGCTGGATCATGTTCGGGCTCGGTCCCATCCGCTCGGGCGAGCGCGACCTACAAGCGGTGAGGCACCAGAACCTGGTCTTTCTTTTTCGCGAAGCGCAGAAGGAGGGAGCTGAATCCTTCAGTGGGCTGCTCAACGGGATGAAACTCGAAGCCAGACAGATGGCTGACTATATCGACAATCCGTTCAAGCATATCGGTGAACGACTTGCGCGGAGCATTGAAAAGGCCAGCGGCAGACAGCAGCGATGGCTTGATGAACAGCACGTGGAGTCCGACGGGCTCTGCGGTTCATTTCCTGATGATCTGCGAGAGCTGATGACTATCTACTCGGAGTTGGGTGGCAAAAGCAGAATGTTGTTAATAGAGATGGCGAGGCTCATGTCGAAACACTGCTGATATTATCAATACTACTGACGATTCTAATATTCTGAATTTACAGTATTGATGCATATCAAGGAGGAGGCCTGCCAGATGCAGAGAATAGTCAGGAAGACAGGGTATGAAACACCATGAAATCAACTGACAATTCAATGCCTGGGGATCATCGCCGCTGTGATGAACTCTTTGCAGAAATGGAACAGGCCATATTTCAACAGCGATGGTCGGAAGCGTGCCGTCTCTGCCGGCAGTTCACGGCATCGATGGAATGCCAGTTCAAAATCGGGGAGGAATTGGTCTTTCCCGCACTTATGGAGGCAAGCGCCGAGGAAAAAGAAACCGTCGAATTGATGAAGCTGCAGCATGAGCAACTGCGCCGGTTGGTGTCTCGATTGGCGGCAAGCCTCGACAATGTGTCGAAATGTCTCTCAGCGGATGCTGATGAAATGTTGCATTTCACAATGCGGCATAGCTTCGCGAAAATAGACATGCCTGGTGATTCCGACGGATCTTCAGGGGTGTCTTCGGAGTCTGCATAGTGGAACTGCAGCGGCTAAAAGACTACTTCACCAATCTGGGATCAAAAGTGAATGCTGTAATAGCACTAAGGGTAGATTTGACTATGTCCGGATGCCGGGGGTTGAACAGATAGTTGTATTCGCCCGATATGGCTGCACTGGGGACCTGAAGGATAAGCGAACTGGCCTCGGCGACCCACTGATCCCCGACGGCTTGGACTGACGAGGCCATGGTGGGTTCTCGCCAGTCTTTCGGCAAATCGGTTAATGCGATGTGTTGCACCACCTCCTCGGGGAAGGAAACCTCTAATTTATAATAGCCTTTAAGGATGTCTGCACGTCCCAGGTGGATGAGGAGTTCCATGGCGGCTTGCGCCAAGCTGCTGCCGAGATAGACAACCCTGACGCCTTTGCTGTTCCATCGTCCACCGAATAAGTACGCACCTTCACCGGACATCATCTCATCGGGGGGCGAGCTAAATTCCGCGGCGGCGATGCGCCAACCTGTCGGCATCAGCTGAAAACCCCGTGGCGCAAACGCCCGATCAGGTCTTCAACATCCCTGGCGCCCAACTCCGTACTGGAGTGCTCCAGGGGGGACTCGCCGCCCAGGATGTCGAGGGGGGTATGCAGCCAGGCCACGGCGGCTTCATCATCCCCCTGCATCATCGCCGTCGCAGCGTCCTTAAGGCGGGCCAAGCGTACCACTCGATCCGATTCATCCGTTTGCAGCTGTCCGGATTTCTTTCGACGCTGCAGGGTCGATGGCGGTATGGACAATACTTGGGCGATCTCCTTTTGCGAGGTATGCAGTGCCGCCTCGAGTTGGGTTATGGCGCTGTATTTCAAACCTTTTTTGATACAGGATAGTATTTTCTCCCGACTGCCCGAACGAACCCCTGTGACTCTCTGAACAAGAAGGCTGTCCTTCGCGGTCTTTTTGTGGACCTGGATATAGGTGAAATGACCAGATATGGCATCACGCTCAGCACCATGACTAGCCGCGGCTCTTCTCTTGGGAACGGCGATCGGCTTCTTTTTTGTACTCATATGGTGCTCCTGAATTAACCATATGGTTATTTTATGCTTTAGTCAGCGTTCGGTCAAAAATGGGCTTGAGTCCTTTTGGAAGTCCACAAATTTACCCGCCATTCCCCGGTTTCAGCAATGTCACCAGTCCGCTGAAGGATCTTGTGAGCGGGCTTGATCTTCATCAAGCGGCGATTGCTCTGGATAGGCTTTAATGATCACCAGGTTTAGCGTAATACCGATGATAGTGGACTGTGACTAACGATTTTATCGTGGAAGCGGTCGGAATGGCTGACTTCAGTTGATCTACTATCGAAGCGGGTGATTCTCTATAATATAGGTCAGGAAATCGTTATAACTAAATGATATTTAAACCCAATATATTTGCAGTTTTACTTATCGCCAGCGTTGCGATGTTTTTTGGACCGACCCTGGTCATCGCCCAAAGCAGTGAGAAGCTGGCGACCATAACCGCACTCGGTTCGCTCAACGGCATCGCATTGCAGTGCAAAGTCCTTGGGGAGACGCAACGCATCAAGCAGGCACTGGTGGCGACGCTGCCGAAACGACGCCAGCTGGGCGAGTTGTTTGATTATGAAACCAACAGATCCTTCCTCGCGTTCATGGATAACAACGAAACCTGTCCTTCGCCACAAGCGCTGGCGCGGCAGATCGATGAGGCGCTTGAGCGGCTGCACTCGCTCTATTCGGTAAAATGAACCATCGAACAGGGCTTCGGTATCTATTTTTTTTCCTGATCATCGGGCTGCTGTTTGCTCCAGGATCCCAGGGAGGTGATTCCCTGAAGGTCATGGTCAGCATTAAACCTGTGCATTCGATCATCGCCGCGCTGATGGAGGGAGCGCAGATGCCTGAACTCCTGATCGATGATCATATCCCCTTCACGTATAGACCCACCAAGGTTCAACTGGAGGCGATGCGCAAAGCCGATATGCTTTTCTGGGTTGGCGCCGAGCTTGAACCCGTGCTTGCAGAGACGATTGAACAATTGCCTGCTCGGGTGAAAGTCATCGAGCTGCTGTCCCATCAGGGCATGAAGATTCTGCCCGCAAGAGAGGATCCGGATCAGCGGGATCCGTTTTTCTGGCTGGACAATCGTAATCTGCTCATCATCATCAATGACCTCGCGCGTCTTTTGCAGGATGCCGATCCCATGCGTGCTCATCTCTACGAACGAAACCGACGTAGCGTGCTTTCACGATTGTCGCGAATGGACAGGGCATACGAATACGGCTACCGGGGAATGAAAGGTGGGTCAGCCGTTCAGTATTTCGACACACTGCAATATTTCGAGCAGGCTTATGCCTTAAAGGTCGTGGACCATGTGGCTGTCAGGCCGGACAAAAGGATTGATACAGTCACACTGCTAAAAGTAAGGGAGAGGATTGCCAATGATGAGGTGAATTGTCTGCTGAACGAAAAAGGCTTTCCTGCAAAACACCTCTCACTGCTGCTCAATGGGAGCGATGCGAATCATGGTGAACTGAACAGTCTTGGATTCGGGCTGTCGGCGGGCTCCCAACTCTACTTCGAGATAATGTCGCATAACACCGATGTAATTAAACGATGCTTGAACATCGATACGCGGATTTCTCTATCGATAACCGAAACGGCCATCGCGCAGCAAGCGCCGGCCATCGATGGAATCGGCAGAGGAGAGTTTATCCTGGTGGATCATATGGGCAGGTTGGTCACCAGGGAGAGCATGAAAGGGAAGTTTCAGATCCTCTATTTCGGCTATACCTACTGCCCCGACATTTGTCCGACTTCGCTGCAGGTCATGCTCCAGGGCCTGGATATCCTTGGCGATAAGTCAGTGCTGTTTCAACCCTATTTCATCACCATCGATCCACTTCGGGACACTGTAGCCGTGATGCGCAACTATGTGAACTATTACGACGAGCGTCTTATCGGCGTCACCGGTTCACCCGAGATGATCGAACGCATGGCAGAGCTGTTCAAGGCGAGGTATGAAAAGGTTGTGGAAAATGACACGGACCCTTCAATGTATCTGATGGACCATACGGCTGGCCTCTATGTTCTCGATCCGGATGGCAGGTTTCTCACCAAATTAGCGCATGGCATCGGACCAGAGGCCGTTGCCAGTGAACTACTCAAACTCACATCGAGACGCTAACCCCGCTGACCTTCATTTTTTCTACCTATAAATGGGTAATCATCGTTCCTGTGTTCTGTTTAATAAAAAATAAAACTTCTTTGTAATCATACGATTTGACCTATATCAATGTGTCATATGACGCAATTATCAAAGATCCCCCGTACTAGCAGCATCACAACTAAATTGATTATTACAACGGGGACGGGGAATGATGAAAAGAAGCTTGAAGCCTATTTCCGCACTGGTCCTGGGATTGAGTATCGGCCTGGGCGCCGGCACCAACGCATGGTCCCAGTCGTCACTTGAGGAGGTTATGAAGGAGCGAGGGTTGACTCAGCAGGATCTGCTGGCTGCCGCAAAGACCTATACGCCGACAGGTGGTCGCGACGAGTATCTCGCCTTCAGTTCTGGCGGTCAGAGTGGGCAGCTGATCGTCTATGGCATCCCCTCAATGAGGATCTTGAAATATATCGCCGTGTTTACACCCGAGCCCTGGCAGGGCTATGGCTTCGATGATGAATCCAAGGCCGTTTTGGCTCAGGGGAGGATCAATGGTAAGGACATCAACTATGGCGATACCCACCATCCGGCGTTCTCGGAAACCAAGGGTGAATACAACGGCCGCTATCTGTTCATCAACGACAAAGCCAATCCGCGCATGGCGGTGATCGATCTGCATGATTTCGAAACCAAGCAGATCGTAGTCAATCCCTTCATGAAATCGGAACATGGCGGCGCATTCGTCACCCCGAATACCGAGTATGTCATGGAAGCGTCGCAATACGCGGCGCCCTTCGAAGATGAATTCGTACCCCTTGAAGAGTTCAATGAAAAGTATCGCGGTGCCGTAACCTACTGGAAGTTTGACGACAACAAGGGTCGGCTCGATCCTGAAAACTCCTTCACCTTCGAGCTGCCTCCCTACAGCCAGGATCTTTCCGACGCCGGCAAGGGGCCCTCCATGGGATGGGGTTTCACCAACTCCTTCTGTTCCGAGCGCTACGTTGGCGGTATCGAGCGCGGACGCCCCCCCTTCGAGGCGGGCTGTTCACAGAAAGATACCGACTTCCTGCATGTCACCAACTGGAAGAAGGCGGCCGAACTGGTTGCCGCGGGCAAGGTCAAGAAGTACAAAGGCGCCTATATGATCCCCATGGAGCAGGCTGTGAAACAAGAGCTGCTCTACCTGATTCCGGAACCTAAGAGTCCGCATGGTGTCGACGTCAGCCCGGACGGCACCCACATCATCGTTTCGGGTAAACTGGACAGCCATGCCTGGGTCTACAGTTGGGAGAAGATTCAGCAGGCGATCGAGAACAAGAAGTTCGAAGGCAGGGACCCCTATGGTATTCCGATCATAGCCATGAAGGATGCGCTGCATACCCAGGTTCAGGTGGGTCTGGGTCCACTGCACACCCAGTATGATGCAAAGAAGTGCGTGGTCTATACCTCCATCTATGTCGACTCCATGGTGACCAAGTGGGACTATTGCGAAGGCAAGGTGCTGGACCAACTGCATATTCACTACAACATCGGTCACCTGGTGGCGATGGAGGGTGATTCAGTATCGCCCGACGGCAAGTATCTCGTCTCCCTGAACAAGCTGGCCATCGACCGCTTCAATCCTGTCGGTCCCCTGCATCCGCAGAACCACCAGTTGATCGATATCAGCGGCGATAAGATGCAACTGCTCTACGATATGCCTTTGCCACTGGGTGAACCTCACTATGTCGTGGCGATCAAGGCGGACAAGCTGAAGCCGGCCGTGCGCTACAAGTCAGGCTGGAACAGCCGTGCCGATGAGAAGTCGCCCTACAGGACCCGCGCAGGGCGCGAGAAGGTTGTAAAGGATGAGAATGGCGTGGTGCATGTTTACGGCACGGTCATCCGCTCCCATATCACGCCCGAGATCATCGAGGTGGAAGAGGGCGATACTGTCTCGATTCATTTGACCAACCTGGAGCGTGCCGAAGACGAAACCCACGGTTTCGCCATCTACAATGAGAACGTGAATCTCTCCATCGAGCCCGGCAAGACCGTCTCGGCCACTTTCAAGGCTGACAAGGCCGGCGTCTATCCCTACTACTGCACCGAGTTCTGCTCGGCACTCCACCTGGAGATGCAGGGCTACATGCTGGTCAAACCCAAGGGTTACGTAGCCAAGGCCGCCGCAATGGACGAAGGTACCAAGTACACCCAGGCCGATTACGAAAAACAGGTCAAGACCAATCTCGATACTCAGGCGGTTATCGACTCAGTGGTCGGATTCATCACCAGTCATAACTACAAGGACTTCCCGGAGGTCGTGGCACTGGTCGAGGACGCCACCGATCAACTTGGTTTCGCCGAAGAGGCGAAGAAGAAGTCCGAGTCGTTCGCGACCAAGGGCGATTATCAGAACGCCACACTCTGGGCCGGCCAATGGTGGCAGTATCAGGTAAAAACAGCCGACCTGGGACTGCGCGCCAAGACCTTCCTGGAAGAGCATGGAGCGAAAAAGGTTAAATAACCATTGGCCCCGGTTGGCGGGAAGAGAAAGGGGCCACAAGGCCCCTTTCTAAATATCTCAGGATAAATCACATGAAAAGCCCGAGGTTTTTCAATTAGCGGATTTAACCTGGCTCAAATCCTGCCGGCAGAGAATGTTATAAGGTGACGCCATCGGTCGAAAGATGGCTACTTGTGAATCGAGGTGATCGATATGATGAAAATAGTGAACATTGCCTTGCCTTGCACCATGATGCTTATGGCGAATGGCCTCACCACTCAAGCCCAGGCCGCGGATGGCGCAGAACTGTTCAAGACCAAGACCTGCTGGTCCTGTCATGGCAAGGATGCAAAGACGCCGATAATGCCTATCTATCCGAAACTGGCGGGGCAGAATGCAGACTATGCCTTCAACCAGATGAAGGATATTAAATCCGGAGCCAGAAGCAACGGCCAGACCGCCGCCATGAAGGGTGTCATGGGATTGGTTACCGAAGAGGAGATGCGAGCGATCGCCGACTGGCTGAGTACCCTTTGAGGCAGTCCGGGTGATCATAATGCGATTTGACGGGAGTGGAGAAACGATGATGAAAGCGATACCGATGTTCAAAACCCTTATCCTGGCAGTGAGCGCCCTGGTGAGCGGCAGCGTTCTGGCTGGCTGGAACGAAGCCGGCGGCGAGAAGGATGAAGCGATGCTGCTTGATCCGGATCGTGATCGTGGCATTGCCGTCTATGAAGTCTGCTCCGCCTGCCATCTGTTGGAAGGCTGGGGCCTGGATGATGGAACCTTCCCGCAACTGGCGGGACAACATCGCAATGTTCTCATCAAACAGCTGTCAGACATCCGGGCGAAAAACCGGGACAACCCCACCATGTATCCCTTTGCCCTCGACGACCAGATCCTGGGCGCCTCCGGCTATAAGCACGGTGAGATAGAACCGGCCCAGCTCGTCGCCGATGTCACCGCCTATATCGCCAAGCTGCCGATGAACCCGGAGAACGGCAAAGGCCCCTGGAACGAACTCTTTCCGGAATATGCCCAGGGCAAGAAGCTCTACGAGGACAACTGCGTGAAATGCCATGGCGCCAATGGCGAGGGTAACAATGAAAAGTTCTTCCCCAAGATCCATGGACAGCACTACGCCTATATGTTGAGACAGTTCGAGTGGATCCGTGACGGCAAAAGGCGCAACGCGAATCCGGACATGGTCGAGCAGATCAAGAATTTCTCGGATAAAGATATGCAGATGGTCATCAACTACGTATCCAGGATCGACGTCCCCAAGGAACTACTCGCGCCCTCCAAGGATTGGCAGAACCCTGACTACGATTGATTGGGATGTTGTGTCGCTTTGCGTAATACCTCCATGCAGTCCAAGCAAACGCTCCAAGTCACCTTGCTCACCCTGACCGGGTTGGGACTACTTGCCGTCATCTTCTATACGCCCATCTGGTGGGTGTCGCTGACAGCGCCAAACTATCCGCCAGAGTCGTTTCCAGACGGTGTGCGCATCCATTTTTACATGAGCGGTGTATTCAATGGCTGTGTAAAACAGGAGAAGACGGAGATCATCGAGGAAGAGGCCCTCGATTGCGTGCATGAGATGGATACCATCAACCACTTCGTGGGAATGTATCCCATTGCCGCCGGCGGCCCGGTTGAACGGGGGTTCGCCCAGTTCCTGATGGCTTTTCTCGGGGTCATGCTGCTCGGTTTCGTTTTCATTTCGCCGCAACGACGGATGATCGTTTTAAGCATCGGATTCATCGGTATCGCCGCCTGGATGGCGATGACACTCTATGGCGAAAACGGCTTCAAGTTGCAGAATGAAGAGTATGTCATCGCCCTCGTCACTTCGTTGGATCAGGAGGCCTCCGCTGAAACCGGCGAGCCGGAGATTGTAATCGGTGGCGTCGCGGGTGCCTTGAAGGAGTCGCTGGAGGCGTCGGGGGTGGAGGTGGTTCTGCCTTCTCAGCTGGAGGCCGAAAAAAGGCTGAAGCGCAAAACGGCTGGTGCGGACAAGGGCCAGCTGATCGATCAGCTGAAACAGAGCTACGATATCGACCAGGTGAAATCGGATGGCTTGAAACCATGGGACGGCAGTGGCTTCCAGGTCATGTCCTGGCACTATGCCAAGAGCCTGGGCCGTTATTTCAACAATCCGCAAGAGATCGTGCCGATGGTGAAAAAACTCGAACTGACGATTCACATCGTGTTTTTCGCCATCCTGGGCGCGATGATCCTGGTGGTTTTCGGCTCGCGCATAAATCGCGGAATTCTCTACTGGCTGCTGATAGTCGTCCCCATCGCCTTGCCGCTGTTCTTCGTTATCGATTATTCGGCCTGGCTCTGGTGGTACGGCCATACCCTGAATGACATGGGCGCGTTTTCGGTCAAACCCTTCATGCCGACGGTGTTTGGCGACGGTAAAGTGGCGCAGTTTACAACTCACTCCTATCCCTATATCGGCTTTGGCTTGATGCTGCTGGCATCGTTGGTCCTGGCGCTGGCGGCACTGCTTCGGTTCAAGCAACTCAAGTAGTTAATTTTGAATGTTGAATTATGAATTTTGAATTAATGGGTTCACTGCGTTCACATCTGTTTTACAGATTGTGTGCATGCACACACTCAACAATTCATAATTCCTCTTTGATATTGCTGTCAATGCTCTCTTTGCAGGTGTTAGCAGAAACACTTACCTATCCCTCTTTTCAAGCCCTGGTCGATGAAACCGAATCCAATGGCACTTTGATCCCATCTCCAGGGACATATGCGGGACCGGTGACGATCAGCAAGCCGATCACCATTGACGGGCACGGTGGTGTGACCATCGATGCGGGTGGCAAGGGTTCGGTTGTCGTCTTGCAGACCAATGGCGCCACGCTGAAAAATCTTCGCTTGACCAACTCGGGCGAGTCTCATAACAGCATCGATTCCGGCGTCCAGGTGCGCGGCGATTTCAATGTCATCAAAGACAATGTCATCGACGACACCCTGTTCGGCATCGACCTGCAGCAATCCAGGAACAATATCGTTAGGGGCAACCATATCTCTTCCAAGCCAGTTGAGCTGGGGGTGCGCGGTGACGCTATTCGGCTTTGGTACAGTTTCGACAACAAGATCACCGACAACATTATCCGCAACTCGAGGGATATGGTGGTCTGGTACTCCCGTGACAACCTGATTGCGCGCAATGATGCAAGGGGCGGCCGCTACTCACTCCATTTCATGTACGCGCAATACAACGAAGTGGAGGATAACCACTACGAGGACAACTCAGTCGGTATATTCATAATGTACAGCGACGGAGTGCATATCAAGAACAACTACATTGCACATGCCACGGGCGCTACCGGTATGGGAATAGGTTTCAAGGAGACCTCAGATGTGGTGGTGAGCGGGAACCGGATACTCTACTGCGCAACCGGTCTCTATCTCGATGTCTCTCCGTTTCAGCCGGACAGCATCAACAGAATCGAAAACAATCTGATCGCCTACAGCGGCATTGGTGTGCTGTTTCTCAACGATTGGACCGGCAATCGGCTGATCGGCAACAGCTTCAAGGGCAATATCACCCAGGTGGCGGTATCCGGCGGTGGCAAGACCGCCAATCGTAACCTATGGCAGTCGAACTATTGGGATGACTACGAAGGCTTCGATATCGACCATGATCAGGTGGGTGACAAACCCTATGAGCTGTTCAGCTACGCCGACCGGATCTGGATGGATGTGCCCTCGGCCCGGTTCTTCAAGGGATCCCCTGTGCTCGAAGTCATGGATTTCCTCGAACGGCTCGCGCCCTTCACCCAACCCAACATGCTGGTGCGCGACGAGCAGCCGCGGATGAATACGACGACTTCGGTGCTGACAACGCAAGTATTGGTCCCAATGTCTGCGGGTGATGCTGATTCGACTGACGAATCCGAATCACCATCAGAAAAGACAGGGCAGGCATTTGACGCCTATAGGACATTGCGTGAGTCACTGGGACGCTAAGAGGTCGTCATCGAGATGAGTGAGGGAAAAAACAGGACAAATAAAAACAGACGGCAGCCAACGCCCAAGCGACGGAAGCAGAGCCGCCGCGAGTTTTTGCGCGCCACACTCCTGACCGCCGGGGTGGTCGGTGTCTCTGTGTTGGGATTCGTGCCGGTCCTCCAGGGAAAGTCGATGCGTCTGCGTCCGCCAGGGGCCTTGAAGACACCGGAGGATGAACAGGAGTTTTTCGCCGCCTGTATAAAATGCGGTCAGTGTGTTCAGGTCTGCCCCGTGGAGGCGATCAAGCTGGCGGACCTGCCTGACGGTTTTGGCATTGGTGTACCCCATATCGATGCCAGGGAGCAGGCCTGCGACTTCTCCTGTGACGGTCTGCAGTGCGTTCTGGCCTGTCCCACGGGCGCCTTGACCCACGAGCTGGACTATCCGGCCGACAGCCGCATGGGCTTTGCCAGGCTGGCGCGCCCCAAGGCCTGCCTCGCGATGCAGGGAAAAGGCTTCAAAGGACAGGCGAGGGGGGCGGACTACCAGGGACTGCTGCGCTACGAGGAGGTCGACCGCTGGAACCCCATACCGGTCGCGGAGCATCCCTACGATCTGGAGATCTGTGATCTGTGTGTGCGCCAGTGTCCGATCGAGATCCGCATCACCCAGTGCGCGACGGCGCAAACCGACAGCTCGCGGCAGTTGGCCCGGGTGGCGCAGCGGGTCGGCAACGAATGCCCGCCCAAGCACGCCATCACCCTGGAACCCGTGGATCAGGAGGACGGCCTCAAACGCATGCGACCGACGGTTCAGGAGGGGTGCGTGGGCTGCGGTGTCTGCGAGATGATCTGCCCGGTGGAGAGCGCCGCCATAGTGGTCGATCTGGACAAAAACGCCGACACGATGCAGGGGGGTTGAGATGGGCTACATCAAAGACTCCCTGTTGCAGGTTTTCGGTTTCAAGCGCCCCAGGCCGGGCAAGGATCAGCAGAGCCCGGAGCTCAGGGCGATCTATGAGTCCAAACAGAGCAGGTTCTCGAAGGCGGAGCTTGAGACGCTGCGCGAGGAGCACAAGGGCCGTTTCTTCAGCAAGTGGAGAATGCGCCGCTGGGCCACTCTGATCTTCGTCAACCTGCTGTTTGTCGCTTCCTTCCATTTCGACGTGCAGCTGGTGGAGGGATCGCTCACCGGGGCACGGGTGATCGGTTTTCATTTTGCCGACCTCAACGCCTCGTTGCAGATTGCCCTGGCCTTTAAGCATATCGTGCTCAACCTGGTGATCGGCATGGCCACGGTGTTCTGCCTGTGGCTGCTCCTGGGGGGGCGCACCTTCTGCGCCTGGGTCTGTCCCTATCATCTGGTCTCCGAATGGGCCGAGTATCTCCATCTCTGGCTTGCCGGTAAGAAAATCGTCAGAGACCACAGCTTCAACCGCAAGGTTCGACCCGCCTTGTATATCATCTTCGCACTGCTGGCGCTGATCAGCGGCTACACGGTATATGAAACCATCTCACCCACAGGCATTCTCAGCCGGGCCTTGGTCTACGGACCGGGTCTCGCCCTGGTCTGGATCGGGGTGCTGCTGCTGTTCGAGGTCTTCTACTCCCGGCGCGCCTGGTGCCGCTATGTCTGTCCCATCGGCGTGACCTATGGCATGGTGGGTGTGTTCTCGCCGGTCAGGGTCAAGTTCAACGCCGAGAGCTGTCATCATGAAGGCGATTGCCGCAAGGTCTGTCTGGTGCCCCATGTCCTGGATCTGACGATTCGCGGCGGCGCCGTCGATGTCAACCAGGATGTGGCTTCGGACTGTACCCGCTGCGGCATGTGCGTGGATATCTGTCCCACGGACTCATTGACATTCGAGGTCAAGGGACTGAGCAGGATGCTCAAATAATCGCCGATGGAAGCCGGACACACCCAATGATCCAATTTAAAAACATCGTTAAACGATTCCGGCGGCAACGGGTACTCAAGGGCATAGATCTCAGCATCGAACGCGGTCATCGGGTTGCCCTGGTCGGTTCCAACGGCGCGGGAAAGACCACCCTGATACGCTGCCTGCTTGGTGAGTACATCTGCGAGGGCAGGGTGTTGGTGGATGGAATGGATCCGCGGCGGAACCGGCGTGAGGTGTTGTCGAAAGTGGGCTTCGTACCGCAACTGCCGCCACCCCTGCATATGCCGGTGGGTCAACTGATCCGTTTCTCGGCAACCCTTTGCGACAGTGATCCGGCGCGCATGATCGGGGTCGCGGGTCAGCTCGGTTTCGATGCGGAGCGTTTTCACAACCACGCCTTCGTAAAACTCTCAGGCGGCCAGAAGCAGAAACTGCTCATCGCCATCGCCCTCGGCAGAGAGAGTGAGTTGCTGGTGATGGATGAGCCCGCCGCCAACCTCGATCCGCAGGCGAGGCATATCTTCTTCGAACTCCTTGCCGAGAAGAAGGAGCAGGCGGCAATGCTGATATCGAGCCATCGCCTGGATGAGGTGGCAACCCTGGTCAACCGGGTGATTGAGATGGACCAGGGAGAGATTGTCCTGGATGACCGGGTCGCCGATCTGGTGGAGCTCTCATCACGGCTCTACTGCAGCATCCGGCTGCTGCAACCCGAAGCGGCGTTCGCCAAGGCCATCGGTGAATGGGGTTTCAGGGACCTGGGGGGTGGGCTGCTGTGGCAAGGCAGCATAGCCGGGCCGGATCGTCTGCGGTTTCTCAGTCTGCTCTCCCGCTACGCCGCGCTGCTCTCGGATATCGAGATCTCCGAGGACCAGGGGCGGGGGATTCCCGGGAACCGGGGGAGCAACATCAATGTGGTCTAGAACCGGACTTCAGGTTTCAGTGTTGGCCGCTCTGTTCCTGCTGTCAGGCTGTTCCGGCGACAGTGGCAGCGGTCCCCTGGAGATCAACTGGGACAGAGATGCCTGTGAGCGCTGCCGCATGGTGTTGAGCGATCGTTATCATGCGGCACAGATCCGCTACTTCCCACCGCATAAGCAGCGCTCGACGGTGGCGCGCTTCGATGATATCGGTTGCGCAATCCTATGGTTGTCCGACAAGCCCTGGCAACAGGACTCCAGGACAGAGATATGGGTCACCGACCACCGTACGGGGGCCTGGATCGACGCCACCCGGGCAACCTATGTGAAGGGTCATCACACACCGATGGAGTATGGTTTGGGGGCGCAGGATGAGGCGGTAACCGGCGGGCTCGACTTCACCCTGGCAAAAGAGCACATTCTGCGGATGGAGCAGCGCTACCAGGCACACACTGCCCATCTGCTGGAACGCTTCAAGGCACAGGGAAAAAACCAAGAACACGGCAACACGGTGGATGCCGATAGTGGAGGGGAGTAATGGCTGGGGCGCAGATTTATCCTCGTTGCACAGGCGGCTATCGATGAAAAACCTCTGGCTGGCAGCCTTCACCGATATCATCGAATCCCTGCGCGCGCGCTGGTTCACGGTCTATGCCATGGTGTTCGGCGGGCTGGTTGTGATCCTCTTCGCCTTTGGCCTGGCCGAGTCGCGCATCATGGGTTTCACCGGGCTTTCCCGGTTGTTGATCATCTATATCCAGCTCTCCATGGCCATGCTGCCGATTTTCGTCCTGATCACCACCGTGAGATCGGTGGCCGGTGACCGGGAAGCAGGGGTCTTCGAGTATATGCTCTCCCTGCCGATCTCACTCGGCGCCTGGTTCTGGGGACGCGTCTTCGGGCGTTTCTTCGTGGTATTTCTGCCGGTCTTCCTCGCCATGCTCGGCGCCACCGCATGGGGAATGCTCAAGGGTGTCGAGGCCCCCTGGCATCTACTGATCTACTACAGCGGCCTGTTGATGGCCCTGGCCTGGTGTTTCCTGGGGATCGGCATGCTGATCTCCACCCTGACGCGCAGCACCGACGTGGCCCAGGGCGCCGCCTTCGTGGTCTGGCTGACCCTGCTGCTGTTTCTCGATCTGATCCTGCTGGGGGTCCTGATCCAGGAACAGCTGCCGGCGCAGACCGCGGTGGCGATCGCGCTGGCCAACCCGATGCAGGTTTTCCGCACCGCCACCATGATGTTGTTCGATCCCCAGCTGGTACTCCTGGGACCGACCGCCTATGTGATACTCGATAATTTCGGTCAGGGCGGATATATCACCTATGCGATACTCTATCCGATCGCCCTGGGCACGGCCTGCGCCGCTCTGGGGTTTGCGATGTTCAAACGCAGTGATTTGCCCTAGGGCCTGTTAACACTAATCGTCAACGATGGAGAGATAGGCGAATATATCGCCCAGCTCCGTATCGCTGAAATCCGACAACAGCTCGTCATCCGGCGCATCCTCGTCATGTATCCGGATCTTTTGCCGATACTTTTTCACCTGCCGCCAGAGATAGCCGGTGTATTGCCCGGCGAGCATGGGTACCGCCTTTTCCCTGTTCCCCATGCCTTCACGGCCATGACAGGAGGCGCACTCCCTGGCGTAGATTTTCCGGCCCATCTCCGCATCGCCGGGTGCGCGCGGAATCTGCATCAGGCGCTTGGACTCCAGTACGGCGTCGATCAATAGATTAAAACATCAGCTGATCGTATACCGACTCGGCCAGGGGGCGTAGTTGTTCCTTCTCCATCTCGCCGGCGATGGCATAGTTGACGGAATCATCCACCCAGTGAAACACTGACACACCCTGTTGCCGGGCAAAATGAAAGGCGCTGCTGTGTTCATCGGAGTGGCAGGCGTAGAGTATTATTCGCTGGCCATACTGGTCTTCATACATCAACAGTGCACCCGGTCCTTCATCGGATGCCAGCAGGCGCCCCCCGAGCAACTGCATGTCGTGGTCTTCCAGGTGGGGCACGACTATTTGGCGCCCCATGCGCTTGCTGAGCCAGGTGACCAGATGATCCCTTTCATTGCCCGGAACTTCGACCGGATGGCGCACCTCTGGCGTGTAGACGCTATAGGCCATGAATGCCTCGCTCACCACATAGTCGTCTTCGCTTTCAGCCGTCACCGGCAGCAAGTCCTGGTTCAGCCCGAGATAGAATCCGCTGAATAATCCCATGGACAGGAGAATCAGCGCCGCTGCCATCTGTCCGACCAGCCGGCGCATGTTTCGCCGGGGTTGCTTCAACTCGAGCAGGGTGGTTGGAATAGGCTCTTCGAGGACCGGGTCGTAGAACTGCTTGAGCAGACTGTTGATGCGCCTGTATTCATCAACCTGTCTGCGTGCGTCGGCGTTATCAGCAAGATAGGCCTCGACTTCCTGCCGGGTGTCGCTGTCCAGCTGGCCGTCCACGTAGGCATGCAGTCTTTCGAGTTCCGGCGTGAGGGAGTGTCTCATTTGATACGCCTCAACTTTGTCGGCGCCTCACCATTCAACAGCCGGCGCAGGGCTTCGCGCGCCCTGTGCAGACGGGACATCACAGTGCCGGTGGCAATGCCAAGCACCCGCGCGACCTCATCGTAGCTCATGCCTTCCACGCAGACCAGGATGAGGACCTCCCGCTGCTCGTCGCTGAGTTGGTTCAAGGCCTGTTCGAGGTCGCGCATCTGCATCATGCCTTCCTGTCCAGGCTGCCGCTGATCGGCGGTATCGGATTGCTCGATCGATTCCCATCTTCCGCTGCGATGCCAGCGGCGCAGGCTGTTGACATGGAGGTTGTGCATGATGGTAAACAGCCAGGCCCGCAGGTTGGTGTCGCTTTGCCACTGGGACATTCGGCTAAGGGCGCGATCCAGGCAATCCTGCACCAGATCCTCGCTCTGCTGCCGGTCCCGGGTCAGGGATCGCGCATAGCGACGCAGGTGCGGAATATTCTCGATCAACAGCCTGGAAAACTCATTCACGACGGGTGGCTACGGTTCTCAATTTCGCTTGTCACCGGATCCCGAGAATTTCCATAGCCCGGGCCAGGACCTGTACCGACTCCCGGTGCTGGCCCGCCTGGTGATAGGCTTCACCCTTGGCACGCAGTTCACGTACCTCGGCCAGCTGCTGGGTGGACAGACTGGGACTGGAAGCCAGCGCGGCGTCTATCTTCTGCATATCCATCGGGCAGTGGAACGCGTACGCGGGCAGAGAGGCGAGGAAGAGAAATCCAAGCGGCAAGAGGCTTTTTCTGCTCATGATTGTTCTCCGTTGTCACGTCAAGTATGACTCAACACTATGTTTAACCAACGCTTGCGATCTTAGGGTTATTTCCCGAGGCGAAGATGCTATTGGTATAAACGATAAAGCGCGTGGAATATTCCAAGGAGAGAGAAAAGGGCGGCAGTGCCGCCCTCACGAACGCTCAATTCTCAAACTCGACCTCGTCCGCCGTACCGTCGCCCGACTGCTCGTCCTTGATCTTGACCATGGCGCCGATGGCAAGGTTGTCGTAGAAGAGAGCGGCACTGATGGGCACGTCATTGACATCTTCGAACCGGGTTGTGGCTGAAGTGAAGTAGGTTACCCCCAGGATGGTGACGGAACTCCCCGAGACGAAAGACTCAACGGCGCCCTGCAGAATCACATCATCGGGGTCATCGCGTCTGAGTTCAGAGAGCACCGCCCGGTTGCCGCCATCCTGCATGCCGCGCACCTCGAGGAAATCACCGCTGCCCAGGTCGCTCAGGGAGAGTGATTCCACGGAACGGGTCTTGTCCTCCATGCGGGTGCGGGCATCGACGAAGACCGTGACGCTGCCGTTGATCAAATCCAGGGTGATCGAGTCGTCGGAAGCGGACACCGTGCTGACCTGCGCCTCGATTCTCACGCCGTCACCGCCGCCGCGTGCTTCGATCTTCCGCGCCTGCAGCCTGCCCTCGACCATGGGGCCTTCCGCCTCGACCCTGACGCCGTTGCCCAGGGTCAGGCCGGCCGGAGATAAGATGGCGGAGGATGCGTCGACCGGGGTTCCGGAGACCGTGAAACTGCTGTCATCGATGTAATCGGTGATAATGCCCTCCAGACTCACCTTGTTGATGCCGTCGTCGAAGGCATCATCCTCATGGGCGATGCGGGTGGCCTCGATCTCGCCACTGTTGCCAAGCGTGCCTTTTATCTCGACGAAATCACCGTCCGAGAGGGAGTGGTGCAGACGGCTGAGATCGGTGTCGATTCCATTGGGATCGTAATTGACCAGGATGCCGTTTATTTGGAAGCTGCCGGCCGCGCTGTCGGTTAGCGTCCCCTTGAGCTCCACTTCGCTCACCCCCGGGGTGAAGCTGCTCTTGCGCTCCAGGAAGCTGGCGTTGAGGACCAGGGAGCCGTCATAGAATCCGCTCACCTCAACCAGGTCCCCTTCTGCCAAAGTCTCGAAGGTGACGTCGTGAAAGCTGGTGCCGACACTGTCCACGGTGACACTGACACCCAACAGGGTGAAGGTCTTGGTCTGTCCATCTGGATCGGCCACCAGGTCGCTAAGAGGGCCCTGAAGTTCGTTGTCGAAGACGATGCTGCTGGCATTGCCGGTGTTGTCATCGTTCAGGGTGCCTGAGACCGTGACCACCATACCCAGCTTGAGGTCGCTCTCGACACCCGGATTGTCATCGACGGTGAAACTGGTCGAATTGGTGTGATAACGCACCCCGTTGACGTAGACACTGCCGAATCCGGTAATCACGCCCCTGGCCGTGATGCTGGTGTCACTGCTGCTGTCGCCGCTGCCTCCGCCACCGCAGGCGGAGAGAACGATACTGGCTGCCGCCAGCGTAGTTAGTATCCTTGAGCTATGGCTTGAGAACATGGTGCTTACTCCTCGTCTGATTTTGTTGTCTATGTCGCCGGGCCAGCCGGCTTTCGTGTCGCAAAAGGGCGACCCTCAACAAGATCAACAAATAAACTGGGAAATTATTCCCAAAATATTTTTTAAATCGATTGACTCAAAGCAAGCTGTATCTAACAGTCTGATTACCCGATAATTGCCGGGTATGTGCAGGAAACAACGGATTTCGTCTCACTCTCAACAGGAGGTTTCATGGAGATCGATACCAGTCCACGCCACATCAGCCGATTGACACGCAATACACTGGCGCTGATTCTGGCCGGGGGCCGGGGTTCGCGGCTGCAGGAGCTTACCCAATGGCGCGCCAAGCCCGGTGTCTTCTTCGGGGGCAAGTTCCGAATCATCGACTTTCCCCTGTCCAACTGTGTCAACTCCGGCATCCGTCGCATCGGCGTGCTGACCCAGTACAAGGCCCACTCCCTGATTCGCCACCTGGTCCGGGGCTGGAGCAACTTTCAGACCGAACTGGGCGAGTTCATGGAGGTGCTGCCGGCCTCGCAGCGCACCTCGAGCAACTGGTACGCGGGAACCGCGGATGCCATCTATCAGAACCTGGACATCATTCGCAGCATCAATCCCGAATTCGTACTGGTGCTGGCGGGCGATCACGTCTACAAGATGGACTATGGCCAAATACTGGCCTTCCACGTGGAGCGGGAGGCGGAGATGACGGTGGGCTGCGTGGAAGTCGCCGTGCAGGAGGCCCGGGAGTTGGGTGTCATGGCAGTTACCAAGCAGGGGAGGGTGGAACGTTTCGAAGAGAAGCCCGCTAAGCCCGCCACCATGCCCGGCAGCGATACCATTGCCCTGGCATCGATGGGTATCTATGTGTTCAACACCGAGTTTCTCTACGAGGTCCTGGTCAAGGATGCGCGCAATCCAGATTCGCAGCGGGATTTCGGCCGAGACATCATTCCGCAGGCTATCGAGCAGAGGAGGGTCTATGCATATCCTTTCCGTGATCCCAATACTGGCGAGCAGGGCTTCTGGCGCGACGTGGGCACGGTGGAGAACTTCTGGGCGGCCAATATGGAGCTGGTCGATCCCATGCCCGAGTTGAATCTGTATGACAAGGATTGGCCCATTCGCACCTATCAGCCGCAGTTGCCGTCCGCCAAGTTCGTACTGGACGAAGGGCAGGAGCAGGGTGAGGTGGTGAACTCCATCGTCTCGGGTGGTTGCATCATATCAGCGGCCAGTCTCAGGCGCTCGCTGCTCTTTTCCAATGTCCGCGTGCATGCCCGTTCGGTACTGGAGGAGACGGTAGTGTTCCCCGAGGTCGAGATCGGGCGCGATTGCCATATCCGGCGGGCCGTGATCGATAGCGGTTGCCACATTCCGGACGGAACGGTCATTGGCGCGAACAGGGAAGACGACGCACGGCGATTCAACGTCAGCAACGACGGCATTGTGGCCGTGTCGGTGGAGATGCTGGGACAGAGCAGGAGTTCTATCGTCTAGCAGGCCGGTTACTCCATTGGCAAGAGCCATAACACCGAGCAAGGGGATGGTTGAAGCTCTGAACGTAACATATTTGGTTGCCGGGTTAATATTAACCCGGCGACTAAGTATGTCGTCTTCAGCCGAAGTGTGCCTGCCTGCAGCAAGGCATCAAAACGCCGCTGTAGCACTCCTACAGCAAGTTTTGATAACGCAGTCTGCAGACAGGCACACTTCGGCCTGTCTTTTAA
>JBNKLI010000069.1:0-4873 GCA_050292275.1 Candidatus Thiodiazotropha sp.
CCAAAAACCAAATGGACGAGGGTAGGCGCCTGGGGGGTTGTCTTTCGCAGAAGCGGCAGGGATGCCGCGTTAGCCCCGTCAGTACAAGGATGTACTGTTGGGGCGTCGGAGAAAGACAACCCCCAGGCGCCGGGGGTAAGATCGATATATGCTGTGTCTTGACCGACACTATCTTACGGCACAGGATACATCATGAGCCAAACCTTGCGACTTTTGCGACACCCTCCCTCGGGGGAGAGGGTGTACAAATACATTGCGCGCAAAGGGCACACAACAGCTCAAAACTCGAAACCAAGTAGATTCGCTGAATCAATGGCTGAGCCAAGGATGGTAAGTGCAGGTTGCTGGAATGACGAGTGGTTTCTGGACAGGCACTGATTGGCGTTCTTTTGCGAACTTTTGAGGGTTTGCATCAATCTGCGGCAGCACTTCCATTTGCTATGCCAATGAAGGAAATGGAGGATGGGAAGCGATGGCCGATTAAGCGGAATAGATAAAGGCGCTGTCGGTTTTCACGCCGGCAGCGCCTTTTTTTCAGCTCCCTGAGGAGATCTGCTTATATCTCTTTGCGAGGTCCGAACACAGGCATTTCGAAGGGTTTATGCTCCATCGCAACCTTGCGTCGTTCTTGCATCGTCTTCATGGCCTCGGCACGGCGGGTTTCCATCTCCTTGATCATCTCGTCACGACGAGCCTGGGACTCTTCCATACGCTTGGCGATGGCTTCTGGCATCTGCGGTCTGGCGGGTGCCATATTGTCAAAACGTGATTGCATCAATTCGCGTTGAGCCTCCATCTGCTCCTGGATAGCCTTCATTTCAGACTCCATGGTAGCGCGGGGGTCGGCATAGTATTTCTCGGCATATTCACGTTGCGCGGCGACAGCCTGCTCGAAGGCCTTCTGCTGCTGTTCGGCAAACGCCTTCTGCTGCTCTGCGAATGCTTTCTGCTGCTCTTCCATCGCCGCCTTCTGCTCTTCGCTCAACGCAGGCTGTACAGGCGCATAGCCGTAAGGGAGGTAACCGTACGGAGCATAACCATAATAGTCGCGATAGGAGTTATAGCCGCGTCCATAACCGTTACCATGAGCATGCATGTTGAAATTGAAGTCGAAATCACCGGCGCCGAAACCGTCACCGAAGAAGTCGTCTCCCCAGTCGTTACCCCACCAGGCATTGACGGTTGCTGACGAGGCGGCCATGGCGATTGCCGCGGCAATGATAGAGATCTTTTTCATTTTTGCTTTCCCGGAATCTTGTGATGTCAAAAAACTACGCTTCTCTGTCCGTGCACGTCCCTGTGCCGAGAGTTCCCTTGTGTTGGATGCAGAGCCGTTTTATTTGGCAGGTGCAGCCTGGGCCGGTGCGGCCGGAGCAGTCGGTGCTACCGGCGGATAGCCATAGGGAGCACCATAGCCATAAGGTGCGCCGTAACCGTATGGGCCATAGCCATAAGGACCATAATAGTCACGATAGTTGTTGTAGCCACGGCCATAGCCGGAACCGCGTGCGCTACCGCTCATACCGAAACTGAAGTCACCAGAGCCGTCACCCCAGCCGTCACCCCAGCCGTCGTTGTTCCAACCACGGTTGCCCCAACCCGGGCCGCCCCACCATGCGGATGCGGACGCGGATGCAACGATCAGAGCAGCAGCTGCAGAAGCTTGAACGATCTTTTTCATTATTCACTCTCCTCGAGATAGAATGTATCGTGATGAATTTTTTTGGAAAGCAGTTACAGCGTAGCCTTCGAGGTATAGAATATTAGAAAATACTTAAATTAACAAATTGCGATTTTCAATTACGAAAAACAGTTAAATAGGTATTTCCTAATATTCCCAATCACGAAACAAGCTAGCACTTCAGTACACCATGCAGATCACCCTCACCAGACCTGACGACTGGCATCTCCATCTTCGCGATGACCAGGCCATGGCATCCGTCGTCGCCCACAGCGCTGAGCGTTTCGCCCGCGCCATCGTGATGCCCAATCTCAGACCGCCGATCACGACCACGGAGATGGCCCTGGCCTACCGGGACCGAATCCTCGCCGCACTTCCCGATAACAGTGACTTCACACCACTGATGACCCTCTATATGACGGATCACCTGAACAGCGAAGAGGTCCGGGCGGCGAAACAGAGCGGCTTTGTCAAAGCCATCAAGCTCTACCCTGCGGGTGCGACCACCCACTCAGATGCCGGCGTCACCGACATACGCAAGTGCTATCACGTGCTCGAGACAATGCAGAAGGAGCGCTTCCCGCTGCTGATTCATGCCGAGGTGACCGATCCGCAAGTTGATATCTTCGACCGTGAACAGGTCTTTATCGATCGCCACCTGATACCCTTGGTGCGGGATTTCCCCGAACTTCCCATGGTTTTCGAACATATCACCACCAGGCAGGCCGTCGATTTCGTCCGTGCCGGTGGCGCCAACATCGCGGCAACGATCACGGTGCAGCATTTGATGTATAACCGAAACGCAATGTTGGCCGGTGGCATACGCCCCCACTTTTACTGTCTGCCGATACTGAAACGCGAGAGCCACCAGGCGGCGCTGATCGAAGCGGCAACGAGCGGCCAACCCAGGTTCTTCCTCGGCACTGACAGCGCCCCCCATCCCCGCCATGCCAAAGAGTGCGCCTGCGGCTGCGCAGGTTGTTATACCGCCCATGCGGCGATCGAACTCTACGCCGAAGTGTTCGAGCGGGCAGGCGCCCTGGACAGGTTGGAGGGATTCGCCAGCCTGTTCGGTCCGGACTTCTACGGCTTGCCGAGAAACCGTGACAGCATCACCCTGGAAAAACGGTCCTGGACCCCCCCCGAAAGCTACAGCTTCGGCGAGGATCGGGTCGTACCCCTGGGAGGCGGCGAGACCATAGGCTGGCAGTTGCTGCGCTGAGCTTAACGTAGCAGCACGTCTGCGGCCGCCCCCTGGACGCTGCCCTGAAGTCGTCAAACGGTAAGAAATAGCTAGCTAGTGCCCACCCAGAAATCATAATGCTCGTGACTCCGGCAGCGTGTGCCGGCATGACATAATTTCAAAAAAGTGTTTACCCAGCTACTCAGGCGGGGGTTCTTCATCAAGGAAAAGCGACTCGTCGAACAGGTCCTTGTCATCCATATGACTGATACCGTCCTTTATCTGCGAATCCCTTTTCTGCAGGTAAAACTCCCTTTGAAAGGCATATCGATCCACAGCCGCCTCTTCAAGGACATCTCCAGCCTCCAGCAGGTCGGCACGGCGATCGACGAGTCGCAGGGTGGTCAGGGCATAGTAGGTATCCTGACTCGGGTAGTGGATCGGATTGATCCAGGTATCGCCGACCATGCCGACCAGGTCACGTAGTGTGGTGGGTCCCAGAAAAGGCACGACGAAATAGGGGGTGTCGCCCATGCCCCAAAAACCCAGGGTTTGTCCCAAATCTTCTTTATAGTTGGGTATACCCATATCGGACGCCACATCGAAGAGTCCGAATATTCCCAGTGTCGTATTGATACAGACCCGTCCGAGATCGGTCAAAGCATGGGTTGGTTTGAGTTGCAGCAGATTGTTGACCGCTGACGGGACATCCGCAAGATTATTGAAGAAATTGGTGATACCCAAATCCAGCACCGAAGGAGTGACGATGCGATATCCCTTGGCCACCGGCTTGGCCACCGCCTTATCGAATTCCTGGTTGAATATATCGATCCCCCGATTGACAGACTCGAAGGGATCGGCCGGGTGCCTGTTCTGCATAGAGGCGCAACCCGACAGAAACAATAGCAACAGGCTGGATATGACGATCCCTTTACACACGGCGATCAAGTTTATTCGAGGCTGGCTTGCACTCTTCAAGTCCATAGAAGTCACAGGAACCCTGACCATAGTTATTGGTTGCCCACAGATGGCGGCTAGGTGTGACATCATATCAGTCCACTTGGCCATAGGTGAAATGAAAAATATTGGTAATTTCTGACAAGTCAGCCGGTAGCGATGCGTGAACAGAAGCCTGCAGACATGTCATATCACTCATATCACCGGACATCCCCAAAAAGAGTCGAAAAAAAAGCCACCTTTCTTTATCCTAGCGCTGATGAACGAAACCAGTTACAACAGCGCCATGGGGCGAAGATTTCGTGGTTACCTTCCTGTGGTCGTCGATGTCGAAACCGGTGGATTCGACGCAACCAAGGACGCATTGCTGGAGATAGCCGCCACCATCATCGCCATGGATCAACGGGGCATGCTCTACCCCGCCGAGACCCATGCCTATCATCTGATCCCATTCGAGGGGGCGAATATCGACCCCAAAGCCCTGGAATTCAACGGCATCGACCCGGAGCATCCCTTTCGTGATGCACGCTCTGAAAAGGAGGCCCTGCGTCTGCTGTTTACCCCGATCCGCAAGGCAGTCAAAGCCAGCGGTTGCAAAAGAGCGATCCTGGTCGGCCACAATGCCTTTTTCGATCTGGGCTTTCTCAATGCCGCTGTGACGAGAGTCGGTATCAAGCGCAATCCTTTCCACCCCTTCAGTACCTTCGATACTGTAACCCTCGCAGGGGCTGCCTATGGTCAGACGGTACTCGCCAAGGCCGCACAGGCTGCTGGTATGGCCTGGGACAGCAGCGAAGCCCACTCTGCGATATACGATACGCAACAGACAGCGAGACTTTTCTGCGACATCATCAACAAATGGCATCAACTCTCCCCCGAAAGACCCTGGGAAAAGGCTGATACGGCCTAGCTATTAACCCGGCGACTAAGTATGTCGTCTTCAGCCGAAGTGTGCCTGCCTGCAGCAAGGCATCAAAACGCCGCTGTAGCACTCCTACAGCAAGTTTTGATAACGCAGTCTGCAGACAGGCACACTTCGGCCTGTCTTTTAA
>JBNKLI010000070.1:0-5814 GCA_050292275.1 Candidatus Thiodiazotropha sp.
AATCGGCTGTCTGGGAAAGCGTCGGCCGCAGGGACGCGGGCGTCGAGCGCCCAGGGACGGGTTTACAGCGTCTTTCCCAACCAGCCAAGTCCGCGCAAACGGCCCCAAATAATACTCCGAACTCAGAAACTTGAGCTGCTAAAAAACCACCAGTTAAGCGCTGATACCTCTACGGCAACCAGCGCGGGATATTTCATCCCTGGGATGAGTGGCTACGGTAAAACAGGATTGTAACAATGGCAAATAATGACATGCTAATCAAGCTCTACGATCTGGATATCGATTGGAGCTTCATATCACAGCAGGCTCAACAGCAGGTGACCATCCGCAAACCGATCGGTCCAGACCGCTCGTCGATCCAGGCCTGGGCGGAGCGATACTTCCCACAAACCTGGCAAGGTGAGATACAACGGGCGCTGAACAACACACCCTGTTCATGTTTTATTGCACAACATCAATCAGCGCTGCTTGGCATTGCCTGCTACGATGCCACCGCACTTGGTTTTTTCGGACCACTCGGTGTCGTGGAGACAGCGCGAGGAAAAGGTATCGGGCGCTCATTGACCCAGGCATGCCTCATGGACATGCGCCTGAAAGGATATGGGTATGCCGTGGTCGGCATGGCTAGTGCGCCGGAGTTCTACCAGAAAATCGCCGCGGCAATTGAAATACCGGATTCGAATCCCGGCATTTATCGATCTACACTGGCGTTGAATGATTGATCAAACAACTCGCGATCCAGACCTCGCCGTTTGAGTGGAAATATCCCTATAGAAGGATAAACAACAACAGCGACACGACAATGAATATCCCTGCTATTCGGGATTTTGCTTTAAAAACCGGAGTATCCATCTCTCCTGTACGCCGGTACTCACGCCAGGTCATCACAGCATGATAAATTCCGATTGCAAGAAACAGCAGCGGCATCCAGATTTGCACCGACATCATGCCACACCCAGTTGCCGCATCTGAGTTTTTGCCGTGGCTGAACAGTTGAACAGGGGTTCGTTCCGGCTTATCAGTGCCAACTCGATGGCCGCGGCACGGCGTTGGCGCTGATATCCGCTTTTGATCACCTTCGAGCATTGATCACGAGTTATCGGCTGGCCGCACAGATAACGTTCTCCGACTGTAAATCCTGCCTGGTTCGAACCCCACCAATCCGACACCTTTTGGCAATCGGGCCACGGGAGTTCTTCATCGGGATCCATTGCCACATCCTCATCTTCCGGATCTTCTGTCGGCCCAGCTTCGAATCCCTCCGGTTGATCGCCATCCAGATCTTCATATGCGAGATCCACACCGGTGATCATTGAGAAGGATTCGCCGGCTAGGCGACTGTATTGCGGTTTTTGCATCAGAGATATCATCCAGGGAATGGTAACAGGATCGCCTACAATACCCGTCGCCATGATAATTGGCCTGACGAAATCCGGGCGATCGATGTGTTCTCTGACCCAGTTCACTGCCGCTGACTTGTCCATTGCACGCAGACCGAGCATAAGTGCACGATCCTGGAACTCACTCTCGCGTTCAAAAAACGTTTGAAGAACAAACAGTCCATTTTCGTCGCCAAGCAATGTGGCAGACCAGGCCGCCCAAAAACGGCATGACAAATCATCGGATTCCAGATGTTCGACCAGAGCCGGAAGCAGATCACTGCGCCGTAGTTCACCTATTGATCGCATAGCCCTGGCACGAACTCCTTCATAGCTATCTTTCAAACCCAGTGCAAGGTAGCCGCCGCAATCCACGCGCTGAATGGCACAGGCGCTCAATCCTATCTGCCGAAGCAGTGGGTCTTCGGACTTAAGCCAGTTGACCACGTAACCCTGAAGCTTTTTCTTTGGCAACCAGCCAAGCGCGGAGACAAGCCCCCTTGCGCACTCTGGTGATTGAGCCACGACCTCAAGTAGCTTAGCCAGCCAATCCTGCTTTGAACTATCCAGAGCTATATAGGTTGCGGTAAAGACCTCGCCAGGTTCCTTGTGCTCAAGGCCTGCTTCGCAAAACGGCCATGACGCATCACCGGCCACAACCAACCCGTCAAGATGCGCATCGATGCGCTCCTCAAGATCTGCTAAATCCGGGAGAGTGTAGTGCGGATCTCTGACTGCAGCGTCACGCAGCAACCATTGAAAAGAGGATTCTTCAGCATGTTGATAGAGTATTGAATCGATAATCATTTAATGTTTGTTTATGCCGAATTCCAGATCATGATTCGGCCGGTGTTTGGATGGAAACTGGGAACACCATCACGCATGACCTCCGCTCTTCCAGGCCAGGACCATGGATGACCTTTTTCCATCGTCGTTACCCATGTGGGCAAACATACGGTGACCTTTGGTGTAGTTTTTTTCACAGGCCGCTTTCAGTACGGACAACATGATCAGACCCTGCGTGGACCCTACTTCACCGACACAATCCGCCGGATGCCAGATATCGAACTCCTCCTTGAGCTTGCGCAATGTCCGGCTGAGCGCCAGGCTTGCCTCCTTGAAGTAGTATTGTTCGCCGGATATATCGGTAATGCGGAAATCGAGATCACCCATTTCACAACCTGCATCCTGCAGCGATTCCTTGATCGCCGCCGTCAATCCCTCCGCTCTCAACGGCTCTTCGGAATCGACATGCGCAGTCTCCACGGCAAACCCAAGGCCTTCGCAGTACAGAACACCTCCAGAACTGCTGCTGCCAGACTCCAGCAGCAGAGCAGCCCCCGCCTCGCCTGGTATGAATCCATTGGAATTATTGCTGGTCAACAGACGTTCCTGCTTTTCGTAATGGGCCAGAGTCGGTGCAACCAGCATTGTATCACTGGCTGCAATAAGTACATGTCTCACACCCTCTCGATGGATAAACTCCCTGGCATGTTTGAATGCAATGGCGACCGAAACGTGACCCGCGGCAATTACCAGTGATTGATCACTGAATTCAATCCCCAACTCTTGCTGAAGGTCGAGAAACAACTGGGCATCATCATCGATGATTCTACCCGGACGACCATGTTCGGCAAGGCACAACAAAAGAGGTGTCTGCTCAGGATCGACATCGGTATTATCCTGTAGTACCTCCTTTATGGAGGCTGCCGCCATTTTTATCAGCTTGGTTCTGCCCCGCCAGGGCTTATCCATCGGCACCTCGCACCCCAGGATCCATTCGCCTCCACTGTCCATGAAGCGGGTCTCCTGAAAATTATCGATCGCACAGCGGATCGCGGCGCAGGTCGCAGGGGCGCTCAATCCCACGCCGGTCACCATACCTGTCGCGGTTATCGCCAAGGGCAATCCCATCAATCCTCCTCAGCCGCTTCAGCTTTCTTATCCCTTGCCATGTGATCGAGCGACGGATAGTAAGTCTTGCCCAGCGCTCGGGCACGCCACCAGCCGCGCGACTTCCTGCCTACCAGAACCTGGGGTACTTCGAAGATGTTCTTCTTGAGCGGAATAGTGGCGCGCCAGGTCATGGTGAACAGACCTTCGTCCGGTTCCAGCACTATGGTGTCGATCATCGCCTTCTGTTTCAGGCTCTCCCCGTTTTTGTAGAAGAAGACGACCGGCACTTCCACTTCGGGCAGGGTGAAGTTGGTCTGCCCCTGTGGTGTCAGGTTTTCCATGAATACGCGTTCCCCCCCTTTGGGGTAAGGCATTTGCTGATCACTGGGCGCAGCCTGATAGTAGGCAACGTCGAAGTCGACCGGCAGAAAGGGAAAACAGTTGTCTATCCAGTCTTGATCATATGTGCCGGCCAGTTGTCGCCTCGGGTCCCACCCCCTGCCCAGGGGACCAAGGGACATCGGTGCATAGTTTCCATCGGGCATGGTGACCGGACGTTTCAACTCCTCCGTATTCGGCATGGGCGATCCGTCCACAAACGCCCGGCTCAACTGCAGATGGTAGCCCCTGCCAACCGGATTGCTCATGTAGGCGCTGTGTTTTTTTTCATTTTCATGAAAATTGTCGATACCGCCAAAGGCCCGATCGTAGCTGATCGGCACTCTATCGAAGAGTCCCGCGTAACCGGGCCGAATGGCAATGTTGCCCGATTCCCAGTAGCGATCGCCGGTTACGGCAAAGGATTTGAAAAGGGGGCCCAATCTTAAAGTCACTTCAACCCGGGTCGTCGGCTTTCCATGGGGAGCATAGGCGCTTCCGACCAGAAGCACATCACAATAGCGCTTGAATGGTGCATAGTCGATCTCATAGAGAGGTGCGGATAAACCTGGTTCGCCCGTGAAGACGTCGGCTTCAACCAGTTTTTTCTGTTGCTCGGTTAACTCTGCATGGCCACCCCGTTGCGGTATCTTGAAAGTACCTTTGGCAACGACCACGAGCAGTTCTCGGCCATCGGGATGCATGCCCATTGTATAGCCGGCCTGCATCGGTGTTGAGTTGAGCAGTTCCATCAGTTGATCTGTACCGAACCGCCTTTGATGCGATTGACACCCGATGAACGGCTCAACAGATACTTGCCCCTTATTATGACCTTGCCTGAACGCGTCAGGGTGATGCTTGCCTTGCCGCACTTCAGGACGATTTCATGGTTGGCGGAGAGGGTAAGTCTTTCGCCATCCACATCAGCCGTAATCGGGGGAGATTCCGTGACTTTACGATCGGGATTCTGAATACGGCCGATCACCATGGGTAGAAGTGGATCCCCGTTTTCAAACAGCAGCGCCACTTCAAAACCGATGTCCGTCGCATCGAACGCAATGGTCGATTTCGCAATCGCACTTTCGGGTTTTGGGTTGCCGGGAAAAGCAACCAGTGGCTGACGTTGCTCATTCAATCCGATAAGCACACCTATTACGACGCCGTCCAACCGAGGGCCAGGCTGGTTCGATTGTCGTTCTGTCTGATTCTGTGCAATCAATTCGGTCACGGCATACCCTCCGAATATATTTTCAATAGCTGCTGTTTTCTGCTTAAAACGTGGTAGCAATCAGGCTAGTTCTGCAGGACTTTCTTGCCTTTGATGATTATATTCTTGCTCGCTTTCACATTCACACCGCCGGAACCCTTGACGGTGATGTTCTTTCCCTGGATTGCGATGGTTCCGTCTTTTTTCATGGTAAACGAAGCCTTGCCGGTTTTAATGGTCACCGAGTCGCCCGCTTCGATAACCAGATTCTTGCCGACCTTGAGCGTATCGTTGTCTCCAATGGAGGTAGCCTGATTTTTCCCTACGCTGACAGCCCGATCCTTGGCAACCGTTTCACTCAGGCTCGAGCCAACCTGGAGCGCCTTGGATGCGCCCACCGACTCATTCATCCCCGCGCCTACGCTCACCTGGTAACCGGCACCTATACTCAGCGCCTTGGCGGCGCCGATGGTTTCGGTCTTGTTCACACCGACGGTTTCCGACTTGTTGCTGCCGATACTCACCGACCTGTTGCTGCCGATCGCCACCGTTTCGTTGCTGCCAACGGTCTCGCTGCGATCCACGCCGATTGTGATCTGTTCGTTGTTGCCTACGGACTCGGTGCGGTCATTACCGATGGTGATGGTCTCATCATGGCCTACGTCCTCGGTTCGATCATTGCCGACGCTGGTCGTCTCATTGTTCTCTACGATATTGTCCTGGTTCTTCTCGGCATGGACGTAGAGCTGCTCGGAGCCCTTCTTGTCCTCGAAGCGGATCTCGTTGAAGGTGCTGGGATTGCCCCCCTTGGTGCTGCGGCTCTTGATACCGCTCTGGGTCATGTTCGCCGGCAGATCGTAGGGCGGCATCTGATCGGCATTGTAGACCCGACCGGTCACGATCGGACGGTCCGGATCGCCCTCGAGAAAATCGACGATCACCTCCTGGCCGATG
>JBNKLI010000071.1:0-15218 GCA_050292275.1 Candidatus Thiodiazotropha sp.
CGTGGATTTTATGTTTCGGAAGGCAAGGATGAAGTGAAACTGGTTCGAAAAAATTGAGACATAACTACTATGCAAATACGGATCGTCTAGGTCGGTGCCGCTTTGCTCACCAGCTTTATGTGCCTGATTGTAATTAGTTAAGTCAAAGAATCATATGGAACAATGAGGGTGGATGATAGATGACTAATTTGAATGACCAAAAGTCCGGAGTCGAAGAGCTGCTTGTCAAGGGGCTCATTGCCGGCACTGCCGGAACTCTCGCTCTGCTCCATGTCCTCTTGCCTGGTTTTAAACTCGATACAATTGGTCTTCTCCTGGTTCTGGTAGCTCTTTCGCCTTGGGTGATTCCGTTTTTTCGTCAGCATGTCAAGTCGGGCGAAATATTTGGTATGAAATTTGAGCTATTACAAAAGAGAGTCGAGGGCCAAAGTGAAGAAACAAAACGACAGTGGGATGCCATTTCAGAACAGCAGGAAATAGTTAATAAATTGGTCATTTATTCCCTATGTGACCAGGCATATAACATCCTACATGGCCTTAGTAACATGCCTGAATATATGTATCACAATGATGATGACTTCCGTAGATGGATGTATGTGCTTCTGGATGGCGGTCTCATTGAACCTAAATCACAAGGTGGGTGGCTAAAGTTTGACGCTGCTTTAGACAAAAGAAATATGGTTGAATTTGTGAAACCTACACCAGCGGGGGAATTCCTGATTTCACTTCGTGGAGAACCTATGAATTAAGGCTGGTATTATATGTTGGTCGTTAGCACTCAAAGAGAAATATCGAAGTATACACTATGATGAGAAAAGTATTTGCAGTTTCACTGTTTGTGTCGTTTTTGGCCATGTCTACCTCCGGAATGATGATGTTCGTAATTGAAAAGCCTTCTTTTACAATTCAGATGCATCCCGTACACAAACTCTTCGGGCTTCTCATGGTCGTGTCGGTAATAGGTCATCTAAGTTACAATTATCGGTCGCTTCTCACTTACTTGAAGAAGAAATCATTCGCTATGTTCGGGGGTGGATTGATCTGCCTGATGGTTTTGCTCTATGGTGTGGCTATTAACAATAAAGTACCTGAGAATATCGCTATACCTTTAGATGAGCTTGCCGGTGAAGTAGAGTCGCATGACTAATTGTAATAGCGCGATCAAGCGATGTAGGCGCCAACCATGTGCTTAATGACATGAGTCTTACGAAAGTAGAATCAAAGATAGGAAAATCTATCTATGCAGCTATTGTAATATTGTTTGCTGTTGGTTTTCCTGCGTTTTTGCTTAGAAATACAAGTATAAGCGAGATAAAATTAAGTTTTGTTACAGTTTTTATAACGCTACTATATTTTGGGGCTGTGGTTGGATTCGTAGCACTAATATTCAATATTAATAGAGTTAATATAAAAGTAATGGAATTGGACAATAGGACAAAAGGCAAATTAAGGAAGTTGTACTTGGTTGCCATGATTTTAGTTTCCATAAATATAGTCTTCATGTTATTTAGGCTATTGTTTGAATTTTGGAAATAGTTGATTCGCATAGCAATGAACTCCGGGTGGGCGCTCGCTATCGCTCAACCCTGCTGCTCCAGGCAGTAATTATTATGTGACATTGTAGTGCTCATTATGGAGCAAAAATTGATCAAGCCATTGCGCAATTGCTCAGAAGCGCAAGACTTATAAAGGATTTATACAATGAGTATACAACTGAAAAACGCAGAGCTATCAGAAATAGATGACGTTCTCGCACTTCATTATAGATATCAAGTGGATTCTATAGCAGAAGAAGACAAAGCGAATGGATTTGTGACAACTCCATTCACAAAGGATCAGATGGAGGACTTAATCAATAAAGAAAATGGTCTATTCATTGCTAAAAAGAATGGAAGCATTGTGGCTTATGTAATGGCTGCATCATGGGAGTTCTGGTCGATATGGCCAATGTTTGCTTTTATGATTAATGACTTGCCAAATCTTGAATACAACGGTCGGATATTGAGCGTCGATAATTCATATCAATACGGGCCAATATGCATCGATAAGAGCGTTCGAGGCACTGGCGTGCTCGAAAAAATATTTGAGTTCGCAAAAGAAAAGATGTCAGTACGTTATCCGATTTTAGTCACCTTCGTAAATAGAGCCAATGGAAGATCATATCAAGCTCATACAAGAAAGCTCGGTCTTGATGTAATACATGAGTTTGAGTTCAATGGTAATAGTTACTATGAACTGGCTTGCCAAACCAGAGGTACCAGTTGACAACTACCATAATGGACATCCATACACATGGGGTGTACTTCATATTCGCACTTCAGTTCCTGTCCTTATCTGCCATTGATCCGTAGGAAAGCCTGGATCACGTTTCCCCGCCGCAAAAAGGCCGGTGCCAGACAACCCGTGTCAACCTCAAGGCCTTGATTGCGTTAATCCCTAAAGGCGATGGAGATTTTTCGTCTTCCATGGATATGTCAATCAATTGAGGAAACAGTGATGAAACACTATTTTAATAACCGGTTTCTGCCGTGGCTGCTTTCGCTTCTGCTGCTCCTGGCAGGCTGCGGGGGAGGTTCGAGTTCGGATACGGAAGCGGACACACAAGAGAGAGGGGAGCTGGTGATCGGTCTTACCGACGCGCCGGGGGACTTCAGCTCCTATGCGGTGAATCTTGTCTCGCTTACTTTGACCAAGCAGAACGGGGCAGTGGTAGAAACATTACCGCTCAATACCCGAGTCGATTTTGCCCAATATACGGATATGACTGAATTTCTTACCGCCGCGACCGTGCCGGCGGGGGTCTATATGAAGGCTCAAATGCGGGTAGATTACAGTGATGCGGAGATCTGGGTGGAAGACGACGACGGTAACCTGGTGCAGGTCCCTACCGCGAACATAGTCAACGAGAATGGCGAGACCCTGACCCAGATGGATCTCAGGGTACAGTTGGAGGGCAGGCAGTCACTGCTCATCGCGCCAGGTATTCCCGCCCATCTCACTCTCGATTTTGACCTCAACACTTCCAACCAGGTGGACCTCTCCGGGGCACAGCCGGTGCTGACGGTTCAACCGATCCTGCTGGCAGACCTGGAGCTCGAGCGACCGAAGGTTCATCGTGTACGTGGACCTCTGAGGGATGTGGATACGGTGAATAGCCATTTCGATATCAGTATCCGTCCCTTCCATCACCGGTTTGATCATCTGCACCGATTCGGTGATATGCAGGTAGACGTGTTGAATGAGACCTTCTATGAGATCGACGGGGAGACCTACCAGGGTGAAGCCGGACTTGCGGCCCTCGATGCCATGCCTGGATTGACCGCGACGGTGGCGATCGGCGATCTGAAACACGGCAATGGCCGTTTCACGTTCCAGGCAACCGAAGTCTATGCAGGCTCCAGTGTGCCGGGAGGCGATCTCGACGCAGTGAGGGGCAACGTGATAGCCCGCAGAGGCGACACTCTGACCATACGCGGCGCGACGCTGATGCGTAAGGACGGAACGGTGGTCTTTCGGGATATCATCGATGTTGGTTTGGATGAGGAGACAATTGTAAAAAAACAGCTGTCGAACGAAGATCACGAGATCATTGAGGTTTCGGTTGGACAGAGGGTGCTGGTCTTCGGCAGCCTGGATGCGGCGGAGTCGAGCATGGGCGCGGATCATATACGCATGCTCGCCACCGTTCTCAATGCCACCCGGGTGGGTGGGGATGATTCACTGGTGGTCGATCTGCAGAGGATCGACGGGCGCCCGGTCTCCATATTCGATTTCAGTGGTACCGGCGCCACCGCCGAGACGGATGCCGATCCGCAAAACTACGAGGTAGACCACGGAGATCTGGATATCTCCCAGATTTCAAGCGGCGCACCCATGAGGGCGATCGGCTTTGTCACACCCTTTGCAACAGCCCCCGACGATTTTACCGCCAATACCCTGGTTGATCTGACCGATGTACAGGCGGTGTTGAGTGTGGGTTACGGCACTGGCAGTGCAAACGCCTTCAGCGCCATCTCCAGGGACGGCCTGACTCTGGACCTGACGGATGCCGGGCGCTTTCACCATCTTGGACGGGCCGGCGTGGTGATCGATCTGGCTGAGTTGGGGCTGGAGCCCATTATCGTGCCCCCTGCGGATGATGACGGCAGCTTCTGGATCCAGGATGGCGAGACCCTGCAACTGCATACCAGCTTCGCCAATTTCTCCGCGGACCTTGCCGCCCGAATCGAAGCCGGCAGCCTGGTGAAAGGGGTGCTCTCCAGTGGCGACTATGTGGACCAGAGCGGTGTGTTGACCAGCAGGATGGTCATCGTGAAACTGCTTTAAGCGTATTTTGTCGATACTCTCCACTTGTGGAGAGTATCGCAATGGTTGCGATAACGACCTCACCTCCTGGAGGAAACAATCCGCGCGTATTTGCGGCCTGCATTTGCAACACCTTCCTGTAGGGAGGTTTTAACTCTCTTTAGTTTTCATGCTGGTAGTGAAATTGAAATCTGCAGTCATCAGCGCCATTCGCTGCGCAACAGAGCTTGTCAATGTGAAACCCACCCCCCGGAAGTGCAGCAGCGAGAAGCCCGTTGAGCGAGCCGAGCAGGAATTGGCAGGCTTGCTCCTGGGGTTTTTTGGGTCTGACATTGATCTTCGATAAGGTGACTGCAAGAACGTCGTTATGTAGATGTAGTTCCGCCATGGGCGAGACTGCGGGTATGATCAAGCGGCTGAAGGCGTCACTCAGGTCATTGACAGGTGAATTGAGTTTCTGCTGTTTGAATAGGTGCAGACCAAAGCTGTGTCCCAGTTCCCTAGCGCGGGGGAGGCGGTTCTCCAGGGGTATGGTGCTTAAAATTTCGTGAAGACGCCCGCCGACACTGGGGTAGCGGCTCAGCAGGGAGAAGATGAGCATGCGGTCGCGTATCTCGATATCACCCGCCTCCGGAGCAATCTCGGTTTGTCGTTCCTTTTCGCTCTTTTTGCCGGGTGAGGTGTCGGCCGGACCTGGTTGCAATGTCAACTTGTCGAATGACAGAATCCCGTGAACACCTCTAAGCTGGTCCTCGATCTGTTGTCGAGTCAGTTCCGGACCGTCCAATTCTAGCACCAGATAACGGGTATCGACGAAAGGGGTCTTTTTGAGTGTTCTTCGGGTACAGACCAAGCCGAGTTGTTTAAGGCGGTTGACCGCTCTCAATTGAATACCTGGCGCAGATGCTATCTGCAATACGAGTTCTGTAATCACTGAAACTCCCAGTTTGCGTTCTCCGCTATGGGGAACTGAATTGTAGCCATATCAATTATTGATGCATGCATAATACATTTCTTGGTTTGGTTTTCAAATTCAGACATCAGTGGCGAGTTTTGATGGTAGTTATTGTGTCGCCACCGAGCACTGGCGAGATAGAATCTCCCTATTGCTAATTGTTGCTTGGAGACTGGATGACGCCTATTCTGAAAAACAGAAGCCCGCATCGAATTTTGCTGGCATGCATCATGCCTTTGATATTCGCGGCAATTGTCGTTGAAGCAGCGGAAATCGACAGTGTGACAACAAGAAATGTAGCACTGGAGAACAGTCGTACGCTCATCAATCAAATCTTCAACCATAGAATCATTGAGGGTATCGCAAGCGCGAACCGGAAAGGATTAGGCATCCAGATGCTGGGTGATCTGGAACTCTATATGGAGAGGGAGTATTGCGACGAGGAAACACTCTACATTGAACTGAGAAAGGCCATTTTCGGTGCAGGCGTTGCGACCTGGGGGCTCGAGGGCTACCGGCTCGATAAACAACTGCGCGGCCTGCTCGCCGGCAACAGCTACTCCCTGCCGTTGAACGACTCGATCTATCGCGATATCGATTACCTGGAAGGGATCTCCCTCAATCTCAAGGAGCTGAGCGATGTGGTGAATGTGGATAGTGTCCTTATCGGTACTGACAAACTCGGCCACTTTTTCGCCGAGGGCTGGCACTATTTCGAAATGGTGGAATACGAAGAGCAGAGCCTCGCGGATGCGCTAGCCTGGGGCAGGGAGAAAGAGTCCGGACTGTTTGGTTACACCACCACCGGGATCTTCTCCTATGCCGACCTGGTTGCCAACTTCAACGGCATGCGCTTTTGGAGCCGGGTGCTGCATCAGCGGGACGATCCCTTGAAGGGGGCGATCGCCAACCTGCTGCAAAGGCCATATGTCAGATGCGGTATTCAGATCATCGATTCGCTCAGGGCGGGAGAACTGGTCAAGGCCTGGGAGTTCAACGCGGAATTCGATATCGCTGATTACGTGGATGGAAGCTGGGACGAGGGGAATAATTGCAATAGCTATGCCGATCCGATCATCGAAGAGAAGGTGGCTAAACGTATCCATGACCTCGATCCGGACTTTTCCTGTCCCTACCGTAAGGAGTCGTGTTCAGATGCCGGTGAAAGGTATGGGGAGTTTTCAAGATACCTGCTGCATCCCTTATGTTTAAGCACAAAGTGATAGGGAGCTAAAGCATACTTGAGCCTCTATCTGGTAGTGGGGTAAGCCAACGATGAGCTGGAGTTTCCAAGTTGGCAAATTAAGGTAATATTTACGAACACGCTGCATACAGGAGTTACAGGACAATGGACAATTCAGAGATCCGAGCTAGAGTTCGCAATGTGATCCAGGAAACACTGGCGCTCAAGGACCCTATTGAGGATGATAATGTTTCCCTACGTGTTGATCTTGGGGCCGATTCCATCGACCTGGCGAGCCTTGTGTTGGTGTTGGAAGAGGAGCTTCCAGTGGGCATTGATGAGATTGGTATGGAACATGTCGATACTGTCCAGCAAATCATCGATTACGTAATCGAGCTGGCTGGAAAGGGGAATGCCTGATCGAGTTGTCATCACCGGCCTGGGTGTCATCTCGTCCATCGGGCTAGATGTCCAGTCATTCTGGAGGGCATGCCTTGATGGTTGTTCTGAAATCGCACTGATCCCCGAGCAATGGCGCAAGTACTCTGATTATAATTCAGGGATCTGGTCACCCCTGCCAGAGCTCGATTACAAAGCTCTAGGATTTATTCGTACTGAGATCATGCAGCGTGATCCAGTAAGCTTGATCGCCATGGCAGCGACAGAACAGGCTCTGGATCAGGCGGGATTGTTTCGCGAAGAGGCTAACCCCCGATGTAATCAATACTATATTCCCGGCATAGATTCCAACCGCTTCGGCGTTTTTGTAGGCACGGGTATCGGTGGGGCCAATAGCTTTCTGGATAACCAGGCGTTTCAGATGCTCAGTTTAACCAAGTCAAAATTGACAGGATTGCTTGGCGAAACAACCGGGGAAGCCAGGGAGCTGCTTGATCTCTTGTACCATCCGCGACGTTTGAATCCTTTCGTGGTTTCCATGCTTATGCCCAACGCTGTCTCTGCAACCATCGGTATCAAGTACTCACTGCATGGCCCCAATCGCACAATCGCCCAGGCCTGTTCATCGGGAACCAGCGCCATTGGGTCGGCATTTAGGTGTATCCGCTCCGGTGATTTGGATTATGCTTTGTGTGGTGGTGCGGAGTATCTGTATGACCCCTATGGTGGAATCTATCGTGGCTTTGACATTGCCAACACATTGGCAAGACCCGGTAATGATCCGGAAACAGCGAACCGACCGTTCTGCAATAAGAGAAGTGGTTTCCTCTACTCTGAAGGCGGTGCGGGTATGTTGTTGATTGAAAGAGAGTGTATTGCAAAATCCAGAAATGCCGAAATACTGGCAGAAGTTGCTGGCTTCGGAGAGAGTTTCGACGCGTCTTCAATGATGAGTAATGCAGGTGATGGCCGTCAGATTGAGCGAATGATCGAGAACGCGCTTGGTGATGCCGGCATTCAGTCTTCCGATATCGATTACATTAACACTCATGGCACGGGAACGCAGATTAACGACGATATAGAGTCGCGGGTACTGGAGGGGGTTTTTCATGATCGCCCTATTGTCAATTCAACGAAGTCGATCCTTGGGCATACTATTGGTGCAAGTGGCGCTATCGAGGCGATTACCAGTGTACTGAGCCTGCAACATCAGACGACGCATATATGTAAGAATCTTGATGAACCGATAGCGAAGCTGAATTTCGTAAAAGAGGTCGCTCCACACAACATCACTCATGCACTGAGTGAGTCTTTCGCTTTTGGGGGGCACAATTCAGCTCTTATCCTCAAACGCTATGAGTAGTTTAAGCTCTTACCGCGTGGCCCACTAGGGTTGTGTCAAGCGCTCCTCGACAGCGTCAAGGAGGTCCGCCACTGTGTAGATGTTTTCGTAATTACACTTTTCGACGGTTATATCAAACGACTGTTCCACTGCTACGATCAACTCGAGAACATGGATAGACTCGAAGCCAAGATCACCCACAAGAGTGGATGAGTCGCTGATCTGTATCGGCCGTCGGGCGACCCTGCGCAGGAGTCCGATGGTACGCTCTCGAATCTCCTCACGGGCGGGAACCGTCATCGGATCCGATAGGTCAGAACCCGGAACTGTGTATTGCAGGTCCGGCCGTGAATCTTGAACTCCACTGTGTGGAGGCCATTAAGATAGACGTGGACCATAAGCGCATCCATCTGCCTGTCTTCTCTTCCCCTGAATGCGGTCGTGGGTCTATCAATGCTCATGTGGGCATTCGTTTGAACTGTCGGATAGGTGTCTGCTGTCAATGCTTCCGTTTGAATGCGCTCACCACAAGGCTCCTTTCCGTCTATTAGCAGCTCTACCCGGGATGGGCTGTAAACCACGAATCGCCAGATGCCTTCGTTAAAGAATGCCGAGCCCCGCCACAGCACCGATTGCGGGATGACATCAAGTACTTCTTTTGTCGGGGGATGGATCGTCGGTTCGTTCCTGCAGATCTCATCGACTTCCTCGCATAGGGGCTCACCACCGAATGTAATCCAGATCGGGCGGGCTGCGCTGCCGAGATGGGAGACGAGCTCCACTGCGTGGATTTCGTTGTCCAACAGACCAATCTTGACCTGAAGGCTGTCGCGAAGGGCGGCCAGCAACCGACCGAGGAGCGGCGAGTCTTGATGCACCCAGGCCTCCTTTCGCTCCGGCAGGAAGCTGCCATTCTCCGATATGTCGCCCTCCGGATTCTGGTCCGGAGCGGTGGTGTATTTTACCCATACTCGCTCCACGAGTGCGGGTGTGGTGGGACTCAAGCTCTCCGAGTGTTGCCCGAGCCGCTCGATAAATGCCACCTCTTCGTCAAGCTCTTTTGGCTCGAGGGCAGGCCAATCTGCGCCGACAATAAAACCGCCATCGTCCATGGTCTCGTCTTTCACCACAACGGGAGCTATTTGCAACCGAAGCACCCGGCGGGAACGCCGGGACTCGGCGAGCATCTCGAGGATTGCGTGCCCGGTTCCAACGTGGGGACGCTGCAGGTCGACAATATAAGAGACAATGGTCCCGTCATCGAGAAGTATCGCTGTAATTGCCCGGTCTGCTTCATCCGTGTAGGGTGACAAGTCCTGTTCCGGTCCACGCTCCAACACGCTAAGGCCAATGACATGACCTTTCACCCACCAGTTTCCACGCCGGCCCTCAATGGACCGGGTTCGAAGGATGGTAACGTCCTGGATAAGATCGCCTTGGTGATCCGTTTCCTCGAAGGCGACCTCGACGGGAAGAGTGCGTGCGAGGGCATCGCGAAGCAGGGCCAGTTTGGCGAGCCTGCGGTGGACTTGAGTAAGGTCGCCATCAAGGTCCTCTATGAACAGGGTGTGAGGCACATTCCCGGCATGGACGGATATGAGAATCACCTCCACCCATCCGTCATCACGTGTCTCGATCGAACGGACTAACCCGCGTTGAATGGACATATCTGTTCTCCTGAATTGGATGGCGCTATTTGTCTGTTCGGGTGCCGGGTCATCCACCCCCGGCCCCTTCGAAATCCCAAAACTGCACAAAAGGTCCTATGCTATAGAGCTGGAGCATCTGCAGGAGTTGAATCTGGACACCGCCAAGCAGGGTAATGCCTCCGCGGCTGATTTCAGCAGTATCGATGTTCAGAGTAAGTGTGCCGACGCCCTCGAAAACGGTTGGGATGGTAGGAAAGTCAAAATCCCACCCCGCGATGAAACTCGCCACTATTGCGGGATCAAATTCGTCTTTCTTATCTTTTACGTCGGCATCTCCGCCAAAGGTGCCTGGTCGTAACTGGAACTCGATCGTTTGATCCGCGTTCACGGATACATCGAGCATGAGCGGACCGAAATAATCGGCACCGACGTCTCCCACGCAACCTCCCACATGGACAGTCACCGTGCCTGTCACCCAGAAATGGCCTTCCGCGACATCGTGTTCGCCGGCATCCTCCAGAGTTACGGTTGGCCGATTCACGGTTACATCGTAGTCCCCGTTGTATTCCGAGGCATCGATTTCCTGTCCATCCATGCTTGCAGCCGCAGCGTCGACCCTGCGTTGCGCCTCAAGCGCGCCCATGGCGATGGCAACAGCCGATCCCTGTGTGAAGTCGTCCGGTCCTTCACAGGGTGCGGTTGGCTCATCCTCGACCTGAAGCGCCAGGACTGCCCCGCCCACCGTGGTAGGCACTGCGGTATCGATGGCGATAGTGCTAGCGGTCGGATCCAGGGGAAAGAGCGGGATAGTCAAGTCTGTTGCATACTCCACCAGTACTGGGGCAAAACGGTCTTCCAGATCAGCATCTGACGGGACGGGTTCTCGGATGTCAGCTATGGCAACGAGTTTGGCAACGACCTCCTCTTGAATTTTTGTTGTCATTCCACCTTGACAAGCTCCGGAGGGTGCTTCCGGGCCATAGCTCACACTCACATCGCTGGTTTGTACCTCGCTTGTCTTTACGACAAGTTCACGGCCGCCTCCAGCGTCGGGCTGCACTTCGTAATCGATATCCACGGAAAGCGTTATGGTGAAATTTTCAACCTCGGTAGCAGAGATATCCCACAAAATCACACGCCCGGGAAAGTTGCAGCGCAAGGTGCCTTGCGATGGTATGTCGACGGAAATTTCGCCGTCTGTGGGATTGTTGTAAAGGAAAACCTCCGCAGTTACCACACCAAAGCAAAAAGCCGTAGTATCGACATTGGGTATAATGTCGTGCTGCAGATCAGCGTTGTTCGTATACATCTGGTCAATGTAGGGTTTGAATAACGCCCCCGAAAAAATCAAGTCACCACCGGTTACTACCATCTCCAGATCAGCAGTATCGATTGCCCCTACTTGATATTCGATTTGCACGGGAACGGCGGCATCGTTTCTTGCAATGGTACCCGGTAGGTTGAAATCAACCTGGTAGACAATTGGTTCGATCCCATCGACATCTTCGATTGTCACTTCAGCATCCATATGCAAATGAAGCACAGCCTCCAGATCCGTGGTCGTGAGGTCGAAAGCACTGGGTCTGTCATCGCTGTCAACCAGGCGGGCGGAGATCCGGGCGGTATAGCCATCGATCGGAATGCCATCGTCCTCGTAGGTGAGCGGCAGGTCCGCCGTGTCCGCCTGCGAAATCACTGACCGCAGCAATTCCGTCAGAGTGCTTTCGGGGAGCTCGATCACATACTTGAAACACGACGTCAAGGACATGGTCTATTTCCCCTCTGGGAAGTGCAGACGCCTGAACCAGGAATGATGCGGCAGCCCTGCCTTGTGCGCCTCATAGACACTTCTGCTCTCAAAGATCATCGTGCCTCGTTCCAGACGGCCGACCTGGTACAACGCCTCGGCTACCGGGTGTTGGTGTCGGAATGGGCGAAGCTGTTCCACCGTGAGCGCATCGTTGGGCTTACCCTCGCTTTTCAGGCCCAGCGTATCGAAAATGAGGCGTGCCCTTTCGCGGGGTGTCTTGGGTAGCTGAACCTGCTTTCCCTTCTCGCCATGGCTGGCGAGCAGCTCCCGCAAGCGCTTTCGCGCCTCGGAAATCCGTTTTACTCGACCCTTGGGAAAGGCGAGGGTTTTGCGCAGGTGGTCCTGGAGGTCATCGGAAAGGAAGAAACCGATGTCCTCGAGGGCAAGGATGGGGTTGACTAGGGTGAGCCGCCCGATTTCAGGATTTTCATTGAGTCGCCGGAAGATCTCGGGCAGCCGGTCAGTCAATTCCTCGTGGGTCCGAAGATGGACAGGATCATCGGGTGGGCCGCTCTTTTCTGAGCCTTCTGGTGTTTTCCTGGTCATTGGCAAATTCCGTTTTACAGAGTCTGACCCAGCCCGAGTGATCGGGTGGGTCAGATGCTTACAACCCTTACTCGCAGCGGAGATCCTTGGTGCTCACTGTCGGCAATCTCTTCACCAGCTTCTGGAGTTCCTCAAGAAGCTTGGTATCCTGAAGCATGGCCAGCGCTTCTTGAGCTGTCTTGCCGACCAGATATTCGTTGCCGATCTTGTACAGTTCATCTGCGACTTCACACTCCTGCTTGGTCATGTACTTCTTTGCCCGGGTCAGGGCCTGCTTGGCCTCGCGCAGATGAGTCTGGGTCACCTTCCGATTGCTCTGCTCCGGTGCGGCGGCTGCAATTCTTGCCTCGTCGGCGTACTTGTCATAGAGTTTGCGGGCGAAGGCCAGGTCATCGTCTTCCAGCGGCGTTTTGCCGAAACGCTCCAGGAATCGCTCCTCGTTCTGATAGAAAAGCTCGACGGCCCAGCGGCCGATCTTGGTGTGGCGCAGGTACTTGTCCCTGATCTCCCGGGCGAGCCGTTCATCGCTGCCGACATCCCGTTGCAGGGTGGTCCCGGCCGCAGACGCACTGCCGCATCCACAGTTATCGATCGCGGAGCCGGCGCCGCCGCGGCAGACGAGGGAGCCGGAGTCACCTTTATCTGACATCCACATGGTAGCGATCTGGTCGTCGAAGGTGGCGTTGCCGAAGGAGTAGGGGATAGTGACGGTGAGATCGATCTCGGTAATGGTCGACGTTGTGTACTCCGTTGTCCGGCCCACCTTTTCCACGTCCATACCGATGGTTGGCTGCACGATGGGCTGTCCCCCGGCCGCCCCGGCCCCGGGGAAGCTGATATTGAGCTGATTCAGGACGTTGACGATCGGATTCATGATCGTACGGTTGCAGCCGCCCGCGAACAGCAGCCCGACCGCCGGATGATCCGGCTGCGCGACCGGCGTGAGGTTGTTCATCATCTGGTCGACGATATCGCCGATGTTGTTGACCTCGGCGATGGCACCGTCAACGGTGTTCCCGGTGGCGTTGATGGTAACGAATCGTTTGAGGGTGGCGATATCGTCGGCCGGCGAGCTGCCGCCATCAAACATTGCCTGCTGTACGATGTCCTCCCCGATGGCCGCTGCATTTTGTCGGGCCAGGACATGGTTGTTGCTGAGTATGCAGGTCGAGCCGTCAGTGTTGTCCGTCATGTAGCAGCCAAGGGTTCCGGCCGATATTTCGTTGGCATTGCCGACGCTGATTCCGCTGGGTGCCGGCCGTTCGCGGGTTGTGAATGCCTGTGGGTAGATGAATCCCGCCTCGACGACATCGATCTCGATGCAGTCACCTCCGATATCCCAGCGCCGGGGGATCAATCGACTCTCCGGAATGAATCGCTTCGGCATCTTCTTGGCCACGTAGACGACGAGCGCAGGCTCATCGGTTCGTTCACCGTGGGCGTCGCGGCGGCCATAGCCCATGGCCTGGACATTGGGATCGTTCAAAAGGCCGGCGAGCGGCCCTCGTTTGATTTGGTTGGCGAGGAAGCGGGGTTTTGCGTTGTCTCCGAACCAACGATCAGATCCTGGATCATTGCACGGCTGTTTCATGGTTCCTCCTTAAACTTATGTCATTTCATTGGCTTTTGGGCGTTGTCGGTTGTAACTCGATGGTTCCGGTCTCAACGTATTCCACCGTCACCCCTTCGATCGAGGATAGGTCTTTGGGCCCCGCGCTGCGGGATTGGACGTAGAGGACGATACTGTAGGTTGTCTTCTGATCACCGGCGCCTATTCCGACTCCGGTGACCCCGGGCAGGGCCAGGAGCTTTGCCTTGTGTCGGGACAGGACTGCGCGTACATGCTCGAGTCGCTCGTCACTGTTCATCTCATCCTCCATCTGGACCGGGAGGTGCGCCGAGGTCAATCAAACCCTCCAGTTGCGGAGGCATGCCGCCCCAAGAGCAGGTGCAGACATATTCGAGCAAGTCATGAAGTCCAAGGCTATAAACGTTGCGCGGTAGATCTCCCCAGGCTTCCAGGGACCGTTGCGCGTGTGCTGCGATGATCGTCCGGCACTTGCCCAGAACGTCATCTCCCCGTACTAGGGAGAGGGTATCGTGTTGTTGGGTCTCGGAGAGAGGCTCGGCATTGGCCAGACGGGTCAGGCCTGGGTGATCGGGATAGCTGCGGTAGGCTTCGATAAATGGCAGGGTTACCGTTCCCTCGGCCAGGTTGCTGGCAAGGTTCTTGGATGCCACTTCCGGGTCGCCGATTACATCTATTAAATCGTCCAACATCTGAAAGACCAATCCCATCTCAAATCCGAATGCGTGGTAACGTTGCCTCAGTGATTCCTCGGCTCCGGCCAGAGCTGCCCCGCCCTCGGCGCATCCGGCGAAGAAAATGGCTGTCTTCTTACCGATGATCTGAATATAGACATCCAAAGACATCCTCTCTTCTGGTGTCGCCGCCGCAAGGTATCGCTCGACCTGATCGATTTGTCCATGAGCGATCTGCAGTCCAGCATCTGCTAACTGTTGGGCGAGTTTTATGTCATGCGTGTTCTGGGCAACGTCCAAGACCGTTTTGAGGGCACGAAAGACCATATAGTCCCCCATCAATAATGCCCTGCTTGCGCCGTTGGTTATTTGCACCGTCGGTTTGCCACGCCTCAGCGTACTGCGGTCGACAAGATCGTCATGCACGAGAGATGCTTCATGCATTATCTCTAGCGCGGCAGCCAGCTGTACCTCACGGCCGCGGTGATCTGTGGAATGGCCCTGTTCAGCGCGCAAGGACAGATATGCCAGCAAAAAGGTAATCGGCCTGAGTCGTTTCCCCCCCGCCCACGGGTGCCGTGACAATACTGCGGAGGTCTTTATTTCGAGCAACTCTGTTTCCATGTCCACCAACCATTCTGCGACCAGTGCGTGGCAAAGGCGTTGACGGAACTGTTTCGCCTCGTTCCCTATCTTATTGTTCTCCGACAAAATTCCTGTTCCTGCCGTTGACTTGTTTTAACCCTGTCTTCGATTGGGGTCCATCC
>JBNKLI010000072.1:0-3718 GCA_050292275.1 Candidatus Thiodiazotropha sp.
AGCGCCCAGGGATGGGTTTACAGCGACTTTCCTATACAACTCAAGGCCACAGAGACGACCTCAAATTTAGAGTGACCCTGTAAACACAATAGGATAGCCTATCGTTCGCCTACCGGCATCATGGCTGAGAATCGTGGGTAACCAGGTTAGTCACCCTTCATCAAAACGGCGACACCTGTGGCAGTCCAGCGTTCCCCGCCAAGTGTGGGCTTGCCGGCACTGTTCCAGAGTTCGGCCGTCTGTTCCGGGGAGATCGAATTGACTTTGAGTTCGACCGCCTCGCGGATGAGCGCTGAGACATAGCGATCCCGGCCCACCAGGTCTACCAGGTAGGAATAGTCGATATCCCGTGAAAACTCCTTGTTCAGAATATCCAGGGCATCATCCAGCATACTGCCTTCAATGACTTCGATGGCGCGCTGTTCCATGGCATTGCGTTCAGCCTTGGCACGCGCTCTCTGGACAAGGATCAGCTCGCCCTTGCGAAACATATCCTCGTCCCAGGTGTCCAGGGCGACGCGAACCGGCTTGGTGGCGAGGTGGGGAAACTCGCGTGTGATGCGCCGGAGATGACCTACGGCCTCTCTCGCCACAAATTCGACCTCGAACGTTTCTCCCTCAACCTCTTCAACCTCGGCCTCTGAGATTTCGTACTCTTCGCTCATGACGCCCCATTTTTAAAAATGCCACGAAGAGTTTATCGGCACTGCCATCGATTCCTTTACAACCACTGGCTGCTCGGCGAGCCTGGCCTTATACTGGCGCACTTCCCAATACCGAGAGACGATTCACACCATGTACGCTGTCACCAAAGAGATCCACTTCTGTTATGGCCACAGGCTGCTCAACCACCAGGGGAAGTGCCGCCACCTGCATGGACACAATGCAAAGGCCGTGATCCGGCTCGAGGCGGAGCAGCTCGATGCCTCGGGTATGGTGTGTGATTTTTCCGATATCGGCGACTATGTGAAGCAATGGATCGAACAGACCCTGGATCATAATATGCTGCTGCATTCCGATGACCCGGTACTCCCCATGTTGCAGCAGGCCGGTGAGTCCGTGTTTGTGATGCAGCACAATCCAACAGCGGAAAATATCGCCCGCCTGATCTTTGAGCATGTCGAGGCGGGTGGTTTTCCTGTGGTCGAGGTGGCGCTGTTCGAAACCGATAGCGCCCTGGCCAGCTACAGACGCAATTGCTGATTCTAGGGCATCTGCGGACCGCTATCCCCTCGACCCGGGTGGCTCAGCTGATTTCGTTGTAACCACGCTCCTCGTGGAGCACGATATCCAGCCCCTCGATCTCCTGTTCCTTGCTGACCCTCAATCCCAGCAGGGCATCGACGATCTTCAGGATCACAAAGGTCGCCACACCGGTAAAGACAACCGTCGCCACGACACCGATGAACTGGACATAGACCTGGCCACCCATGGTTTCGATACCCTCGGCAAAACCATAGCCTGAAAACACCCCCAGGGCGGTCGAGGAAAACACCCCGGCGAGCAGGGTACCGAGCATGCCACCGACACCATGGACGGGGAAGACATCGAGGGAGTCGTCGATCTTCAATACCTGCTTGAGGTAGTTGGTGGCGGAAAAACAGATTATCCCCGCCAACAGGCCGATCACCAGCGCACCCGCCGGGCCTACAAAACCGGATGCGGGGGTAATCGTGCCCAGACCGGCCACCATACCGGTCACCGCGCCCAGGGCACTGGGCTTGCCGAACTTGATCCATTCGCGTACAAGCCAGGTCATGGCACCTGTGGCGGCCGAGATGTGGGTCACCAGCATCGCCATCGCGGCATTACCGTCTGAAGCCAGGGCACTGCCCCCGTTGAAACCGAACCAGCCTACCCAGAGCATGCCGGCGCCAGCGATGGTCATAGTCATGTTGTGCGGCATCAGCGAGGCGGTGCCGAAACCATTGCGAGGCCCCATCACAACCGCCGCCACAAGGGCAGCGACGCCTGCGGTGATATGGACCACGGTACCACCGGCAAAATCGTACAGACCCATGCTGCCCAGCCAGCCGCCGCCCCAGACCCAGTGGGTGATCGGCACGTAGACCACGAGCAGCCAGAGAGCACTGAACAGCAACATCGACGAGAAACGCATGCGCTCGGCGAATCCACCCACGATCAGCGCCGGGGTGATTATCGCAAAGGTCATCTGAAAGAGCATGAAGAGCGATTCGGGAATATCACCCGACAGGGTCTCGCGCCCGATCCCCGCCATCAACACCTTGCTGAAATCTCCTATCCAGGCGTTGCCTTCGCCGAAGGCCAGGCTGTACCCCGCAATCAGCCACAAAATTGAGGCCATTGCGGCAATGGCGAAGCACTGCATCAGCACGGAAAGGACATTCTTGGTTCTGACCAGGCCGCCGTAGAACATCGCCAGCCCTGGCAGAGTCATGAACAGCACCAGCGCGGTTGACGCCATGATCCATCCGGTATTGGCCCCATTGAGCGTGGGTTCCTCCGCCAGACACAACCCCGGCATCAACAAGGTGCCAACCAGTAATCCACCGATTCTATTTACAATACTGCGTGCCATGATTTCCCCTCATCACTTTATTTTGTGCGACTGGCCGTCCACTGACGCCTGATCAACCTCACATTTTATGTGAAATGAAAAAAAATTACTTAACTTTATTTTTATCAAGCAGTTAGATATGAAAGCGAAAATAGTGGCAATCTCAAGTTATTGATTTAGCAGCCGATAAAAACTTCTGTATATCGCAAATCATGGAGACGAATGATCGAAATGACTTGATATATAAGAAAACGTTAATATAATTTAACTACTAAATATCGGGGTTTCAGGACACGACTTGGCAATGAGCGATCAGCATCAGGATTTCGAGCAGGCAATTCCAGTCGATTATGACAAGATAATCGATAGCGTCGATCGCCTGCCCAATCTGGCCCGGGAGGAGTCCTGTCAAATTATCAAAGAGTATTTCGACTACCTGGAATCGATGCTTGTACAAAAGCAGAGCCAGATCGATGTCGACCAGCTGCGTACGCTGCTGACCGAGATTTCCGGTTTCATCCATTCCGAAAAAGGCCGATTCGAGTGTGACGGCTACATGCGCATGCTCAACCGGCTGACCGAAATCTATGCCAAGGGTGTTCTGGCGGAGGACAACAAGGCATTCACCGGGACCGCGGTAAACTATGCCGACATCATGAACGCGGTGAGCCAATACTACACCGGCTACGACTACAGCGAATCCATCAGCCTGATGCTGCACTACATGGACAAGCTGTTCAGCTACCGTGAAGAGAGCTGGCTGGATGTGTTCGAGCATATCCTCGCCATGCCGGCATCGACCCGGATCATGCCGGTGCTCAAGGAACAGCATCTGCAGGAGATCCAGAACTGGGTGGAAGAGGGGGTCGACAATCTGTTCGCGATCTGGGAAGAGCAGCTGGAAGTGATCAGCAACCTCAGTGAAGAGATCTGCCAACTGGACAGGCAGATACTGCAAACGAGCAGACAGGTGCTGCGGAGCGCCTCTCGTCCGCGCAACCGCAACATCCTCTATCTGGAGGATATTCGCACTCGCCGTCTACTCGAACAGATGCGCTCAAAGCGTACGGACCTCGATGCGGCACGGGATGGAAAACTCGAACTCAGCGCACTGCTGGATGACAACATCCGGGAGTTCGGAACCAGGCTGACCGAGATCAGACGCAGTTCCCAGATGCA
>JBNKLI010000073.1:0-2437 GCA_050292275.1 Candidatus Thiodiazotropha sp.
GTTCAGCAATACGCCGAAGTTTGCAGGCTATTTCTGCGCCCATTCCCATGAGTGGTTGTATACCGACAAGCTTGGCCCGAATCAGAATGTGACGCAGGTGATCGCCGGTAACGCTGGCAGTGAACTGGAAGGCGACTGGAATCCAACGGGCGGTACTTACTTCGGTTTTACTGTGGTGAATCTTTACGATGACAACAGTGTCGGTGTCGTCTCCTATAACCGCTCTGCGCCGACACCGTATAACGCTACAGGTACACAACCTGCCGCAAAACCCGCGGTGGAGATATTCTTCAACGTTATTGGCAAAACAAAAGCGCCTGCACATTAAAATGTGCAAGGGCCGGAGTCGCTATGACAACTCCGGCCCATTGTTATGCCAGTTCCTGAATGATTAATTTTGCATCGGTTGCTTACTACAGTACTCCAGGCTGGTAACTTCTATCGCATGACCAACCAGTGTATCGACACAGGATGAAGGTGGCCCAATGGTTGTAGGGCTACCGCACTGGCCGACACCCCATGGCGCATACTGATTCGGCGTGATATCGGAATGGAAGAACTGGTTCGGCACACGGATCTTCATGCCGCTATGCTCGCCAAGCGAATCGGTCAACTGATCACCGATGCTCATCAGCCAGAAGATATCCTGTTGCTGTTCCAGTGCCTCGCGGATGACATCTTTATACGCCACCTGTGGATTACCCGGAATGGTGCAGGTGAGGCTGTTCTGATTGCGAGAGAAATGAGTATAGCGTTTTAGCTGCTCTTCGCTCAGGTGCAGATTATTCTTCAGCCACTTAGCTGTGGGCGGAACACTGCTGGCATCGCAGTTGCGCGCGGTGATGAAGTAACAGGCCAGACCATCCTTAAAGCACCAGCGATTGGCGAAATCGACCATGCCCTGAATGGCAGGCCCGTCGCCTTTGGCGTCCGAGTCGGGAGCAGCACTGAATTCCAGTGTGTTGTCGATATCGAACATCAGTGCCGGTGTCAGGCCACGACGTTTCAGTTCACTACGCAGGCCGGTGCTCTCGAATGTTTGCATCAATTGATTGAGCCGGGTGGTCAGTGCGGCAACATCACCGGCAAATTGAGAACGACTGCCGTAGTGGGAATAACCGTCCTTGCCGGTGGTCAGTGCGTAATATTTTTTGTAATCACTACCGGCCATCAACGGACTGCCGTTGTAATGGTCGGTCGGCTTGCAGCCCGTGTCGCCCTGTTTGCAGGTGGCAGTGATGCAGATCTTCTCGCTACCGCTGAACTGGGTGGGTTCGCCAGTACGCTCCTGTAGCTGCGTCTTCAGGCTGGTCATCTGACGATAGAGCGTCAAGGTATCCGGGGCGCTTTCATTTCTATATGCGGTGCAGGCGGTAAGTGTAACGATTGCGACCAGCGCGATGATGAATCCTTTCATAACAACATTCCTTTATTTTGTTTCCCAAAAACTGTCGCTCCCGCCAGGAGCGACTCATAAAACATTAAGTACCATGCCTGGCACTATCATTTGCAAGTAGCTGCCATCTCGCCTCAATAGTATCTGCCGAGAGATCCGCCCCGCATTCCCACTCAACAAAATACTTTCCGTTATGGATGCGCTCGAATTCTTCTCGATTTTTTAGTGGCTCAAACGCTTCTGATTCAAGAAAGGGAGAAACATCAAACATTCCAACTCTACCATCATCCGATTTGACGTAGAGCATGCAATTCTCTTTTGGTATCACTTCTGCAATATTCATTGATCCAGCCCTCGAATTGGAAAAGGCTTTTTGCCTGCCACCGCCAACTCCCAGTCAGCAACCAATTCCTCATGATGTATTTCAATCCAGGCTACCACCAGCTTATGCTTCTTTGGTGGAAGCTCACCGGCCAGTACCGAACCATCCTGAATTGAGTAGACAGCAACTTGCCCCTGATATTCGGCATGGATATGCGGCGTGTTGTGTCTATCTACATCATAGAAGAACATCCGAATCAGAATGCCGTAGAACATCGAAATTGTTGGCATAAGGTGAAATCTCCTTTTTCACGCTCTCCTACATAACCGTCTGAATTGTATAGCCTAAAGACGGTTACAAGCAAAAACCTATCCTTTCTTCAACCTGGCAAATGCCTCTGCCATTGCCCCACTCGGTGCTGCTGACTGGCGCTGTGGTTTTTCCCTGCGTTTTCCCCTGTTCGCCTCAGCCGCTCCCGGCTTCCTGCCTCCCACGACATTAGCACGTCCCTGTGCATCATCCGTCATGCGCATGGAGAGGCCGATACGTTTGCGCGGGATATCCACCTCCAGCACTTTCACCTTAACCACATCACCCGCCTTGACCACTTCATGCGGGTCCTTGACGAACTTGTCGGCCAGGGCGGAGATGTGTACCAGGCCATCCTGGTGCACGCCGATATCAACGAAGGCACCGAAGTTGGTGACGTTGGTGACCAC
>JBNKLI010000074.1:0-20911 GCA_050292275.1 Candidatus Thiodiazotropha sp.
CAGCGGCGTTTTGATGCCTTGCTGCAGGCGGGCACACTTCGGCTGAAGACGACATACTTAGTCGCCGGGTTAATAATAGCCCATCCCTCTCTCCCGTGGTATTCCAGTCCTATCCTGGCACATCGAAATGGTCTCTGCAGGTCGGTTTCATGACCTTATTGGATGGGGTTGACCTATGGTTGACGCTAGCGAGCGGTTTGATAGGGACAGGGAATTGTGCTTATGTGTTCAGGCCGTTGCGATGCGCCTTGAGGATGCTGCTGCGTAAAAGCAACGGTAGCACCAGGGGATAGAGGAGGATCCCCAGGGCGTCGGCACCCAGGTCCCACAGGGAGAACAGGCGATAGGGCAGAAGGGACTGTATCGCCTCGATCATCAGGCCATAGCCCAGCAGTGGGGCTGCCTTGAGGAGTGCCCAGGGTGATTGGGGCCATGAGAAATCGACCAGGAAAGCGAGCACCACAAAGGCCAGGATATGGGATATCTTGTCGTTGAGGTTGGCGACAACCGGAGTATCCTGGGGGGTGAACGCCAGGTAACTGATCACGACCAAAGCCACAGCCAGCAGCAGACGAAACAGTCCCAAAATTGAATTTGAGCGAGCGCTGCCGCCGATTGGGCTTTTCAAGCGTCCTTTTCCCTGGCAACGGCGCGATAGGCGATGTCGGTGCGTAAGTAGACACCATCCCAATGGATGGCGTGAGCCAGCTCATAGGCGTCTCTCTGCGCCTCGGTGACGCTGTTACCCAGTGCGGTGGCGCACAACACACGGCCACCCGCGGTAACGATCCTCTCACCGTCAAGACCGGTTCCGGCATGGAAAACCTTGCGGGCGGGATCCTCAGTCGTCGGCAGGCCAGTGATGGTTCTGCCCTTTTCGTAGTGGCCCGGGTAGCCGCCGGCTGCCAGTACGATGCCTACCGATGCGCGCGGATCCCATTCTGCATGCTCCTGATCGAGTCTGCCATCCAGCGCGGCAAGGCAATGGGCCACCAGATCGGAACGCATGCGCAACATGATCGGCTGGGTCTCGGGGTCGCCGAAACGGCAATTGTACTCGATCACCTTGGGTGAGCCGTCAGCGCTGATCATCAGTCCGGCGTAGAGGAACCCGGTGTAGGGGATTCCCTCATCGGCCATACCCCTGACAGTGGGAAGAATCACCTCATCCATGATGCGTCGGTAGACGGTCTGCGTCACCACCGGTGCGGGGGAGTAGGCACCCATGCCACCCGTGTTGAGCCCGGTATCGCCGTCTCCTGCCCTCTTGTGGTCCTGGCTGGTCGCCATCGGCAGCACATGGCTGCCGTCGGCCATGACGATGAAGCTTGCCTCTTCGCCTTCCAGATACTCCTCGATGACCACACGATGTCCGGCTTCGCCGAAGGCATTGCCCGCGAGCATGTCGCGCACCGCCGATTCCGCGGTGGCCTGTTCCATGGCGACGATGACGCCCTTTCCCGCCGCCAGGCCATCGGCCTTTATGACAATCGGTGTACCGACCTGCCGCAGATACTCCAGTGCGGCATCCACTTCGGTAAAGCTGCGGTATTCACCAGTGGGAATATTATGACGGGCTAGAAAATCCTTGGTGAAGGACTTGGAGCCCTCCAGTTGCGCCGCACCCATGGTCGGTCCGAAACAGCGCAGGCCTGCCGCATTGAAGGCATCGACGATACCGCTCACCAGCGGTGCTTCCGGGCCGACGATGGTCAAGGCGATCTGGCGGGTCTTGGCGAATTCGATAAGATCTTCTATGGAATCGGCGTCTATCGCCACATTCTCGAGCTTCTCCTCTAGCGCCGTGCCTGCGTTACCCGGAGCGACGTAAACCTTTTTCACCAGGGGCGATTGCGCCGCTTTCCATGCCAGGGCATGTTCGCGGCCGCCCGAACCGATGACAAGTATGTTCATCAGTGACGGAAGTGACGCATGCCGGTGAATACCATCGCCATGCCATGCTCATCGGCAGCGGCAATCGCCTCGTCGTCGCGCATCGATCCACCGGGTTGGATAACGGCCGAAATACCCACCTCGGCAGCATTGTCTATGCCATCACGGAAGGGAAAGAAGGCGTCCGAGGCCATCACCGAACCCTTGACCTCAAGCGAGGCATGCTCCGCCTTGATGGCGGCGATACGCGCCGAGTTGACCCGGCTCATCTGGCCGGCTCCGACGCCGATGGTCATGCCGTCCTTGCCGTAGACTATGGCATTGGATTTGACGAACTTGGCGACACGCCAGGTGAACAGCAGATCACGCATCTCCTGTTCCGAGGGTTGTCGCTTGCTAACCACCTTTGTTTCATGTGTCAGTTGCAGGTCGGCATCCTGCACCAGCAAACCGCCGTTGACACGCTTGTATTCAGTCCTGTGGATCGCTTCGCTGAGCCACTCGCCACACTCCAGCAGGCGCACGTTCTTCTTGCTGCTGAGCGCTTCGACGGCCGCTGCCGAGATCTTCGGCGCAATGATTACTTCAACGAACTGGCGTTCGACAATGGTCTTTGCCGTTTCCCCATCGAGCTCGCCATTGAAGGCGATGATACCGCCGAATGCCGACTCCGGATCGGTGCTGTAGGCGCGGTCGTAGGCCTCCAGCATGCTGGAGCCTAAGGCGACGCCACACGGATTTGCGTGCTTGACGATGACGCAGGCAGGGCCTTCGACAAAGCTCTTGACGCACTCCAATGCTGCGTCGGTATCGCCAATATTGTTATAGGACAGCTCCTTGCCCTGTAGCTGCTTAGCTGTCGCGACACACGCCTCTTCTATCTTATGCTCGACAAAGAACGCGGCTTTCTGGTGAGGGTTCTCGCCATAGCGCATGGTCTGCGCCTGTCTGAACTGCAGTGAAAGAGTGCGGGGGAAATCACTGGTATGATCCCCCAGGCGCGCTCCCAGGTAGTTGGCGATAGCGGCATCGTAGCGGGCGGTGTGTTCGAAGGTCTTCACCGCCAGGTCAAAGCGGGTGGCATCACACAGGGCATTGCTGTTTTCCTTCATCTCTTGCAGCACCCTGTCATAGTCGAGCGCATCGACGATCACTGTCACATCCTTATGATTCTTGGCTGCAGCGCGGAGCATGGTTGGACCGCCGATATCGATGTTCTCTATCGCTGTCGGCAGGTCGCATTCCGGGTTGGCTATGGTCTCTTCGAAAGGGTATAGGTTGACCACAATCAGATCGATCCGGCCGATACCATTTTCTTTCATGACGCTGTCGTCGATGCCTCTGCGTCCAAGTATTCCACCATGTATTTTAGGGTGCAGTGTCTTGACACGGCCATCCATCATTTCAGGATAACCGGTGTATTCCGAGACTTCAGTAACCGGTATGTCATGTTTGGTAAGCAGTTTTGCCGTACCGCCTGTGGAGAGAATCTCAATCTCGTTCTCAGCGAGACTGCGGGCGAACTCCACAATCCCCGTTTTATCTGAAACGCTGATCAGGGCGCGTTTTATCGATACCATGGTGAAATATTCCAAGTAATGTATAAGAATTCAGTCGAGATCGTATTGCGAGAGCTTTTTGCGCAAGGTGCTGCGACTGATACCCAGGAGCGATGCCGCCTGGGACTGATTGCCGCCGGTATGTTTCATGACGCTTTCGAGCAGCGGTGCTTCAACTTCATTCATCACCAGGCGATAGAGGTTGTTGGCACCATGGCCGTCCAGGTTCTTGAAGTAGCGTTGCATGGCATCACTGACACACTGGCGCAAGGGCTCTGACTTCTTACTGTGAGTGACCGTAAGGCAGTCTTGTTTCTCTTTGTTTATAAGAGCAGCTTCAATCATCATGCCGCCAAATCCCCTTTTTCCTGTAGGCAATCAAAATAGTCATGGATAGCCTGCATCTGCTGTGCTGCTGAATCCGAATGATTGATTTTGTTCCTGAAAGCGGCGCCCGCAGGGCGCCCTTTGCTGTACCAGGCGATATGTTTTCTTGCGATGCGTATGCCGAGGTACTCCCCATAAAAGTCATATAGCTGCCTGACATGTGCTGTCAGGATGCTGGCAACCCATTCGAGATCGGGCTCCGGCATCTCACTACCGGTTAGCAGATAGTGGCCGATCTCATTAAATATCCAAGGGCGTCCTTGCGCAGCGCGACCGATCATCAGGGCGTCGGCACCGGTAGTTCTCAAAACGAAAGCGGCTTTGCGTGGTGAGTCGATGTCTCCGTTGGCGATTACCGGGATCTTGACCGAGCGTTTGATGTCACGGATGGTTCCATACTCCGCATCTCCCGAGAACTTGCAGGCTCGGGTGCGACCATGGACAGCAATGGCCTGGATGCCTGAGGCCTCCGCGATGAGTGCTATACGCACGCCGTTGCGCTGTTGCGTATCCGTGCCTGTGCGTATTTTCAGGGTCACAGGTACATCGACGGCATTGACGACTGCCTCGAGAATCCTGGTGACCAGAGGTTCATCCTTCAACAGTGCTGAGCCGGCTGCGCGTTTACACACTTTTTTAGCCGGACATCCCATATTGATATCGATGATTTGCGCACCGTTTGCGACATTGGCCCTCGCCGCTTCAGCCATCTGACCCGGTTCTGAGCCGACGATCTGTATGCTGACCGGGCTCTTCTCTCCGGCATAGTCGAGACGTCTTACTGTCTTTTTCGTACCCCTGAGCGAGGCATCGGATGCGACCATCTCCGAGACGGCCAGTCCAGCTCCCATCTCCCTGCAGAGTTGCCTAAACGGCCTGTCAGTGACACCGGCCATGGGCGCCAGTAGCAGATTGTTCTCTAATTTATAGGGTCCAATTTGCATTCGAAATGCCACTCTTCAGGAGCCAGCCAAGGGGAAAGGAGGGGATGGGATACTACCTCTAAATGTTGACGGAATCAAAGGCAAAATGAACATGAATTGATCTGATGCAGGTCGCGCTCGAGGCTAGACTTATGAATCGGCTGGAAGGGTGGTGAGTAAGCTCTTAAATCTTGGGCAGATATGTATCCCGGGTGTCGAGCAGCCATCTCAGAACGCGGATTGTAAATTCTTTCTGCGGAATTTAATTCCTTACTAATGCAGTTCCGTATTCAGGTGTCGAACTTTTTTACAGTTGGGTCTTGTTCCTCAAACTATAGCGACTTCATGGATCCGCTAAACATCGCTATCGTTTTAAGACTTCATTATCTTTGATCCATATTCACACTGTGAAGAGATGTTTGGTGCGACATCCAAACAACTTGCACAAGCACCTTTGCTATTCTTGGCTTGATCGATGTGCGGAAGTGATGGGACGCAGATTGCCTCACTACAGGAAGTCGAATTTAAAACCAGTGACTTCACTTCCCGGGTCCAGCAACTCGAGTTCCACATGTACGGCCTTTAGCCTTGGCATCATCTGTTGGGATTGATGTTGTCCAGTCTTGTATTCCTGTGGCAGGAATGTGCGCCTTGCTATGAGTTTGCCTATGTCGTTGTAGAGGCTCAGCTGTAGTTTGGGAAAAGGTTGCTGAAAGGCGGCGGCATTCACCATTTCGAGGGTGAGTGTGAGGACGTCATCCTTCTCCGGATGGGCACTCAGGGATCTTTCACTGATGAGTATCTGCGAGGTGTCCCTGCGGATGGGCATCTCACAGCCGGCAATGCCACAAACACCCTGAAGAAGACGTCTTCCGAATTCATGGGTGACTAGCGTGTCCCTCGTATACCATGCAATCTGTCCACCGAGGGGCAGAAGCAGGAGTATGGAACCGATAAACCAGTAATGCCTTGATCTGCTGATTTGCGGTTTCTCGTACTCCTCCTCGAAGGTGAAGCGGGACATCTCGTCCAATGTGCTATGTGCTTGTTCTCGCGTCTCCTCGGTGGCGGTGTCCGGCAGTTCTTCGGAGGTACTATCCGCTTGTGGTTCGCTGTCGTGTTGAAGATTGGACTCCTCATCGGTGATTAGCGGTTGCTCGTCATTGGGCGGCTCCTTGTCATGGGTGCCCAGGGTAATGTCACCCAGGGTAATGACCTCCGCCAGTTTGTCTCTATCCCTCTCCTCATCGAGTAGTTGAGAAGTGGAATCCTGGTCCAGCAATTCGGACATCTGTGATTCGGTACCGGCGGCGAAATAGTCCGGTTCGGTCTCCAATCCGTCATCCTGTTCAACCAGAAACTGGCTTTGGCTGTCGTCTTCCGCTGTGTCCTCGTCCGCCTCCAGGATTGATTCCTCATTCAGCTGCTGGACGAGCTCATGATCGTCAGCCAGGGCATCGAGCGACTTCTCCACCTCGCTGTCACTTACCAGGCCTGATTCAATCACGAGACTTTCTGTGAGGGTCTCTGCGCGCATTGTCGATGAGGCCATTTCGGCCAATCCCGCATCCTGGGCGGCCGAGATGGATTCATCCTCAGTCAGCATGTCGTTGGTGAACGGGGCGGGCGACTCCATGAGGTTGTGGAGCGCATTGAATACATTGTTACACTGGCAACAACGCACTCTCCCATCTGCGGCCTTTAACTGCTCCGGAGTGATGCGGAACATGGTTAGACAGTGTTGGCACTGGGTAAACATGTGTTGGAAATCTATCGATCGATAATTCACTAAGTGTAGCTGTACTTCCTACGTTAGACTGAAGCTAAACGGCAGGCAAGCCCTTTATGGCTGGCCGGTAGCGTTAAGTGGATCAACAATTTGCATTACCGCTGAGCAGCATCCATTCCTGGCGCTGTCTGGGTGGCGCCAGGTTTGCGAATGGCCGGTAGCTGGAGGCTACATCCGCTTGCTGCTCAGTGAGGATCCCCGAAAGTGCGAAATGGGCACCAGGCCTGAGAAGTTGCGCAAAAACAGGCGCCAGTTCGATCAGTGGGCCTGCGAGAATGTTCGCAACCAGCAGATCGAAGCCTGAGTCGGGGATCTGGTCTGGCAGGCAGGCAATAAGACGCTCTGCAACACTGTTCTTGCGTGCATTGTCCCTGCTGGCGATCAATGCTTGCTGGTCATAGTCGACGGCGACGGCGCGAGAGGCGCCGAGTTTCAGTGCTGCGATGGCGAGTATTCCGGAACCACAGCCGTAATCGATAATCGTCTTTCCCGACAAGGGCTGTGCATCCAGCCATTCCAGGCATAGAGCGGTGGTGGGGTGGGTGCCTGTGCCGAAGGCCAGTCCCGGGTCGAGCTGGACCACCACGGCATCCTTTTGATCGATCGTTTCTCCAGCCGGACAGACCCACAAGTGCTGACCGAATGGCATGGGTTTGAAGTGATCCAGCCATACCCGTTCCCAGATCCTGTCTTCGATTCGCTCCCAGCGCAGTCTGGCGACCAGTTCGGCATCGAGAAACGAGGCGAGGGAGGCGCGCAGCTGTATCGGATCCTGCCCTCCTCCGAAGAGTGCGCTGACCCGGGTTTGATGCCACAACTGTTGAGAATCCGGTGGGGTTTCCAGTAGCGGCTGTTCGCCGGCATCACCGAGATTGACGGATTGAGCGCCGAGGTTTTCAAACACAAGCTCCAGCAGGGGGGCCTCGGATTCGCTACAGTCGATTGAAAGCTGCAACCACATAACTTTGAGTTATGAGTTATGAGGTGAGTGAGTGTTATACTTTCTCAACTCAAGACTCATAACTCTTCCATCATAATCCCAGTTTCTTTTCCAGGTAGTGAATATTGGCGCCGCCCGCCTTGAACGCGCTGTCGCGCATGATGTCCAGCTGCAATGGGATGTTTGTCTTGATTCCGCTGATCACCATCTCCTGCAGGGCTATACGCATGCGGGCAATGGCCGATTCACGTGTTTCGCCGTGAGTGATCAGCTTTCCGATCATGGAATCGTAGTAGGGCGGGACTTTATAGCCGTTGTAGATATGGGTATCGACACGTACTCCCGGCCCACCGGGGGTATGGAGCTGACTGATGGTCCCGGGACTGGGGAGAAAATTAGTGGGGTCCTCTGCGTTGATCCGGCACTCCACGGCATGTCCTTGAAGCTTGATCTCCTCCTGTCGGTAGCTCAAGGGCTCTCCGGCGGCGATAAGTATCTGCTGTTTGACGATGTCGACACCGGTAATCAGCTCGGTGACCGGATGCTCCACCTGAACCCGGGTATTCATCTCGATAAAGTAGAATTCGCCGTCCTCATAGAGGAATTCGAAGGTGCCCGCGCCCCGGTATCCTATCTGCCGGCAGGCCTCCGCACATCGCTCGCCGACATCCTTGCGCTGCTGTTCGGTGATTCCGGGGGCCGGGGCCTCTTCCACCACTTTCTGATGGCGGCGCTGCATCGAGCAGTCGCGTTCCCCCAGATGTATCGCATTGCCATGGCTATCGGAGAGGACCTGAAATTCGACATGGCGCGGATTGCCGAGAAACTTCTCCATATAGACCGTGCCGTTGCCGAAAGCGGCCTCGGCTTCGGCCTTGGTCATAGCCACTGCATTGAGCAGTGTCGCTTCGGTGTGTACTACACGCATGCCCCGACCGCCACCGCCGCCGGCGGCCTTGATGATGACGGGGTAGCCGATCTCGTTGGCCACCTCCTTGGTGCGCTTGGCATTGTTATCCAGCGGACCGTTCGACCCCGGTACCGTGGGCACATCTGCCTTGCGCATGGCTTCAATGGCGGCCACCTTGTCGCCCATGGTCCGGATCGTCTCGGCCTTGGGTCCAATGAAGATGAAACCGCTGTTTTCCACCCGTTCGGCGAAGTCGGCGTTTTCGGAAAGAAAGCCATAACCGGGATGGATGGCGACCGAATCCGTGACCTCGGCCGCGCTTATGATGGCGGGAACGTTCAGATAGCTATCGCTCGAAGGCGCGGGACCGATGCAGACCGATTCATCGGCGAGCAGGACATGCTTCAGATCCCGGTCGGCTTCCGAGTGTACGGCAACGGTCTTGATACCGAGCTCCTTGCAGGCGCGCAGGATGCGCAATGCAATCTCACCACGATTGGCGATTACAATCTTGTCTATCATGGCTCTACTCAATCAATGATGAACAGCGGTTCGTTATACTCGACGGGCTGACCGTTCTCCACGAGTATCTTTTTGACGATGCCGGACTTGTCGGACTCTATCTGGTTGAGGATCTTCATCGCCTCAATGATGCATAGGGTGTCACCGGCCGCGACCGTCTGGCCCTCTTCTACGAACGGCTTGCTGCCCGGCGAGGGCGAGCGGTAGAAAGTGCCCACCATGGGTGAGTTGACGCTATGGCCCTGAATCTCTTCGGCAACGGCTTGAGGCTCCGCTGCAGGTGCCGCCAGCGTACCTGTGGCGGTCAGAGGCGGGGTTGTCGCTACCGCCTGGGGCGCGATATTGGGGATTGCGACCGTTGTGGGTATCGAGCTCTGGCGACTTATTCTGACTGACTCTTCTCCTTCATGAATCTCAATTTCCGCAACGTCAGACTCCTCCAGCAGTTCGATCAGTTTTTTGACTTTCCGAATATCCATGTTGATCTGTCTCTAATCGTTATTTGTTGAGCCGCGTAATCGCGGCTTGCAAGGCGAGTTCATATCCCTCGGCACCCAGACCTGTGATGACGCCTACGGCTTTGTCTGAGAAGTAGGAGTGTCTGCGAAACTCCTCTCTGGCGTGCACATTGGAGAGATGGACCTCGATGTAGGGTATGTCTGTTCCCAGCAGTGCATCCCGGAGCGCCACGCTTGTATGGGTGAATGCGGCCGGGTTGATGATGATGAAACAGACATCCGATTGACCGGCTTGATGTATCCAGGTCAGCAGTTCATGTTCGGCATTGCTCTGGCGGAAATCGATATCGAATCCTGACGCCTTGCCTTTGCTTTGCAGGCGTTGCTGGATTTCGTCCAGGGATACATGGCCGTAATGCTTGGGTTCGCGCTGACCAAGCAGATTCAGATTTGGGCCGTTCAGTACCAGGATGGTTGCCATAACCGATATTCCAGGGCAGAGGAAAAAATATAATTGCCCCCTACAGTTATATACCTTGTGTCTTCCCTGGAAAGGGAATGAAGGGGCTTATTTTGAATCGTTAGATTCTGCAAGATCAGCGCGATTTTGTCCAGTTTCAATGCAGTACTTGTCAAGATCGTCGCAAGTTACTGTATTGCCCTATTGACATGATCACTAAATTCCCTGGCGGACTTGAAACCCACTAGCCTGTAGTTCCTGCGCTCCTTGCCATCCTTGCCATAGAAGATGATAGCGGGTGGTCCCGGCAGTCCGAAATGCCCCTGCAGCAGGGCCTGGTCGACCTCGTCATTGGCTGTGACATCGGCCTGCAGCAGACGGGTACCGGCCAGGGCACCTATTACCTGGGGATCCGAAAATGTGTATTTTTCCATCTCCTTACAGGAGACACACCAGTCGGCATAGAAGTCGAGCATGACCGGCCTCCCTTCGCTGCTGGCCAGGGCAACCTCGCGCTGTAGATCCTCGACGCTTTTGATGCGCTTGAACTGCAGCCCCTGATGCCCCTGGGTAGCGGCGGAACCGCCGGCGACGGCTATGCCGCGCAGGGGTTGCAGAGTATCCTTACCACCGGATGCGGCACCGACCAGCATCAACGTGCCGTAGACGAGAAAAACGAAACCAAGTCCCTTCCAGAGTTTCTGCCAGCCGCTCGCTTCAATCTCGAGGTGGCGCAGGGCGCCCATGTAGATTGCCGAGACAATGAGCAGAATGCCCCAAAGCAGCAGTGCTATATCCGCCGGTATGATGCGCTCGAGCAAGATGATGGCAACACCCAGCAGGGCGACACCGAAAACCGCCTTGACCGCATCCATCCAACTGCCTGCCCGGGGAAGGAGTTTGCCGGCTGATGTGCCGATCGCAATCAGTGGGGCGCCCATGCCCATACTGAGGGCGAACAGGGCAAGCCCTCCCAGCAGGGCATCACCCGTCTGGCCGATGTAGATCAGCGCACCCGCCAGCGGCGGTGCGACACAGGGGCCGACAATGAGTGCGGAGAGGAATCCCATGATCGCCACCCCGGTGAGAGATCCGCCCTGTTGCCTGTTGCTGACTTCCGCCAGTCGGCTCTGCAGGCTGCTTGGGAGCTGCAGGTCATAGAAGCCGAACATCGACAGGGCGAGTAATACGAATATCGAGGCAAAGGTGCTGATGATCCATGGGTTCTGAAAATAGGCCTGCAGGTTCTCTCCAAAGAGTCCGGCCAGCACCCCGGCAGCAGTGTAGGTGATTGCCATCGCCAGCACATAGACCAGGGAGAGGGTGAAAGCCTTTTGAGTGGTGATCCTGTCACCCTGGCCCGCGATGATGCCGGAAAGGATGGGGATCATCGGGAAGATACAGGGTGTGAATGCCAGGCCCAATCCGAGGAGAAAGAAGACGCCGACGACCGGCAGGGTTGAACCGCTTTTAAGGGTGTCGGTGATCTGATCCAGTTCCGAGGCGGGTTCGCTGGCTGATGCAACCGGTGCAGCGCTCGAAATGTCGGGCGTCTCACTGGCCTGGGCTGATGAGATGGCGGGCAGCGCGAGTGTGAACTGTTTGCTTATAGGTGGATAACAAACGCCAATCTCCGCGCACCCCTGGTAGCGTGCCTCCAGGGTGATCTCCCCCGCCTGGGTCGCTTTTCTCACCAGCGCTACGCTGAGGTCGATCTCGTCATGGTAGACGGCGACATCGCCGATGGTGCCGTCTGGCCTGACCGAATCCTGCTTGATCTGCGCCTCGGGCAGTTTTATCTCTCCTAGGGTGGCGGTCGCGTTGTCGGCTATGGAGAGGGCTATTTTGTCCTGATAGAGATAGGTCCCCTCTGCAATGCTCCAGTAGAGTCTCAGGTGGGTCCCGTCCTCGATCGTGGCGCTGAGTCTGTAGGCCTCCTCGGGATCGAGCAGTTCATCTTCGGCACTGTTTTCAAACAGCGGATTCTGTGCTGATTCGGCGATCTCGAGTATCGGTTCTGCGCTTGCTCCGATAGGGTCGGTGCCGGGCATCGGTTCCAGCGCCAGTCGTATCTCCTGGATGTGGGGAGGGAAGCAGATACCCTGATCGGCGCAGCCCTGGGAACGGGCTTTCAACAGCAGGGTTTCCTGGGCCCCCTGCATCCGGCGGATGGGTATCTCCGCTATCGCCTTGTTGCGGTAGACGGCCACATCGCCGAAGAACTCATCGTGCTTTATCTTGGCTTCCGAGAGTTTCGGCTCGCCTATCTCTATGCCCATGGCATCGCTTTCGAAGTGGATCTTGTCGCGATACATGTAATAGCCGTCCGCGATGCGCCATTCGACCCGCAGTTTCTCAACACCATCGGTACGACCGGAGATCTGGAAGGCCTGGTCGGGCATCAAAAGCTCTTCCTCGTTCCAGGCTGCAGTGCTTGGGCTTGCGATTGCCAGCAGCATCAGCAACATCATCATCGATTCTATTCTTTTACGCATCTCTCCACCCAGTCGAGGTAGTCATCCAGCCCCTGCTCTACAGGGACTGCGACGATTTCCGGAAGTTCATAGGGATGTTGTGCCCGGAGCGCGGCCTCCACCTGTTGATATCGTTGTTGCGTAGTCTTGATCAGCAGCACAATCTCCTCGGTCTGTTCCAGCTTTCCCTGCCATTTGTAGACAGATGTGACCGGCGAGGTGAGATTGACGCATGCTGCCAGGTTCTGCTCCACCAATGAGCTGGAGAGCTTGAGCGCACTCTCCCTGTCAGGTACGGTGCAGAGAATCAAGAGCAGTGGTGTCGGCATTGGCGGAAAATACACTATCCACATGCAACTGGCAAAAATTGCGGAGAACCGATTGCGGAAGTGAGATCGGTATCGCTGCCGGCTGAAACCGATCGGGTGCAACGAAAAAGGCGGCCAGGATCGGGCCGCCTTGTTAGTTGGTGCGCCCGCCTGAAGGCGGACGGGGTCGCGATCAGTCGCCGACTTTCAGGCGGCCGCCTTTGCCCAGGCCGCCCTTGACTGTCTGAGCCTTGTAGTTTCTCAAGGCCTTTACCATCTGGTTGTAGGAGTCGGCGAAGGCGGCGGTGATCACCTTGCCTTCCGGCGTGTTGGTGAATGCGCCGGCGCCGCCGAAGGCGCCGCCACCGAAGAGGCCGCCAAACAGGTTGTAGTCGAAGTTCTTGGCGTTGCCCACCGAGGATGAGACCTGCACGCCTGAGCGATTGTCGATCAACAACAGGGTGGTGGCAGCTTCATTCGCCTTCAATCCGCCTGCCAGTGCACCGGCAACGGATCCGAAGAGACCGCCTACGATTCCTTTAACGCCACTGGTCCCCTTTTCGGAGAACTGGATGCTTGGATTCATGGTGTAGTCGGCGGAAACCATCTGACCCTTGCCGAAGTTGCTCCCTTGACGCAATTCACCTGACTGCATCAGGGCCCGCTCCTGCATCATGTTGTTCATCGCCCGTCCACGCTCGACCACGACGAAGCAGTTGGACTGCTGGATCATGGTACGCAGAACAGGGACAGTGGTGCCCAGTGTCGGATAACGGTGACGATAAGAGGCCCACCAGGGCGCGGATTGGTCTTCGACCACGGCCAGCGTACCGAGCGTCTCATCGCAATGCTCCAGTGCGCTATTGGTCCCTGCTGTGGCTTCACCGCTTGCAGCGCCGGTGACCGTGTTCCCGGTTGACCCCCCCATTTTCGGCATGGTGGCGTCGCAACCACTCAGGCCGATGAAAGCGGCAGCCAGGAAAGCGGTCAAAGCGATAGAACCCGGTTTACTGTTGATGGTGATCAATTTTTTCATTTTCATCCCTTACCCTTCAAAGAACAGATAGTTAGTTTAAGGTAGCACAATTGCTCACTGGTTTCTTTACCCAATCATGGCATAAATCATTGGAGCTGAGGCTTGCTGGTTTCCGTGCTATAGCAAGAGCTTGTCGTCGTCAGTCCGATAATTTATGCAATGATTGGGTTTTATGTCGACAGGTTTGATAAGAACATGAATATTTAATGAAATCAATTTTCGCCAATGTGGCAAACCCCAATCATTTCAATCATTTTGCAAGGTAACGCAGGTGACCGGCCGACGCAGCCGATCAACCCGATAGCGGCTTGTATGCATCGGACGCCCGGCGTAAGCTCACCACTTATGAATCCTCTGCTGCTGTTTCTCTTGTTGTTCATCGGCGTACCGCTGACAGAACTCTACTTTCTCATCAAGGTGGGTGCGCAAATTGGTGCTTTTCCGACCATTTTCCTGACCATTTTTACCGCTTTGCTGGGCGGTGTGATGGTACGGGCCCAGGGATTCAAGACCCTGACCAAGGTACGCGGATCGATGAATCGCGGCGAGGTGCCTGCCTACGAAATGATGGAGGGGGCGGTGTTGCTGATTTGCGGACTGCTCCTGCTGCTCCCCGGATTTATCACCGATATGGTGGGTTTCATTTTCCTGATACCACCGGTAAGGCGATGGTTACTCACCCTGGGGTTGCAACAGGGTGGTGTCATGGGGCCTGTGGAGTCTGCGGCTGAGGAGTCCCGGCCAGCCCGGGAGCGGCGTGTGATAGAGGGAGAGTTTCAACGCGAAGATGAGAAGAATCAGCGATGAGCCTCCCCTCTCGGTCCCACCGGTCCAATCGACACTCTTGGGAATGTACTGACCCGGCGGGCAGGGTTTAAGTCCGGGACCGGTATCTCATGGATAGATATCCGGTACAAAGGTCTGATCGGTAATCGGCGGCCTGACGTACCCCGTATCGGGTGCGCGATGGGGCAGTTCGATGGGTTCGGGGGTCAGATCCTTGTAAGGGATCATGCTCAACAGGTGGGCAATACAGTTGAGTCGGGCGTGTTTCTTGATATCCGAGTGCACCACGAACCAGGGCGCCTGCTTGATATCCGTGTGTGCGAACATGACATCCTTGGCTTTTGAATACTCCAGCCAGCGCGAGCGGGACTCCAGATCCATCGGGCTGAGTTTCCAGCGTTTATGGGGCTCTTCGAGTCTGCTCTGGAAGCGGCGCTCCTGCTCCTCGTCGGAGACGGAAAACCAGTACTTGAGCAGGATGATGCCGGAGCGCACCAGCATGCGCTCAAACTCCGGACAGGAGCGCAGGAACTCCTGATATTCATCATCGGTGCAGAATTCCATCACCTTCTCGACGCCGGCCCTGTTGTACCAGCTGCGATCGAACAGCACCATTTCACCGGCGGCGGGGAGGTGGGGTACATAACGCTGGAAGTACCACTGGGTCTTCTCCCGCTCAGTGGGTGCGGGAAGGGCGACCACGCGGCAGATACGTGGATTGAGATGCTGGGTGATGCGCTTTATCACCCCGCCCTTGCCGGCGGCATCCCTTCCCTCGAAGATCACGACCACCTTGAGCCCTTTGTGTTTGATCCACTCCTGCAGCTTGACCAGCTCCAGTTGCAGTTTGAACAGCTCCTTTTCATAGACTTTGTTGTCAATCTTTTTCGGCTTGGCACTTTTTGCTTTCTTCGCTTCCGCCATCACATCCTCCCGGTGTCTCACATGTATTTATAGTTAAAGGATCTGTGCAAATCTGGATAACCGGATGGATTCAGACGATTTCGACCAGTTCCATGTCGAAGTTCAGTGCTTCGCCTGCCAGCGGGTGGTTGCCGTCGATGGTTGCGACTCCATCGGCGAGATCGGTGACCACAACGTTGAACTGCTCCCCGTTGGGGCTTTGGGCCTGAAGGTTCATTCCCACACTGAGTTCCAGGTCCTCAGGGAAATGTTCCAGCGGCACCTGCTCGACCAGGGACTCATTATGCGACCCATAAGCCTCTTCTGCCGGGATGTGGACAGTCTTGCGGTCTCCGACCTCCATGCCCTCCGCGCCCGATTCAAAGCCAGGGATGACACGGTGCTCACCGATGGTGAATTCGATGGGCTCGCGTCCGACCGATGAATCAAACTGGGTTCCGTCGTCCAGTGTGCCAGTATAGTGGATGCGGACGGTATCGCCCTGTTTTGCCTGTCTCATGATGGGCCTCTCGCTGTATCGTTGCCATAAATTAAGTAATTATTACACGTATCATCCGCGCTGTTTTGTAGTAATCCTGTTTATTTGTAATAAATCTCCCGGCACAGTCTTGACTAACGGCTTTTTCCCTCTATTATTAGCACTCAGTTATGGTGAGTGCTAACAGCTTCGCCTGATAAAAACCACTATCGATTTTCAGAAACATCATCTATTTGAGGAGAAACAGTCGATGAATATTCGTCCGCTGCACGATCGTGTGATCGTTCGTCGTAAGGAAGAAGAACGCACCAGCCCGGGCGGCATTGTGCTTCCAGATGCAGCAACCGAGAAGCCCGTTCTCGGTGAAATACTGGCTGTCGGCAACGGCAAGATCACCGATAGCGGTGAGATTCGACCGCTGGATGTCAAGGTCGGGGACAAGGTTCTGTTCGGTAAATACTCCGGCACTGAAGTGAAGTTGGGTGGTGAGGAAGTCCTCGTCATGCGTGAAGAAGACATCATGGGTGTGATTGAAGATTAGACCCTGTCACTTCTATCACAGAGCGATACAGGCTTGACCTGATTAAGATTTTCAACATTTACCCAAGGAATTAAAGATGAGTGCAAAAGAAGTGCAATTTGGTGATGACGCCCGCCAACGTATGATCCGAGGTGTCAATATTCTGGCCAACGCTGTCAAGGTGACCCTTGGTCCCAAAGGTCGAAATGTCGTGCTGGAGAAGAGCTTTGGTGCTCCTACCGTGACTAAAGACGGTGTCTCCGTGGCCAAGGAGATCGAACTCTCCGACAAATTCGAGAACATGGGTGCGCAGATGGTCAAAGAGGTCTCCTCGCAGACCTCCGACGTCGCCGGCGACGGTACCACCACTGCAACCGTGCTCGCCCAGGCCATGGTGCGTGAAGGCCTGAAGGCCGTCGCCGCCGGGATGAATCCGATGGATCTGAAACGAGGAATCGACAAGGCCGTGCTGGCGGCCGTCGAGGAGCTGAAGTCCATCTCCCGTCCCTGCTCCGATGACAAAGAGATCGCCCAGGTCGGCACCATTTCCGCCAATTCCGATCCCGATATCGGCAACATCATCGCCGAGGCGATGCAGAAAGTGGGCAAAGAGGGTGTTATCACCGTGGAAGAGGGCTCAGCCCTGCAGAATGAGTTGGATGTGGTCGAAGGCATGCAGTTCGATCGCGGTTATCTTTCGCCCTATTTCGTGACCAATCAGCAGAACCAGTCCGCCGAACTGGAGGATCCCTACATCCTGCTGCACGACAAGAAGATCACCAATATCCGCGATCTGCTGCCGGTACTCGAGGGCGTGGCCAAGGCCGGCAAGCCTCTGCTTATCATCGCCGAGGACGTCGAGGGCGAGGCCCTGGCCACCCTGGTGGTCAACAACCTGCGTGGTATCGTAAAGGTCAGCGCGGTCAAAGCGCCCGGTTTCGGTGACCGACGCAAGGCCATGCTGCAGGACATCGCGATCCTCACTGGTGGTACCGTGATCTCCGAAGAGGTCGGTCTCTCTCTGGAAAAGGCCACCCTGGACGACCTGGGCAATGCCAAGAAGGTGACCATCTCCAAGGAGGAGACCACCATCATCGATGGTGCCGGCGTCGAAGGCGATATCAAGGCCCGCGTCGAACAGATCCGTGCCCAGATCGAGGAGACCTCCTCAGACTACGATCGCGAGAAGCTGCAGGAGCGCGTGGCCAAGCTGGCTGGCGGTGTTGCCGTGATCAAAGTGGGTGCCGCCACTGAAGTCGAGATGAAAGAGAAGAAGGCCCGTGTCGAGGATGCGCTGCACGCCACCCGCGCCGCAGTCGAGGAGGGCATTGTGCCCGGCGGCGGTGTCGCTCTGGTGCGCGCGCTGCAGGCGATCGAAAAGGTGAGCGGGGAGAATCACGACCAGGATGTGGGTATCGCGATTGCCTGTCGTGCCATGGAAGAGCCTTTGCGTCAAATCGTCGCCAACGCGGGCGGCGAGCCCTCGGTGGTACTGGACAAAGTGCGCAGCGGCGAGGGCAATTATGGCTTCAATGCCAGTAACGACGAGTATGGCGACATGATGGAAATGGGTATTCTCGATCCGACAAAGGTTACCCGTTACGCACTGCAGAACGCCTCCTCCGTGGCTGGTTTGATGGTCACCACCGAGTGCATGGTGGCCGAGGAGCCCAAGGATGACGCTGGAGCGCCGATGGGTGATATGGGCGGTATGGGCGGCATGGGAGGCATGGGCGGCATGATGTAGTCATCCGCACAGCGAAAATATGCTGCGAAAAGCCTCACGCCCGGATGGGCGTGGGGCTTTTTCTTTTGCAGGTATACAGTATTTTATGAACATGCCGCTAACAGCTAGATAGGAGTTGGATCTTGGACGATGGAGACGTCCCACAAATGGGAAGAAGGTCATGTTCAGGAATATTGGTATCTCGCTGCGATTCGTCATAGCGACAGTCCTGGCTGTCGTTGTCGTTTTAACCCTCACCCTCACTACCGCATTCAATTACATGGGCTCCGTGCTGCGCTCCGCCGAAGAGAATGAGATGGAGGAGATCTTTGAAAACGTGGTTGCGGGGATAGAGTCGGAGGGGCGCCTGGCAAAAACCATGAGCGCGCTGGTTGCCGGCATTCCGGATGTTCAGCGTTACTTCGCCGCTCGCGACCGTGGTGCGCTTGAAGCGCTTTTCGTGCCTGGATTCAAGGTGTTGAAGAAGGAGTATGGGGTACGGCAGTTTCAGTTTCATGAGCCGCCCGCCACCTCATTCCTGAGGGTCCACAAACCGGCCAAGTTCGGTGACGACCTCTCCGCGTTCCGTTACACGGTCGTGGAAGGAAATCAGAGCAAAAAGCCGATTCAGGGCCTGGAAGTGGGGGTCGCCGGTCTCGGTGTACGGGGCCTTGTGCCGGTCAGCCATGAAGCTCGGCATGTGGGGACTGTAGAATTCGGCATGTCCTTCGGGCAGGCCTACTTCGACGAGTACGCCAAACACCATGAGGTCGATCTGGAACTCTATATCGATCGTGACGGCAAGATGGACCGGTTCGCCACGACCATGGAAGACAATAACCTGGTCACCATGGATGAGCTAGCGGATTTGAACGCAGGTGATCATCTCTTCGATCAGGGCGATCTCGATGGAAAACCTGTCGCCTACTATGCGTCGACTATGAAGAATTACTCGGGTGAGACGATCGGGGTGTTGCTCCTGGCCAAGGACCGTACCTACTACGCGGATTCCATGTCGAGCCTGATGATGATGGTGGTAGGACTGGGGCTGCTCTCGGTGGTCGTGATCGGCGGGCTGGTCTGGCTGACCAGCCGTGGCGTGGTCAAGCCGATCTGTGACGCGGCAGTGGCGATGGAGGGTATCGCCTCCGCCGAAGGTGATCTCACCGTGCGCATGGACGAGTCGGGAGCCGATGAGGTGTCCCGCCTCTCGCGGGCCTACAACCGCTTTGCGGACAAGACCGAGGGCATGATCAACAAGGTCTCGAGGACGACGGGGAACCTGAGCTTGCGCATCGGTGAGTTCGCCACCCTGGCAGAGCAGACCCGCGATGGCATCAACAAGCAACATGAACAGACCACGCAGGTGGCGACGGCAATGACCGAGATGTCCGCAACTGTCCGCGAAGTGGCCCAGAATACCACGCAGACAGCAGAAGCTGTGCGCCAGGCCGACCAGCAAGCCAACAGCGGGCGGGATGTGGTGAGTGATGTGACCCGCAGTATCGACTCCCTGGCTTGCGAAGTGTCAAGGGCGGTGCAGACCGTGCAGCACGTGGAGCAGGACAGCGACCGCATCGGATCGGTACTCGACGTAATACGCGGGATCGCGGACCAGACCAATCTCCTGGCTCTCAACGCCGCCATTGAAGCCGCCCGCGCCGGAGAGCAGGGGCGTGGATTCGCGGTCGTGGCCGATGAGGTAAGAACCCTGGCCAAGCGCACCCAGGACTCCACCGAGGAGATCCAGGAGATGATCGAGAGTCTGCATAAGGGTGTGCGCGAGACCGTCGCGGTGATGCAGACGAGCCAGCAGCAGGCGGCCGGCAGTGTCGAGCAGGCCGGTCGTGCCCATGAGGCCCTCGAGGAGATCACCCGGGTCGTCGACACTATCTCGCAGATGAGCTCCCAGATCGCCACGGCGGCCGAGGAGCAGAGCTCTGTAGCGGAAGATATCAACCAAAATATCGTCGAGATAACTCATGTCGCGGAAGGTACCGCGGTGAACGCCATCAAGAGTCATGAGGCGAGCGAGGGCATGTCGAGAGAGATCGATCAGTTGTGCCACCTGTTGTCGGGATTCAAGACGGGTGATGTCAATTCGCAGCAATTGCAGCAGGCGATGGCCGCGCACCTGAGTTGGAAGACCAAGCTGCGAAGTTTCCTGGATGGCAATGGCTCGCTCGATGAGCGCGTCGCTTTCGATCACACGGCCTGCGGATTCGGCAAGTGGTATGAGAGCGTGGGGCGCAAACAGCTGGCCCATATCAGCGAAGTCAAAGATGTGGAAAGACCGCACCAGGAATTGCACGCATTGATCAAACGCATTTCCGAACTCAAGAAGCAGGGGGATATGCAGGCCGCCGAGAGAGAGTATCAGCGGATTGGTCCCATGTCGGAAGAGATTGTAGGCCTGATGCAGGCGATTCAGAACAAGCTCGATTGAGTTTAGTGCCGTCAATGTCCGCTGAGTTCAGTCCGGCTCGGCGGGTAGCAGGATCAAGGTCCGGTGTCTATCCGGCTTTTGGCTTATCGTGGATACTCGGTTTCTATGATTTTCTGATATTCCACCGGCCAGGTGAGCTTGGTGGCTGATATCTTTCGAGCAATAACGGCCGAATGGATATATGCATCACCATGCCTGACACCGGTGCTCCCCTCATAGATACATTTAGGCACGATTGAGACCGGGTCGATGAGTTCTGTTTTGATGATCTCAAACCCGGTTGCCTTGTTGAACAAGGCGTGCCAGGCTTGATCCGAGAAGCGAAAGTAATCCCATGGAAGATCGTGCAATGGAAAGGTGTGATGGGTGAAA
>JBNKLI010000075.1:0-9014 GCA_050292275.1 Candidatus Thiodiazotropha sp.
GCCCACTATGATGCCGAGGGAGAAACACCCGGAGCGGACGACAACGCCAGCGGTGTTGCCGGGCTAATCGAAATCGGCAGATTGCTGAGTAAACAACAACTTGAGACAAGAGTCGCGCTGGTAGCCTTTACCTTGGAGGAACCGCCGCATTTTCGCTCTGACTATATGGGCAGCGCGGTATATGCGAAATCTCTCAGGGAATCCAATGCGGATGTAAAGCTTATGATTGCACTGGAAATGATTGGCTATTTTTCGGAGGAAAAAGGAAGCCAGGACTATCCCATGCAGTTACTAAGGCTCTATTATCCGTCAACCGGGAACTTTATCGCAATCACCGATCAGTTGTTGTCTCTGCAAGCTCAGCGAATGAAGGCGGCTATGGGTCAGATCATGGACCTGCCTGTATATTCAATCAATGCGCCAACGTTTATTCCAGGTATCGATTTTTCGGATCATAGCAGTTTCTGGCGCTACGGGTACCCGGCTGTCATGGTTACCGATACGGCATTTTACAGGAATCATGCATACCATAAGAGTGGAGACCGGGCTGAGCGCTTGAGCTACGAAAAGATGGCGCAGGTCGTATACGGTGTTTACGACTATGTGGTTAAACTTGGTAACGATGCATTGTAAAGCCATTGGCGTTTAGCTTGCGCTTGTCCAGAAACCAGGATAATCGTCTTTCCGGCACAGGCTGCAGGGATGACCTGGTTGCCCGGATTTATTCCGAGGAATCCGGATAGAGATTCATCGCCTTCGCCATTGAAAGATCGTCCGCCAGGTAGTGACGAAGACTCTCGTAACGTATGCCTTGGAGGTTGACCGGGGTTTCGTAGACGATAATCAGTGGGGCCGGAGTACCAGGCTGGTGGGCGGGATCCAGCAGCAGATATTCTCGTTTGTTGGGGTTGCCGATGACGAGCATGTGGGCTATCTGGTTGATATTGAGTACTTGGGCCTCGGTTTCATCGGTGGCTGACGCGCTCAGGATATTGACGAGTGGTGGGGTGTCGCTGCGCGTCTGCGCGCGCAGTCTATCTACTATTTCAGGTAGTTTTTGTCCGAACCTGACGATCTTCTCGGCTGGAAAAAGCAGATAGCCGGCTCCGTCGTCCATGGAGTTCGGTTCAAAGAAACCGTTGCTGGCTTCGAGAAACTCTCTATGGGCTTGGTCGAAACGGGTGCCCAGACGTCTTTCGGCAAGCGTGATGGTGTTGCTCGTGGCAGGTTGCATGGTGGCCTCGCGCCCGCTCTGTGGTTGGCCTGGATCGGCGGGGCCACCATGCAATAGCGACAACTCATCGACCAGCTGCGACATGGGTAGCGCCATCGCCCGCTGGTAGGCCTCTTGTTGTACGGCTTCGACATCGGAGAAGAGTAGTGTCGTGATGCCCTCTATGCCAGGTGAGGCTATGAAGACGGCGAGTGGCGGCAGCACGAAAGTGACGAGGTAGATGCCCAGAAAAGCCCCGGCGACTGGGGTGCTGGCCGGTTTCAGGCGTATCGTGGTGAGGATATCCGCGATCTCCTGGGCCTTCTTCTCCAATGGACGGTAGCGTTTATCGTTTTCGTCGATGGCCTGGATGACTGCGGCGACGCGGTCGTTGGGCAGTGGCTGTTCCGAGTCTGCAGTGATCTCTTCCAGGCTGTCCAAAACCTTTTTTCGCTTCATCAGCGCCAATCCTCCGAACAGAGGCAGCAGCGCCAGGGCGATAAGAAACAGGGAGTCTGTCAGCCAGCCCAGCAGAAGCAGGGCAGCGGTCCCCAGCCACTCGAGCGTGATCAGCAGATCGAATCGCCTGACCGGTATCAGGGCTTTGAGCAACTGGCCGCCGTCGAGGGGCATTATGGGTAGCAGGTTGAGATAATTCACCACCAGCAGGGTGATGCCTAGTGTGGTTAACACCCCCCCCTCCATGGCGTCGAACCAGAGGATGATGGTGCCGAGGATGATACCGGGCAACGGCCCCATGAGACTGACCAGGATGCGGTGGGCGGCGTTGTAGCCGGTCTCCTGGCCCAGGGTGACGCCGCCCACCAGGGGTAGCATGATAATCTGCAGGTTGCGGTAGCCCAGTACGCGCATGGTTAGCCAATGGCCTGCCTCGTGGAAGACGATCACGACCAGCAGCAACAGGGCGATGGTCCAGTCCCAGAACAGCCCGGCGAGCAGAATGAAGGCGATAGCGCTGCCGAGGAAGAGACCCAGCTGGGTCGACAAGGGCGGTGGCAGGCGGTTGCTCTGCTGCCAGTTTTGAAACAGGTAGGCGGCCCGGTTGGCGGGTAAGGGCGAGTGCTCCTTAGGTGGATTCTGCACCTGGCCGGTGGCAAGACGGCGGATGAAGTTCAGCACGATACCGATTCTGGGTACGGCGCTGCCATCGGCGAGAGTTTTGACACACTCGTTGTCGTGGAGCCATTGGATGTACTTCGCCTCATAGCGGTTGGCCAGACGAAACAGCCAGGTTGCTTCACCGCGTTCCTCGGAGCGGTCAAGCCAGGTCAAGTCCCGTTGCGCCATCTCCTGAATATGGGCGCGGAACTGTTCCGCAACCGTGTCGGCCCGGGTGTTGAGTAGAATCATCCGCTCTTGGGGCGGACGCGGGAAGAGCTCCGGGTAGCGGTTGGCTGTCGCCAGAAATGTCTTTCTTTTGCTGATGGAGAGAAAGACCACCTGACAGCGATCTGTCGAGAAGATGCTGTGTGGCGGCGAAACCCGGGCGATGATGGGTTTGCTTTTGTGGTGATAGAGGCGTATCAGCGGTGCCGAGAAACCCGGCAGCGGAGGCGTGGTTCGAACCGTTGCCCAGTAGCCGTGGGAGAAACCGAGATCTCTCAGGGCCAGATCGGTCTGTTCGAACAGATCGGCCATGATGTCGGGTGCCTGTTTGAGTTTGGCGGGCTTGAAACGCAGATCTGCGGGAATGCGCAGTGCCAGCAGGGTACGCATGAGATGAGTGAGTACTAGCAGGGCGAGGGTGGAGAGTATCAGCAGTAAGTCGATCATCCCTCAGGCTCCTTAACTTCGACTGCAATCCTGATATGCAACACCTGGATCAAACACAATACAGGCGTTAGCTGTCCAGACTAATCTTAACATCCGCTTACATCCACTAGGCTACGCTATTTGGATCTTGTCTAAATTCAGCACATCCGCAATGGCTTGGCGTCTATTTTGCCACATTTTGCATTGCCACGCTTTCATGGGCCCGTAGCACCAGTTCAGCGGCCGCTGGATTTAGGTTTGCGCCTGAATAATGCCGGTCTGATCTGAATATTCTTGAAATATCGGCAGCGAGTTGGAAGTCCTTTAGGGCCGGGGCCACGCCATGCCGTCCCGAATCGGCAGGAGTTCTGTATAGGTTGTGTGTTCCAAAAGCAGCCATCTGAAAGAGATCTTTGGATGGCTCTGTCGTGCTAGGATAAAGTATTGATCATGGTATGGGCTTCTGGTTTAAGGGTAGGGGCCGTAGCGTTGAGACAAGGTGGCTCGTTGGTAAGGCTGTTATATTTCAGGGGCAGTATACGAATGGGAGAGTTGAGTAAACTTAAAGGGCTCGGGCCTAAATCAGAGAAATGGCTGAACGAAATCGGCATCGCAACTGAAGATCAGCTTCGGGAACTCGGTGCGGTCGAGGCATTTGTCAGGTTGAAAAATGAGTGCAGTGTAAAGCCGGGTCTGAATTTCCTGTACGCAATGGTGGGTGCGCTTGAAAATGTGCATTGGACCAGGATAGCGAAGAGTGAAAAGGGCAGATTGTTGATGGAACTGGAAGGCTATCGGGAGTTGGAAGAAATACTAAAGCAGGAAGGGATTGAAATTGAAAGATAGCAATTGCGCTATGCATTGGTAGCATGAAGAAGAAACGATTCAAATTCGAGATGACTGACCGGGAAAAAGAGCTAATGGTGATTTGTAAGCCGGTGGTTTGCGGCTCATGCCGTGAAGCTTCCGCTCTTATTCGCATTCATTTGCGGACTTGTCAATTCAGGGCTTTGATCCTTGTTTACATCCGCAGCCTGGACTTGGGCTGCTTCGGCAACGGATAGACCATCCAATCGGTCCGGCCATCCTTGAATTCAAACCAGTCCGCCTCGACGATAGCGCCGCCCTTGAGACGGACTTCATTGCGGGAGCCCGCGGGAGCGATCTTTCTGTCGGGACCGCGAAAATCGTCCTGGAATGTGTCCAGTTGGCCGAATATCAGGTTCAGGCCGGAGGCGTCGGCGAAAACCCGGATGCCTGTCGAATAGCGCTTGCTCGACAGCGACCCGCCAACGGTGCGATAGATTACCAGGTGCATATCCTGGTCGGCGCGCAGGCGCCGCAGTGACAGCAGGACATCTTCCGCCAGGCGCTCCGCATCGAGTTCGTTCATCAGATATATCGCAGCACCCTTTTCAGTATCCGATCTGACCTGGATGGAGGCTAACAGTTTGGCCAGTGTGAGCGCCTCCACGCCGCGCACCGGGTGGGCGTTGCGCGCATCATTCTCGGTGGTGATGGAATGAATTTCGGTCAGGCTGGAACTGTATAGAAGAGTAGCCTCGGCTCGCGTGAAAAAGAGCAGGGCAAGGACTGCCGTTATGGTGTAGTACGCCGATCTGTTGAGTATGGACATAAGCCTGAACCTCTTTTGAGGCCGATGATAAAGAAAAGGCCGGGTTATGTCACCCGGCCTGTAAATTCCCATCAACTCGGAGATTAATTATTGTTGTAGATTTGCCAACCTAAAGATTAGAAGAACAGAATCGCGCCAACATTGATTTCACTGGTTTCATCAGTGCCGACAGAGGTTTCACTCTCCATGTCGGAGTATTCAGCCATCAGGGTCAACGCCGGAGTCAGGTTGTGGTAGACGCCCAAGGTGATACGGGTGTTGTCGACCTCGGTGATCTTGTCCTGCTGACTTTCACTCCAGTGCAGGCCTAGCTTGGTGTTGCCGATCTTGTAGGTGCCCTGCAGGTAGTATCCGCTGCTCTCTTCAGCATCGCCGGTCGCCGCGTCGAATCCGGGGAACACCAGGCCACCCAATGCCAGGGTCGACATGCCTTCGCCATCGTAGACATAGGCAGCGAGCCCGAAATCGCCAAAGCCGAGTTTACCGAACAGATCATAGCCTCTGATTTTGCTCTCATCGCCGCCGGCCAGGTCGACATCCTGGGAGATGAAGGTCGCGGAGACCATGCCGCTGAGATCGCCATCCCACTTATAGCTCGCCTTACCATGAAAGCCGGGTGCATCCTGACCCTGAGCGGTGCTGCCATTGGCGTTGCCGTTCAACGGATTGAAGATACCAATGGTAGCTGAGAAACCACCCATATCAGGTGTGGTCCAGTTGATCTGGGCGAGACGGTCGGTGTAGACATAGCCATAGCCGAGGCCACCGAGGGTGGTGTGGCCGGGATTGTCGGCGAGGAAGGTCGGACCTATGCCGACGAGGCTGATGTCATTGAGAATCGCATCCAGACCAAACAGTCCGAAATTGCGTCCCATGGTTACCGTACCCATGTCGCCGTTACCGAATGTCAGGTAGATCTGACGGGCATCGACTGTGGAAAAGGCCAGGGCGTCGCTTCCGCCATTGCCTTGCGATACCAAGCCGTAGTAGACGTTGATATGAGCACCCAGGTCATAACCGTTCTGGTTGGTGGTGGCGCTGAAGTTGAGTGAAGCGGGCAGCAATCCATTGGATACGCTGTGTGCGTCGTCGTCCGTCGAGCCGCAAGCGAGACCGGCGAGTGTAGTGCCTCCCGAGTTCAGATCGCCTGTGTCACATGATGTTACCGTATAGAAAGCGTTGACATTGCCTCCCAGTCCTAGTGTCCAGTCTCCGGCCTGCCAGTTGACTGCCTGGGCAGTACCAGCGCTTGCCATACAAACTCCTCCCAGCATTGCCAATACGAGTTTGGTTTTGTTCATTTCGAGTTGGGCTCCTCTCTTTGTTTAATATGAACGGCCGTTGAGGGCCGTATCGGTCGTTACGACTCAGATCAGTTGTTGTTGCAAAAAAAATACACGGCACTTCGTTCAGGCAAAATTGCAATGACTGTGCCACTATGATTATTGATAGAAATAACAGTAAGATAGGCAGGGTGTATTGGATGTATCAGGAAAACAACGTGACGTACTGTCCCTAAACTAAGACAATACAAATAGTGTTGCTGTGCTAATGTGGCACAACTCAATGATCTTGTACTCGGTTTCCGAGACTCGGAAACAGCCGCTTTGTTCTACCGTTGTTTCTGCTTTGTATTGCCGTTTGCTGGTGCTCGAACTGTGGTACGCACGCAACAAGATCTTCTAAAATATGACAATCCAATCGGTTGAATTATGAAACACAAGGCAGCTGTGCCCGCAGTATTCATAGTGTTTCTGCTCGCAAACTGCTTAAGCTGTCTACACCTCAATTGTTGATGATGCCGTAACGCCGCTCTCGGGTGATTGAGGGCAGAATGCAGGTAAATTACCAAGCAGCTCACTGGTTACATTCTGTGTGGAATTATCCCGCGCTAATCGTTAGTACGAATGGGCAGTTTCGATTGCGATTTGTCTGTGGGTGCCAGTCTGTTATTCTCTAGGGAAGAATCTGAATCGACTGCAGGTCCCGTTATCGAGCGCTTATCGTCATGCTGTGGATAGACTTCCCGCCAACTGGTAACTGATAAGAATTAAGACCAATGTATAGAATCATAGTTTGTTTGCTTTTCTCTATTGTCTCTATTCCTGTAAACGCCATGGAACAGTTGCGAGTTGGTGTGCTTCAGTTTGGTACAGTGAATTGGGAAATGGATGTAATACTTCGCCATCGACTCGACAAAAAAAACGGGTTTGAGCTCAAAGTCGTTCCTTTGAGTTCCAAGAATGCCAACAGCATTGCCCTCCAAGGTGGCGCGGTCGATGTAATAGTCACCGATTGGATCTGGGTCAACAGACAGCGCGCGGCGGGAAAGGATTACACCTTTTTTCCCTATTCGCTTACTGTAGGAGGCCTGTTCGTGCGTCCCGATTCAGGTATCGAACGGTTATCGGATTTAAAGGGTCGCAAGCTCGGTGTCGCTGGAGGTCCGGTCGATAAAAGCTGGTTGTTGCTGCAGGCCTATGCCCGTAAACAGGGACTGGATATCTCCACATCGGTGGAACCCGCTTTCGCCGCGCCGCCGCTGCTCAATCAGCTTATGCTCAAGGGTGATTTGCCCGCGGTATTGAATTTCTGGCATTACGGGGCGCGTTTGCAGGCCGCCGGCATGTCACCCCTGGTCGATGTCGAATCGATGCTCGTGGGACTGGATGTGAAGGAGCCCGTGCCGATGCTGGGTTGGGTCTTCTCCAGCGCCTGGGCGGATAACAACCGGGCTTTGATCGACGGACTGTTGAGGGCATCATACACAGCCAAACGCAAATTGGACGAGAGTGATGAGGAGTGGGAGGTGATCGCACCCCTGACCAAGGCCAAGAATGAGACCACTCTCGATAACCTGAAAAAAGGCTACAGAAAAGGGATACCCTATGGCCTGCAAGAAAATGGAATGAACGTTGCATCCACTGTTTTCAACGTATTGGCCAGGGAGGGAGGTGTGAAACTGGTTGGTAAGGCAACCCTGTTGCAGGATGGGACATTCTGGCAGGCCTTGGACAGTGGGGAGTTGATTAAAGTCGATGTTGCAGGGCAGTAACTGGGGAAGATGGCTTTTTCTCTCAGTCTTTCTTCTTATATGGCAGATCGCGGCCCATTTTCTGGATAGTGAGCAGCTTCCAGGCCCTTGGGAAGTTCTGCAGTCACTTTGGTATCATCTGACCGAAGGCGATCTGCTGACCAGTATTATCGTTACCCTGCGGCGGGTGATATTGGCTTTCACCCTGGCCATGCTCGGCGGTATCGTAGTGGGATTTCTCATGGGGCGCTATCCACTGGTCGATACCATTCTGGATGGTGTTCTGATTATGGGTTTGAACATACCCGCGCTGGTTGTCATCATTCTTTGTTATGTCTGGTTTGGCCTTGTCGAAGCAGCAGCGGTGGCTGCAGTGGCAATCAACAAATTGCCTTTGGTGGCGGTGACAGTACGTGAGGGCGTGCGCGCGATAGACCATCAACTGCTCCAGGTCGGTGAGGTATTCAGAGTGCCGCTGCTGCGAACGCTCCTGCATATCTACATGCCGCAACTCTATCCCTATCTTATGGCGGCGGCCAGATCCGGCCTCTCCCTGATCTGGAAGATTGTACTGGTAGTCGAGCTGCTAGGGCGCAGCGATGGTGTCGGTTTTCAGTTAAACACTTTTTTCCAGTTCTTCGATATTACCAGTATCCTTGCCTATACCCTGGCGTTTGTGTTTGTGATCTACAGTATCGAGTCGTTGCTGATGCGTCCCCTTGAAAGGTATCTTACCAGGTGGCGTTCGTGAAAGGTTGCAGGGTCAAGATAAAGAATAAATCCTTTGGGCAGACACCGGTCGTTCAGAATCTGGAGTTCGAGATTCTGACCGATGCCTTTATCAGCCTGGTGGGTCCATCGGGTGCAGGAAAGAGCACCTTGCTCAATATTCTAAGCGGACTCGATAGTGACTTTGATGGCAGTTTGGAGTGGCTGGAGGGCGGACCAGGGTGCGTCAGCTATGTCTTCCAGGACCCGCGCCTGATGCCCTGGCTGACGGTGCGCGAGAACATCGAACTCGTTCTGCACGACCACGATAAGGATGAATCCTGGATCGACCATCTGTTACACAAGGTGGAACTATACCAACGTGCGGATGCCTTTCCCGGCCAGCTTTCCGGCGGCATGCAAAGACGCGCTGCACTGGCGCGTGCAATGGCCATAAGACCCGACATACTGTTGCTGGATGAACCCTTCTCGTCGCTGGATGCGCCCACGGCCGCCTCCCTCAGGGAGATGGTGCTGAATCTCTGGCGGGACCATGCAAGCGCGGTGATACTGGTCACCCATAACCTGAATGAGGCATTGGAACTGGCTGATCAAATACTCTTTCTCTCGAAGGGACCTGCCAGCATCAT
>JBNKLI010000076.1:0-3004 GCA_050292275.1 Candidatus Thiodiazotropha sp.
TGCGCTGTTATCAGAGTATCGGACAGTTGTCAGAGGCTATGGGCGTATATCAGCAGCTATGCACCCTTCTCGACTCCCAGCCGGGTTTCGAACCATCCCCGGAAGTTCAGGAACTCTATCAGTCCATCGTGTCGCAGCAGGTGTAAATGAGGCATCCTCCACCAGTAGGGGAGGGGCTATATAGTATTCATCAGGGGTTCCTTGATATGTATTTTTTGGAAATATAATAGTAGTTGTTTGAGAATGGCTAATGAAACGGCAGATATGACATGAAAGGTCAAAACTATTGTTGAAAGCCGGTGACAGGCTGAGCGCTGTCGCGATCAAAATGAAAAACAAGGAACAACAACGAGCAGCCCCGCCTAATCTGGCCAAGCTCACGGTGCCCAGGATGGAGCGCATTTTCGGGCGTGTGCGCTTATTCGAACGTATCGATAAGGCAAGACAGAATTCGCGGCTTTTGTGGGTCGGTGCCGAGGCCGGGAGCGGTAAAACCACCCTGGTGGTCAGTTATCTCCAGGCCCGTAAGCTTAACGCCCTGTGGTATCAGCTTGATGAAGGTGACGCCGATATGGCGTCGTTCTTTTATTATATGGATCAAGCCGCCCGAGGTTTGGCGCCGAGCCATCACCCCCTGCCTATGCTGACTCCGGAGTATCTCGGTGCAGTAGAGGTATATGCCCGCAACTTCTTTCGGGAATTAATTCCCCTGTTCCGTGGTTCTGACAGCGCTCTGATTTTCGACAACTATCAGGATCTGTCGGACGACTCGCCGTTACACCAACTATTGGCGGCAGCGAGCGAGGAGTTGCCGCCGGAGCTCACTATCATCATATTGAGTCGAAAGACGCCTCAGGCTGCTTTCGCGCGGGTGATTGCCAATGGGCAGGCGACCATTATCGATACATCGGAGCTACGGTTGACCCTGGATGAGACCGGGGAGATCTCGATCCTGTACGTGGGTAAAGCGATTGATAGGGAACAGGTTGCATCGTTGCATCAACAGACCGGAGGTTGGGCAGCGGGATTGAGGCTGATATTAGATCGGACGCAGTCTGTATCATCAGAGCTATTAATGAGAGATACGCAGCCACCGGAGATTATTTTCGACTATTTTGCTTCCGAGGTATGGCGGCGAGTGGATGAGGCGGCGCAGGATTTTCTGTTGCGCAGTGCCCTGCTGCCGAGCATGACTATAAATGCGGTCTGCGAACTCACCGGCAATCCTCGTGCAGGCAAGATAATGGATTATCTCGTACGGCAAAATTACTTCACCGTCCGCCACGGTGGAAGCATCCCGGCGTATGAGTACCATGACCTGTTTCGGCAGTTTCTTATTCATCAAGGACGCGAGCGATTCACAACTGATGAACGTCGGGAGTTGATTAAAAGCGCTGCGGCGATATTGATTCGTAGCGGCCGGTATGAGCACGCTGCACAGTTGCTGGTTGAAAACGGCGATTATGAATCGCTCGAAGCCCTGATAGAACAACATGCGTCGTCCCTTACGGCCCAGGGGCGTCTCATTACCCTCGAGAACTGGCTGCAAACGCTACCTGCGGAGCGAATTCAATCGCGGCCCTGGTTGGGTTATTGGCTGGGCTATTGCCGTATGCCCCGCGATCTATCCGAGGCTCGTCGGCTCTTTGAGTTTACCTATGCGCAGTTTAAAGAACAGGGCCAGCCCCTGGGGCAATATCTGGCTTGGTCCGGCGTGGCCGAGACCTTTCAGTTCGGTTGGGACGATTTCAGCGGGTTCGACTCATGGATCGACGAGCTGCGCGGTTTGCAGAACATGCATCCGCTGGAGCAGTTTCCGGAGGCCGAGTCGCGGGTGATCTGCGCCGCATTGGGGACAATGAGCTTCGTACGTTCCGACCATCCGGAGGTTCGGCGCCTGGCTACCCACGCGGAATCCGTGCTGATCAGACTGCGTGGGAGTTCGCTGCATATGGTTATTGCTGCGACACTGCAACTCCATTACGGTTGGATCGGCGATTTGACAAAAATAAAGGGAATGAGTAAGGAGTTGCAACAATATATAGACACCCCCGATCTGGAACCATTGGCACAGCTTCATGCCTGTTTGGTGTTGGCGATGTCCGGGTGGCTTGTCGATGATCTCACGTCAGCCAGAGAATGGGGCAAGCGGGGCCTTGAACTTGGTGACTATCATGGGATTTCAATGTTTACGTCGCATTTTCATGCCCAACTCCTTTATTCATGTGAGCTTGCAGGAGAAATGGAGGGTGCAAGGGAACATCTCGATCAGTTGTATAAATATGTTTGCTCGGAACGCCGTCTCGATGTTGCCCATTATCACTATCATGCCGCCTGGGTGGTATTGGAGGAAGGGGACACGGAACAGGCCCGGGAGCATGCGGAAAAATCGCTGGCTATATCTGAAAAGCTTCACACTCTTTTTCCTATTGCATTGGCCCGCATCAAGTTGGCGGAAGTGTTAGTGGTTTGTGGGGAGTATGATGATGTGCCGCCTTTACTGGAGTGGGTCGAGGTATTTGCAGAGCGTATGGGTAGCAGGATGTTGCAGTTTATGGCCGGTCTGGTACGGGCCTTTGCCCTGCTGCGTGCGGAACGTGGCGATGAGTGTGCTTCAGTGCTGGCCGATACTCTGGCGGAAGGTAGGAATCAGGGTTACACAACATATGCAAATTTGCAGGGCCGGCATGTATCAGAGCTGTGCCGTTTTGCCCTGGAGCACCATATCGAGACCGATTATGTGTGCACCCTGATCCGGAAACGGGGCCTGCTGCCGCCTCCTGGAGAACTAGTGCCGGAGGCCTGGCCGTGGGCGGTAAAGATATACACCCTGGGTGGTTTTGAAGTTATCCGCGAAGGGAATCAGTTGCAGTTCACCACCAAGGTTCAGAAGAAGCCGCTGGAGCTGCTGCAGGCCTTGATTGCCCTGGGTGGCTGTAACGTCAGCACCCTGAAACTCGGGGAACTGCTGTGGCCGGATGCCGAGGGGGATGCCGCGCAACAG
>JBNKLI010000077.1:0-4019 GCA_050292275.1 Candidatus Thiodiazotropha sp.
CGTTGTCACTGAGCAGATCCACCGTGTACTCGAACAAGCGTCCCAGCTCTTCGTGTCCTTCCATCCTCAGGATCAGAAGTTCGTCCGGACCCAGCGGGGTTTTGATCTGTAGCTGCCGATTACTTTGTGTGAAGGCCATCCAATTCTCCTGCCAGATCAAGTAAGCATAGCGAAAATAATAGGCTTAACCAGTAGCGGCTTACGGCGATTCGCTTACACTGGGCGGCGCGCTCAACGGGGTGCCGCTTTGTCGACAACTCTGTATCTGAGTTTGCCATGCTTGTTGATTCGCACGATTACGCCCATGCTCGGTCTGGGTTTCGTACTCACTGGTCAGACTCTCCGCGCGCCGATCCTGTTCACCCATGACCCGGCGCACTTCCCTTATCAGCCCGTTACGTGAAGTTCCCCGCAGGCTCCTGGCCTCTGCAACAAGATCCCGGTAGCACAGACCGACGATGTCGTAGTGCCCCTGTTCGTGGGCGAGTAGTTCTGCAGTCTTTGCGGATGCGACGACCCATGATCCGCCGGCATTCAAAACCATACTGAACTCCATTTCACCCAACCTGTGCTGCGCCCCATCCTGTACCGTTCTGATTCTGCCTGGGCGGAACCCCATCGAAATCCTTGCATCCTCCGACTCGCCACGGGGACGGCTGTCGATATCCCTGAAGTCACTCCAGGCCAGTTGCCTTGGCCATCCTGTCAGCGTGGGACCAGGTTGAGCGGGTGCGGCTGCGGCCCCTTCCGGCTGGGCGGATCTGTGCCCCGCATGGGCGATCTCCGCAGAGGGTCCTGCCGGGACAGGACGGTTGCTTCTTGCCGGTGATGGATTTTCACACATAGATGTCTCACACGTCAGCCTTGCTTATAGATACCAAGCCATAAAAGAAAATCCTTCGCAATGACTCGATAGTATGGAAGTAAGGGCTGCTCCAGTACTTTCATAAAATGCTCGCTGAATTCCAAAATGGCGTTTTTTATATTGGGATCGCTGGAAGGCGTATTGGCGGTATAAAAAGGCAGCAGTTGATCGTACAACTGCAACACTTTCATTTCACTTGCCAGAAACGCCTGGCTGCTCAGTCTTTCGGCGCGACTCAGGTAGCTGCCGATAGGTTTGTCGGTAGCGTCCTTGAGACCGAAACTTTCGGGTGTTACGACTTGGATATCTTCAAGTTTTCCACTCGTTGCCTCAACACTCACAACATATCTCGGAGACCAGATCTGGAGGCCTTCTCCAGCCTCGATGATTTCAGCGCGGGAAAAGAGAAATCTAAGGTAGATACTTTGTTTGGCATGAAATGGTAGCGGATAGGACTGGTGCATCTCCCTGCCCAACAGGCCGCCACCATACAACTGGGCGGTGTCCCGAAGTGTAGCAATGCTGATGAACGATTGTGTCTCCATCTACTGCCCTCTTATCTCTTGCAACCAGGCAAAAAATTCCTTTCCGACATACTCATAGTATGGCTTTAAAACTGCCTCACTGAGCTGGGGAAACAGTGTCAGAAAACTCGCCACTGCTTTGTATTGTTGATCATTCAGGTTAACCTCTTTCTTGCTGAATGGGGGAATCAGCAACTCATAGGCAGCGAATAATTCAGCTCTGAGATTGATGAACTGATCGAATGTCATCCCTTCGGGCATATTCGCGACGCCCAACGGTTCCCCTACAGGGTGTGCTTGACCAAAATAGGTGTCATCGACCGCCATCAGTTTCAAGAGGCTGGCATCGGTGCTTTGGAACAGCCCGAGGTAGCTGGGTGGAAAAATGATTGTTCCCTCCGGTTCTCTGATTACCGAGGGGGCAATGATGACTTGCAGGATGACGGCATTTCCTTGCATGGCGGGTAAAGGTAGTGCCTGACGATAGCCATCACCTAGCAAACCAGCGGTTTGACTCTGTATTTTTCTGAAAATCTCTTCGAATGTCATAGTGTCTGCCATCTCGGATTTATTCTGACTCACTGGTACCGTGGGCTCTGAATATAATCCATCCCGGGTCTCCCCGGATAACTGCTGCTTCAGATCTCCATTTCCTTCAACTGCCACAACCAGCAATGGAAGCCACAACAATACAGCAGGGATTGTGTTCTTTAATGCCACAGCCAACACACTAAAGTGTTTCCTCTCGAGCTCTAAAAAATCGGATTATTGGTCACATTCAACCCCTGATTCGTAGAATGGTAGGCATTAACGGCGTTGTTCCAGGTGGCGACAGGAACACGCATACCACAGTTAGCGGTTGAGGTACCGGTGTCATTGATAATGACATTGGTAACATTTCCGTCATCATCATACTCGACCCCCGTAACCGTAACCGCATGAAAGGAACCAGGGGACGGAGAGCTCCCTACCGTGGTCGGCCAGAGAGCTGCTGCGTCCACGCCGGCCACCACGCCCTGGCCTCTCGACATGGCCAGTCCGAGGTTGTCGAGGGTGGCGGCCTGGGTTGTGTTGGGTACACCGTTATTGCTGAGGATGGTAGAGCGGGAAGCCGGCCCTGTACCTCCGGTGCTCGTCGTATAGGGACCGGGGCCTACATTGGCCGCCATCATGCCGTTTTCTGTCAGATTAGCCCCGGTAGCCTGGTTGATGACCTGCCGGGAGGACTCGATACCGCAGTTACCGTAGCTCTGCTGGGTCGATCCCGATGTCCTGCCGTTTGCCGCCTGTTGACACATTTGATTGCCCACGCGCACATTTCCGGCGACACCTGCCAGCCCTATCAGCACAGTTGGACAGCCAGGCGGCATGATCACCGAACCGGGATGAGTGCCCGAGTCGCTCACTCTCGCCGCCGGCATGTTCATGATCGGCACCGGGAAGGCGCCACGCATGATGGGGTTCGGCGTGGGAACAGGCGAGAGACAGACACTGAAATCGCCCATCCTCGCCGCCGGCTGACCACCGATCAACACAGTGACCGCGCCCGGTGGCATGATCGGCAGACCTGGCGGCAGCGCATGGGGCGGCGGCGGCGTAGCCGGTAGCGCTTGAGGCAGGCTGCAGACGATACCATCGCCCACGCGTGCGGCAGGTTTTCCACTCATATTTCGTCCTCTCCCGATATCCTATGCCCGATATCCAAACATCACCGTTCGCCCTGAGCGTGAACTCAGGTGTTGATTTTCACCATGGTGCCCTTGATGGTAATGATGCCTCCGGCATCGATATGCACCTTGCCGGCGGCGGTTTTGAAGGTTACATCCGTCCCGGAAACCTCGATCTTTCCGCTTGGCTCCATGCTGATAGTCGACGCACCGGTCTTCAACTCGATCTTTGTTGCCGCCTCCAGTTTAAACTCGTCCTGGGTATTGATACTGTACTTGCCTTGTATCTCTGATTTCTTTTCACCAGCCACCTCTTCCGACAGGTCACCGCCAACCGTATTGCCCATATGGCCACCGACACTGGCTTTTCGGCTACCCCCTACAGTCTCAACCTTGGCACCGCCAACCTCTTCCGCCTTTGCGCCGCCCACCGTCTCGTTCATCGCCCCGCCGACAGCGACCTGGTAGGCACCGCCAACGGTGAGCACCTTCATGGCGCCTACGGTCTCCGTGCTGTTGACACCGACGGTTTCGGATTTGTTCGAACCGACCAGATCGGTCTGGTCCACGCCCACGGAATGCGACATGTTCAAACCGATGGTCTCGGTGTGGTTCTTGGTGACGGTGATGGTCTTATCGTTTTTGACCTGCTCTGTCTTGTCGTGCCCGACCGTCAGCGATCGATTGTAGCCGACGCTTTCGCTACGGCTGCTTTCGGTGATGTTGGTGTGGTTCTTCTCGGCATGGATGTAGAGCTCTTCAGAGCCCTTCTTGTCCTCGAAGCGGATCTCGTTGAAGGTGCTGGGATTGCCCCCCTTGGTACTGCGGCTCTTGATACCGCTCTGGGTCATGTTCGCCGGCAGATCGTAGGGCGGCATCTGATCGGCATTGTAGACCCGACCGGTCACGATCGGACGGTCCGGATCGCCCTCGAGAAAATCGACGATCACCTCCTGGCCGATG
>JBNKLI010000078.1:0-11890 GCA_050292275.1 Candidatus Thiodiazotropha sp.
CCTTGTTTGCCTGACCCCGTCAATTTAGACTGAAAAGTTAGCTCCGCAGTCCATACAGTTTATCGATCCGTTTGTGATGTAAAACTCATGCGCAAAATATCTATAGAAATAGCAAAGGTTTCAGATGCACAACAAATACTCAGCATACAGAAGGAGGCCTATCTATCTGAGGCGGAAATATATGATGACTACAATATCCCTCCGTTGACACAGACACTCAAGGAAATAGAGTCAGATTTCGATAGCCATACTTTCTATGTCGCAAAGATAGACGGTATGGTAGTGGGTAGTGTCAATCTCAAAATAGAGGGCAATACAGGTTTTATTGGTCGCCTGATAGTTACACCAAATCTTCAAAACCAAGGCATAGGCAGCATGTTGATGGAAATCGTGGAAATCAGTAATGCGAATCTGGATGCCTTTGAACTCTTTACGGGTTATAAAAGCGAACGAAACCTCTCTTTCTACAGCAAGATGGGTTATCAAGAGTTCAAGCGACAACCTGTAGATGGAAATCTGGAACTTATATTTCTGCGCAAGAAAATCGCTTCTCCTCCCCCCCCTACGGATGAGGGCCGGGGATAGGGTGGGCTAGTAAAACTGTTGTTCATTGATGGTCCTTTGGCTGAGCAGCGCTGGTAGTCGGGAGAACAAAGTGCCGACACCCGACCAATCAGACTCAGTAGAGGTAGACAGCGCCGGCTCCCTGTATCGATGTGTCTGTCCGGTCTCCGTTAACGCCTGTCGCAGCCGAATCATCACCAGGCATCCCCACTGCCAAGGTGGATCCATCATCTGAAATAGCCAAGCCAGATCCAAAAAAGTTGCGGCTATCTGAAATCGGTGACTTGATATAGGCATGTTGTAGCCATATGCCTGCATCAATCTTGAACAGATAAACAGCGCCATTAAAACCTGCGTGGAGATCGTTACCCTGATCACCCCCAATGCCCACAGCGGCTGACCTTTCATAGGGTGCGCCAACCGCCAGGATGGCACCATCGGCAGACAATGCAACGGAGGACCCGAACTCATCATTCTCTTCAGTGTTGGAGGCCTTGATGTAGGCCTGTTGCCGCCAATCACCACCTTCCTTGCCAAAGATGTAGACAGCACCCGAATATGGTGCGCTGTTATCCGTCTGATCACCATTTACACCGGTTGCCGATGATGACTCCGCATGGGCACCGACGGCCAGTCTGTTTCCATCCTTGGAAAGGCTGATACTAATTCCGAAATAATCCTTACTCTCTGGATTGGATGATTTGAGATAGGCTTGCTGCTCCCAGCTGCCGGCATTCCGGCTGAAGAGATAGACCGCACCGGCGTCTTCGCCGGAATTGTCGGTCTGGTCACCATTGATACCGGTTGCCAGTGAATCCTCACCCCAGGCCGCAACCGCCAAGGTGTTGCCATCGGCGGAGAGCGCAATTGCCCAGCCGAAAAAATCGCGACTATCGGCATTGGAGGCCTTGATATAGGCCTGCTGGCTCCAGCCCTGATCTGTATGTACAAACAGATAGACTGCACCCGATGATTCACCGACAGGCTGATCCACACCTATAAGCCCGGTTGCCGAAACTTCCATCGCCGGGCCGGACGACCTACCGCTGGTATAGGTCCGGCTCATAGTTATGCCCCTGGCGTCCGAGGTCTCCATACGCGCCGCCACCGCCAGGGTGTTGCCGTCAGCGGAGAGCGCCAATGTTCCGAAGGTGTCGCTGGCCCCTGTATTGGAGGCCTTGATATAGGCCTGCTGCGTCCAACTTCCGGCACTGCGTTCGAACAGATAGACCGCACCGGAACCCTCGGCGGAATTATCCGCTTGATCGCCATCGATTCCGGTTGCGGCGGAGTCTTCCAATCTAGCCCCTACAGCAAGCACATCGCCATTCGAGGACAGCGCCAGGCTGCCGCCAAAACTATCCTCACTTTCGCTGTTTGAGGATTTGATATAGGCCTGCTGTCTCCAGGTTGCGCCTTCTCGCACAAACAGGAAAACGGCACCGGAGTGATATCCGGGACCATAATGCTGATCACCATCGATACCGGTCGATGGGGAACTGTCGCCCAGCGCTGCGACCGCCATGGTAGTTCCATCAGCCGATAACGCGATGTGCCCGCCGAACGAGCTGGAAGATCCCGTGTTCGAGGCTTTGAAATAACCGATGGCATCGAGCATTGCAGCGGCAGGGGAGATGGGGGATGAATCGACACATACCTCATTGGAACTGCAGGACTGGACGATATAGCTCATGTTCAGCCAGTCAGCCATATGTACTGCAATCTCATCCTGCGCCTGGGTATCCCTGATGTCACCCCCCAGCCGGGTATAGCCGGATATTCCATCCGGGTTTTTCAGCAGCCTGTAGTGATCGGCACCCTGGTCACTCCAGAACAGGGTCAGTACCTTGGGTGAGGTGACACTCACCAGCGGTTGAAAATCACTGGAGAGACATATGACCCTGACATTGACGATATTGGAACCCGCAAAGTTTCCATTGCCGTTTGCCACCCGGCATGTCTGGTTCTCGGGATGGCTGGCGATTGTCACTTCATATGCATCGCCATCGGGCAATGTATTGTCGAAAACGAAACCACCATCTCCTGCGACAATAAGATCGTCGGCCCCATTGCTTAGCAAGACCAAACCACTCCCGGTCATACCTGCGACCGTGCCGCCCAGAGAGTAGACATTGGAGCAAGTCACGACCAGGTCGAAGTTATCAGCCCCGGCAACAGTACCACTGGCATTGCTGAGCCAACACCGCTGGCCGCTAGGTTGCGAGGCGATGGTTACCTCATAGTGGCTACCATCGAGAAGCCTGGTGCGAAACTCGAACCTTGAATAGTATTCAACAGGTGATACGTCGTCTCCACCGTTGATTTGCAATACCAGATCTCTGGTTTCCAGCCCGCTGACCGTACCGCCGATTGTGTAGTAGCTGGAGTCGCCACTATCCGCTGTTTCACCACCGCCACCCCCTCCGCAGGCCGCCAGCTGCATCAGCATCACCAGCCCCAGACAGATATATGCAATCCTTTCCATCCCTACTCCAGATAAATTCAAAAATGCTTAGTTGTATAGAATGAACTTCAACACAACAAGCTGAAGTTAGCACTGAAAAGCAACGTTACTACTCCAGAATGTACTCATAATGTATATCCTGTATGCTCGTTGTTATTGACCTGGCGACTAAGTATGTCGTCTTCAGGGTTTCCCTTGGTCAAAGCGTAGTTCACGGGCAGGAGTGGTACATGTATGTGCCGTTTATGGCCCGAAGGATGAAGTGGCTGTTTCCGTTGGAGACAGCCACAATACCGGCTCACCCTTTCGCGGCCTCCAGCGCCTGGCTGATATCGGCTATGATGTCATCCACGTGCTCGATGCCGATGGACAGGCGCACCATGTCGGCACTGACCCCGGCGGTCTTCAACTCCTCCTCGTTGAGCTGGCGATGGGTGGTGGAGGCGGGATGGCAGGCGAGCGATTTGGCATCACCGATATTGACCAGGCGCAGAATCATCTGCAGGGCGTCTATGAAGCGCGCACCGGCCTCTATCCCTCCCTCTATGCCGAAACTGAGAATGCCTGAAGCCTCTCCTTTGGTAATCCTTTGGCATCGCTCGTAGTGGGGGCTCTCCGGCAGGGCGGCGTAGTTTACCCACTTCACCTGCGGATGCTGCTTCAGGTATTCGGCCACGGCGAGGGCGTTTTCGCAGTGACGCTCCATGCGCAGGCCGAGGGTCTCCAGGCCCTGCAGGATGAGGAAGGCGTTGTGGGGCGAGATCGCCGAACCGGTATTGCGCAGTGGAACCACCCGGCAGCGTGCGATGTAGGCCGCCGGCCCCAGGGCTTCGGTGTAAACCACCCCGTGATAGGAGGGGTCGGGCTCGTTGAGCATGGGGAAGCGCTCCTTGTTGGCCACCCAGTCGAACTTGCCGGAATCGACGATGATGCCGCCGATGGCCACACCATGGCCACCGATGTACTTGGTCAGTGAGTGGACGATGATATCGGCGCCGTGGTCGAAGGCGCGGCACAGGTAGGGGGTCGCCACGGTGTTGTCGACGATCAGGGGTACACCATGACGATGGGCTATTTCCGCCAGTTTTTCCAGGTCCACCACATTGCCGGCCGGATTGCCGATGGATTCGCAAAAGACCGCTTTTGTCCTGTCGTCGATCAGGCTCTCAAGCCTTTCGTAGTCATCGAACGAGGCCATGCGTACCTCGATTCCCTGACGCGGAAAGGTGTGGGCAAAGAGGTTATAGGTGCCGCCGTAGAGCTGGCTGGTGCTGACGATGTTATCCCCGCTCACGGCGATACACTGTATGGCGTAGGTGATGGCCGCCATACCCGAGGCCACTGCTAGGGCCCCGATCCCCCCCTCCATCTCGGTCAGGCGCTGTTCCAGCACCGCAGTGGTGGGATTCATGATACGGGTATAGATGTTGCCCATCACCTTCAGATCGAAAAGGTCGGCGCCATGCTGGGTGTCGTCAAAGGTATAGGAGGTGGTCTGGTAGATGGGAACAGCGGCCGCCTTGGTTGTGGGTTCCGGCTCATAGCCGGCATGCAGTGCCAGTGATTCTAATTTCATGATTGGGTTTCATCCTCGTTTTGGTTTGTGGTTTTTATACAATATGCGTCTTGACTAAAGCTTGTGCTGTGCCTGACTCGCTATTTGCACTCCGAAACTTTAGTCGTAACTAAGTAGCATTCGGTCCTTATCCCTACTTTTTCCGGCACGGAGTTACTGACTTGTAACGCACGATTCATCGATCACCAACAGACTTGGGCCATTTGCGGCATATCAATGCGTCGTTTGGTGGAATTAAGCATAGTTAGTTAAATTACACAATACAGACGAGTTGTAACAAGTTTAACAGCCGCTTATCCTTACGCCATTACCCGTTTTCGGTCCTAATTTATGCGAGAGTACGTCCTTATTCTGATCAGCACCGTGCTGGTGAACAACTTTGTCCTGGTTAAATTCCTGGGGCTCTGTCCGTTCATGGGCGTTTCGCGCAAACTGGAGACGGCAACCGGCATGGGCATGGCCACCACTTTCGTGCTCACTCTCTCCTCGATATGCTCCTACCTGCTCAATGAGTATCTGCTTATCCCCCTAGGACTGGAGTTCTTGCGAACCATCGCCTTCATCCTGGTTATCGCAGTGGTGGTGCAGTTCACCGAGATGGTGATGCACAAAACCAGCCCGATGCTCTACCAGGTCCTGGGAATATTCCTGCCCCTGATTACCACCAATTGCGCCGTCCTCGGGGTCGCCCTGCTGAATACCCAGGAGTCGCATGGTTTCATCGAATCCGCACTCTATGGATTCGGCGCCGCGCTGGGTTTCTCACTGGTGCTGGTGCTGTTTGCCGGCATCCGCGAGCGGGTCACCGTGGCGGATGTACCCGAGCCGCTGCAGGGGAACGCCATCGCCTTGATCACCGCCGGATTGATGTCCATGGCGTTTATGGGTTTCGCGGGACTGGTCGCCACTTAAGGTTCACGGATCGATGATAGTTGCCATCCTTACCATTGCAGCCCTTGCCGCCCTGTTCGGAATTCTGCTCGGTTACGCCAATATCCGCTTTCATGTGGAAGGGGATCCGATTACCGATCAGATCGAAAAACTCCTGCCTCAGACACAGTGCGGCCAGTGCGGCTTTGCCGGATGTCGTCCCTATGCGGAAGCCATTGCCGGTGGCGAGGCGCAGATCAATCTGTGCCCGCCTGGCGGTGAACCGACCATGGTGGCGCTGGCCGATCTGCTGGGGCGTGATCCCGTGCCCCTGGATGCGCAAGACGCACAGGAGAAACCGAAAGCCATCGCCCTGATCAAAGAGCAGGAGTGTATCGGCTGCACGCTCTGTCTCCAGGCCTGTCCCGTTGACGCCATCATCGGCGCCGCCAAGCAGATGCATGTGGTCATCGCCGACGAATGCACGGGTTGCGAGCGCTGCCTCCCCCCCTGTCCCGTCGACTGTATCGTGATGCAACCGATTGCGCTGCACACGGGCAACTGGCGCTGGCCCTTCCCACAAAGCGGCCTGGAAGAGATTGCATCTTCCGCATGGCTCGATAAGGCGGGCTGAGCAGCATGTACGTCGAATCGAAAAAAGGCAAGACCCGGGAGCTCTGGCAGTTCCACGGAGGCCTGCATCTGCCGGAAAACAAGGAGATCTCGCTGCAAAGGCCGCTGCAGCAGGCCTCTCTGCCTGGTCGGTTGGTACTCCCCCTGCAACAGCATATCGGGGCCCAGGCCCAACCCCTGGTGGCGCCTGGGGATAAAGTGCTCAAGGGGGAGATCATTGCCGACTCCGGCTCCCCGGTCTCCGCGCCTGTACATGCGCCTACCTCGGGGGTGGTGCTGGAGATAGCCGAACATGTGGTTCCCCACCCCTCGGGACTGACCGATCTGTGTATCGTCATCGAACCCGATGGCGATGAGCGCTGGGCCGAGCTGCCCGAACCGATCGCCGATTTCCGCTCGATCGACAACCAGACCCTGCGCCGGCGCATCCGCGAATCGGGCATTGTGGGCATGGGCGGCGCCACATTCCCCTCCGCGGTCAAACTCAATCCGGGCAAACCCATCAAGACGCTGATTATCAACGGCGCCGAGTGCGAGCCCTACATCACTTGCGATGACATGTTGATGAGGGACAGGCCCGAACGCATCATCGAGGGTGTGCGCATACTGCAACACATGCTGCAGTGTGAAGAGTGTCTGATCGCCATCGAGGATAACAAACCAGAGGCGATCCTGGCGATGTTCCAGGTGATTGCCGATGATGAGAATATCGAGGTGGTACGGATCCCGACCCTCTATCCCAGCGGTGGTGAGAAACAGCTGATCAGGATTCTTACCGGTCGCGAGGTGCCCACCTCCGGCCTGCCTGCACAGGTGGGGGTGATCTGCCACAATGTGGCAACCACGGCGGCCATCGCCGACGCCGTGCTCGAAGGGCGTCCGCTGATATCGCGTATCGTGACGATTACCGGTGAAGGCATCCGCGAACCGGGCAATATCGAAACCCCGATCGGCATGCTCGCCAGCGATCTGATCGCACAGGCCGGCGGCTACCTGGAGCAACGGCCCTCTCAACTCATCCTGGGTGGACCGATGATGGGCTTCGATCTCTCATCGGATCATGTCCCCATAACCAAGGGCGCCAACTGTCTGCTCTGCCCAAGTGTCGCTGAGAGCCCGCCTCCACAGCCCGCCAGGGCGTGCATCCGATGCGGACGCTGCGCCGACGCCTGTCCAGCAAGACTCCTGCCGCAACAGATGTATTGGTATAGCCGGGCCAAGGACCTGGAGAAGGTACAGGATTACAACCTTTTCGACTGCATCGAGTGCGGCTGCTGCTCGCATGTCTGCCCATCCCACATCCCTCTGGTGCAATATTTTCGTTATGCCAAGGCGCAGAGCTGGGCACAGGAGCAGGAGCGGCGTGAATCCGAACATGCAAAACGGCGTCATGACTTCCGGGTCTCCCGCCTGGAGCGGCAGGAAGCGGAACGCAAGGCAAAGTTGCGCAAGAAGAAAGAGGCCCTGCAGAGCAAGACCGCCGACAAGGGGGAGAGACCGGGCAAGGCGGCCAGCGGGAAGGATGCCAAGCAGGCCGCCATCGAAGCGGCCATGAAGCGGGCAGCGGAGAAAAAGGCCAGGCAACAGCTCGAACCGAAAAATACCGATAACCTGACGCCCGCCCAGCAGGCACAGATCGAGGCCGTCGATGAGCGACGCAACGCTGCGCGCGGGGAGAAGCGGCAACGCCAGGAGCATCCCGACTGATGGAATTCCATACCACGAGTTCCCCCCATACCAAGCGCATCAACCGCGTCGACAGGGTGATGCTGCAGGTCATCCTCGCACTGATACCCGGGATCACTGCCCTGACCTTCTATTTCGGCTGGGGGGTATTGATCAATATAACGCTGGCCGTGTTATCGGCGACCGTCTTCGAAGCCGCTGTCATCAGGCTGCGCAGAAGGCCGGTGGTACCGGTACTGCTCGATCTCAGCGCGGTTGTCACCGCCCTGCTTTTCGCCGTTGCCATTCCTCCCCTTCTGCCCTGGTGGCTGGTGGTCCTGGGCATGGCGTTTGCCATCATCATGGTCAAGCAGATGTACGGTGGCCTGGGTTACAATCCATTCAATCCCGCGATGGCGGCCTATGTCCTACTGCTGATCTCCTATCCGGTTGAAATGACCAGCTGGCTGCCCCCCTTCATGCTGGCGGACCAGCCTATGAATCCATCGCAAATCCTTGCCTACAAGTTTGCCGGCATACTGCCGCAGGGGGTGACTCTGGATGCCATCTCGATGGCCACTCCGTTGGATGAGATGCGCACCAACCTGGACCTCAATCGAATGATCAGTGAAATCAGGCAGAGCCCTTTGTGGGGGGATTTCGGTGGCCTGGGTTGGGAGTGGATCGGCAACTGGTTCCTAATGGGCGGGATCTGGATGGTCTACAAGCGCACCATCACCTGGCAGATCCCCCTGGCGTTTCTCAGCGGCCTGGTCGGCATGGCGGCGATCTTCTGGCTGTTCGATGCGGAGAGCTACCCCTTCCCGCTGTTTCATGTCTTCAGCGGCGGTGCGATTCTCGGGGCCTTCTTCATCGCCACGGACCCCGTCACCGCCTGTACCACACGCGCCGGCCAGTTGATCTATGGTGCCTCGATCGGGGTGCTTGTCTATATTATTCGCACCTGGGGCGGCTATCCCGATGCCGTGGCTTTTTCCGTGCTGCTGATGAATATGGCCGCACCGACGATCGACTACTACACCCGACCGCGCACCTATGGACATGGCAGAGGTGAGGCATGAAGAACAGGGATGCAATTCTGGTCGCGGCGGCCATTCTGGCCTCTTTCGCCGTGCTTGGCACATCACTGGTGAGCCTCACCTATGCAATGACCAAGGCGCGTATCGAGGCTAATGAACGGGAAGCCCTGTTGCGATCGCTCCATGCCCTGGTACCGCCGCAGAGCGTGGATAACGATATGATCTCAGACGTCATTAAGGTAAGCGATTACGATTTTCTCGGTTCGCAAGAGACGACCGTCTACCGGGGCCGCAAAATGGATCAACCGGTGGCGACGGTATTGACGACCGTGGTACCCAACGGCTACAGCGGACCGATCAAGCTGCTGGTGGCCGTACGCTACGATGGAACCCTGGGTGGCGTGCGGGTCATCAGCCACAAGGAAACCCCCGGATTGGGAGATAAAGTCGAGGAGACACGCTCTGACTGGATCTACGGCTTCAACGGCAAGTCGCTTGAGGACCCGCCACTGCAGAAGTGGGGGGTCAAACGCGACGGCGGTGCATTCGACCAGTTCACAGGCGCCACCATAACACCACGCTCGATAGTTCAGGCCGTGAAGAAGACGCTACTCTATGTAAGAGACCACAAAGAGGCGCTCTACGATCGGACCCAGATACCGCAGCAGCAGGGATAATCATGACTGACAAAGGTTTCCGCGAAATCATCATCGATGGGCTTTGGCACAACAACCAGGCGCTGGTCGCCCTGCTCGGCCTGTGTCCCCTGCTGGCAGTGAGCAATACAGCCATCAACGGCCTGGGCCTGGGACTCGCCACCACTACAGTCCTCGTTGCATCGAACACCACCGTTTCGCTGATACGCAACTATGTGCGCCCCGAGGTACGTCTCCCGGTGTTCGTACTGGTGATCGCTTCGTTCGTCACCGCCATCGAGCTGGGCATGAATGCCTATTTCCATGAACTACACAAAATACTCGGCATCTTTATCCCGCTGATTGTCACAAACTGCATAATCATCGGGCGGGCCGAGGCATTCGCTTCGAAAAACAACCTGATACACTCCCTGGTGGACGGCTTCAGCGTCGGCATTGGATTCACCCTGGTGCTGCTTACCCTGGGAGGAATGCGAGAACTGGTAGGACAGGGAACACTGTTCGATCAGGCCCATTTGATGTTTGGCGAGGCTGCTACCGGACTCACACTCAAGATTGAGGATTTTCCGGGTATGCTGATTGCCATCCTCCCTCCCGGCGCATTTATCGGACTGGGTCTGCTGATCATGGTGAAAAACCTGATCGACCAGCGCCTCGCGGCCAGGGCTGCCGAGAAGGTCGAGTACCCGGACAGCGCCGAGGGAATGGCGAACTAGTACGCAACATGCGAGTTCACCGTTTTTTCACTCACCAGGAGCTGCAGCAAGGGATGAGGATCTCCCTCGAGGAGGAACCCGCTCACCATCTACACCAGGTATTGAGGCTGCGAGCCGGCGACGATATCGTTCTGTTCAACAATAGCGGTGACGAATATGGCGCAGAGCTGGTTCAGGTCGGCAAGAGGCAGGTGGATGCCATCATCGGCGATGCCCTCAGACACGAGAGCGAAAGCAGATTGGCAATCCATCTCGTCATCGCCATCTCCCGTGGCGAACGCATGGATTTCGCGGTACAAAAAGCGACGGAACTGGGGGTCACCCGGATTTCTCCCATGTTCACCGAACGCTGCGTCGTCAAGCTTGATGATAAGAAGAGCAGTGGCCGACTGGCGCACTGGCAACGTGTCGTGATCAGCGCCTGCGAGCAATCAGGGCGATGCCGCATCCCGACTGTCGATGCCCCTGTCCAATATGCAACTGCATTGAGCCATGGCGAGAGTGATACGGCGATAGTGCTCGATCATCGCAGCCAATTCACCCTGCACCAGATCGACCCGCCGCAAAACTGTCTCAAGGTTCTCATCGGCCCTGAAGGCGGATTGACCACCAGCGAACGTCGACTCGCTTTCGACCAAGGCTTTATCGGTGTCCGACTGGGTCCGCGTATCATGCGTACCGAGACGGCACCCCTTGCAGCAATCGCTGCGGCGCAGACACTCTGGGGCGATTTCGCCGTATGAAGCACGCCAGGGATCCTGCCCCCTGGATGAACATTTACACGAGGATCATATTACCGATCAGCCGATATGCGGCGTCTCCAGGTAGGCCGCCGACTGCATCTCTTTGAGGCGACTTGCAGTACGTGCGAAGTCGAACGTGAGGCGGCTACCGCTATAGAGCTCTTCCGGCTGGGCTTCTGCGCTTAGAATCAGATTGACCTTTCGATCATAAAAGACATCGACGAGATTGATGAAGCGGCGCGCGTGGTCGTCCCAGGTAGCGTCGAGACGGGGTATATCCGATATAAATACCGTATGGTGACAGCGTGCAAGTTCAAGGTAGTCATGCTGCCACCTCGGTGGACCACACAAGGCGGTGAAGTCGCACCATATCACTCCGCTCGCGCGCTTGAGAAACCGGATCGCACGACCCGGTAAGCTAAACCTGCCGTTGCTTTCCACCTCCCCGCTCACAAGACGATCGAACTCCAGACTCATATCAATCCCGGCCTGGTCGCTCAAGGGGCTATGGTAGACATTCGACGTTTCGAATAGCTGCAACCTGTAGTCGTTCTTTCCCTGCAACTCGATTACATGATTGGAGCGTTTCAGATTCTCGATCGCCGGGATGAAGCTGTCCCGCTGGATGCCACCATGATAGAGCTCGTCCGGATGTTTGTTGGAGGTTGTCACAAGGATTATCGCGGACGCCTGCAACGACTCAAGCAGACTTCGCATCAGCATGGCATCACCGATATCGATGACGTTGAACTCATCGAGACAGAGCACACGCATTCGTTTTGCCATTTCAGCAGCGATGGATTTCATAGGCTCGCCCTGCCCCTCGCGCTGTTTGAGCTGCCTGTGAATTTCACGCATGAAACTGTGAAAATGGTGTCGCTCTATGCCTATCTCCCTATGGCGATTGAAAAACAGATCCATCAACCAGGTCTTGCCCCTGCCGACCCCGCCCCAGAGATAGAT
>JBNKLI010000079.1:0-8355 GCA_050292275.1 Candidatus Thiodiazotropha sp.
GCTCGGTGACCATAAGATGTCTCCTAGTGTATGCGCATGTTCGGAATACGCCTTGACAGGTGTATTGAAAGCGAATATAACACGATGCGTAAAACGCATCAATGCAGTTCTTGACAGGATTTTGGAGGACTTTGCCCATGGCCCGCATCCCCGACGAGCAGATCGACCGGCTGAAACAGGAAGTCTCCCTGGTCCACTTGGTGGAGCGTCAGGGCATCACCCTGAAGAAACACGGCAAGGACTATCTTGGCTTATGTCCCTTCCACGACGACAAAGAACCGAGCCTGGTGATCAGTCCGGATAAAAACCTGTGGCACTGCCTGGGAGCCTGCCAGAGTGGCGGCACGGTGATCGACTGGGTAATGAAGGCCGAGGGTGTGAGCTTCCGGCGCGCGGTGGAACTGTTGCAAGCCGACAGCAATCCCTCTTTAGTCGCCGATAGCGGCCCGACCAAATGCAGCCGGACCAAGAAACAGTCGCCCCCCTTGAACGCTTCTGCCGAAGACCAAGCCTTGTTGATGCAGGTAGTGGACTATTATCACGAGATCCTGAAGGGCGATGCCGAGGGCCTGGCCTACCTGGAAAAGCGAGGCATCAGCGCAGAGGCCATCGAGCATTTTAAGCTTGGCCTGGCCAACCGCACCTTGGGCTACCGGCTGCCGGAGAAGACCCGCAAGGCCGGTGCCGAGATCCGGGGCCGCTTGCAGGGGCTGGGCATCCTGCGCGAGTCGGGCCACGAGCACTTCAACGGCTCGGTGGTGATCCCGGTAATCAACGACGGCGAGGTGCTGGAACTGTACGGGCGCAAGCTTGGCGAACGGCTGCGCAAGGGCACGCCGCTGCATCTCTATCTGCCCGGTCCTCATCGAGGCGTCTTCAACCTCGAAGCCCTGAAATCCTCAAAAGAGATCATTCTGTGTGAAAGCCTGATCGATGCGCTGACCTTCTGGAGCGCCGGTTACCGCAACGTCACGGCCAGCTACGGCATCGAGGGTTTTACCGCTGCTCACCTGAAGGCCTTGCGGGACCACAACACCGGGCGGGTGCTGATCGCCTACGACCGGGACGCCGCCGGCGAGGCGGCGTCCGAGAAGCGCTCGAAGCAACTGATGGCTGAAGGCATCGATTGCTACCGTATCCAGTTCCCGAAAGGGATGGACGCCAACGAGTATGCCTGCCAGGTAAAACCGGCAAACAAGAGCCTGGGCGTGGTGATCCGTTCGGCAGTCTGGTTGGGTAAGGGGGAAGGCCCTTCAAAGTTGGGGCACCAGCAAGTCAACGAGGCTCCGGAATCCTTCGAGCCGTTACCCGCCAAGGTTATACCCGCCCCCCCGAAGCCTGATATCCCCGCCGAAGTTAAAGAAGATGAAGTCGTTATCGCCTTCGGCGACCGGCGTTATCGGATCCGGGGGCTGGATAAAAACCTGGTGGTCAACCAGCTCAAGGTGAACCTGCTGGTGTCGAAGGATGAAGCGATCCATGTGGATAGCTTCGACCTTTATGCGGCCAAGGCGCGATACAGCTTTATCCGTCAGGCCTCCATCGAACTGGGTGTGAGCGAAGCGGTAATCAAAAAAGACCTGGGCCGGGTGTTGCTCAAATGCGAGTCCCTGCAAGCCGAACAGATCCAGCGGGATCAATCACCGGAAGGTCCGGAAGTTGAGCTGGACGATCAAACCCGGAACCAGGCGCTGGCCTTGTTGAAAGCCCCCGACCTGCTGGATCGCATCCTGGCCGACTTCGAGACCTGCGGCGTGGTGGGCGAAGAGAGTAATAAACTGGTGGGCTATCTGGCGGCGGTGAGCCGCAAGCTGGACAAGCCCCTGGCGGTGATCATCCAGTCGAGCAGCGCTGCCGGAAAAAGCAGTCTGATGGACGCAGTGCTGAATCTGATGCCGGAAGAGGAACGGGTCCAGTACAGTGCCATGACCGGCCAAAGCCTGTTCTACATGGGCGAGACCAACCTAAAACACAAGATCCTGGCCATTGCCGAAGAGGAAGGGGCCGAGCAGGCCAGCTATGCCCTGAAACTGTTGCAGTCGGAAGGGGAGCTGACCATCGCCAGCACCGGCAAGGACGAGAGCACCGGCACCCTGGTGACCAAGGCCTACCGGGTCGAAGGCCCGGTGATGTTGTTCCTGACCACCACCGCCATCGACATCGACGAAGAGCTGATGAACCGCTGCCTGGTGCTGACGGTAAATGAATCCAGAGCACAGACCCAGGCGATCCATGCCCTGCAACGTCAACAGCAGACCCTGGAAGGGTTGCTGCGCAACGAAGACAAAAAACAGCTTATCCAACTACACCGCAACGCCCAACGCCTGTTACGCCCCCTTTTAGTCGCCAACCCGTTCGCCGAGCAACTGACCTTCATCGACGACAAGACAAGAACCCGTCGGGATCACATGAAGTACCTGACCCTGATCCGCGCCATTGCGTTGCTGCACCAATACCAACGTGAGATCAAAAGCGTCGAGCACCAGGGCCAGGCGCTGGAATACATCGAGGTCATCCCGCAAGACATCGCAATGGCCAACCGGCTGGCCCACGATGTGCTGGGTCGGAGCCTGGAAGAACTGCCGCCGCAGACCAGTACCTTGCTGAAAAAGATCCGGGAAATGGTCGTAGAACAATGCAAACAGCAAGGTATGGAACAAAGTGATTATCGCTTTAGCCGCCGGGAGGTAAGAAATCACTCGGGCTGGACGGACTTCCAGGTCAAAAAGCACATGACCCGTCTGCAAGAGCTGGAATATGTGCTGGTTCATCGAGGCAGGCGAGGCCAGAGCTTTGTCTATGAACTGCTGTATCAAGGGGAAGGTGAAGACGGCAAAGCCTTCTTGTTGGGGCTGAGTGACCCGGAAAAGTTAAGGTCTGACGCAAAGAAGGAGCGGCCAAAACAAGAGAAGGAGTCCCCAAGGAGCCCCCAAGTAGTGGCCAAAGCGCCCCTGGGTAGCGGTGTTGAAAAGGCGGTTCAGCCCAGTGCTGGCAAGGCTTGCGGGAAAGAAGAACCGTTGAATGGTCAAAAGAAGGTTATTAAGCCGGAAACCCCTTCGTCGTACCGTACCCACATCATGCTGGAATCTCCCAACGGAACGCTACCGGCCTCGGGGGTGTAAAATGCCCCTGAGGCGCAAAAAGCACAACCACGGCAACGCAAAGAAACAGCCCATCGAGCACACCGGGTTCTATCCCTACCTGCAACACTACCTGGAGGGTATCGCGGTCAAGGGCTTCTCCCGGGCGACCCAGGACCGCCATGAGAGTCACATCCGGCGCTTCGCGGTCTGGTGCGAGGCGCGGGGCCTGGACAGCCCGGCGGAGATCACCAAGCCGATCCTGGAGCGCTACCAAAAACATCTCTACCACTACCGCAAGACCGACGGTCAACCGCTCTCGTTTACCTCCCAGAAGACCCTGCTCATCTCCCTGCGCAGCTTCTTCCGATGGCTGACGCAAAAGAACCACCTGGGCACCAACCCGGCCTCGGAGCTGGAGCTGCCCAAGCCGCCGAAGCAACTGCCGAGAACGATCCTCAGCCTGGAACAGATCAACGATCTGCTGGCCCAGCCCGATCCCCAAACACCGAACGGCCTGCGCGATCGCTGCATCATGGAGCTGTTCTACGGCACCGGGATAAGACGCACGGAGTTGGCCAAGCTCAAACCTTACGATGTCGATCTGAAGAGAAATATCCTTGCTATCCGAGGCGGCAAGGGCAACAAAGACCGCAATCTGCCCCTGGGAGAAGCAGCACTTGTCTGGCTGGAACGCTACCTGGACGAAGCCCGAGACGAGCTGACAAGCCCGCTCGATGACGATCGTCTTTTTATCACCGACTACGGCGAGCCGTTCGATGGCGGTCACCTGGGCAGGCTGGTCAAGCGCTACCTGAAACAGACCGGCATCGAAGTGACCGGAAGCTGCCACCTCTTCCGCCATGCCATGGCCACGCACATGCTGGAGAACGGTGCCGACATCCGCTTTATCCAGGCGATGTTGGGTCATGGTGACATCAGCAGCACGCAAGTCTATACCCAGGTCTCGGTGGAGAAGCTCAGAGCGGTGCACACGGCGACGCACCCGAGAGGGTTGAAGCGGGAGCGGGAGTCACCCTCAGATCCAGTGGAATAAATGGAGGTTGTGGAGGCTGTTGAACAAAGACGGCGTGAACGGACGTTGTGGTGGTTGCCGGACAGTGAACTACTTGGACCGCCCGTCACGGCGTTTGACATCACTGAGCAACCCGCGCGCCAGCCATCCATGGCCTGAATCACGCGGCTTGCACAGCGGGGCAAGCGCCGCGCCGGGCTGGCGCGGTGGGTAGCGGAGCGTCCGCTGCTTCCGTTCTGGGTCGGTGCAACACCAGCTACGCTCGTGTTACGGCCTGGGATACGCCAGTCAACAGAAAGCCCCGGTCAGGTTAGGCAGTGACCGGAAAGGTCATCGCGCGGGGCTTACTGTAGCCTGGCTTGAGCACCCCCCGTCCCCCTCAAGGGGGCTCTGGGGCAGGGCCGAGTCACATAACGCGGCATTATGCCCCCGGGCCGCACGCTGCGCTTGTGATTGCGGCCCGGGTGCATAATAGCAGCGTTCATGTGACTCGGCCCTGAATGTGCGCCCCCCAACCCCCCGCCGGGGGGCAAACAAGGTGGCTTCGCGCTGTTTTAGATCCCCCGCCCGCCACGGCTGTCAGCGCAAAGGCGCTCCGGCCACACAAACACCGTGTGTCCTCCGTACCGCCCTTGCACTGCCAGCCTCCCGTCCGCCCCCAGGGGCTCCCCCAAGCAAGTTAATGCGAGTCACTAAAGAAAGTTGTGCTCGCTTGCCCGGGTCAGGTTAGCACCGTGCTCGGCCCGTCAAGGCCAAGCCCTGCGGGTGCTGCGCAGCCTTGACGGCCCTGCGCGCGATGCTGGGAAGGAAGGGCAATCAAGCACAACAGGAGAAAACCTCATGGAAAACCAAAACCTGCCCTGGGAAATCGAAAAGATCATCGAAGTGGCCAACTGCCTGGCGTCCACCGGTAGCAGCGGGGCCAGTACCGGCGAGCGCATCGCCGCCGCGTTCGTGCTGAACCGTATGGAGTTTTTACCGGCTAGTTATCGGGATGCGGTCGAAGCCTGGGATCGGCTCGATACCGAATGGCAAGGCTACGTGCGGCGGATCAAGCGTGACTACCAGCACAAGCTGGTGCCCTGGTAAGCCCTACTTGGGGAGCCTGCGGGCTTCCCTTTAACCCTCATCCCAGCGGCTAAAAGGAAAAACCGCTTCCTGGCGATCTCCCCGTGTTAAGCAAAAAAGTGCATTAGGGCAAAATTTTTACTATAGTGGTCTGCATTAGCCGAACCCGCTCTTTAACATACTGACAGCCTTAGAGAAAAAGTACGATGCGCTGAGAAGCCGCGTCGGAAAAACTATTTGCCGGGGAGCAGTTTGATAGCTCGCTTGATCAGTATTATCTGAGAGCGAGATACTACGATCAGAGCCAAGGAAGATTTACGCAGCAAGACTCTTGGATGGGACGTAACTACGATCCCATCACACTCCACAAATACCTTTACGCCAATGCCGATCCCGGTAATGTAATCGATCCAAGCGGGCATTTTGGTCTGGCTTCGCTCGGTTCGACGCTTAATGTTCTTATGAATTTGTCAACGGCTGCTATTGGTGGATATCGTTTTGGCCAAATTATTACAGGCGAACGCGAGTTAAATGCCAAAGAGGTAGGTATAACCTTACTCATTATTGGTGCTGGTCCAGCAGCAGGTAAAATTGCTGGTCTACTAGGGAGAAGGGTTGCATCTAGCGGGCTCCTTGCTGCAGGCTCTATTCGATTGACGGCCTCGGTTATAAAAAGAAAAATTGCCGGTGCACCATTTAAGACTCAACAGGATAGAGTATATATTCCGAAAATTGAGCGTTTTGTTGAAGATATGCTAAATGGCGATAAGTTTCCTCCTATAAAAGTTGATGGAAACGTGATTGTAGAGGGTCATCATCGATACATAGCATCTAAAATAGCTGGTGTTAAAGTTGATGTGGTTCCTGGCACAAGAGCAGCTTTTAAGAAACGACTGCCAAGTAAAGAGCTAACAGAATTAGAGTTTTCAGGTATTGATCCGCCTTTTTAGTAATGAGTAATTAATGGATAAGGAAAAAGAAAACCTGATAAAGCATATTGCATCAGTGATGCAGCGTAGAAAGGAAGTCGCAGAAATATTATCAAGTGGTATTGCTGTTCCTGTAGGAGAATTGTTTTATAAATGGATACGTTCAGAAATAGAACAAGATGGAGTTTTAGGGCAGGGATGGAAGTATTTTTTTCATGGCCTCGATTGCACTTTAGGTAATGAAGAAACGGGGGAAGCTGTACGTTTGGAATTTGGGCCTGAGGGTAGAGTTGATTGCTTTACTAAAAGTGTTTTAGTCGATATGAAAAAATCAGATTTATACTACGCGAAGGCTAATGCTGGCGAGTTATTTGATTCGCTATGTGACGATGGATATATTGGTTATGTGAATTCTCATCTTCATCAAAAAATATCAACCTTGAATGAAGAGGGATTAAACCAATATATGAATAGCTTATCAGATGAAGAACAAATGGATGCTATGGTAAGTGACCGATTGGTTTTAATAAAAAAGGTAGTAAACCGGGATGGCTCTTAAATGCCCCTTCAAATGAAGCCCCGCTCATCGCTGACCGGGGCTTTCGCCAGTTAAGAGAGAAGCCCTGCCTACAGCGTCCGTCTCATAGCCGCGAGCATTTCAAGTTCCCCATCGAGCGTATTGATCCAGTCATCGGCCAGGTATTGCCCGATCCCTGCCAGCTGATAGGGGTTGGTGTGTTGATCGCAGGCGCAGCGGATCGCCTGGCATAACGCGCCCAGGTCGCTGAAACCGGATTGAGCCAGCGCGGTGGTGTCCATGGTCCTGTCGAGTATGACGCAGGTTTGGCAAGGTGAGGATGAGGCTTGAATATCCTCAAGGGTTTTGATGGGACGCTTCTTGTCCGTAGAATGGTCTTTAGCCATGGCTCAACTCCTGGTTAGTTGGGTGGTGGTCAGCTGGCTCTGAGTGTTGGTAGCACTCAGGGTCAGCGCTTATTGTTTTCCTCAATTTTGTTTGAATTACCTCCTTGTCGAATATTGTTAAATCCCTTCAATCGTGATGATCTCCCCAAAGCGCTTAAAGTCCTGTGTGTTGTGCGTGAGCAGTGCGGGGATACCGTAGGCTTGCATGGCGGCGACGATGTTAGCGTCATGCACCTGCTTGCCACCGATCTGGAAGCGCTCCATCAACTTGATGAGCTGGCTGGTAACGGCGGCGGTATCGTCGGCCACCTGAAAGTGTTTTTCCAGATAACGCACCCGCTCGATCACTACTTCTGGCGCTGATGGCTTGGCAAAAGTCTGCGCTCGGGTGCGTGCCGCAATAAACTCCCGCAGAACCTGACGGCTGATCCACAAAGCCCGTCCGGCCTGATGGTGTGCCTTGATTGCATTGATCGCCGGTTCATGCAGTGGCGCTGTCGCCACGTTGGCGTAGATCAGGATATTGGTGTCGATGAAAAGCGGTTCAGCGTCCGTCATCGCCGTACATATCCTCTCTGTGCAAACTCAACCCTTCCGGCCAGGGGCCGAGGTCGTCTACCGGAAAATCCAGATCTTTGCCGGTGGCGCTTTTCTGGGTTGTCGCCCTTTGTCGCAGGAAATCCACGAAGTCCTCCACTTCCGCGATGCGCTCGGTGGGTAGTGACTGGATTTTTTCCAGCAAAGTCTGTGCGTTGTGTGCTGGGATACTCATGTTCCAAACCTCCTTTAGCCGTTGACCTGCCGTCGATCAATAGGGGCAACCGCCCCCTCAACCCGTCGTTTCACAATCATGGCGTCGATGAGCTTGATAATAGCCTCCTGATCGTCGCTATCGAAGCTTTCCAGTTCCTGTAAGCGTTCAATCAGCCGTACGTTGTGCAGTGGCTGAATCTGATCCCGATTGCCCGTGATCAGATAATCGAGGGTGACGCCGAGAATGTCGCTGAGCTGTATCAGCTTCTCGATGGGGGGTACGTGCATACCGCACTCGTACTTATTGAGCTGCGCAAATCGAATATCGATCTGGTTGGCCAGTTCTTTTTGTGTCCAACCTTTCTGTTTGCGCAACTCTTTGAGGCGCAGACCGAAGGCTTTGCGAATATCTTCATCCTGCATGATTGTCAGTAGCTCGGTGACCATAAGATGTCTCCTAGTGTATGCGCATGTTCGGAATACGCCTTGACAGGTGTATTGAAAGCGAATATAACACGATGCGTAAAACGCATCAATGCAGTTCTTGACAGGATTTTGGAGGACT
>JBNKLI010000080.1:0-18750 GCA_050292275.1 Candidatus Thiodiazotropha sp.
ATGACAGAGAGCCAGTTCAAGGTATTGCCTTTAATGACGAGTTGTTGAGTGGTGCAGAGGTATTACGGTGCGGCAAGCCGCACCCTACGCATGTAGATGGCGTGTCACGATATGAAGAGTTAGGGTGCGGTTGTTTCGTCAGCGTATCAGTTCGTAATACCTACGGGCAGGAGCAGGCCCAGATAGTGATCGACCAGGAGCAGGGTGAAGAGCAGGCTGAGATAGAGGATCGAAAAGGCGAAGGTCTTCATGGCGTGTTCGCGTCCTTCGCTCTTTAGCAGCTTGACGGCATGGAATACAAACAGGGATCCCAGTACAAGGGCGCCGCCCAGATAGAGTTGGCCGCTCATCTTGATGACGAAGGGTAGCAGTGAGACCGCGACCAGCATGATTGCGTAGATCACTATTTGCTGCTTGGTGAAGTCGATGCCGTGGGTCACGGGCAGCATCGGTATATCGGCCTTGGCGTAGTCATCCCGGCGATGGATCGCCAGGGGCCAGAAATGGGGGGGCGTCCAGACGAAGATGATCAACATCAACAGAAATGCCTCGGTAGTGACTTCGCCGGTGATCGCGCACCAGCCCAGCAAGGGTGGGGCCGCTCCGGCCAGACCGCCCCAGACGATGTTTTGCGGGGTGCTGCGTTTCAAATAGAGGGTATAGATCACGGCATAGCCGATCAGAGCGAAAAAGGTGAGCAGGGCTGTCAGCGGATTGACCATGAAATAGAGCAGCGCCATGGAGAGCGCGCCCAGTACCAGGGCGAAGCTGAGGGCATGCGGGGTATCCATGTGGCCGCTGGGTATGGGACGCCGGCTGGTTCTGTCCATAACACTATCGATGCGTTGATCGATGATATGATTGATTACCGCTCCCGAGGCCGCGCCCAGGGATATGCCGATCAGCCCGAAGAGCATCGGTTGCCAGGGAGCGAGACCTTCATGGGAGAGCAGCATGCCGACCAGGGCGGTAAAGGAGATGAGCAGCACGACCTTTGGTTTTGTCATCTCATAGTAGTGACGCCAGGCGAAGTCGACTGCCTGATGTGTGGAAATGTTACTGATGGCCATAGCGACCTCCTTGAGCCCAGTTTTGCGAGGCTTTGAGTAGTCTTTCTAGATCCTGCAGGATCTCTTTGGTAGTGATTTGCGTCGGATCCTGCTTCATCATCAGGTCTCCCCGGGGATCGATGAGAAAGATCGGAATCGCCTGCTCCAAGAGCTGCAGCGGAAACAGGGCTTCGATATTGCTGCGCTGGCTGCTGTCTGCGATCAACAGCTCTGTGCCTTCGAGCCCCCCCATGTCTGGAAGGTCGAGACGGCCATTGGCATCAGGCATGAGAATCAGCAGGCGGGCGATGCGTTCCCGGTTGGCACCTGTGGCGCGACGAATCTGGCGGACCTTGATCAGAACCTCGATGCAGGCGGCATCGCACCCGCCTTCGCTGACCAGGGTCATGGTCCACATGTCCTGCAGTGACTGCCAGTCGAACCACTCGCCATCGGCTGTTTGCAGGCGAAGCGACTGCAGCGGCCTTGGGGGGTCGATCAACTCTCCGTGGTTGGTGCGCCCTGTCGGCAGCCACTGCGGGTTGAGAAAGAGCACCCATGCAGCGATCATCGGCAGGGCGAACAATCCGATCAGTATCCACAGGGAGGTAAGCGAGCGTGGCTTGACTTCGTTGTCGGTGATAGCGTTCACAGGCTGCCTCCGTTTTCATCCCGCTTGTGCAGCGACAGCCGGTACCAGACCAGCAGGGTGATAATGAAAAAGCCGAACCACTGAATGGCGTAGCCGATGTGCATCAGGTCGCTGACCCGGGGTTGGGGCCAATGCCGTAAAAAACCGTGATCGTCCTGCGGCGATTGCAATACCACGAAGGGGTGGATATCAAGTCCTGACCAGGCACTGAAATGCTCAAGGGTCAGAAAAGGCCAGTGGGGTGGGACATCCTTTGCCGCCATGTCGGATTGATTCAATTCGATGGCCGGCGCCTGGGGTATTCTGACTTCGCCATGAACGGTGACGGATTCTTCGATATTGGCCTTTCTCAGGGCGGCATCGACCTGGTCCTGGGCGACCCAGCCCCGGTTGACCAGGAGGATCCCGGCGCTCTCCTGGATTTGCAGCGGTGTGATCAGATGGAATCCGTTTTTACCCTGATGCTTACGGTTTTCGATCAATACGCTTTTATGGTTGAGGTAGTGGCCTCGGGCCACCACCTTGCGAAAGACTAGTTGATCGGCATCGATGGACAGGGGAGTGTTCAGCGACAGATGGGGTTGCTTGCGCCGTAACTCCAGGGTTGTTCCCTGATTGCGTTTCTGTTCGGCACGATCGAGCTGCCAGATGCCGAGTCCGATGAAGAGCGGTGCCAGGATTACCATGGCAATTGTAGGGATTGCCTGGGCGCGAAATTGACGGGTGCTGCTGGTCATAAGGTCTATAGTGGTACTATCTGGTCCTGGAATTGCTGTAGTGTCGGGCTAACCCTTTTTAATTCCCTATCGGGAGAGATCATGGATATCATTTACAAGCTACCGGTGTTGCTGGTCCTGGCCTTCATCCTCTTTTCGCTGTTTCAGGGGATGTACTTCATGGCCAAGGATGATGGCAAAAACAACAGTACCCGCGTGGTGCGCTCGCTGACGCTGCGAGTCGTGTTGTCACTGTTTCTGTTTCTCATCCTCATGGCGGGTTACTACTTCGGTTTTCTGCAGCCTCACGGTATGTTGCCCAAATAGCAACTCATAGCCAGTATACGAAGACGAAGAGCCCGAGCCAGACAACATCCACGAAGTGCCAGTACCAGGCTACGGCCTCGAAGGCGAAGTGGTTGTGGGCACTGAAGTGGCTCTTGATGCTGCGCCCGAGGATGGCCATCAGCATCACTGCGCCCATGGTGACGTGAAAACCGTGAAACCCCGTCAGCATATAGAATGTGGAACCGTAGGCACCGGACTCCAGGGTAAGGTTCAGTTCCGAATAGGCGTGGCCGTATTCGTAAGCCTGGAAGACCACGAAGAGCAGTCCCAGTGCGATGGTGGCGACCAGACCCCAAACCAACTGTTTCTGATTATCGAGCTTCAATCCCCAATGGGCCCAGGTGATGGTTGCGCCACTGGTGAGCAGGATCAGGGTATTGAGCGCGGGTATGCCCCAGGCGCCCATCGGTTCGAAATCACCCCCCAGTTCACCGGGCCCATGTGAGGGCCAGGCGGCTTCGAACCCGCTGTAGAGGAGCTCGTTGGTGGCACCGAGATAGCCTTCGCCACCCAGCCAGGGAAGGGCGATATTGCGGATATAGAAGAGTGCCCCGAAAAAACTGAGGAAGAAAAAGACCTCAGAGGCGATAAACCAGAACATTCCCATGCGGAACGATGCATCGACCTGCTTGTTGTAGCGGTCGCTCAGGTTCTCCCCGATGACATCCCGGAACCATCCAAACAGGAGTACGAAAAAGAGCAGCAGACCGGCACTGACGATAAAACCGCCGATGGAGACACCGTTCATGGCCAAAGCGCCGCCGAACAGTGTGGTCAACAGGGATGCCATGCCAATAATAGGCCAGGGACTGGGATCGGGTATGAAATAATCCCCGCTATGTTCCTTTACTGACATGTAGATACTCCTCTGGTTGTAGATCTTGTTGTCTTGGTCATGTTGATAGCTTGATGATGTAGATTAGTCACTGTTGGGTGCTGTCGGCTACCCTTGGTTGTGCCTCACTCTCCTGATCCCCGCTTTCTCCCTCTTTAAGACGCATGAAGTTGTAGGAAAGCGTCAACGAGTTGATCTCTTGCGGTAGTTCTGTAGAGACCATGAACTGCAGCGGCATGATGGCCTTCTGGCTGCCATCGAGTTTCTGTTTGTTGAAACAGAAACACTCCAGCTTGCTGAAGTAGGGAGTTGCCTGCCAGGGCGCCACACTGGGTATGGCCTGGCCGGTTACCTCGGCATGGCTGCGGTTGCGGGCGTGAAAGTCGACCCGGTATATCTGCCCGGGATGGACACGCATCCTGGTGGTCGGCGCGGTGAACTCCCAGGGCAGATTCGGATTGACCCTGGTGTCGAATTTCACTGTGACCCAACGATTCGTGTCTGCCTGGCTCGCCGACGGGGTGGCCTTTCCTACCTCGGCCTTTCCTACTTCACTGCGCTGCGCGATTGACTGCGTCCCCGTAAATTGACAAAAGAGACCGTACAGGGGCACCAGGGCGAAACCGAAGCCGAACATCGCCAACACCAGGGCTGACAACAGCAGTGTCGTACGGCGATTCTTGCGATGGTCGGCTCTCGCGCTTTCGTTCATTGCGTCGCCTGGGTTCCGATAATACGGAAGATGCCCGTCCAGAAGGGAAAGGCGGTTACCAGAAAGAACAATGCGAGCCCGGCAAGTCCCCAGGCCAGGCGCAGGTTCTTGCGTCTCAGTTCAGTTGTTTGCAACTCAGGAGCGGGCATAAGACTCAAGCCTCCTATTTGATTTGTGGTGCCACTGTCCAGGTGTGGAACGCCGGTGGTGAATCCAGCTCCCACTCAAGGCCCTTGGCCCCTTCCCAGGCACGCTTTTCAGCTTTTTTGCCGCCACGAATGGTCTTGATGATGATATAGAGAAACAGCAGGTGACTGAGACCGAATATCATTGCACCAATACTCGATACCACATTGAATTCGGTGAACATAATATTGTAGTCGATGATCCTCCGTGGCATCCCGGCAAGGCCGAGAAAGTGCTGCGGGAAGAAGGTGATGTTGAAACCGATGACATTGACCCAGAAAAAGATCTTTCCGAGCTTTTCGTCATACATGTGACCGGTCCACTTGGGCAGCCAGTAGAAAATACCGGCAAACAGGCCGAATACCGCTCCGGGCATCAGTACATAGTGGAAATGGGCGACTACGAACATACTGTCCTGGTACTGCATGTCGGCGGGTACCACCGCCAGCATGACACCGCTCAATCCGCCGAAGGTGAACATCAGAATGATGCCGACCGCAAACAGCATCGGAGTCTCGAAGGTCATGGCGCCGCGCCACATGGTGGCGATGAAGTTGAATACCATCAGACCCACGGGAATGGAGATAAGAATCGTGCCGATCATGAAATAGGTGACTGCACCCAGGGACATGCCGACAGTGTATTGATGGTGCGCCCACACCACCATACCGATAGTTGCCACCGCAAGCATGGCGCCGACCATCGATTTGTAGCCGAACAGGGGTTTGCGAGCGAATGCCGGTATGACATGGGAAAGCACCCCGATGGAGGGTAGCAGCAGAATGTAGACTTCGGGGTGGCCGAAAAACCAGAACAGGTGCTGGAACAGCACCGGGTCACCACCACCGGCCGCGTCGAAGAAGCTGGTGCCGAAGTGGCGGTCGAACAGCAGCATGGTGACGCCGCCGGCCAGTACCGGTACCACCAAGATCAGCAGGAAGGCGGTGACCAGCCAGGTCCAGCAGAACATCGGCATCTTCATCAGGGTCATGCCCGGTGCTCTCATGTTGAGCAGGGTGACGATGATATTGATCGAGGCCAGCACCGATGAGATACCCAGCAGGTGGATGGCGAAGATCAGGAAGTCCATCGACATGCCCACCTGGATCGACAGCGGCGGATAGAGGGTCCAGCCGGTATTGATCTGGGTGCCGCCACCGGGAAAGAAGGGGACCACGAAGGAGAGAACCAGCATGGTCGCCGCGGCGGGAAGCACCCAAAAGCTGAGGTTGTTCATACGCGGCAGGGCCATGTCGGGTGCGCCGATCATCATCGGGATCATCCAGTTGGCAAGCCCAGCGGCCGCGGGCATCACCGCACCGAAGATCATGATCAGGGCGTGGTTGGTGACCAGATTGTTATAGAGATCGGGTTCGAGCATCTGGATACCCGGCATGAACAACTCCATGCGGATCAGCATGGCGCTGGCGCCGCCGAGGAACAGCATGATCAAGGCAAAGAATAGATAGAGAGTGCCTATGTCCTTGTGGTTGGTACTGAAAAGCCAGCGCTTCAAGCCTTTTGGCGCCTCGTGATGGTGTGCCTCATCATGGGTCAGAGTGGTTGTGCTCATGGTTGAATTCTCCTCTATCTGGCCTGTTTGACGTCTGCAGGCTGCACGACATCACCCGTTTTGTTATCCCAGGCATTGCGTTCATAAGTTACGATCGCCGCGAGCTCCAGGTCGTTCAGCGAGTTCCAGGGTTGCATCGCTGTACCCTCCTTACCATTGAGCACGATATTCAGGTGCCCCTCTATCGGTCCGGTGGCAATCTTGGAACCGTTCAAGGGGGGGAATGCGGGTGGCAGCCCCATGCCGTTGACCTGGTGGCAGGCGGCGCACTTGGTCTCGAATAGGGCTTTGCCCTTGGCCATCAGCTCATCCATGCTCCAGGTCTTGTCGCTGCTCGCCTCTGCCGCCGCGGCCAGCTTGATCGATTTTTTGTCTTCGACCCAGGCGGCGAATTTCTCCTGAGATACCGACTCCACCACGATGGGCATACGCGAATGCCAGGTACCGCAGAGTTCGGCGCACTGGCCGCGAAACACGCCTTCGCGGTTGAGTTCGGTCCAGGTCTCGGTGATGTAGCCGGGAATGGCATCCTTCTTTACCGCCAGCTCTGGTACCCAGAAGGCGTGCAGTACATCCGCCGAGGTGTGGAGAAAACGGATCTTCACCCCGGTGGGCAGCATCAGGTGGTTGTCGACATCCCTCAAATAGAGATCGCCGGACTGCTCTGCCGGTATGTAGCGGCTTTCGATTTTAATATCGTGATCCAGATACTCGAATTCCCACCACCACTGATGGCCCGTCACCTTCACATCCATGATGTTCTCTTCTTCCGGTACCTCCCAGACCTTCTTCAGTACCGCATCCGCCTTGCCCGCGATGGTCAGGTCGACCCCAAGTACCATCAGCGGAACAATGACCCAGGACCAGTTGCCGAACCAGGAGTTGTGAAAATTCTGATCGGCCTCGTAGCCGCGGCTCTTGCGATGAAAGTAGAGTGAATAAAAGACGATGGCGAAGACGATGACCAACAGGGTGGTAGCGATACTCATGGTAAGCATATGAATATCGAAGATCTGCCTGGCGACATCGGCTGCGGGCTGCGGGAAATTGATGCCATATTCAGCCATGGCATCGCCCAGGGTCAGCAGAAGCGGGACGGCAAACGCCGTGCGTGTGCCCAGTCGCCGACCTTTGGCCTGCTTGGGTAAAAGACGAGTATCGGTGTGATTAGCTCGCGTTTCTGTCGTGTCGTTATTATGCATGCCGATCAGATGCCCTCGATTGCGTTTCTTAGGTTGGTTGCGAGCATCTCTCGATCCTCCTCCAACAGGTTTTTGCCGATTTCTATGAATTCTCCATGAGACCCGATCAGCAGACGGCTCGGATACCATCCTTTCGGGTCATGGTTCTGGATGATCTTCAGCCAGGCCTTGTGGAAACACTTTTCCGACCGTCGGTTGCGGCTGTCACTGATCCTCACGTGGGTGGTGTCGATACGGATTGTCTCCTGCGCGTGGGCACGGCAGCTCTGACAATAGATGGCGATACCGACAAGGAGAATCTCCAGCCCGGTGAAGGGGAGGACCAGCCAGGCACCAAGCGAGATGAAATAGAGACTCACCAGCCCGATACAGCCGGCAAGGAAGAGAAACAGGCACTTGGACTGCTTCCAGGACAGGTTTCTATTGGGTTGGATGACAACAACCGATGCATCGCTGTCGAAATCTTGAGCTGCCCTTAAAACCATTTGAAACCCTGCAGTTATCTCTGATCACCGATACTGCCTGGTGTCGTTTTATTGATCTGTATCAATTTTTATATTGATCTGGATCAATCGTTTTATTGATCTAGGTCAAAAGAATAAGACAAAATCGGGGTTGAACGCAATAACTAAGTCAAACTGTCGACTATTCGCAAAGGCGTTTAAAAATCGTTGGAAATTAAGTATTTTGCTTTATGGTTATATACTGTACGGGTTTGTGGCGTCTTCCAGGTCCGGAGGCGGTCCGCTATTACTCAAGCCCAGACTGTTTCCTTGAATCAGGCAGCAACAATCGATGACCCGGGCCCTGAGCGGGCTTACCAAGGTCAATCCCTGGTCAGTTTCGCGTCAGGAAAAGCTTGCTCGAGTTCGAGTGACCAGATCTTTGCGGTCATGGTCTTCTTGAGTACCTCGAGGCGTTGCAGCTGTTGCTCATCGGCCTGGCTTTGATTGATCTCGTCGAGCAATTGAAGGAATTCAGCAGAGACGATCCCCTGAGCCAGATGCAAATGCAGGCACTGTTCGCCATGATGCACCTGCCAACTGTAGTCCATGTCACTTACGCAGCGTGGTTCGGTACTCTCGCAAGTCAGAGTGAAGCGTCCCGCTGAGACGCAGCCGGTGACATATTCAATGGTATCTCTTACCCCCGGTCCGGGATGTCCGCTTACAATGCTGAGTTCCTGGCGCTCCCAGGTTTTTCCCTGGGAGAGCAGTTTGGCGCAATACTGCAGCATCCTGAATGCGAGAGCGCATCCCCAGTAGGCGTTTCCCTTGTGAAACTTCAATGCATCATTGTAGTTGAGTGTCAGGCGCGTGCCTCTGTCGTTGATATCTATCTCGGTATTTGTCATTTCTGTCCGGGTCTCCATCCGCCAAGTATAATTCATGAAATCTTCGACATACTCTTTCGTGCCTTCCTGGTCCCGGAAGTTGTTACCCAAGAGAAACAAATTAGAGACAATTCGGCAAGTCGGCAGATATACGCAAGATGGGTATCGGACGAGTCCACCCCGAAGCGCTTACCAACGCATCTCAAACAAGGTGTTTAGGGGAGTGCCGATCAGTGGCTGGAGCTACTCGCCCATGCGAGGGTTTCCGCTCCAAGGTTTTCAAGTTTTCAGTGGAACCGGGTGTTCGCCCTGTCGCGGGCATGAAACGGCGGAATTCTGGGAAGGGCTGTGATCGGGTGGATCTCTGTCTTGGTGATTCAACCAAGACAGAGATGTTGATTTAAAAAAATCAAGAAGCTGCTGCTTTCTTCTTGCTTCTGCGACGGCGTCGAGTTTTGTCAACGGACTTTTCAATCGTTTTGGCCGCTTTTTCAAAATCCTTAACCATCTTGGCGCGTGCTCCCTGCATGGCGCTATAGAGGCCTTTGGCCAAACGCTCGGCCTTGCGCTGTTCACCGACAGCCACAGTACGGGCCGCCTTGGCCTCTTTTAATTTAGCCTGGGTATCGGCAAGCCGCTCTTTGGCCTTTTCTTTGCTGGCAGGTGTCTTTGCATTGGCAGCCGCGCTACGGGCCTTACTGACCCTGTCACTGCTGGTTTCCACTGCTTTATCCTGCCGTTCAACAGCTTTGTTAGCTGCACTTAATCTGCTCAGGGCACGCTTGTTGAAAGCGGACAAGGCGACTTCAGCCTGCAAAGCCTCGCTGATAGTCTCCATTGAAACAACTTTTCTTTTTGCTCTACGGCGTTTCTTCACGGTTTTCTTTAAAGCCATTGGTACTCCTTAATGTTTAAACAAACATGCACAATATAGTTGCTGATGCGCATAAGAACAACTCTTAATGCCTTTTTTTATGTAATAAAGTACTATTTTTTTCTTTTTTTGAACTCTTTTTCATGCCTTTTGAGCTGAATATGGCGGGAGCAACTAAATTATTGTCGTCCGTGTCAGATTTCGAATGAATTAATTTGTCTCGGAACAAGATAAAAAAAGTTGGAATTGCTTAGCGAAATTTGTGCCTTTAAGTTATCTGGTTTTTCGCTGTTTCCGGTGTCTGGACCCTAAATCTATTCATGGTTTCCTTTTGCCTGCGATGGGGATTTATTGAATTTGGTACAATAAACACCACCATAAAATGTGCGCAAGAAAGATAGTGTTCAAGTCGTGGAAAAGAAATTACCTTAGCCCGTGAATTGATCAGAAGTTCCTTAAGAAAATGTTAATCCAGTTTTGTCACTTGTGAGGGTTTGGATCACATTTTTCGTTCGCTACTCATGCCTCCCCACATACAGGTCAGCAGATCCTCGTAATAGGTTCTAAGGGGTTGTTCGATAATTCCGTCGAGTCTTAGCTGTATCATGCGGATTGCACCGCCGAAGACAGTGGAGGCGGCAGCCCATGGGTCGCTGTTTCGGATCTCACCCGCTTCCATTCCCTGCTCCACCATGCTGCGCATTAGCCTGAAGGGCGTCGAACTGCAGATTGGTGGTTCATTCGGCAGAAACTCACGGTGCTTGGCATGCAACATAAAAGAGATGCTGTTGCGTCTTGTCTCCGTATACTCAAACAGCAGGGAGATGATTCTGTTGCAGCGTTCCCTGAATGAAACCTCTTGCGCCATTACCTCTTCGATAATCTGTTCGAGCTCATTTACCAGGTGGTAGTAGAGGGCCTTGGCTATACCCTCTTTACCGCCGAAGTGGTTGTAAATCGAACCGATGCTGACATTCGCATGTTTTTGGATATCGTGAACAGATACGTTGTGGTAGCCATGCTCTACGAAAAGGTCGAGTGCGGCGAACATGATTCGGCGATTGACCGGTTCGGTCTCTAGGTTGGTTTCGTTCTGCTTGGGCATATCTTCCTACCATCGGAAAAGGGGTGAACTCTACGAGAGATGATCACTACAGCATAGAGAAATAATTGACAAAAATGAACATTCATTCTACTTTTTTTGTGCGACCACACAAAAAAACACTGGAGGAGTGATAAATGAGGCTACATAAACTTAAGCCAATAAAATCAATAATATATGCATCCACTATCGGTCTGACCATCTCCCTCTGCGGTGCTGTACTCCAGGTTCAGGCGGATGAGACCTGTCAGTCACCCTACATGGCGAAGATTACGGGACAGGAGGATTTCGTCTATGTCTGGACCCTCGGTGTCGAAGGTTTGGGTGATGGCCAGGATAAACTGGTGACGGTCGATGTTAACCCGAAATCCGCCAACTACGGTAAGGTTGTACACACGCTTTCAGTGGGCGGGCGCAATGAGGCGCACCATTCCGGTTTTACCGATGATCGAAAGTACCTTTGGGCAGGTGGTCTGGATACCAGCAAACTCTTCATCTTCGATGTCTCAAGCGATCCCGCCAAGCCCAAATTGCATAAGGTAGTAACAGATTTCGTGGACAAAAGCGGTGGTGTCGTCGGACCCCATACCACCTATGCGTTACCGGGCAGAATCATGATCACCGGTCTTTCGAACAACAAGGATCATGGCGGCAGAACGGCACTCGTGGAGTACACCAACGAGGGTGACTATGTAGCCACTTATTGGATGCCCACCGATCAGAATCTGAACGGTGCCATGAAAGACGGCAAGTACGCCGATGGCTACAACTACGATGTGCGGGTACTGCCGAGAAAGAATGTGATGCTGTCATCCTCGTTCACCGGTTGGTCAAACTACATGATGGATTTCGGTAAGATGCTGCAGGACAAGGAGGCGATGAAACGCTTCGGTAACACGGTCGTTTTGTGGGGACTTCACAGTAAAAAGCCGAAGAAGATTTTCGATGTTCCCGGGGCGCCGCTGGAGATTCGCTGTGCCTGGCAGCCCGATCACAACTGGTGCGTGACAACCACGGCGTTGACTTCGAAGATCTGGCTGATCTACGAAGACGACCAGGGTGAATGGCAAGCCAAGGCGGTGGCCGATATCGGCGACCCGGCCAAGGTTCCGCTGCCGGTGGATATCTCCATCAGTTCGGACGACAGCCGGCTCTGGGTCAACACCTTCATGGACGGCAAGACCAGATTGTTTGACATGAGCGATCCGCACAATCCCAAGCAGACCTATGAGAAGGTGATCGGGCGTCAGGTCAACATGGCCTCCTCGAGCTGGGACAGTACCCGGATCTACTATACCTCTTCTCTGCTTGCCAATTGGGACAAAAAGGGCGAGGACAACGAGCAATACTTCAAGAGTTACGTATGGGACGGCACTCAGCTGGTGGAGAAGTTCGCCATTGACTTCAACAAGGAGAAGTTGGGACGCGCCCATCAGATGCGTTTCGGCGCCTATGCGCTCTATGCGGGTAAAGAAGATAATGATCAGGGCGCCTCGCTGGCAAAACTGGTGAAGGAGTAGCCATACGGGGGACGGTCCTGTCTGCGCATGAGCAAATCTCCTGAAAACCGCAGCTGCACAGGGATGTGCAGACAGAGAGCCGGCTGGAGGCAGTTATGCCGTCGCTGAGCGTGGGTGTTCTGCTGCTCTTTGTCTGCTTCGTCTCGCAGCTGCAGGCCGATGCGAAAGTGCAGGTAGAGGCCAGGGCGCCCGGATATGGCACGCTCGGCTACCAACTACCGGCCGTGGGGAGTTATCAGTTGCCCTCGCTCGGCGATGCCGCCGATGGCGAGGTGCTCGATAGCGAGGGAAATTCAGTACGTCTTCACGATCTGTTCGGTGATAAGTATGTCCTGCTTGCCTTCATCTACAGTAGCTGCAGCGACCTCAACGGCTGTCCACTGAGCGCGCATGTCTTCTATCAGATCAAATCGATGATGAAACGGGATCCGGTTCTGGCCAAAGACTTGAAACTCGTCAGTCTCAGCTTCGATCCCGCGGTGGATACACCGGCGATGATGAAACTCTACGGCAACAACTTCAAGTATGCCGGCAATGCGGGAGAGTGGCAATTCGTCACCACCGCATCGGAGCAGAGCCTGAAACCGATACTGCAAGCCTATGGACAGGAGATTCAAAGCGAAACAGCCGATGATGGGCGTTCCGTCGTGACCTATTCCCATCTGTTGCGGGTCTTTTTGATCGATCCGCAAAAACAGATACGCAATATCTACAGTGTGGAGTATCTGCATCAGGATCTGATACTCAATGATGTCAGAACATTGATGCAGCACTCTCTTCAAAGTGCGCCGGGGATGGAGGCGATACCAGGTATCGAGGCCACAATATTGTCGGTGCCGGGCGATGACAGACGTGGATATGAGTCGCAGGGCTACACCACCAATGCCCTGGCACTCGAGCTGCGTCTGGGTGAAGCCGCCGATCTGATGGCATTTGTCGAAAAGCCGCCTTTGGGGTTGCCCGAAGTGCCGGTTCCGCAGGGAAATCCTCTTACCAGGAAAAAAATCGCCTTGGGGCGCAAGCTCTTTTTCGACCGCAGGCTCTCGCACAACAACACCTTTTCCTGTGCCATGTGCCATGTGCCCGAACAGGGTTTCACAAGCAATGAACTGGCCATGGCGGTGGGGATAGAGGGGCGCAGCGTCAGGCGTAATTCGCCGACTGTCTATAACAGCGCCTATGCCACACGGTTGTTTCATGATGGCAGGGAGGAGAATCTGGAACAGCAGATCTGGGGGCCATTGCTGGCGAACAACGAGATGGGCAATCCATCCGTTGGTCATGTGTTGAACAAGATCAGGCGCATAGCGGACTACAGGGGATTGTTCGAGGCGGCGTTCAACGCCAGGGGCGTGACCATGGAAACCCTCGGCATGGCGCTGGCAAGCTACGAGCGGTGCCTGGTTTCAGGCGATTCCGGGTTCGACCGCTGGCGCTACGCCAATGATCATCAAGCCCTCTCTCCCTCCGCGCAACGCGGATACGGGCTGTTTACGGGAAAGGCGCGATGCGCGGCCTGTCACACCATAGGGGAGCGCTATGCCCTGTTCACCGACAACCGGCTGCACAACACGGGGATTGGTTACAGGGAGTCGATGGGTATCAAGCCGAAGAAGCAGCGCATTGTCGTCGCTCCCGGTATCGCGTTCGAGCTGGACCGCTCGGTTATAGAGCAGGTGGGAGAGTCCCCTCCGGCGGACCTCGGTCGCTACGAGGTGACGGAGAATCCCAATGATCGTTGGAAGTACAAGACCCCCTCGCTACGCAATGTCGCTCTCACCGCACCCTACATGCACAACGGCTCCTTGAGCAGCCTGCAAGAAGTGGTGGAGTTCTACGATCAGGGCGGTGTACCCAGTGATCTGCTCGACCCACTGATTGAACCTTTGCATCTTACGCAACAGGAAAAAAAGGACCTGGTCAATTTCCTGGAATCGCTCAGTGGAAGCAATGTCGATATCCTGGTCGCCGATGCCTTCGCCGCGCCTGTCGGCGATATCAAGAAGGGTGATCCGAACTGGGTACACGGCACCGACATCGAGGTTCGCTGAATGCCCGGTAAGCGTCTGTTGACAGCTGTATTCATCCTGTCTGCGGCGGTGGGAGGATTCTCGGTCCACGCCAAGGCGCAACAGTTGGGAGGGGATTTCATTCTTCTCGATCAGGAGGGCCGGCGTTTCGACTCGCAACAGCTGCGCGGTAAGGTGGTACTGCTGTTTTTTGGTTACACCTATTGCCCCGACATCTGCCCAACCGAGCTTTCGAACATCGCTGCCGTACTCGATTCGTTGGAGCAGATGTCGAACGCGGTACAGGGTCTGTTCATTACCCTGGATGCGGAGAGGGACAAGCCGGATGTACTCAAGAGCTACACCGAATATTTCAGCAGTGGCCTTGTCGGCCTCACCGGAACGCAGCCCGAGATCGACAGGGTGGCCTCGATGTATGGGGTGAAGTTTCAAAAGCATATCGCGGATGACCAACGCTACAGCATCGATCACTCTGCGAATCTCTATATTATCGACCGCGACGGGCGGTTGGCTACAGTCGTTCCATATGGTTTGCCGCCTGAGCATGTATTGGGCGTCGTGCAGGAGCTGCTGAAGCGTGAATATTAACCCGGCAACCAAATAGGCAAGGTTCAGCTCCATGCAGGCCAGGGACTGGATCCGCTAAAACACGGTTTCGTTGTTGGCGAACACAACTGGGATGACGTAACCTTGCAAAGGCATGTTCCCCATTACGACTATACTGGCCTAGAAAAGGGTTGACCCATGATAGAAAATGGAGCGCTGGATTCCCACACCCTGGCGGTCTTACTACTCACAGTCGTTGCATTGGTACTGTTCAGTCGCGATAAGATCCCCCTGGAGACCTCGTCGCTTCTGGTGTTGACCATACTGGCCGCGGGATTCGAACTCTTTCCCTATCGGGGAACGGCCGGCGAGATCGGTGCCATCGATTTTTTCAGGGGTTTCGGCCACGAGGCGCTGGTCGCCGTCTGTGCCTTGATGGTGGCCGGACACGGCCTGGTGCGTTCCGGCGCTCTCGAGCCTGTGGGTCGTACCCTGGCGAGACTCTGGCGCGCGAGCCCAAGTCTCTCGTTCCTGGCCACACTGCTGATTGCCGGGGTTCTCAGCGCCTTCATCAACAACACCCCGATCGTCATACTCCTGCTGCCGATTCTGGTCAGTGTTTCATTACAGACGAGATCGAGTGCCTCCTCGCTGCTCATGCCGATGGGTTTCGCAACCTTGATCGGCGGTATGAGCACCACTATCGGTACCTCGACCAATCTGTTGGTCATTGGTGTCGCTGCCGATCTCGGGCTGCGCAGGATAGAGATGTTCGACTTCATCCTGCCCGCGGCGGTCGCCAACGCGATTGGACTGCTCTACCTCTGGCAGGTCGCACCACGCATACTGCCGAAACGCGAGCTGGTGCTGGCGGACAGTTCACCGCGGATATTCACCGCCCAGCTGGTGATCAAGGAGCAGAGCGAGGCGGCGGGCATGAAGTTGTCCGAAGTGATAGCGCTTACCCACAACCTCATGCATGTCGAACGGATTCGGCGCAGTGAGACCACCTACATCATGCCTTTGCCCGATGCTGTCATCAATCCGGGGGACCGGCTATTGGTGCATGATACGCCGGCTCATCTCAAGGAGTTCGAGCAGCAGCTCGGCGCCACCCTCTATTCGGCCGGCGACGAAGTCGACGAGGAACATCCGCTGCAGGCGCATGATCAGCAATTGGCGGAGGCGATTGTGTTTCGCGGATCGCCGTTGCAGAACAGAACCCTCAACGAGATTCGCTTCGCAGACAGCTATCAACTGGTGGTTTTGGCGATCCATCGCGCCAACGAACGCATCAGGACCTTGCCGCATGGCCTGGGCAATCTCAGTCTGAGAATAGGCGATGTCCTGTTGCTGCAGGGAAAGCGAAGCCAGATCAAGGAATTGAAACAGCAGTCCATCGTCATGGTGCTGGATACCACGACCGATCTGCCGCACACCAGAAAGGCTCCCTATTCACTGGCGATCATGCTCGGGATTATCCTGTTGGCTGCGCTCGGTATTCTTCCCATTGCGGTGAGTGCGCTCGCTGGAGTACTGTTGATGTTGATCGTCGGCAGTCTCTCCTGGCGCGATGTCGGTCGCGCCCTCAATGTCCAGGTGATCCTGGTCATCGTCGCCAGCCTGGCATTGGGAAATGCCTTGTTGATGACCGGAGGCAGCGATTTCCTGGCGAATCTGTTTCTCGACATCACGCATGGGGCTTCATCGCATGTGGTGCTGAGCGGCTTGATCCTTGTCATGGCGGCGCTGACGAATATCGTTTCCAACAACGCCGCCGCCGTTATCGGCACCCCCGTTGCCATCAGTATCGCGCATTCATTGCAACTGCCGGCCGAGCCCTTCGTGCTTGCCGTGCTGTTCGGCGCCAACATGAGCTACGCTACACCGATGGCCTACCAGACCAATTTGCTGGTGATGAGCGCGGGCAACTACAGGTTCTCGGATTTCGTGCGTGTGGGTCTGCCGCTGATCTGTGTCATGTGGATCGCCTACAGTTGGCTGCTGCCGACCCTCTACAGGATTTGAGGTCCGATTCAATGGCTGACCAGATTGCTAAAGCAATCGGCAGTCATATTCAGGAAGCGCTTGTTCAGAGGAATCAGTTCATGCAGGATCTCTGTTACCTTGCGCGTATCTCTCTCCCGGATCGCGACATCCAGATCACCCGTTCCCTGGGGATTTCTAAGCCTGTGCCAGAGTCTGTACATCTGCGAAATCTCACCTTCCTCCGACTCCTTGGCATAGAGTGATTTCAATGTCTCCTCGTCGCTCACGCCACGGGACTCGGCATCGTGCTCGATACGCAGCAGGGCATTGTCCAGTGCTGCGATATCTTCCTCGCTGAGATCGCTCCGTGCAAACTTTTCAAGAATTTCCCAACGAAAGCGAAAAGCGTAGCGCAGCATGGTCGACAGGGTCGAAAGATCGGCGGGCATTGCCTCGTTGTTTATCGCTCCCACCTCCTCGATGAAGCCGATTTGAAAGGTATCGATCTTCCCCTGTCTGCCCAATCGATCGATGGCGCATACGATCGGACGATAGGTTTTGTCCAATGCGGTATTGAATACCGCATTTATCTGTTCAAACCTCCGCCCCGATCCTATTTTGCGAATCACATGAAAGAGTTCGGTCTGCCACCTGTCGTCTTTAGACGATTTATCGATGATCTCTATCAGCTCGCCCCAGGTCGCGGGTTGGTCAATGAAATCGAACAGTTCCAGGGCATCCCTGTTGGCATGGCGAATAGTGGCGCGATTGAGCGCTTCCTTGTGGGTCAGACTCTGAGGCTTGTCCACACATATTTCGACCCATGGCAGCAGTGGCTGGTTGATCAGGCTTTTTCTCGGTGGGCTGATGGCATTGACAATGGACTCGGCTATCTCAGGCAGATCTTCGGCAAGGGCCGGGTTGACGGGGTCCAGGCCGTATAGAGGATTCTCATTGATGAACACCAGGCGCAGAAATTTTTCCACCTCTGTCAGGTTCGCGGCGACAGCGTGGTATCCCTCGATGGGGCTGGGAACAGCGATGTCCTCGTGGTGCAGGCAGATCAGGCGATCGGCCGACGATTGCTGGCCTTCGAAGATACCGGTTTCGAACAGGCACCAGTCCCAGTCATCGGATGGGTCGGGCAGCAGCAGAATGAACCAGTTGGCCCGGCATATCTCGGTGGTGATTTTTTCGCGCCAGTTCTTGCCTGAAATATTTTCAGTAAAATCGGCCTGATAGGTGATCGCGAGTTTGCCGGCGGAGTTTTTTCGTAGAATATCCACCACTGCGCGAGCCGTGGGTTCATCCTTGGCTTTGTATGAGAAGAAGACATTGATGGTCTTCTCGGTCAAGGCCGGCAACAGTTTACGCAAGGACTTGGGGCCGTCTGGTTCATTTGCCAATTGATCGGCGGCCCGCCGGATATTCTCGGCAGAACCCTGGTGGCTGTTCAGATAGGCACTGATATCGGGGGCTCGAAGCAACTCGGCACCGGGTGATGCGGGGTGAATCGATATGCTCGGCTCAGGAATGATCTGCTGTTCGCTTCCTCTCATTTTGGTCTCCTCGAATGATGCCTGACTGCATCGAATATCATCCCCTTATTGAACTGAGTATAGGAAAGCGGTTCTTGGTGGCAATTGTGAATAATACCGTAGCTATGCCACGCCGATGGCCTGCGTCATTATGAATAGTTTTGAGTTGTGAGTTTTTAGTGGATGTGTTCATTGCATTCACGGATCTTTACATCCCCCCCTCTCCCTGGCCCTCTCCCCAAGGGGAGAGGGAATGCATGAATCACAGGCCGGAGCAAATAACGGTATGATTCCACGACCAGACAGGAAGCATTCGATCTATTCGAAAAGCACTTCCCCTCTCCCCTCGGAGGGTGTTGTAAGAGCAGGATACAAATACTCACGAATAGTTTTCAGTCCGCAAATGAACGCGAATAAACGCAAATTTGATTACTTAGTCACTCTCCAGAAAGCGAATGGACGAGGGTAGGCGCCTGGGGGTTGTCTTTCGCAGAAGCGGCAGGGATGCCGCGTTAGCCCCGTCAGTACAAGGATGTACTGTTGGG
>JBNKLI010000081.1:0-16862 GCA_050292275.1 Candidatus Thiodiazotropha sp.
CGGCCGCGGCCTGCTGCCGATTTTCACCAGCCAGGGCTTTATCAAACCGCAACGCATCCCCCTGATCAGCGGTGGATATCTGGACCAGCCCCTGGTGGATGCCCGCAGCGCCCGTGAATACGACCTCACCGTGAATTGCGAGCATGAGCAGCCGGATGCCCTTGAACTGGGTGCCGGAAACCTGCCGCGGAACCAGGCCATGGAGGCGCTGGGCACCGGGATCTATGTCAGCGATCTCTGGTATGGCAACTTCGCCGACCGTAACGCCTTTCGCATCACCGCCATGACCAGGTTCGCCAGCCTCTGGATCGAAAACGGCCAGCCCGTGGCGCCGGCGGCGGTTCTGCGTATGGACGACTCCATCTACCAGCTGCTCGGTGACGGCCTCCAGGATCTGACCCGGGAACGGGATCTGCTGTTGGATGCGGGCAGCTACGACCAGCGCTCCGGCCGCAGCTGGCTGTTGCCCGGGCTGCTGGTCGACAAAGTACGCTTCACCCTTTGAGCCGATTCAGAAGCGATTCGCTGCCAGGTTCTGATCGATTTTCCAGGTATGGTGAGTGCGGATATTTATTGCGGGTGCCCCCGAATTCCCCCCCGAATTCCCCAATACTTTGCTGATTATTTGAACAATGATGTATAGTGTTTCCATTGTTTGCGTTTACCCATCGCTACGCATTCCGCTGCTCAGAGTTTAGGATTTCAGGAATATTAAGGGAACATTAAATGCGGAAAATCACTCTCTCGATACTACCCATACTGCTCCTCCATGTTTCCGCGGCCTGGCCGGATGAGATGACGGTTGACTCTGAAACACTAACCAATACAGCACCTTTTAGCATTACGATAAGCGGATGCAGAGGAAGCTCTCCGGTCGTCCACTATTTTATTGGATCGGAAACGCATGAGAACGTGATCGATGTATACGCGTACGTGGATAGTTCGGTTATGGCAGTAGGTGGTTGTTATGTGGGTACCCACGAAATTGGACCCTTCGCATCAGGTAGCTACACCCTCAATTACTACACCAGTGAATGGTCTAGTTTTAATCTAGGGAACTTCGCTTTTGAAGGGGCCGAACGTTTTCGATTGCAAGTCTCTCAAACCCTCGAAATTGGAAAGTCCGGCGAAAACGAACCGGCAATGGGTCGAATCCTCATCGACGGCGAAGCCGAAGAAGATCAGGTGGTCAGGGCCAACCACTCCATCAGCGATCGCAACGGCATGGGTACACTCAGCTTTCAATGGTATCGCGCTACCCAGCCCATCCCCTATGCAACTCATGACAGCTATCTATTAACCGACGATGATGCCGGTTATAGAGTCTATGTCACAGCGAGTTTCGTAGATGGTCAGGGCAATCAGGAAAGCGTCCGCTCTCTACCGGTCGGGACTCCCGGCGCAATCGCCAACATCAACGACCCACCGGCAGGTTCCGCATATATCAGCGGGTCGTTGTCGGAAGGCTCAACATTGACCATCGACACCAGCAGCCTCTATGACGCTGACGGTATGGGTGAGTTATCCTATGCATGGAAACGCCGCTATGGCGCTTTTGCGACAACCGACGAACTCCTCGTGGAAGGCACCGATAGCTACACGATTGTTCCCTACATAGCCTATAACTCCAACGCATCGATCGTGGCCGTCGTGAGCTATGAGGATCTCCACGGTACGAAAGAAACCCTGGAGACAATCGTAGCCGGCCGAGTATCACCGGCCAGCCGCCCGATTGTCACCCCTCCTGCGGACATGACGATCCCTGCCACTGGTGTCCTGACACGGGTCGATCCTGGTACGGCCACAGCCCGGGACGATGATGAAGGCACACCCGAAGTATATTTGGACCATCTGGTCAGCAATGGAGTCGAGACGCCGCCTCCAGGCGATGGCGTACTCAATCTAGCGTCCGGCACACATTTACTCTATTGGGCGGCGGATGATAGTCTCGGAAGAACCAGCAAGGCGATTCAAATCGTCAGAATAGAACCGATCATCGAGTTTGGCGCAGACCAGGTCGGTTCCCCTGACGGCCCCATCGGTTGTCCTCTGGAGTTGACTGGAACACCGGCCCGATTCCCGATATCCGCCCCCTACTCTCTTACGGCTGTTAAATCAGCAGACGCAAGCGAAGTGTCGTTGCAAACAGGGACCTTTCGGATCGGGCAAGCGCAACTGACAACCATGCTATCGATATCGCAGACCCTGCTTGGCGATCTGTCGGACTATGCAAATCTGCGACTGACAATTGACCCGCCCACCAATGCGGTGATGGGTAATAAAAGCAGCTGCCAAATCTCAGTAAGCAACGAAAATTACCCCCCCAAGGCGACACTGACTGCAACTCAGGGTGAGACGCCCACACGCATTGTGAACCAAACCGGTGGCAGCGTTATCGTTACATCCAAGGTGCAAGACCTGAATATCGCCGACAACCACAGCTATGACTGGAGTGGAAGTGACACACGCCTGGCTGACCTCGACAATGAAGAGAGCAGTTTTACATTCGACCCATCGGATCTCGAATCCGGTCTCTATCGAATAAGAGTGCGGGCCAGTGACGCGACCACGAGCGACAATGCCGAGCTGAGTCTGATGCTAGTAGCTGACCTCCCCCAACTCACCAGTGTGGATAGCGATGCTGACGGTGAGACCGATCTGATCGAAGGCTATGGCGACAGTGACGCGGATGGCATCCCAAACTATCTCGATCCCGCCGGACTACCGAGCAATACTCTTCAACAGGAACCCGGACCCGGTAACGGCTACATGATACAGACCGAGTCAGGCCTGACTCTCGCCCTGGGGGATATCGCACTTTTCACCCGGCACGGAGCCTTGGTCAGCTACGACTATATTCTTGCCTACAATGCCAACGACTTAGAGAGGGAAAGATACGGGAATATCTACCCTTATGAAGGCGACTTATTCGATTTTCGTATCGACAACCTCACTCAGGCTGGTATGAGTGCGAAGGTGGTAATACCCCAGTTGCAATCGGTTTCACCGGGTGCTGCCTATTATAAACTGACCTCGAGTGGTTGGCGTGAATTCGTGGTGGATGAACACAACCTGATCAAATCGGCGCCTGGGAGCGCGGGAGTCTGTCCCCCTCCCGGAGACAGCGCCTATACATCGTCGTTGCGTAAAGATGCTTGGTGTGTCGAGTTGACCATAGAGGACGGTGGCCCGAATGACACCGATGGTCTCGCGAATAAGAGAATCGCCGACACCGGCGGTATCATCACTACTGCCTCTATCGCTTCAAATAACGGTGATGGAGAGACGGGGTCGAGCGGTGGCGGCGGTGGGATCTTAAGTCCATGGGGGATAGTGTCATTGGTAGTGTTTGTATTGATCGCGGGATACAGAGCAGGTTCAACACGCAGAATAATCAGGAACACCTTTTGAATCGCCACATCATGTATGCCTTCGGTAATGTATAATACGGGGAGTACCAAGTCGGCGGAGACACAGCCGATGGTGAATTGATCTACGCCATCGGCGTGGGACTGGGAAGACGCCGGCCGTGGCGCCATACCTATTGATGAAAACAACCACCTGATTTAACTTAGGTATCAATCAATAAAATTGAGTAAACTATCCGTGATATTGAGATAGTCATACTTACCTGATGACTTAAATGGGCTGACAGTCAAAGCCCTAACCGTTATTTAGAGGTGCATATGGCCGGTGGTTGGTCACGCGATGGCGCGGTACAGGATCAAATCGATGTCAGTGTGGAGGATGCCGTCAATCTGGCTCGCAGTCGTATTCCCAGTGGTGAAAGCCGTACCCACTGTGAAGAGTGTGATGCGGAGATACCAAAGGCAAGGCGCGAGGCCATTGCCGGGGTCCGTCTGTGTGTAGGCTGTCAGTCCGAATTGGACAAACAACAGGCTTTTCATGGCGCTTATAACCGCAGAGGCAGCAAGGATAGCCAGCTACGCTAAGTGATAATCGGAAAAAGCGGAAACGCCCGGCGGCTGGTGTACCCCGCCATAGATTCTGTATAGATCTGATTTTATGTTGATATACCCTACTGTTCAGTGAAACATGTGTAGATTCCCCCAGAGATGAGACAATCCAAGTCGGCCCATATACTGCCGGCTAAGCTAACAACACCAAAGGTCGATGGCGCGACAGCGCGTCATAGATTGTTCCAGCTACTCGACCAGGCGCGCGATAAACCGGTTATATGGTTAAGTGCGCCGGCCGGTTCAGGTAAGACAACGCTCGTGGCGAGTTATCTCGCCAGGCGCAGGATAAAGCCGCTTTGGTATCAGGTTGATGCACGGGATATCGATCCGGCGACCTGCTTCGCGTATCTGCGTGAGGTTGCTACTATGCGTTCACGCCGTAAGCGTGAAACCTTGCCGCTATTGACGCCTGAATATGCACAGGGGCTGCCGGCTTTTACCCTGAATTTCTTTGAACATCTATTCTCACGTCTGCCCAAGCCTGCCGTGCTGGTTTTCGATAATTATCAGGATCTCCCCTCGGGCTCCCCATTGTGTGAAATGTTACCACTGGCAGCAAGAGCGCTTCCGGATGGTGTGAACATCATTTTCATCAGCCGTACTGACATTCCTGAAGATTTTGCGCCTCTGCGGGTCTCGCGCAGTCTGGCACATATCTCCGCGGATCTCATGGTGCTGGATGACGAGGAGGCATGCCAGATAAGCAATCGCATCATGGGCGAGACTGTTCCCGACGACAAAGTAGCGCTATTGAACAGGCAGGCGGGGGGTTGGCTGGCTGGCCTGATCCTGCTTCTCGAGGGCGCTGAAGATCTATCGAATGGCGAGGTGATCAATGCCATGGTTTTTGATTACTTTGCCGCCGAAATCATGCGTAAGGCGGACCTGGAGACCCAGCTGTTTCTCGCCAAGTGTTCCCTGCTGCCGGTGATGGACGCGGGAACCGCCGCCGTACTGACAGGGAACCCACGTGCCGAGCTTATCCTGAAAAATCTTGTGCGGCGCAACTATTTCATCAGTCGTCTGCCGGGTGAGGTAATGCGCTATGAGTTCCACCCACTGTTTCGTGGCTATCTGCAAGAGGAGTGCTGCCGGCAATGCGCTGACCAGGAGATGCGTGAGCTGAAGCGGCGCGCGGGACATATTCTGGCGGATCAGGAAGAGTATGTGGATGCCGTGGAATTGCTATCCGCCGCGGGTGCGATCGACGAATTGGTTGAACTGGTATTGGCGCGCGCAGAAGAGATGGTCGCTGAGGGGCGCTATCAAACCCTTGCAAAATGGCTTGAAGCCATCCCTGAAACAGCTTATAGACAGCAACCCTGGCTCTCTTACTGGCATGGTGTCTCTCTGATGCCGTTCGAGCCGCACAACGCAGGCAAATGTTTTGAACAGACCTATGCGGCTTTCGAGAGCAGTCAGGATGTTGCCGGCATGTATCTGAGTTGGGCGGGCATCGCCGAGTCGTGTACATTGCAGTGGGACAGCTTCAGTCATATGCATGGCTGGCTGGAGAAGTTTTCAGTATTGAATGAAACATATCCTGACTACCCGTCGCCTGAGATCGAGGCGCAAGTGCAATATGCGCTGTACTCTGTAAAGGTCTATATAGACCCGGGAAATCTGGATTTTCAGGGGACAACGGATCGGCTGCTGAACAGCCATTTCAATGCGGATTTCAGGATAAAGAACGGCGCCAACCTCGCGCTGTTCTATTCCTGGTCCGGTAAGTTTCAGGAGATGCGTGGTGTCATGGAGACACTGGAACTGTTGGCCGAAACGGAAACCATCTCGCCACTGTCACAAATTCTGATCAAAGTGAATCGCGGGACACTGTACTGGATAACCGGAGAGCCAGAGCAAGCCTGTGACACTATTCAGGAGGCCATTGATATAGGAAGGCAGAGCGGCGTTCATATCATGGATTCCTATAGTTATGCGCAACTGTTGTACGCCAAGGGCGTCATGCAAGACCTGGACGGTATGCGCCAGATACTGGAGTTGATGAAACAGCACCTGCTTGAACATCGGCGGATAGATGTTGCACATTACAAATTTCATATGGGTTGGTACAGGATACTCACCAGGGAGTACAGTACGTCGTTGGAGTATATGCGCCAGTGCATGACCATTCTTGAGGATCTTTCGGCACAAATGCCCATTTCGCTGGGCAGCCTCGGCCTGGCCAGGGCATTGATTGAAAATGGCGATTATGGTGCTGCGGCAACAGCGTTCGACAGGTCGCTGCAATTCTCATTGGCTACGCCAAGCCGACATCTGCAATATCTGGCGAGGATGCTGGAAGCCTATATGTACCTGCGACAGGAAAGAGAAGATGATGCCGTCATTGCCCTGTCGGCAGCACTGAAAATAGCGGCCTCAGAGAGCGAATTCTGGACTTTCCCGCTTTGGGATGGGGAAATGGTCAGTGAGTTGTGCACCCTGGCCCTGACACACGGAATCGAACAGGAGTACGTCCGGTCCCTGATCAAAAAATGGCGCTTGTCGCCACCGGATAATATGCCGGCGGCCGATCTTTGGCCTTGGCGTATCCGTATCCATACGCTTGGACGTTTCTCCCTGTTCATCGACGACAAACCTGTAAAGTCTTCGGGCAAAACGCTGGAGATGTTGAAAGCCATTATTGCCCTCGGCGGGCGTGATGTTATCGTTCATGAGATCAGCGATCGGCTGTGGCCCGATGCCGATGGGGACCAGGCCAGCCGTAGTTTCAAGATTACATTGCATCGATTGCGCAAGCTGATCGCCCAGGAGGCAGTGGAATTACATGACGGTAGACTTTCCCTCGATCCCAGGTGGGTATGGGTGGATATATGGGACATTGAACGCACTCTGGATGCATTGGTGTCGGTATCCGATGAAGAGCTTGCCAGCCTGGCGCAACTGGTCATTGCGCAATACAGAGGAAGCTTCCTGCCTAACGAAAACGACTCCTGGGTGCTCTCGATGCGAGAACGCCTGAGAAGCCGTTTTCTGCGTATTATCGACATGGCGACGCAACGCCTGATAGAAGCAGGACAATCAAGAGTGGCAATCAACTGCTATCAGAGTGCACTGGAAGTCGATCCTCTTGCCGAGCGGTTCTATATCGGCCTGATGCGCTGCTATTTCAATCACGGTGAAGTGGCCGAGGGATTGGCTGTATACAGACGCTGCCAACAGACTCTGGCGACGGAACTGGAAGTTGCTCCCTGCGCAGAATCGGAAAAGTGGCATGAGATGTTATGCAACTACTCTCCATCCTCCTAAGGCCTGTCAACACTAATCCGATAAGCCCTAGTACCTTATTTGTAACCTCTCTCGATGTAGTGTTCAACCATGAGAGAACAGAGCTACATCGTGCGCATCTACCGCCGTACGAAAGATGCATCCGGACAACCGTTAGTCAATGGCGTAGTCGAGTCGCCGGAAAGCGGTAGGCAGGAGATATTTCACGACATCAATGAGCTGATAAGCCTCCTGACCCGTCCGGCAGTGCATGACGGGCCGCGAAAACAGAGACGCAAAGATCGAAACACCGAAAACCAGCCTGAACAAAGGGGCTACTCATACCCCTCACCTGCCATCGGCGCATGAATTAATCGACTGAATTCCGCCAGCGCCGCCACCCTGTATCCGATTTGTATCCACGCCCCCCGTAGGCTGCGAGGCATCAAGAGAACTTCCGGGTTATCTGAATCGAATCACTCAGTTCCAGTGGGACAGACACAATGCAACGTATCACGCCGCTCAAGATAAGGAATAACTCATGAAATCGATACACTGCGCCGCTGTACTGATGATAGCGGCTACCACTCTCGCCTTCTCCGGCCAAGTCATGGCAGCCGATTCCGTGCTTGCCACGGTCAATGGCAAGAAGATCACGCAGACAGACTACGACAAATATTTGCAAACAAATACCCAGAGCGCGCAATTACCCAAAGAGCGCATTGTCGATGAACTGGTAAACCGCGAACTGATTTACCAGGCTGCGATCAAGGAAGGACTGGACAAGGATAAAGACATCAAGGCCAAAATCGAAGCACTGCGCGTCAACGTCATTCTTGGCGCTGTGCTGGACAAGGTGCAAAACGGAAAGCCGATCACCGACGAGGAGCTGAAACAGCTTTATGATGAAATTCTAATAACGTTCAAAATGAATGAATACAAGGCACGCCATATCCTGCTCAATAATAAGCAAGATGCCGAAAAAGTGATCACCGAGCTCGATATGGGCGGTGATTTCAAGGAACTGGCAAAGAAGCGTTCTACCGCGTCAAGTGCTGAACAGGGCGGCGACATTGGCTGGTTTGCGGCGTCTCAGCTGGTTGCCGAATTCAGCGATGCCCTGCTCAAGTTGAAAAAGGGGGAATACACCAAACAACCGGTTCAGACCAAATTCGGCTGGCACGTGATTAAGTTTGAAGATAGCCGTGCCGCCAAGCCGCCGGAATTTGATGAAGTCAAGGACCGCCTGACACAGAAAGTGATGTTGCAACGTGTAGCAGACTACGTTTTTGCACTGCGTGCCATGGCAAAGATCAAGATCAACTGATCAGCAGTGGACAAGCAAAAAAACCAGGCTGAAAAAAAATGGAGCCCCCATCAACAGAAGACGCATAGCAAAGGGGCTACCCCACAACCAGCACGGCAACTCCCCAGAGGAGCAGACCGACACCGAGAAGCTGGCTTATCGGAAAGCGGTAGGCGTCGAGCAGCTTTTCCGTCAGCACGATCAGAGTGAGTACCAGGATCCAGGCCAGATTCATCACCCCCAGTACGAACAGCAGCAGCATCAGCATGGCGCAGCAGCCGGTGCAGTAGAGACCATGACGCAGACCCATGATGAAGGCGCCCCGCTCTCCCGGACGCCACTCGGCCATGAGAAAGCCGAGCGGGGATCGGCACTTGTTCAGGCAGCTGTTCTTGAAGCCGCTGAACTGGAAAAGGCCGGCGCCGATCAGCAGTCCGCCGCTGAGCCAGCGGCTGGCGCTCTCCATCATCGGCGTGATCAGGCGCAGTTCCAGCAAACCCCATTGGGCCAGCGTGGCCAGCAGGCTGAAGGCTGTCCAGACAGCAAGATAGCCGCCCACGAAGAGAGCGCTGAGGGGACCGCTTCGAGGACCGGCGCTGCGTGTAAACATCCGCACCATGGGCGCCGCCGAGGGCAGCATCATGGCCGCCATCATGACTGCCCACATGATGAAGACCAGCACCAGATCCAGCACCGACCAATGCATCATGGCCGGCATCAGCGGCATGGCCGTGGCGTCCTCCATGTCCGCCATGCCCCACGCCATGTAGATGAGATAGAGCCATGCGGCGCCGGTGGTCAGACCCAGCGTGAGTCCGACCCGGTTGATTTCCAGCCCCTTGGCGCTAGGCCTGATAGGCGAAGGGCGAGTAGTAGCCATTGCGCCCGCTGATATCGACCGAAACGCCGTAGTCGTCGTAGTACAGGCGACCGGTCTTGGAGGCGACCAGCGGCACATCCGGCACGACGGTGAAGGGGACGTTGTGAACCTCGACAAGTTGATCGCCCTGACCGGCCATCGCTTCGATGTCGGCTTCGGCGACGTTGCCGATGCGCACGCTGCGTTTTCTGCCATCGGCCCGGTAGTCGATGGGTACCGCTCTGACCCCCATTACCTCGCCGATAAACGGGACCACCGCAGAGAGGTGTCCGCCCTCCTGGCCGGAGAAGATCTTGGCCAGCGCTTGTGCTTGTAGCGATTCGGCGCGTTCGTCGGTGTAGAGCGCCACCCGCCAATTGCCCTCCATCATGTGACCGGGCGAATGGGCGAAGAGTGCAGTGTTAAGACCGGCAAGGTCCAGGTCGCCGTAATTGCCCTCTTCCACATGCCAGGCGATGACCACCTTGCACTCGCCCTCGGTTGGTGCATTGGTGAAGTTGCAGGGACATGCCGATATGCAGCTGCATGCCTCGAAGTAGGTACCGCGCACTTGCCATTTCCCGGCCATAGCAGCCCTCCTCTGTTGTTGAATCGTGAATGAAGGACCCTATCGGTGAATAGAGCGCACCATACCCCATGGGTCTGTCTGCTACTTGAGTGTAGACACGGGAGCGTTGGTAATCACTTTCATAAAAAGGGGGAAATCAGGTTCATCAGAGACATTCGATAGTTGCAAACGGACAACTCTACCCATTCGTTGCATCAATTATCGGATGGAAATAGTGGCGCAGGCTCCACCTGCGACTGGGAACGAGCGGAGGTACAGTCCCCGCAACCGGAGTGAATCCGGTGCGGGAACCGCGCTGAGATCAAGGCAGGATCAGAAGTAGAAGCCGAAGTTGATGTTGAAACGGGTCTGCCAGTCGTTGTCCGCATTGGCGCCGAGACGATCGCCGTAGGTCGTTTCTCCTCCGACGAACTCATTGCCGTTGGAGTAAACGAGGTCGGTGTAGATATACCATCCGCCATGGGCCCAGGCATTTCCGAGGGTTATCAGTTCGCTGTCATTGAAGTCGCTCTCGTCTTTCATGATTGAGCTGAATTCGAGATAGGGAATGACATAGTCCAGCCAGGCAAGGCTCGGTGTCTCATGGTAGTAGCTCAGGGAGATCGCCGGGATCCAGCCCTTGGCCGCCACTGTGTTCGGGAAGTCATAGGCGCCGAACTGCACAAGGGTATCGGTGCCAAGCGGTTGATCGGCGTCTACATCGTAGTTGAAGTAGGTGATCTGCGAGGCGAGGGTGAAATTGTCCCACTTGTTGATCATGTGCACGGATGCGGCCGAGTGGCTGCCGTCATCCTGCGGTCCCTGGCTGTCGAGCTGGCCGTATTCGAGGGAGAAACCAAGCGATGTCTTGACCGCGGCGTTGGGCATCTGGTAAATGCCGCGGAGGTTGACCTGGTTACGCTCCTCGTAACCGTCGCCGCTCTCGTTCACCACGTCATAGGAGTAGCGGGAACTGTCCTTGGTGTCGCCGGCGTAGGTGCCTTCATCCGAAAAGTAGTAGGCGACATCGAACGTCCAGTCACCGAGTGGCTTGGTGTACTTGACGCCGAAATCCATGTCATCGGAGAGACCGACATAGTAGTGCTGATCGAAGAACCAGCTTTGTGACACACCGTAGGCTCCTGGTCCGAATGGTACACGGTTCACACCTACCTGCAGCTGGCTCTTGTCTTCGAAGTTGTAGCCCAGCCAGCCTGTATGCATGAAGTTGTAGCCGTTGTAGAAGCGATACTCCAGTTTTCCTACGAACGGCCCGTTTGTGTAGTTGGCGTTGATGCGGAAAGTATCGAGGGAAAAATTTCCGGAGTCATCCCAGGCTCGGGATGGCCCGCCGGTCTTGTCGCCGTAGTCGCCGACCGCATAGTTGGCACGCATGGCTCCACCGATCTTCAGTGAACCGAAACTTTCACCTTTGAACTCGATATCGGCATCGGCGTGTGCAATGGCTTGGGCGAACGGCACACCTGCCAGTACAGCTCCGATCAGGAGTCCTGTGGCGGGGCGGCGCAACGGATATGGTTTTTTTGTCGATGTGTTCATAGCTTTGTCTCTAAATGGTATTCAAGAATCCCTTCGCACGGAGCGAAGGGACTGGTAGTTTGGGTGAGTAGATCGTTAGGCGTCGCGGGGCGGCCCGCGACGCGCGAGCCCCTACTTTACGAGCACACAGGTGCAGGGCGAGAACTGATTGACCTTGTGCGAAACACTGCCCAGCATCAGGCCCTCGAAATCGCTCAGGCCACGGCTGCCCATCACGATCATGTCGGCCTTCCTGTCGGTCGCGGCCTTTATGATCGCTTTGGCTGGGTTGCCGGTCAGCACCTCTGACTCAAACTGGTCGCAACCGCTATCGGCAACCAGCTCTTTGGCGGCATCGAGAACCTTGCGCCCTGCCCTCTCCAGTTCCTCGCGCGAGGCATGGACGGTGATCGAGGCTGCCCCCAGTACCAGTGTTTTGTTCTGATGCGGAGTCTGTGCAACGTGTACCAGATAAAGCTTGCCTTCGAGTTTCGAGGCCATTTCGCAGGCGAGTTGAAGCGCCTTTTTTGAGTGCTTCGATCCATCGATCGCGACTAATATGAGTCTGCTCATCTTCTCTCCCTTGTCATCGTTTTGAGAATTTGCTGGAACCATGTCACTGGCCCCGCCGTTCAGCCGATAGCCCCTTAAAGAGACTGATACACATCAAAACCAGTACGATCGCGAACGGAAAGCCGGTTGCGATCGCCGCGGCCTGCAGTGAGTTCAGCCCCCCGCCGAGTAGCAGTGCGATGGCGACCAGTCCCTCGAGGAGGCACCAGAAGACACGCTGCGCGACAGGTGCTTCGATCTTGCCTCCGGCGGTGATGGTATCGATGACCAGCGAACCCGAGTCCGACGAGGTCACGAAGAAGACGATGACCAGGATGACGCCGATCCCGGATGTCACTGTCGTCAGCGGCAGGGGTTCGAGCATCTTGTAGAGCGACAGCTCGGGCTGCCAGTTGGTCACGGTATCGACCACACCCATGTATCCGCTTTCGATGAACTCGCTAAGCGCGGTGCCGCCGAAGGCATTCATCCACAGCACGCTGACAAGCGTCGGAACGATCAGTACGGCGAAGATGAATTCGCGCACGCTGCGACCCTTGGAGATTCGCGCGATGAACATGCCCACGAACGGCGACCAGGAGATCCACCAGGCCCAGTAGAAGGTGGTCCAGCCATGCAGGAAGTCGGTGTCTTCACGACCGATCCAGTTACTCAAAGGCACCAGGTTTTGGAGATAGCTGCCCAGGCCGGTGAAGAAGCCGGTAAGCACGTCCAGGGTGTGACCGACGCCGATCACGAACAGCAGCAGCAACAGGGCGAGAAGCATGTTGATTTCGCTCAGGCGCTTGACCCCGGCCTCGAGGCCGGCCACCACCGAAGTGAGGGCCAGACCGGTGATCCCGAGAATGAGGACGATCTTCACCGTGTCGGTAGCCTCCAGCCCGAACAGGTACTCGAGCCCGGCCGAAGCCTGATTGGCGCCGAGACCCAGCGACGTGGCGAGGCCGAACAGTGTCGCGAACACGGCGAGAGTGTCGACCACGTGACCGAACCAGCCCCACACGGCATCACCGAACAGTGGGTAGAAGGCCGAACGTATGGTCAGCGGCAGGCCGCGGCTGAAACAGAAGAAGGAGAGCGCCAGGCCCACTACGGCGTAGATCGCCCAAGGATGCAGGCCCCAATGAAAGATGGTTGCGGCCATGCCCAGCGAGCGTGCCGCCTCCTGGTCTTCAGTGCCGAGTCCGAGCGGTGGGTTCTGGAAGTGATAGACCGGCTCGAGTACGCCGAAGAACATCAGGCCTATGCCCATGCCGGCGGCGAACAGCATCGCGAACCAGCCTGAATAAGTGAAGTCGGGTGTAGCGTCCTTGCCGCCGATGCGTATCTTGCCGAACGGCGAGAGCGCAAGGAAAAAGCAGAACAGCACGAAGATGTTACCCGAGATCATGAACACCCAGTCGAAGGTGGATGTCAGCCATTTGCGCAAGTCGCCGAACATAGTCGCAGCACTGTCCTGAAAAATGAGGACGAATACCACAAAGGCGACGATCAGCAAGGCTGATATGCCGAATACTGGATTATGGACATCCAGTCCCATGATCTGGACATTGTCCTGTCCTACCTCATAGTCTATTGTTTCCGCTTCATTCACCACACTCTCCTCTGGAAAATATTTCTGTAGTTGTGCGCTCTTTCCCGGCCCATCTCAGGATAGGCGCGCTGCTCGTCGCCGCCACGTCAACGGATTGACGCACGGAGTAAGACCCTATGAAGCCTAGCGGTATCGTGGGATCGCGAGGTTGTCCGATGGCGACACTTAATTCTCACTGGGCGACACTGAGGGGTTTTCGCTTATATTGTGAAGTACCTGGCCGCTGCAGCCGGAATCCGGACACCCGGTATTCCCCGTTGCATGCGTCACCAGGGAAGCACTGCATAATCCATCCCTGAATTTCATGAGTACGATGAAGTGAACAGCCTCTGAAAAGATCAGGGACTCCACTACGGAATGATACTCCCATAGTGCCGCATGTGGTCGCTCTGGACAAGTTGAGTGTCGCTTGCGGATGATTGAGGAGTATCTGCGTTGACTATGCTGCTGGTCTGGACCCTCGGTTAGGCAACTGGAGAGATCGATGACCAGAGTCTATGTCGGCATCGGCAGCAATTATCAACGCGAGTTTCATATCCACGCGGCAGTGAACGCACTGCAACGCTGTTATCGGCATGCGCGATGGTCATCGGTATACGCCAGTGGTGCAGTCAAGGGGTTTTCCGGGGAGTTCTTCAATTTGGTGGTGGGTTTCGACGCCACGGATTCCATGGCCCAGGTCAGGAGCCTACTGGGCCGCATCGAGGCAGACTTTGGACGCCAGCGTGACGGAACCACCAGCTTACCTGTCCCCCTGGATCTCGACCTGCTGCTTTTCGGCAACCGCAGCGGCATGGTTGAGGGAATCCGCCTGCCGCGCATTGACGTCGAGCGCTACGCCTTCGTGCTGAGGCCCCTGGCCGAGATAGCGGGCGGCGAGCATCACCCGGTGACCGGCGAAACCTTCCAGGCGATGTGGGCTCGGTTTCCGCGCCATGCACAACCGTTGCGTCATGTTGCCTGGCGGGAACTCATTGATCGGACGAGATCCAGGACGAGCCCACTACGGGTCCGCGCAACGCTTGGCGGAAGCGTGCTCGATATACGGCCGGAACAACATACAGGGTAAACATTAAGAACACCTTCAGCAGCGAGCGTGAATTGGCGCCGCCAGCTGAATCTGTCGCACGGTCGCGCCAAGACAAGACCGCGTCGTGAGAGATAAAGCCGACCGACGCCTTCACAGTAAGCTTGCCCGAAGATTCCCAGGAGAAACGCATGTTCAAGCAGTCGGATCAGATCGCAGGTTTCGATGACGAGTTGTGGGCTGCCATGCAGAACGAGCTGCGGCGCCAGGAAGAGCACATCGAATTGATCGCGTCGGAGAACTACACCAGTCCGCGCGTGCTGCAGGCTCAAGGTTCGGTGCTCACCAATAAGTATGCCGAAGGCTATCCCGGCAAGCGTTACTATGGCGGTTGCGAATTCGTCGACGAGGCCGAGCGCCTGGCGATTCAGCGGGCATGCGCCCTGTTCGGCGCGGAGTATGCGAACGTGCAGCCCCATTCCGGCTCCCAGGCCAATGCCGCCGTCTACATGGCGCTGCTGCAGCCCCACGACACCGTGCTCGGCATGAGCCTGGCCCATGGCGGCCACCTGACCCACGGCGCCAAGCCGAACTTCTCCGGCAAGATCTACAACGCGGTGCAGTACGGCCTCGACGAGTCGAGCGGCGAGATCGACTATGCGCAGGTGGCGGAACTGGCCCGTGAGCACAAACCGAAGATGATCGTTGCCGGTTTCTCGGCCTATTCCCGGGTCGTCGACTGGCAGCGTTTCCGTGATATCGCCGACGAGGTCGGAGCCTATCTCTTTGTTGACATGGCGCATGTGGCAGGTCTGGTCGCGGCCGGGTACTACCCGAACCCGGTGCCGATCGCCGATGTGGTCACCACCACGACGCATAAGACGCTGCGCGGACCGCGCGGTGGCCTGATCCTTGCCCGTGGCAACCCGGAGATTACGAAAAAGCTCGATTCCACAGTGTTCCCCGGTATCCAGGGCGGCCCCCTGATGCATGTCATCGCCGCCAAGGCGGTGGCGCTGAAAGAGGCCATGTCAGAGGAGTTCCGCAGCTACCAGGGCCAGGTGCTGGAAAATGCCCGCGCGATGGCGGCGGTGTTCCAGAAACGGGGCTACAAGGTGGTATCGGGCGGCACCGATGATCACCTCTTCCTGGTCGACCTGATCGACCAGGGCCTGACCGGCAAGGAGGCGGATGCCGCCCTTGGCCGGGCACACATCACGGTCAATAAAAACGCCGTGCCCAACGATCCGCAGTCACCCTTCGTCACCAGCGGTATCCGGGTCGGCACGCCCGCGGTGACAACCCGAGGCTGCGGCCTTTCCGAGGTGGAGTCGCTGGCGGGCTGGATGTGCGATGTGCTTGACAACATCGCCGACGAGGCTGTAATCGAACGTGTGCGCGGACAGGTCGTCGAGCTGTGCCGGCGGTTCCCGGTCTATGGCTGAGCCGGCGCGCATCCTCACCGGGGGGCGTCCGGCATCTGCAACTGGAGTCGGCAAGATGGCAATCAGTGTCTTCGATCTCCTGAAGATCGGCATCGGCCCATCGAGCTCACACACCGTGGGACCGATGCGTGCCGCGCGTCAGTTCGTCACCGGTCTCCAGCGTGACGCCAAGCTCGATGCCTGCGGCAGTGTCCGGGTGGAGCTGTTCGGCTCCCTGGGCGCGACCGGCAAAGGGCACGGTTCGGACAAGGCGGTGCTGCTGGGGCTCGAGGGCGAGGATCCGGAGACGGTCGATACCGATGGGGTGGAAGAACGCCTCGCGGCGATTCGCTCAAGCGGCCAACTGCACCTGCTCGGCAGGCACCCGCTGCCCTTTGTCGAGAGCATTCACCTGATCATGCACCGGCGCAAGTCCCTGCCCTATCATCCCAACGGGATGCGCTTCGAAGCTTACGACGCTTCCAATAAACTGTTGCAAAGCCGTATCTACTACTCGGTTGGCGGCGGTTTTGTGGTCAACGAGGAGGCGGCCGGCGCCGACCTGCTGAAGGCCGACGATACGCCGCTGCCGTTCTCCTTCAGGACCGGCGCCGAGCTGCTCGCGCTGTGCCAGGAGACCGGCCTGCCGATCAGCGGCATCATGCTCGAGAACGAGAAGATGTGGCGCAGTGAGGCCGAGATCCGCGAGAGCCTGCTCAACATCTGGGCGGTGATGCAGGCCTGCGTGCAGCGCGGCTGTCGCA
>JBNKLI010000082.1:0-32724 GCA_050292275.1 Candidatus Thiodiazotropha sp.
CGATGCCTATTCCGAGGAGGCCTCCAATCCGGCCGCTGCCGGCTTTGGTTCAATGCTCCATATCGATGATCAGGATCTCAAATCCATGATGTTGGCGGTGGGGGGAAACTTTTCATACTCCATAAGCACCACCAGCGCACTACTCATGCCGCAACTGCGCTTTGAATGGGAGCATGAATTCAAGGACGATTCCCGCTTCATCAACGCCCGGTTCGTGAATGATCCGACCAGCACCGTGTTCAACATCGAAACCGACGATCCGGACAGAGACTACTTCAACCTGGGCCTGGGATTGTCCGCCGTGTTCGCCCAGGGCAGATCCGGCTATATCTTTTATGAAACCCGGATTAATCAGGATGATGTAACCCTGCATACGATCAATGCCGGTATCAGGATTGAGTTTTGAGGCAACGGGATCCCGACAGGCGCGGGAGCCCGTTACCAACTCATGAGCTGAGAGGAATCAACGCAGGTTGGGTCCGATACCCAATCCGCTAAGGGTTGCCAGTACCTCTGCCGCACCGGCACCGATATTGCGCGCAAGACGCTCCCAGACCTCCTCTTTCGGTGTGAAATCAACGATCTCCTCGGCACCGATTATCTCCCGGGCGACATAACTGCTGCTGCCGAAATCGTCGATCAGCCCCATCTCTTTAGCCTCCTCGCCGCTCCAGAAAAGGCCACTGAAGAGCTCAGGATGGTCCGCAACCTTGAGGCGATCCCCCCTGCCCGCTTTAACCGTATCGATAAACTGCTCATGGAGCTGATCCAGCATCTTCTGGATATGCTCCCTGTCAGCCTCCCTCAACGGTGAGAAAGGATCGAGAATCCCCTTGTTCTCGCCCGCGGTAAGCAGACGCCGCTCTATACCCAGATCCTGCATTCCTTCGACAAATCCGAATCCATTGATCAATACCCCGATAGATCCGACGAGACTGCCCTCGTCGGCATAGATCTTGTCGGCCGCGGCCGCTATGTAATAACCACCGGAGGCACAGATATCGGATACCACCGCATAGAGGGGAATTTTCGGATATTTCTCCCGCAATCGACTGATCTCCCGGTTGATATAGCGGGACTGTACCGGACTGCCGCCTGGTGTGTTCATTCTCAGGATGACTCCCTTTGTCTTTTTATCCTCGAATGCATTGCGCAGGCCGGTGACGATATTGTCCGCACTCGCCTTGGTCTCCGAGGAGATCAATCCCTTCACTTCGATCAGCGCGGTATGTGTCTGCGCAGTGGACTTCACTACCTGCAGCTTGTCCCCCCAGAGGAACACCCCGAGCAGCAGGAACAGATAACCAAAGGTGAGTAGCTTGAAGAATATTCCCCAACGACGGCTGCGCCGGTTTTCCGCAACGGTCGCCATCACCATGCGGTTTAACATATCCCGTTCCCATCGACTGGGCTCGGACTGGCTTCTAGAATCTCCGTTATTGGTTTCTGACATAAGAAATACCCTTTAACAAATTGTAAAATCGGGCTTTTTGCATAAAAAGCCTTTGGCTAAAGTTCAAGTTCCGCAAATAGTGGCCAATCCCGGATTGAGACTATTCGTCGTCCAGCCAGGCTGGAATCTCGGTAATCTGGTCTACACAGGCGAGGGGATTGTGTTTCAGCAATCGCTCCCGGCCATGAGTACCATAGGTCACACCCAAAGATGGCACGCCGGCATTGACGGCCATCTCCAGATCATACTCCGTATCACCAATCATCAGTGCTTGCCCAGGTTCCACGCCGGTCTGCTCGAGGATTTGATTCAACATCTCAGGATGGGGTTTCGAATAAGCCTCGTCGGCACACCGGGTGAGGTCAAAAAGTTCACTCAACCCGGTCGACTCGAGGGCATAATTCAAACCTTGACGGCCTTTTCCGGTAGCCACCGCCAACAGGTAGCCCCGCTCCTGCAACTCCGTCAAAACTTCCCGTGTTCCCGTGAAAAGCTCCGATGGCGAGGCACCACCGTTGAAAAAATGGAGCCGGTAGCGGGCGGCGATATCGAGATGCAGCCTGGGCTCACTCCCCGGATAGAGCCTGTTGACGGCCTCGTGCAATCCGAGGCCGATGATATCCCGAATCGCATCCCTGCTGGGTACAGATAGCTTCAGATCTTTCACAGCGGCTTCGACACAGGCAATAATATGCGCCTCTGAATCCATCAAAGTCCCATCCCAATCAAACACTAATAATTCAAACTTCATTTTTTATCTTAAGTTTATTAACAACTGCTTCCAACACTTTCGGCAGGGGTGCCTGAATGACCGATTCTGCAGCTTCTCCAGGCCAGCGAAAACTGACCTGGTGGGCATGCAGGAAGAGTCGCCTCAGACCGATTGCCCGCATCTTTCTGTTAGCCTCATCATCGCCATATTTGGCATCGCCCAGCACTGGCGAACCCAGCCAGGCGCTATGCACGCGGATCTGATGGGTACGCCCGGTAATCAGTTCCACTTCAACCAGGGTCGCATCCTCAAATCGCTGCAGGCGCTTGAATCGGGTTTCCGCCGGTTTCCCCTCGGCATCCACCCTGACCACCCTCTCTCCCCCCTGTAAGGTATTCTTTTTCAAGGGCATCTTCACCACCTGGACACCCTTGCGCCAACCCCCCGCCAAGAGCGCCAGATAGCGTTTATCGACCCTGTTCTCACGCATCAGTTCATGCAGCACGCGCAAGCTGCTACGACGCTTACTGATCAGCAGACAGCCAGATGTCTCACGATCCAGCCGATGTACCAGCTCCAGCTGCCGTTCCCCGGGCCTGAGTACCCGAAGCGCCTCTATGATGCCACCACTCACACCGCTGCCGCCATGTACCGCCATTCCCGAGGGTTTGTTCAACACCAGCAGACGTTCATCCTCATACACCACCGCGGTCTCAAGCGAGGTACGCAACTGCTCCGATACACTGGGGGGTGCCCCCGGCCTGTCCATGCGCACAGGCGGTATCCTTACCTGATCCCCTGGCTGAATTTTATAGGTTGCCTTGACCCTACCCTTGTTTACCCTGACCTCGCCTTTTCTCAGGATGCGATAGATGTGGCTTTTAGGCACGCCCTTCAGATGGCGCATCAAAAAATTGTCGATTCGCTGCCCGGCATCGTCCGAGTCCACCTCGACAATCCTGGCCGATAAAGAATTTTGTTTTGATTCTGACATTTAGCGTCAATTTGTTTTACTAATCGATTGATGTTCGTGTTGAAGATTGCTATATTCTTCATCAGTATTTCAGGTGCTGGCCTGTGAACAGTCACAGATGCCGGTACCCGCGCGGTCTCTAACCAACTGCACCCTGACAATTTCGATAAGGCGCAAGTGGTTATCAAGCCAAGCGCACAGGTGCCCTTTGGATATCTGGCTCTTAATCTGAACCCACCGCGCCACAGCAGCGATAGAGTTCGGGCCCGCAAATCGGGACCGATCTCCGGAATAGATGCCAGGCCTGCTCAAACAGGCCATGTTGCTCTCCCATTGCTTTTGGCGCCATTTTTTCAGTTCGATCAGCAGCCGATCCCAAGCGGCGGACTTTAACAGTTTTTCAGCCAACCGAGCTAGTTCTCTAGCCTGGAATCGAACACGATTCCAAGGGATTGTGTAGTGGTGCTCTATTGATCCTGAGCAGGCGGGTATATTGCCTGTTGCATCAATAGTATATTCCCTGCCTGCATCTAGGCGGCAACGCCGGATGGCTGCATGGACACATAACAATGAAACGTATGCTGATTAACGCAACTCAACCTGAAGAGTTGCGTGTTGCCATCGTTGATGGCCAAAAATTATTCAACCTGGATATTGAAGTCCCTGGCCGGGAACAGAAAAAGGCCAATATCTACAAAGGGCGCATCACCCGTGTCGAACCCAGCCTGGAAGCTGCGTTCGTAGACTACGGGTCCGAGCGTCACGGCTTTCTGCCCCTGAAAGAGATCGCCAGGATCTATTTTTCCGATAAAGCCCGGGCCTCCTCTGGACGCGTGAATATCCAGGAGGCCATCAAAGAGGGCCAGGAGCTCATCATCCAGGTCGAGAAAGAGGAGCGTGGCAACAAAGGGGCCGCCCTGACCACTTTCATCTCTTTGGCGGGCCGCTATCTGGTCCTCATGCCGAACAATCCCCGTGCCGGTGGCGTCTCCCGTAGAATCGAAGGCCAGGACCGGACCGAACTGCGCGAAGCCATGAGCGAACTGCAGATCCCGGATGACATGGGATTGATCGTGCGTACTGCGGGGGTTGGGAAGAACAGCGAGGAGCTGCAGTGGGACCTGGACTATCTGATCCAGCTATGGCAGGCAATTGAACACTCAGCAGAGAAATCCGCACCTTTCCTGATCTACCAGGAGAGCAATGTCATCATTCGATCGATCAGAGACTATCTGCGTGCCGACATTGGTGAGATAGTCATCGATGACAAGGAGGTATTCAACCAGGCTGAACGTTTCATCAACCAGGTGATGCCCCAATACGGCAAGAAGCTGCGCAATTATGATGACGAGGTCCCCCTCTTCAGCCGCTATCAGATCGAGAGCCAGATTGAATCCGCTTTCCAGCGTGTGGTCAGCCTGCCCTCTGGCGGCGCGATCGTCATCGACCATACCGAGGCGCTGACCTCAATCGACATCAACTCAGCTCGGGCAACCAAGGGCGCTGATATCGAGGAGACCGCTCTGAACACCAACCTGGAGGCGGCGGACGAAATTGCACGTCAGCTCCGGCTGCGTGATCTGGGCGGGCTGTTCGTGATCGATTTCATCGATATGACTCCCTCCAGAAACCAGCGTGAGGTCGAGAACCGGCTCAAGGAGGCATTGAAACAGGATCGCGCCCGGGTGCAGATCGGCAGGATCTCGCGCTTCGGTCTGCTTGAGATGTCAAGGCAGCGCCTGCGCCCATCGCTGGGCGAGGCCAGTGAGCAGGTCTGCCCCCGATGCAAGGGGCATGGCACGATTCGCGGCGTTGAATCACTCTCCCTCTCTGTCCTGCGCATCATCGAGGAAGAGGCGATGAAAGAGAATACCGGCCGTATCGTAGCCCAGCTTCCTGTCGATATGGCCACCTTCCTGCTGAATGAAAAAAGACAGGCGATTCACGACATCGAGAGACGCCAATCCATCGATGTGATGCTTGTACCCAACATTCATCTCGACACACCTAACTTTACCATTGAACGGGTGCGCGTGAGTGATCTGCCATCGGCTGATGATGCGGTATCGAGTTACAGGATGGTCGCTGAGGACAGTGAGCAGAAGGTCCTGGAGTTTGGTAAGACGAAGCAACCGCAGGCCGAGCAACCGGCGGTCAAATCCATCGCGCCCGCAAGCCCTGCACCCCAGAGAGCAGAGCCACCGGTACAGGTCGTGGAGTCGGGTGAAGGTGGCTTTTTGAAGAAAATTTTCAGCATCTTCGCGACAAAAACGGCGGAACCGGCCACACAGGAACCGGCAAAGAGTGCAAGCAAACCCCGCCAGGCTCAAAGCCGCGGACAATCCTCGACAGCGGCCAAGGGGCGCAGGAGCCAGCCCTCCAGCACTCGAGGCAGAGCTGGTTCCAGTGAGAACCGGCGTAGCGAAAGGCCGGAGAAACGCCCGCAGGAAGCAGCCGCAGCGAGTAAACGGAGAAGTCAGAAGGGTTCAACTCAGGCAACCGAGAAACCGCAGCAGGAGAACAAGCCGCAGGAGAAGTCCGCTACCCAGGCTGACAACACAAACGCTGAAGCACCAAAGCCCAAAGGATCGCGCCGTGGTCGCAGGGGGGGACGCAGACGCCGCACCAGTAGTGAGAAAAGTGGTGAACAAACAGCAATGAACGCCACTGCAGAAGAGGAAAACAGGCAGACGCAGCGCACAAAAGCAGTGGATGAAAAGAACGAACCCGTGAATAAGAGCGCGCCTCTGGATTCGCAACCCAAACCGGAGGCCGGGAAAGCCGGTGGTGACGAGAAAGCGGGTACGGGTCCTGATACGCCTGAGGAGCGGAAACCCACTACCGCAAAAGCCGGGAAACGGGAAACGAAAGCGGTCAAACCAGACAGCCAGAAGAGCGCTGCCACCAAACCCGCTTCCGAGGAGACCGTAAAGCAGCAGGAACAGCAGAGGACCGAAGCAGGCCCAAAACTGGTCCAGATCGAAACCAAGCCGCAGCAAGATGCCAAAGAACCCCCCAAGGCAAAACCCATGGCCACTGAAATCCCCGATCAGGGTGATTCCACCAGGCCCGCCGCACCTGCTGCCGAGAAAAAAGCCGAAACTGTTAAATTACAGCAGGTAGAGACAGTTAAACCAGTGGACAGTCAACCGGCAAAACCGGCCGATGTAAAACCGGATACGCTGCCCCCGAAACCATCCGCCACCGAGAAGACTCAGCAAGCTATGCCATCTGCCGCGACGGTGGAAACCGGCAAGCCCAAGACTGCCCTTCCCGCGACCAAACCGAATGAGAAGAGCGCAGATTTCGGCAATGGCGATTGATTGAATCAACCTAGTGGGCCTGTTTACAGGCCCCCAGGGGTTGCCATACCATCCTTCGGTCCGTAAACGGCATATCCCTGTGCCACTCCTCCCTGCGAAGTGCGCCTTGCCTTAGCCTGGTAGCGGGGCTCTGAGGGTTACCGAACTTAACGCCTGGCCCACTAGGAAAAATGGTTGTTCACTATTCTTTCCAGCAGCCCTCGAGATGCCTCTTCCACCAGATCGAAGACACGATCGAAACCAGCCGGCCCGCCGTAGTACGGGTCGGGCACTTCGCGCACAGGTTGTCGCGGGGCAAAATCAAGAAACAGGAACAGCCGCTCTTCCCTCCCGGGCGGACAGAGCGCAAGCAGATCGTCATAGTTTGAGCGATCCATGGCAAGGACATAGTCGAAGCGTTCAAAATCATCCGAAGAGACGACCCTGGCACGCAGGTCACTGAGATCGAGTCCCCGCTTAAGAGCCGTTTCCCGTGCCCGGCGATCAGGTTTGGAACCCACATGATAGTCAATGGTGCCCGCCGAATCGGTGGCGATGTAGTCATTTAATCCTTGCTTTGCAACCAACTCCCGAAACACGCCTTGAGCGGTGGGTGATCGGCAGATGTTCCCCATACACACAAAGAGGACCCGTATTTTATTTTCATCTTTCATAGTGTTATTTCATAGCATTATGCACAAGCCAAACGCTGCAGCCCGCAGGACTTCACGAACCCATGGCACAAAAAAACCAACTTTTCGATATGCGACGAGGTGCGAGTTTGCACGGTGGCGGAGAGTTTTTCAATCTGTGCGAGGTGCGCCGTTGAAAATATCAAGCTTGCTGTCATACACCTCGCTGCGTATATCAAAAGCCCCCAGTATGCTGTGAAATAGATTCTGCTGAGAATGCATGTCCTGCAGCTCGAGCTGCGACGCGGAAACCCCCTCTTTTTCCATAAAGTCAGGTGACATCCAGACAATGAAAGGAATCACTTTCTGCACATCAGGGGCGATCGCCATAGGTGTTCCATGGAGGTACAAACCATGCTCACCCAATGATTCACCATGATCTGACATGTAGATGAGCATGGTAGGCACCCCCGCCAGACCATTGAGCAAATCGACTACGCGCCCAAGAAAATAGTCTGTATAAAGAATCGTGTTGTCATAGGCATTCAACAACTCGTTTTCCGTGCACTGATTCAACTCAACCGATTTACATGCGGGCTTGAACACTTCGAAACGAGGTGAATATCTATCGAAATAATTGGGCCCGTGGCTGCCTTTTTGATGCAGAACGACGAAGATCTTCCGGGACTCGGATGAACGAATACGTTCCGCCAACCCACTCAATAGAATCTCATCGTGATCACAACCCACGGTTTCCTGGCACTCTTTTTTTAAAGCACTGTCACGTTGGTAGCTCTGAACCTTTATCGGGGGCTCACCCCAGTTTTTGGTTCTCCAGATCACATCAACACCATACCTTTGGAGGTAGCTGGGCAGAGGTTCGTATTGTTTGGAAAATGCCGATCCTGGGTCTTTGTGAGACAACATACATCGGATGGATGCCGTAGTATAGGTAGAACACGAGAGCGTATGCTTCATCGCCACCGCTCCGGTTTGGGCCAGAATGGGATTGGTGAATCTGCCATAGCCGTAGAGGGAAAAGTTTCGCGCTCGAGCGGACTCCCCTATAACCAGGATAACCACTGCCTTCTCATCCGATTCGAAGGTTGCCGGTGGCAGCAGAATCTGTTCCCGCTTGGCCGCCATCTGCATGGCCTGGTAGCGCAGCGTATTGATAACATAGGACCAAGGCATGATCATGCCTCCCAGTCTCTTCGCGTTCTTGTCAATCCACAACCAGGTACTCGAGGAAAAATATATCCAGATGAGACCGATGAACAGGGTTACGAACGCGAACGATATCAAACGCAACCTGCCCGTACTCTGAACTCTGGTCTTCAGCAGGAACCAACACGGCACTATTCCAAACAGAAAAAAGTACAGAAGCAGCTTGGGATGCAGATAACTTGACGCCTCCGTGAAATCCGTGTTCAGGATATTGCCCGCCATGGTTTTGTCCAGGACAACCTGATATGTAGCCACGAAATAGAGCGCAATTGAGTTGCCGAGGAAGATCAATACGGCAAGGGGCTTGAGCAATTTTTGAGTAATCAAAAGCAGCAGGGAAAATATCGTCACGGTAACGACAAAAACAACTACCGACAATGTGATCAGAACGAGAACCGTATTGAATGAGAGTCCATTCAGGTTGGCTACCGCAAAGCTGTATAGCGGTAGATGGTATAGAATCACATCAACAAGAGCGATCACAGCGATGAGCCTGATGACACCGGCAGGAAATCGCAGATGACGGCCGAACTCAGATGCGGAAGCGAACCAACTCGAGTGATTTTGGCTTGAAAAACGATCGTTGTTCATCGCAGCACAGACTATTGGCGGGAGATATCTTTTTCAATAATAAGACGCTTGAAACAATCTTTGAGCAACCACACAGATACCGGCATTGTACACAGGCCCGCCAGCCATAACACAATGCCAAGCGATGGTTTCTCCACACCCCGATAGAACAGCGAAAGACTCGCCAGCGCCAACACCAGACCCAGGATACACCTGGTGACAGACGCTGGAGGCAGGCACCACCATTTCTGATAGCGCTGAGTGAGTGCCGCCCCATAGAAACCTGCTATCGAACCACAAGCCCCGCCAACCAACAGATCCAGCGGCCAGTGTGCCCCCACGGCCACGCGGGACAGGCTCACTGTCAGCGCAACCAGGATGGCTGTTGCCGCCCCAAGCAAATAGCGGCGATTCATCGACTGCGGGGCCAGGGTGACCAATACGGCTACGATACCCGCGAATATTGTTATGGTATGTCCGGACGGAAAACTGTTTTTTGTCGTAAGTGCATGGCCAATTATATTGAAAAGGTGCTGATCGAGAAAAGCCGCAGGCCGCGGTACGGCAGTATAGTATTTGCCTATAACGGAGAATAGCGATGCCAGTGGCGCCGCAGCGAGGATCGCAGCCCACGCCTGGGCCCGCCAAATGATCAGCGGGGACAAAAGCGGGACCAGTACCGTTGCATCGCCCAGCAGTGTCAGGTTTGACCAGACCTGAGGCGGAAAGACATTCAGTGCCTTATTCAGTGAAACAAACCAATCACACTGAATAACGCAATACCTTTCCTGGTCGAGATGCCAATTGCTCAACCAGACGACAACAAATCCAACCAGCAGAATGGAAGGCGTGGTTACGATCACCCAATCCGTCCATTGCCTGGGATTTTTATTCCGGATGCCCATCGCGGATAACCTCATACTTATAATCCGCGAACAGCTATCGCGAAGACGGATTTATACCCCAAAAGCCCGCTGTGAGCCAGTCATCCGGCTGTTGTTCATGGAAGTAAGGCCTGTTGATAATAGTATTAAGCCTGTTTTAAGAAAAGTGTGCATATAAGAGAAAGCAGAACCGTCACAGCAATGTCTCCATCGATTAAAGAGACAACAAGTACTACGGGTAGCTCACTCCTTGGAATACAAGGAGTAGCAGGTTCAGTAAGCAAATTATGGTGACGTTAGTGTTGCCATAAACTCACTCAATATAGCTTCTGCTGTTTAGACTTTCCTAATCTTATTACTTAATTGAATAATACCAATGACAAAACCACCTGATTAGCTGCATCACTCAATCCTCGCATCTCTCGCCGTATGGCTGAGTTTGGCAGGTATCAAGAAATCATAAGTGGTCAATATACGTGGAACTTTATGCTGAAAGCGTGGTCGACTTTTGTTTATACACTGTAAAAACACACACATATACAAATCATTAGATATTTATCAATACAGTTGCTTTTATTGTTGAGTCAACAATAATTCCTACTATAGATTTTCTTCAGATTACTATTCATCAGGCCTTGAGTGACACGCCAAGCGCGAAGCACCATCGGCAGTTGTCATCGGCGGATATCGCGCTGCTTCACAGGTCTCCGCATACCCACTCGACTGGTCTGTGCGAGTAATCAGACGATGCACGCTGTCAGATGATTCCACAACTATTCCATGAGTTCTTTTCCTATCAGGAACAATCACTCTAGCGGAATCATCTAATCTTTAAAATGTAACTGACACTGCGTCTTGATTGAATCGATAACCAAATGAGGTGAGTGATGTCGTCCAGCAGCGGATCCGATAAAACAGGCTTTCTCGATTCACTGACTGAATTCACCCGGGAGCATCGCGCCAGGCACTGGCAGGGCAGCTTCCATGAGTTCCTCGAATCCGTCGTCATTGACAGCGCCCGACTCCTGGCGCGCAGCAGTCACCAGTACATATGGGACATGCTGCGCTGGTACGGCGAGGAGCACGGAGGCTCGCAGGATAGGCTCCACCACCATCTGTTCGCCAACGAACTGTTCGGTGTGGACCGCTCCCTTGAGCGCATCACGGACTATTTCAAAGCCGCCAGCGCCGGCAGCGAGGTCGGCCGCCGACTGCTGCTGCTGTTGGGACCGCCATCGGGCGGTAAATCCACACTGGTGATCCTGCTCAAACACGCCCTCGAAGAGTACAGCCATACCGAGTCGGGGGCTCTCTATGCCATCGATGGCTGCCCGGTGCACGAATCCCCCCTACACCTGATACCGCACAGTCTGCGAGGTGATTTCCGGGAGAACTACGGCGTGGAGATCCAGGGTGAGGCGTGCCCCTACTGCCGGGCCCGGCTGGAGGATGAATTCGAGGGCGATTTCATGCAGATGCCCGTGAAGCGCATTTTCCTCTCGGAGTCCTCGCGGGTGGGTGTGGGTACCTACGCCCCACACGACCCGACCACCGCGGATATTGCCGATCTGGTAGGCTCGGTCGATCTCTCCAAGGTCGCGGACTACGGCGACGAAGGCGATCCCCGGGCTTGGTCATGGTCTGGTGCGGTCTATGCCGCCAGCCGCGGCCTGCTGGAGATGATCGAGATTCTCAAGGTCAAGCGCGAATTTCTCTACCTGTTGCTGACCCTGACCCAGGAGCGCAACGTCAAGGTGGCGCGCTTCCCCCTCATCTACCTGGACGAAAGTATTGTCGCGCACACCAACCTGGCGGAATTCAACAAGTTTCTTCAGGAGAAAGAGAACGAGGCCCTGCTCGACCGTATGGTCATCGTACAGGTGCCCTACACCCTGAACTATCACGATGAGGCGCGTATCTACGACAAGCTGATCGCCCATGCACCCTCCTTCCGCGATGTCCACCTGGATCCGCACTGCCTGCAGGCCGCCGCCGCATTCGCCATTCTCACCCGCCTGGTGAAGAGCGAACGCGAGGACCTGGATCTGTCCAAGAAACTACGGCTCTACGCCGGCGAGGACGTGGAGAAGGTAACCGATGCGGATGTGGAGCGCATCCACAAGGAGACGCCCGATGAGGGCCTGACCGGGGTCAGTCCCCGCTTCGTGGTAAACGCGCTTTCGAACGCCATCACCCGCACCGACACCCGCAGTCTGACCACCATGGAGGTGCTGCTGGCCCTGAAGGACTCCATCGAGTCCGACGCACGCATGGAGAACAACCAGAAAACGGCCTGGATCGATTTCCTGGTCACCACCCGCAAGGACTTCTACAACCGCTGGGTCAAGGAGGACGTGCACAAGGCACTGTTCACCTCCTTCGAGGAAGAGGCCCAATCGCTGCTCGACAAGTACCTGGACGAAGTGGAGGCGGCGCTTGACCACAAAGAGATCGAGGATCCAATCACCGGCGAGACCCGCGCCCCTGACGAGCGCTTCATGCGCTCGGTAGAGGAGAAGATCGAGATATCTGACTCCGGCAAGACCAGCTTCCGCCAGGAGGTGGTGCGCAAGGCGATGATGGCCTACAAACATGGCGAGAAATTCACCCTCGACAACCACGCATCCTTGCACGAGGCGATCGAGAAGTACCTCTTCGAGGAACGCCGGGACGTACTGCGCCTGGTCACCTCCAAGGCTCGGCCCGACGAGGAGGCTCAGAAAAAGATCTCCGCTGTTGAGGAGCGTCTGATCAGCGAGTACGGCTATGACCGCCATTCGGCGCGCGAGGCACTGAACTATGTCACCACCCTGCTCTCCCAGGAGTGATATGGACGACGAACGAGCAGACAACATGACTGATACCTCAACCCACACTAGCGGCCGCTGGTACGAACTATTCTCCCGTGGCAGTCGCGACTGGCTGCGACACAGCGAGAAGGTTCGCGAGGCGGTACGCGAGCGCCTCGCGGACCTGGCCACCGAGCCCGACATACTCTCCGGTGGTGAACACCGCCGTGTCCAGGTTCCGGTGCGGTTCCTCGAGCACTACCGCTTCAGACTGCTCGATCCGCAATCCCAGGGTGGCGCCGGTCAGGGTGAGGGGGAACCCGGCGACGTGCTGCGCCCGGCCCGGCCCGGGGATGAGGAGGGCGAGGGAAAACGCGGCGGCCAGGGCGACGGCGGTGTGCAGTTCGTCCTCGAGTTCGACGCCGATGAACTCATCGACTGGCTGTGGGAGGAGCTGAAACTGCCCAACCTGGTACCCAAGAGCGGCGGCATGGAAGAGTACGAATATGCCCGTGAGGGCTGGGACAAAAGAGGAGTGCGAGCCCGTCTCGACCGCAGGCGCTCGCTCAAGGAGGCGGTGAAACGCCGCGTGGTGGATCCGCAGGGACCTGCATTCACCAATGATGATCTGCGTTACAGGCAACTGGTACGCAAGCCCCAGCCGGTGACCCGCGCCGCCGTCTTTTTCACCATGGATGTCTCTTCCAGCATGAGTGAGGACGAACGGCGGCTGGCCAAGAGCTTTTTCTTCTGGGTGTTGCAGGGCTTGCGCCGCCAGTACACCCACATCGATCCTGTCTTCATCGCCCACACTATCCGCGCCTGGGAGTTCCCGGAAGAGGAGTTTTTCAAGGTAACCGCCGAAGGCGGCACCATGGCCTCCAGCGCCTTCGCCAAGGCGCTTGAGATCATCGGGAGTCGCTACGATCCGGGCAGTTACAACCTCTACCTCTTCTACGCCTCCGACGGCGTGAACTTCCAGGAAGATCGCGCGCGCGCACTCGAGACCCTGGACCAGCTCACAGCAGTCACCGCCTTCACCGGCTACCTGGAGACGCTGCATCGCAAGACAGAGCAGCTGGACAGCGAAACCGCCGGCCTCTTCGGCGAAATGGCCAACAGGGAGCGTGCGGTCGGCAGCTACGGCATCGCCGACCAGGCCGACGTCTGGGAGGCTATCCGCCACCTCTTCCAGGAGACGGATATGCAGGCGGCGGGCTGAAGATCTTAGTATGGAACAGCAACTCAGAACCAAGATCCCGCAGATTGAGGCCCTTGCCAGGGAGCAGGGTCTCGACTTCCATGCGGTTGAGTTCGAAGTGGTCCCCCCGGCCTTCATGATGGAGATCTCCATCTACGGCCTGCCGGTACGCATGCCCCACTGGTCCTTCGGTGTGCGCTATATCTATCAGCTGGTACAGCACCGCATGGGACACTCACGGGTCTTCGAGGTGGTCTTCCCCGGCAATCCCGGACGCGCCTATCTGGCAAACAACAACTCCCTGGCCGAAAACACCCTGGTGGTCGCCCACGTCCTCGGCCATGCCGACTTCGCCAAAAACAATCAACTCTTCGCCGAGACCCAGCGCCAGGTGGGTTACAACATCGTCGAGCAGGCCGCCGCCCATGCCACCCAGATCACCCATGCCATGGAACTCCACGGCGTGGAACGGGTGGAACGGGTGCTCGATGCAGCCCTGTCGCTGGAACAGCATATCGACACCCACCAGGGACTGCATCGTGAATCCTACCCTACACACCAGGCTCCGGCGTCTCCCAGGGACAGTGCCCGTGACCCCTTTCTCGAGCGCTACGAGGCATTGACCGGCAGCGCACCCTCCCCCACGCTCTCCAGCAATCCACAGAAGGCCAGGATCCCGCCAAGCCCCGAGTTCGACCTGCTCTGGTTCATCGCCCGTTACGCTCCCGATCTGGAGGACTGGGAACGGGATATCTTTCTCACTGTGCGCCAGGAGTCTTTCTACTTCCAGCCGGTATTCGCCTGCCAGATCATGAACGAGGGATGGGCCTCCTATTGGCACGCGCGACTGCTGCGCGAGGGGAATTTTCTATCATCCGATCTCTATGTACAGGCGATCAAGACCCACTCCGATGTAGTCCGGCCCTACGCGGGAGAGAAACAGGTGGCGCTCTCGATCAATCCCTACCACCTGGGATTCGTCATGTGGGAACGCATCATCGAGTCTCAAGGCATGGAGGTGGCGCGCAGGATCATGCAGGAAGACGACGACTTCGGCTTTATCCGCAACCATCTCGACCAGTCACTGGCCGATGAACTGCGCCTGTTCGAATACCGCGCGGAAAAAAACGGCCGGATCAGCGTGGAGACAAGGGACATCAGCCATCTGCGCGAACAGATCCTCGCTCCCAAATTCAACTTCGGCGCACCCCGTATCTATGTGGATGAACTGCGTCCGGATGGTAGCCTGGTGCTCAGGCACGACCACGCCAGCGACAGCCGCGGCCTGGATGCCGAGCGCGCGAAAAAGGTCCTCGACTATATTCATCCCCTTTGGCAGCGGCCGGTGAAACTGCATACCGTGGACAGGCAGGGGGAACCCCGGGTGCTGGAAGTGAAATAGAGCCGTAGGGTAACCTGTCTGACAAGACGGTTTTGGTGTCTACCGAAATAAAATCAACGCTTTGCTTACAGACCGGTTTTGCCCGAACCTATTATGATGAAACTGTTACCAGGTCATCATCTTCTCATAAATCAAGTTGCACTTGGCGAATCAACTCAATACCCTAGTGCCCGCTGACTCTAGTCATATCGGCCCAACTGCGGGCATACGCAAATATCGGATTAAATGCCTCGTTGGCGATCTAAAACAGTGGTGGATGAGATACGCAGGTTTTTCCACCTATGGATATCGCACTCTCAATTGCAGGAACATGTCATGGAGAAGACACGAAAAATTTCCAGATTCATCTCACTCTCAGGATTGTTGGCCTCATCACTATCGCTGCATGCGGCTGAGGGAGCACCCGGCATCGCCATTACCGGCACCATGGACAACAGCGCGAAAATGATACCGGTCTTGAAAATGGATTACCGGACATGCGTCATGAAGCACGAGGGCGTGCAGGCCGCTATTGAACAAGGCGGTGTGGCCTCGGTCGCGGTGACCAATGATCTGCCCCCCGGATACATAGTAAGCGCGAAACCCCAGGCGGAGCCCAAGTGGGAAGAGACCAATGTCGGTAAGAGCCGGATCGAGGAGTATTTCGAAGGCGATAAATACGCTCACTATACCTACGGTGCATCTCATAGGTTTTCCGACGATGGCAAATGCCGGCTCGAGGAGATCGAGTATGTCAAAATAGATCTCGACGACGGAGAGCAAAAATACCGGATCAAGCTGGAAGGCAAAATGAGCATCAATTCAGCGGATGGCGGGAGTGACAGCCCGGTGCCGATGAAGTACGAATACGCCGTAGGATCCGTCAAGCGCCAGCCCAGCCCCGTGCTCAGTCGTGGCGAGGCCAACCGGGGTCTGCAAAAGCTTGCGGGGCTGCTGAAGGAGCATCCCGAGATTATGCAGCAGCTAAGCAAAGGAGTGGTTCCCGAAGCCGATGCTGCCGATTCCGCCCCCCCGGGAGGCGTTGGACAGAGCGGCCCCGCGCCTGGTAATGTGCCTGCCAGTGGCGGCGACACCCTGTCTCGGATCAAGGAGTCGCTCGGCTATTCGAAGAACACCTACCAGCAACCGGGACAAACGATGTTGACGGAGAGCTTCGTCGCCGGACAGGCCTGCGACATCGTGAATATGGATGGCCTTAATTCGCGTATGTGGTACTGGCATCGGATGAACAACTACCCCGCGACCATGTCACGCCCTATCATACTAAAGAAGGAGCACAGTCTGGCGGATGGCGAGTCTTACCGAACGACTTACGAGGCCGACTCGTTCAGGTCGGATGTGGATATCGACGACATCCTTTTCAGACCGGAGCCCAAGCTGCGAAAACCAGGGCGCTGGAGACATCCTCTGTTTGAGGCGAAAGCGCAAAAGCGGGTCCAGGTACCGATCCCTGAGAAGGGTTCGTTCGCCTATGACCAATTCATGCTCGCAATGATGATCGATGTGATACAAAAGCGAAAGGACATGAGCTGGGAAGAGAAAGACGAAAAGATAAAATCCCTTCGCCTTGCATATGACGAAGGTCGCCTGCAGAGCGTTTGGAATCGAATGGACTGAAGCGACTACCGATATACCGCACAGTCCACATCAACCGGCAGCGGCAGAAACCGCTGCCGGTTCAGGGCATCGTTCACGAGGAGTGGTGATGCCCATCGTCCGCTTCGATACTATCCGCCGTACCGTCCGAGTCATAGTCCTTGATCTCTACCTTGTCACCGATACTGGGGTTGCCTCTGATCGAACTACTGCCATCGATCATGAAACTGACACCCAGCACACTGATCCGGTCGGCACTCAGATCCTCGACCAGCGCCTCGACTTCAGTACCGTTGCGGCCGCTCTTGCGCTCGATGCTCTGGGCATAGAAACCCGAGTCCCTTTCCGCGATCTCAACTTCGACGAAATCGGAGTCGGTGAGGTCGCTCAGCACAAAGCTGCTACTGCTGCCGTAGTGATGGTCGTCAGAACAGTGATCTCGGGAGGCATCTCCACTGTTTTTAACATCGTCATTGCAGTAGTCGTTCGAATCCGCGCTGCTCGAGTCGTAATGGTCGTCGTCGGAGCCACTCTCAAACGATGTTGAGTTGTCGGTGAAAACGATGATGGTCTGGCTGTTTCCAAGATCGAGAGTGACACTGCCGTTCTTTGCGTCACTGTAGTCGACAGCACTGACCCGTGCCTTGACCTCGGACTCGGAGGATCTGGCTTCGATCTTGTAGGCGATGAGGGTTCCGTTCGACATTTCTCCCTTGATTTTCACCATTAGCCCGGACTCGATATTTACCGCCAATGAACTTGGCTCATAGCGGGTATCCGGGGTCAGTTCGATAGGCGTTCCATCAATGCTGAATCCATCGGTTTCATTACCCGCGAGAATGCCCCTTAAACTGACATCGTAGTCGTGATCGTGTACAAGGTGCTCATCCTCGCCCTCGATACGTGTCACCTCCAGGGTACCGGCGTTGTCAGTGAGTTTGATTTCCACATATTGGCCTATCGGATCCAACGGAAGGTCGTCGATGCTTACACTGGAGCTTACCGCATAGGGACCCACCTCGACACCATCGCGCAGCTGCAGCATGAGGGTCGTCCCATCGTACTGTGTCACGACCCCCTTGATTTCATAATCGTGCCTGCTGTCACGCTGCAGCTCGACACGTGAGGCGACGAGTACATTGCCGTCGAAAAAGCCACTGACCTCGATCTCAACACCCTCGACCAGGCCGGCATAGCTTGCCCCGTCGTGGAACACGGTGGTGGCACCATCCACGCTCACACTCAACCCGAGTACCGTAAAGTTTTTGGTATTGCCGTTTTCAACCAGACTTCCGCTGTCGATGGGACCTTCGATATCGTCGTCGTAATAGATACTGTTCGCCACACCGGTTCGATTGTCGCTGTTGACATGGCCCTCGACCCTCACCTTCATGCCAACGGCAAGGATGGAATCGTCATAACCTGTTTCATCATCTACCCTGTAGGTCGTATTCGAGGTGTCATATTCGATGCCGTTGACATACACACTGCCGAAGCCGTCGATACGGCCGACACTGGTGACGCTAGCGTTTCCCGCCGTACTATCGCCGCCCCCACCGCCGCATGCACTGAGAATTCCAACCGAGAGGATGAACCCAACCCTGTGGTAATAGCTTCGATTGATCATGGCATTCCTCCTGTGGCCAAGGCCTATATGGAGCCAACTGACCACTGTGATAAAAAATGGACAATTTTGGGCTATTTTTCCCAATTATAGTTCGCGCCAGTGTAAATACAAATATTTTTCTTTATTAACAATGGCTTAAGGTTCTTGCTGGTATGATTATTTGCTATCACAATGACTTATGAGGCATATTTTGTCCTTTTAGATCGATATATTCATAAATCTGCAGCGCAGACATTTCACGGTTTGCACAGAGTACGCCGCAGCTGATTCGGGCTTGACGCTAAGAGTCGGCCGTGCTTATGTTGCTAGCGCTCCTTGAGCTGGTAGGTTGTACCCGGCAGCGAACACCTGGTTGAACGATAAAGGATATGCAAGAGACCATAGAATCGTGTCGAACTTGACATTGGTGATCGGCAATAAGAACTACTCTTCCTGGTCGCTGAGGCCCTGGATATTCCTGCGCCACAACAAGATTGAATTCGAAGAGAAATGGGTATCGCTTTTCGTCGAGACGACAGAAGCCGAATTGGCGGACTACAACTCTGACTACAAAGTACCCGTACTCAAAGATGGCGACCTGCTGGTCTGGGATTCGCTCGCGATACTTGAATATCTTTCGGAAACCTATCTCGAGGGCAAAGGCTGGCCAAGCGATCGCAAGGCTCGTGCCTTGGCCAGGTCGATCAGTGCTGAGATGCACTCCAGTTTCTTCAATGTGAGAAACGAAATGCCAATGAACTGCCGAAAGCGTTTTGACGGCATAGGCTTGTCACCCGAGGCGAAACGGGAAGTCGAGAGAATTAAATCGCTGTGGCGAAATTGCAGAAGTGAATTCGGTAATGGCGGCGATTGGCTATTTGGCGGCTACACTATCGCGGATGCGATGTATGCCCCGGTCGCACTGAGGTTCCACGGCTACGGCATTGCGCTGTCCGGACAGGAAGCGGATTATGTCGCATGCGTCTTGAATCAGCCCGAGATGAAAGCATGGATCGAAGAAGGCAAGCGTGAATCGCAAATCATAGCGGCCGCTGAAATCCAGCCGAGTCCGTAATTCCTCAGTCGTTCAGAACTCAATATGCCCTCCCACCCGGACTGTGCCCGGTACCCTTTTGATTCTGCTACCCGCGACATAGAGATCGCCACCTACCTGGAGATCCTTGGGCAGCTTCTTGATATCCAAAGCCCGAAGGTCGAGCCACTGTCCCACACTGAGCCCTTTCGGCAGACGCCTGATCGAAGTGCCGACCAGATTCAGCCAGCGACCCACTCTGAGTCCATCCGGCAACCTCTCTATCGGCGTAGCGGAAAGATCCAAGCCTCCGCCGACGGCGAATCGCTCGGGAAGCGCTTTCAATTCGGAATTGCCCAGATAGAGGTCACCACCTACGCTGATCTTTTGCGGTAAGGTCTCAAGCAGTGTGCCGGAGAGTTCCAGATCGCCCGGGACCACCAGTCCCCTGGGCAACTGCTCGATTCTGCTTGCCCGAAGATCGAGCCCGGCGCCTACTCTGATGCCTTTGGGCAATTTGCGAATCCTGGTGCTGAACAGACAGAGATCGCCATCAACGCGGAGCTTTGACGGCAGCTCCTCAACCATTGTATCCGATAAATCCAACCTGCCGGTCACATGCAGTTGCTTGGGCAGTCGATCGATTTGACTGCCCGAAAGGTTGAGATCACCATCGACAGACAAGGTCTTCGGTAATCTGACCGATTCGGCCTTTCGAAGGTCGAGATCCCCTTCGTGGAGCTTGCCGATCTGTAATTCACTCATTGGCCTTCACACCTTTGCTCAATCGATAGTATGTTGTCTATCTCGACTTTAAGCCGCCAGCCGGATCGCACAGCGGATCAATTCCAAATCCACGGTTATTCTTGTGGACTTTTCATATTCACGGCTTGGATTTTACAACAACTCGCTGAAGATGAGACAGAACAGTTGAGCATGGTGGGTAATCAGAAAACATTTTGTGCACTCTATTGACCAGATGATTCAAGCGGGATTATCGTTACTCCACCGTGACTTGGCTGACAAGTCTTTTGCCAATCCGGCATTGGGATTGGAGCATGAGCTTGGGGTATAGGGAGAGGAGATTGAAACTCATTGTTTTTCTGCTGATTGTCGCTGTCATTCTCAGCGCCGCCTGGTTTTTCGAGATCCGTCGGCGTGAGGGGCTCGCTAAAGAGGCGCGACGCATCGGTTTCAAACTGGAAACCGGTCAGCAGCGACTTCCCCAGGCATTGGACGCGGCTGGCTTCTATCTTTTCAGTCAGGGTGAGCCCCTCATCCAGAACATGATGGATGGGGCGCGCAATCGTGATCGCCTCCTGGTATTCAACTATACCTACATTGCCACTCAGGGTTTCGAGGGCAGGCGTGAGATCCCCAGTGTAACGGACGAGGGATCGATTCTGACCCATATGCAGACTGTGGTTGCATTCCTGGATATCGATCCCGCCCTGCCCCACTTCGACCTCAGCCCGAACGACAACTCACAACGCACCCTGGATACGCAGTTCAGGGCAATCGGATTTGATGATGCCCGGGAGTTTACACACCATTATCGCCTGGCTGCGCGAGAAGAGGCAAAAGTGAGATCGCTCTTCAACGATCAGCTGTTGATACATTTCGCGAACAATCCCGGTTGGGTGGTCGAGAGTCGGGGTAACCTGGTGATTCTCTACCGGATGGATGAACGCAAGCGCCCTGAAGAGATCGTGGAGTTTATCGATCATGCCCACTCCCTGCTTGAGCGGCTTCGCTCTCATTAGCCTCAAATTGCTGGTTGCACATCATCTACCCAACCAAAGAGGACCCCAAAGTGGAAAGGCATGATGAACCGCTACTTCGTCCCTAGTCGCCGGATCCTGCGTCTACTCAATATAAAACAGGACGAATCGCCTGCCGTCGCCTGGTCCTTTCTCTATTTCTTTTCCCTGCTCAGCGGCTACTACATTCTGCGTCCGATTCGTGACGAAATGGGAATCATCGCCGATGTAGAGAAGCTGCATTGGCTCTTCACCGCCACCTTTGTCGCCATGCTTCTGGTTGTACCCCTGTTCGGTTACCTGACATCGCATCTGCAGCGCAGACGCTTTCTACCCTATGTTTACTACTTTTTTATCGCCAATATCCTCCTCTTCTATCTCTTTTTCCTGTACGGAAATTCGCAGATCCTCATCGCCCGTATCTTTTTCGTCTGGCTGAGCGTTTTCAATCTCTTCGTTGTCTCGGTCTTCTGGAGCTTCATGACCGATCTGTTCAGTGACCAACAGGCGAAACGTCTGTTCGCCGTGATCGCCGCGGGAGGGACCATCGGAGCTATCACCGGCCCCCTGCTGACGACGCTTCTGGTACAGAGCCTCGGTACGGCATCGATGCTGTTGATATCTGCATCTCTGCTTGGCCTGTCGGTGCTGTGTATCGGCAGATTGATCGCCTGGCAGCGATCATGCCAGGATGACACAGAGGCTCAGCGGCTCGATGAAGAGCCGATCGGAGGAGCGATCCTGGACGGGATACGACTTGCGCTCACCTCACCCTACCTGCTGGGGATCTGTCTGTTGATGCTGCTGTTCACACTGCTCTCCACCTTTCTCTATTTTCAACAGGCACAGATTGTCAAAGAGGCTTTTTCAGACTCCGGGACGCGTACCGCCCTGTTTGCCTCCATCGATCTCTCGGTCAACGTTCTCACCCTGTTGCTGCAGATTCTCGTGACCTCGCGCCTGGTGAAGAGACTGGGCCTGGCATTCACCCTGGCGTTGATTCCCCTGCTGCTCGCATTGGGTTTCACTCTGCTCGGACTCTATACCGCGCTGCCTGTATTGATTGCCGTTCAAGTAATGAGGCGCGCGGGCAACTATGCCATTATGCGACCGGCCCGAGAGATGCTATATGTAGTGCTGACCAGGGAAGAGAAATACAAAGCAAAGAATTTCATCGATACAGTGGTCTATCGTGGTGGGGATGCCGTCAGTTCGTGGATCTTTGCTGGCTTCAAAGCGCTCGGATCTAGCCTCTCGACCATCGCCTGGATCGCTGTACCCATATCCCTGACTTGGGCCTGGATCGCATACCGGCTGGGCAGGCAACAGGCCAGACTGGCGAAGCGATCCCATTCTCAATCCGCAGGAGAAGACTATGCACAGATCAGATAGTCGTATCGCACGCAGGACGCTGCTCAAAATGATCGCCAGCTTGGCCGGCAGCTGCTTGATCTCCCCGGGCATGGCGCGGGCAACCGGCAGAACACCGATACAAAAGCCCATACCGGTGAGTGGCGAATCCCTGCCGGTGATCGGCATGGGGACATCGAGAACCTTCGACATGGCCGGTAACGGCGAAATGATCGCCAATCTGGGCAAGGTGCTGGAGCAATTCTTCAAATATGGCGGCTCAATGATCGATTCATCACCCATGTATGGCTCGGCCGAACAGGTGATAGGCACCCTATTGGCGCAAGTTGACCCGAAGATGCTGTTTGCCGCCACCAAGGTATGGACTGACGGCCGGGAGAACGGCATTAACCAGATGGCGCTGTCGAAACGGCTATGGGGTGTAACGGACTTCGATCTGATACAGATACACAATCTCAGGGACTGGCGGACGCACCTCGAGACCCTGAAGGCGATGAAGGCACAAGGCAGGGTCCGCTACATCGGCATCACCACCTCCCACGGCCGTGCTCACGACGAGCTCTATGACGTGCTCGCCAGCCAGCCTTTCGACTTCGTGCAACTCAGTTACAACATCACGAACCGGGCGGTGGAGCAGCGGTTGTTGCCTTTGGCGAGAGACCGAGGCATCGCGGTGATCGTCAACCGGCCCTTCGCACGGGGAGAGCTGTTCAGGCTGGTCAGGGAGAAACCGCTCCCTGAATGGATGGATGAGTGCGACTGCAACAGCTGGGGGCAGTTCTTCTTGAAATATATCGTATCCCATCCTGCCGTCACCTGTGCCATTCCCGCAACTTCGAAGGTGCAACACATGATCGATAACATGAATGCCGGTTTCGGAAAATTGCCAGACGCCGCCATGCGCAGGGAGATGGAAAAGAGCTTTGCCAGATTAACTGGGCTATAAGCAGGCCGGAACTCAGCGTCAATCCGCCAGGGTCACCCGATTTCTACCCAGTGACTTAGACCGATAGAGCGCCTGATCACAGCGGTTGAGAAACTCTTCGCTGGCTTCGCCCTTGCGGTATGCGGCCACCCCTATAGATGCGGAAATACCTCCGACGACAGTGCCTGTGGTCGGCCGTTTCAGAATGATCTTCTGGATGATGGTGCGCAGATATTCGGCCAGATTCCGTGCATTGTTCGAACCGATATCGGGCAGCAGTATGGCAAACTCATCGCCGCCGAAACGCGCGCAGGCATCCTTACCCTTGGTGTGACGTATCAACAGCTCCGCCACCGCCCGCAGCACCTTGTCACCAAGGATGTGGCCATGATTGTCATTGATCTCCTTGAACTTATCGATGTCCATCAGCACCAGGCAGAAGGTCGCGATATTTTTGTTATCGACCTCTGTTATGATCGTCTTGAGCTCTTGATCGAATCCTCGCCGGTTCAACACCCCGGTCAACGGATCCAGCATCGCCTCCTGCCTTGCATAGCTCAACTCCTCCTTGAGTTTCTCGACCTCGTCACTCGAATTGATAAGCTGGGTTTCGAACTGGCTGGTCTCGCTGATCAGCGACCGGGTCTCCGAAATGATCGCTGAAACCGCCTTCATCACGGTTTCGATCTTGTTACTTTCCGCCAGTGTATTGATGTGCGACTTGATCCTTTCATTGGCAACCGATGTCTTGCCTGTGAGGTCGATCATGGCACCCAGTGTGTGCGCGACGATATCCATCAACTCCTCTCTCAGATCCTTGAGCACGGCCTCATTGCAATAACAGACATAGTGTCTGAAAAGTTTCTCGGCACTCTCGTCCTGCCAGCTTTCCGGGGTCTCCAACAACTCCTCGATGCGCTCGTTGAGGGCGGGATCCTCCCCGGTGACATAGTGGTACGCAAGCGTGAAATTAACGGGGTTTATCACGAGCTCGTTTTTTGCCAGAAATGCGAGCGCCAGGCGAAAGATCTCTCCGGCCTTCTCCTGTGACTTTGGGTACATCCCCATTACACTTTTTACTGACGTCTCTTCCATATTTCTTTAATAATATCGGGAAGGCTCGAATTACCTCATGGTTCCGCTGGAAATACCTGGTGAAATCAATCCTGTCTCAGACTCTTCCGTAGATGTCTATTGTCACAAAACCCGGGTCAATCATCCATAGAAACATCACTCGCCCCCCCTGCCATAGTCGTCTACACAACCTACATCTAAAACAATAGAAGAAATACCCGGGACGGGTAAGATGTCTCGGCCGGGGATGTGATCCACTCCAGGGTGGAGACAGCGATGGATCGGTGCGACCTACAGGGCGGGAATCGAGGCCCGTGTCAATTTGGAGAACCTCACCCCCCGCATGCCGCCGATTCGGGTGGAGAGCTGATCAATCTCATTGGGTTTCCCCCGCACGATGATGGTTTCCAGGCAATGCTGGTGGTCCAGGTGGACATGGGTGGTGCAGAGCACATTGATATAGGTGTGATGCTGGATATGATTGATCTTCTCGGTCAGACCCCGCTGATGGTGGTCGTAACTGATGGTCAATACCCCGAAGACCTCTTCGCTCTCCCGCGCCCAGCGCTCCTCCACCAGCTTCTCCCTGATCATGTCCCGCACCAGTTCCGAACGGGAGGCATATCCCTGATCGATAAACCGTTTGTCCAGTTCGTGAAGCAGACCTTCGGGCAGTGAAATGGTGACCCGTGCCAGTTCGTTGCTCTCTGTCATGTCTTCCACTACTCCCAGTCGTGCGCATGTGGATGGGAATGGCTCAGTGCCCCATGGCGGTGCTGGTGGCGGTGCACCAGGTTGGCCTGCTGCAGCATCTCCAGATCCGCCAACGCCTGCCTGACCGGTCCGTCGTACCTGAGTGAACCCTGTTCATCAATGATCAGGCATCGCTCGCCCAATTCCGCGGCCATGCTCAGGTTATGGGTGGTAACGATCACCGTCGCCTCGGTAGCGAGCAGATAGTCGACCAGCCAGCCGCTGCTGCGCGGATCGAGATTGGCGATGGGCTCATCCAGCAGCAGGCACTGCGGCTCCAAGGCGAGCAGCGCGGCCAACGCCACCTTCTTCTTCTCACCACCGGACAGGCTGTAGGGGGCCTTGTCCAGCAATGGCTGCAGGCCCAGGCGTTCAGCCCAGAGTTGAATCAGGCTTTCACTGTCGCTGTGCCCCGTCTGGCGGGGTCCATAGCCTATCTCATCGGCAACCGTGGGGTTGAACAGCATCGCTTCGGGGTGCTGGAACAGCAGCGCCATCTCACGCCGGAAGCTGTTGCCCCAGGGGGCGCTGCGCAAACGCTGCCTGGTCACCAGATCCCCCCTGAAGCGGTAGTCTCCGGAGGTGGCGAACACAAGGCCGTTCAACAGCTTCAGCAACGTCGTCTTGCCGCAGCCGTTGGCGCCGAGCACCACCAGTTTCTCCCCTGGCTTCACCCGCAGACTCAGATCCCGCAGTATCTGCGGACCATCCGGCCAGCCGAATCCGATGTGATCGAGCTCAATCATTGAACACCCCCCGGGATCGCATCGCCTGGCTGATCTCGGTCGCAGCATGATGGGACTGCTCCACCACGGCCTCGGCCTGCGCCACCGCCAAACGCGTGCGTTGGCGCCAGTTCGGCCGCTTCACGCAGCGGCTCTCGAATGCCGTGCGGTAATCACCGATAACCCGGTGCATGAGGCGGATCTGTCCCGCAGCCAGGGTGGTCAAAAACGAAAGCGTCGGTGAAAACCTCAGGGCATTGGCGATATTGATGCGTGCACTCAGCCAGAATCCCAGCATCACCAGCAGCAGTACACGACTGTTGATCAACAGAAGATAGTCGGCACGAAGCTCATCACGCATCAGGGCAACCACCAGATAGCCCAGGGAGACCGTGGTATTGAACAACAGCATTGAGAGGAGCGCCTTGCGCAACAGCCGCCAGCGCAGGGGACCGGCGAGCATGAGCACCAGCAGCAGCCCGATCGACAGGTAGAGGGGCTGCTGTATCAGCGTTATCCCAACCACGCTGAACAGATAGAGCAGCAACCAGAGCGTATCACGCATCAATCCAGCCTCTTGCCCTGGCATAGCGCCATACCGCCAGGGTGAGCAGCGCCTCCACGACGCCGATGATCAGATGTGGCACCATTATGGCGGGTACGACCACTTCAGGCCCGAAGGGAAAAAACAGCGGTGTGCCGTCAGCCTTATGCGCGATCGCAGGCTGCAGCCCCAACACCAGGGCGATCAACAGGGCGGGTATCAGCACCGCGAGAAATGCCCCGGCCAGAATGAAAGGCAAGGGATAGCGCGTACTCTTCCAGCGCATGCAAAGCGTCATCACCGATGCGCCCACGAGTCCCACCGCGAGGGCATTCACAGGCAAGGTGGTAATGCCCCCCGCGCCGAAAAGCAGCGCCTGCAGCAGCAGTACCAGGCTGTATGACAAAAACGCGAGTCTGATCCCGAACAGCATCGCCAGCATGCCGATGCCCACCAGGTGTCCCGAACTGCCCCCGGGCAGCGGCAGCATCACCAACCCTGTTACATAGGCCAGCGCGGTGATCACCGCCAGACGGGGAACGGTCTCTTCATCGAGACGCCGGCGCAGCCCTCGAGCCGCCCACAACCAGCCCCCTGCGGTGACCACATAGGCCGGCAGATAGAACTGCGGAGCGATGAAGCCATCGGGTATATGCATCTCAGCCGCTATGCTCCATCCGCCGCTTCACTGCTTGGCGCGCTTGAGGAACAACATCATGAGACCGAAGCCGCTGAGCAGTATACCCAAGCCCAGGATCGCCTTGCTGAGGCTGGAGATCGAATCAGGGTCACGGCTGTATCCCGTCGCGCCGGCATGCAACTCGAAATGTTTGTCCACACCATGTCCATCCTCGCTGAAAACCCGTAAATGCCACTGCCGGGCATCTCCGGGTATGAACACCACCCTGCCATCCGCGTCGGTATGTCCGGTTTGATAGGGCAGATCCGCACCCTCCATGGAGAGTTCGTAGTTCGCGTCGGCAATGGGGGTGTCATCGTCATGATGGAGCCGCAGCACCGTCGCCTCTTGGCGGTTGATTTCGAATCCCGTCCCATGGGACAACAGAAGCGGTGGATAGAGCAGTATCATCAGCAGCAGTGCCGCGGGAATTCGATTGCTTGATACCATCGTCGCCTGGCAGTCAGTATGAAGAATAAATTTTTTTTCATACTGATTATGGCATACGGATATCAAAATTACATTACACTCCGCGATGCAGATAGCGCTTTCTCTCCTTCTCGGGAAACTTCTCGATCGCATAGCGCAGCATGGTGCGAGGCATGCGCTGAGAGTGGCTGTCCAGAAACCTCCGTTCGACAGCAGGGTCCCGCTTGCCCACCTCCCGCAGCATCCAGCCCACCGCCTTGTGGATCAGATCATGAGAGTCATCCAGCAATTTAAGCGAGATCTTCAAAGTATCCTCGAATTGCCGGTTTCTGATGAAATGGAAGGTTGCAATAATGGCCATGCGACGTTCCCAAAGCATTTCAGATTCTGCCAGCCGGTACAAAACCCGCCGCTCCGAGTTTTCGAGATGGGCGCCCAGAATATACTGGGCGCTGCTGTCCACCAGGTCCCAGCTGTTGATGAAACGGGTGTTTTCCAGGTAGTGGCGAAAGATCGCATTGCGCTCGCCCTGGGTACCCCTCTGGTACTTCAACACCATGATCAGCAATGCACAGAGACGCTCTTCATGATAGGCGGACTTCAACACTCGGAGGAGTTGCTCCATGGGCATGTCGCGATCTCTTTTTGCCTGCTGCCTGAGCAGTGGAGCCCTGATCCCCAAGAACCGGTCCCCTTCCCCGTATTCGCCCTTGCCGGTCTTGAAAAAGCGTTGCGAGTGCTCCGCTATGGCGGGATCCGCCAGGGCACGCAAGGCTTCACGCAAATGTTTGGCATTCATGATGCGCCCATGGTCCGCTTCAAGCTGCGAGCAGACGGTCCAGCTGGTTGGCGAACGCCTGTCTGTCTGCCAGACCGAGGGCCGCCGGACCGCCGGTCTGAATGCCGCTGCCGCGCAATGTGTCCATGAAATCACGCATGTTCAGGCGCTGGCGGACATTCTCTTCGGTGAAGAGATCCCCCCTCGGACTCAGGGCCAGGCACCCTTTGGGAATCACCTCGGCGGCGAGGGGAATATCCGCCGTGATCACCAGATCTCCAGGTTGCAGCTGGCCGACGATGTAGTTATCGGCGATATCGAAACCGGCGCCCACCTGGACCGAACGGATATAGCGCGATCCCGGCACCTGCAACGACTGATTGGCGACCAGCGTCGTCGGGATCCCCACCCTCTGCGCGGCACGGTAGAGAATCTCCTTGATCACCTTGGGACAGGCATCGGCATCGACCCAAATCCGCTTGACCTTCATAGCACGCGCTTTCCCGACTCGACCGGGTAAACAACCGAACACTGATTACTCATGGATTTCAGCCGCTGAGACAGTTTTATTCTGCTCTCCAACCCTCCACAGAGGGGTATAGACTGACCAGATTTGCGTTTTTTCGCTTTCATTTGCGGAGTTATCATATTTACGGCTTGCCTGTTACGACACCAGGGTGAATATGAGAGAGGATAGCCGGGTATGGTGAATGGATGCTGACTTGCATATAAGCTATTGTAATCACTTGGCGAAACATTATACTTCACCGCCCGACCTTGTCCACGGCCGCCCATCTTTACCCTCACCTGGAATCCCTGATGACCGATACCATGCCTCCTATCTCCGGTTTTCGTGACCTCAACCTGCCCAAGCCCCTGCTGAAGGCGCTGGACGAAGTAGGTTACGAAACACCCTCGCCGATTCAGGCCCAGACCATACCCCATCTGCTCGAGGGGCGGGATCTGCTGGGGCATGCACCGACCGGTACCGGCAAGACCGCCGCTTTTGCCCTCCCGCTGCTATCGAGGCTCGATGCCGGAGAACAACGGATCCAGGTCCTGGTACTGACACCGACCCGGGAGCTGGCGATCCAGGTGGCCGAGGCGTTCAAGCGCTACGCGGCCCATATCAAGGGATTTCACGTGCTGCCGGTCTACGGCGGCCAGGACTACGCGGGGCAAATCCGCCAACTCAAGCGGGGGGTGCATGTAGTCGTCGGAACCCCGGGACGGGTGATGGATCACATGCGCAAGGGGACGCTCAAACTCGATTCGATTCAGGCGCTGGTGCTGGATGAAGCCGACGAAATGCTGCGCATGGGTTTTATCGATGATGTGGAGTGGATCCTGGAACAGATGCCGGAAAAACATCAGACCGCCCTGTTCTCGGCAACCATGCCCAAAGAGATCGAGAAGATCGCCCGGCGCCATCTCGATAACCCGCGAGAGATAGCGATCAAGACGCGCACCGCCACGGCCGATACCATTCGTCAGCGCTACTGGCTGGTCAGCGGCCTGCACAAACTGGATGCGCTGACCCGCATTCTGGAGGTGGAGCCTTTCGATGCCGCCCTCATATTCGTACGCACCAAGACCGCCACCAATGAATTGGCGCAACGTCTCGAGGCCAGGGGTTATGCCGCGGCAGCCCTCAACGGCGATATGGTGCAGAAACAGCGTGAACAGATGGTGGAGCGACTGAAACGCGGTTCAGTGGATATCCTGGTGGCAACCGACGTGGCTGCCCGCGGTCTCGATGTGGAACGGATCAGCCATGTCATCAATTTCGATATACCCTATGACAGCGAAGCCTATATCCACCGAATCGGCCGCACCGGCCGCGCCGGTCGCAGGGGTGACGCCATACTGTTCGTCTCCCCCCGTGAACGTCGCATGCTCAACACCATCGAGAAGGCGACACGCCAGAGGATAGAGCCCCTGGAGCTGCCGAGCAGCGAGATGGTGAACAACAAGCGAATCGCCGATTTCAAACAGCGCATCAGCGATACCATCGCGGCGGGCGAGCTGGAGTTCATGCAGGGTCTGCTGGAGCAGTATCAGCAGGAGCATGATGTACCCGGCCTCGAGATTGCCGCCGCGCTGGCGAAGCTTTCGATGGGCGATCGTCCTCTGCTGCTGGCACCGGATCGGGAAAAACCGCAGGCCCGCGACAGTAAGACGAAACAGCGCAAGACGGAAAAGGAGGGCCGGAAACAGTCCAGGACAAAGCCGAAATCGGGCGAGGGTATGGAGCGCTATCGCATCGAAGTGGGGCACAAGCACAACGTCAAACCAGGCAATATCGTCGGTGCCATCGCCAACGAGGCCGGCCTGGATGCCGAGTATATCGGACATATCGATATCCATGACGAGTTCACCCTCGTGGATCTGCCCCTGGGCATGCCGGACGATATCTATCGGGATCTGAAACGGGCATGGGTGTGTGGACAGCGAATGAACATCACCAGAGTGCAGCGGGAGGCGAAGGGGAAAAAGGCGCCGCGCAAGGGCAAAAAGCAAAGAAAATCCAGCTAGCGGGCCGCTCGGTTAACTCGCTGAATCCGCAGCCGGCCTACTGGCTGAAAGACGACCGAGGGTCGCCATTCACAGTGGCGGGAGCCGCATAAGCCCCGTCAGAGAAAGACAACCTCCAGTCGCCTGGGGATTGAAATATACTCCTTGGTTTCTGGACAGGCCCTAAGATTCTGTTATAGTGTCCCTGCCGGGTGCCTGGTCGGTTTGCGCCCGATACGATCATCAGATCGTCGGAATGCCTTGAGCTGTTCACTCCCCCCTCTTTGGGCACAGTGCTTCCCGCTTAGTGACTTCTTTATTTTTAAGCCTGAACCGGCTCCTGCCACAGCCTTGCTGCAGCAGCGAGGGCACAATTGGATATGGAGCCAATAATTTTATGTCATTTGAAAACCTCGGCCTCTCGGCCGAACTCCTGCGCGCCATTCAGGAGCAGGGATATAGTGAACCCACCCCTATTCAACGCAAGGCGATACCCGACATACTGGCAGGCAGGGACATCATGGCCGCGGCCCAGACCGGCACCGGCAAGACCGCCGGCTTCACCCTGCCGCTGCTGCAACTGCTCGCCGGCAGCGACAAATCCGGCAGACAACGCCCGGTGCGGGCACTGGTGCTGACCCCGACACGCGAATTGGCCGCACAGGTAGGTGAAAGCGTGGCCAACTATGGCCGCCACACTGCGCTGAAATCGGCGGTAATATTCGGCGGCGTCAAGATCAATCCCCAGATTGAGAAACTGCGCAATGGTGTCGATATATTGATCGCCACGCCGGGCAGGTTACTGGACCACGTGAGTCAGAAGACGGTTGACCTTTCCCGCATTGAGATACTGGTGCTCGATGAAGCCGACCGTATGCTGGATATGGGCTTTATCCATGACATCCGCAAAATCCTGGCGTTGCTCCCGGCCAGTGGCACACGCCAGACGCTTCTCTTCTCCGCCACCTTCTCCGATGAGATCAGGCGCCTGGCGGAGCGACTGCTCGATCGTCCAGCGCTGATAGAGGTCGCGCGCAGAAACAGCACGGCTGGAGCCATCAAACAGCTGGTGCATATGGTTGAGAAGCGTCGTAAGCGGGAGCTGCTGAGCTATCTCATCGGTTCGAGAAACTGGCGTCAGGTTCTGGTCTTTACCCGCACCAAGCACGGGGCCAATCGTCTGGCCCAGCAACTGGAGCGCGACGGGCTGAGTTCCGCCGCCATCCACGGCAACAAGAGCCAGGGCGCACGCACCCGGGCCCTGGCCGGTTTCAAGAATGGCGAGGTTCGTGTTCTGGTGGCCACGGATATCGCCGCTCGCGGTCTGGATATCGATCAACTCCCACATGTCGTCAACTATGAGCTGCCCAATGTCCCGGAAGATTACGTGCACCGTATCGGGCGCACCGGCAGAGCGGGAAATGATGGCGAGGCGGTATCCCTCGTCTGCGATGAGGAAGTCAAACTGTTGAGGGATATCGAGCGACTGACGAAAACAAAGATCCCGCAGGAGCAGATACAGGGTTTTGACTCGACTCCATGCCATGTGGTCGAATCCACACAGCAGAGAAGCAGTGACAAGCCCCGCGTACGCCAGCCGCGCAACGCCGATAGCGACAAAAACCGTTTCGCGAAAAACGTCAAACGATCCAGCGGCGCGGCGAAGAAGTCGAGTGATCGTGACGATCTCGGGAAAAAACCTGATGGGAAGAACGCACACAGACACAAGCATCGACAGCATGGAGGGGAGACGACTCAGTCGCAGCACCGGCGTTCAAGGACAAGCCGGCGC
>JBNKLI010000083.1:0-21878 GCA_050292275.1 Candidatus Thiodiazotropha sp.
CGCGCTGGCCTTTGATTAAGTCAATCAAGCGCCTTTTGATTGGCATCACAGGTCCCGGCGATCCGGGGCTTGGTGAGGCGTGCGCGCAATCGAGGTGGTCAATCCTTTGATATCCATATCCTATTCCATGAATGCGGGTGCGGCAGGAGGATATCGCAACGCAGTCGACTGACGGAACAGCCTGCAATTGTTCAATTATTTATTTGAGAATCCGACCACATGAAAATGTGAGCATTTGCACAGTTTAATACGCAAAAAACATTTCGCAGCATGCACTGTATTCGAATCGTCCCCTACATCTGCATGGCGATACAGCCTTGATCAAAATCAAAGGTCACCCCATGTCGATGGGGTAGCATTCGGGGCCATTGTCCATATCACGGGTATTCAACATGAGCAAGTTTCGGTTACCAGTCGTTGACATTTCGCTGATGCCAAGAGTGGCCCTGACATCGATGAATGAAGTACACGAGGAAGAGGTTGAGCTGATCAACCGTCTGGGGGGGTTGGTGCTTCGCGGTATCGAAGGCGATACAGAGCCAGGGCTCATTGACCGCACCATGGTAGAGTGGCTGGCTCATACACGGGCCCACTTCGAAGCCGAAAACCGGTTGATGGAGATCCATGGCTTTCCCCCCTGCGCGGTACACAAGGCGGAGCATTCACAGGTGTTGGCGAGATTGGAGGCGCTGCGCGAGCAGTGGCTGAGTGATCAGGAGCTGGAGCTGCTGGCCGAGTTTATCTTTACCGAGTGGCGGCCCTGGTTCGATCAGCACGTGAACAGCATGGATACGGCAACGGCACTCTATCTCAGCCAGATTATCTGACCCGGGCGCGCGGAACTTCTTTCTTTCAGGACGGTGGTCGCTAAACCACCGTCCTGACTCGATCAGCCAAGTAAGACTGCAGCTACAATACCCAGTACTAAGATGGCTATGGCTCCAGCGATTGCCCTTTCACTACCTAACATGGTTTTGTCCTCCTGCTTTGACATTGACCACAAAAGTTCGCGCAACCTGGTTGATTGGCCGCACAGTGATAACACTGCACCGAACAGGGTAATTGCTCTGCAAGTAGAAAAAACTGATTTACATCAATAAATTAATCTTTATTTCTTGGTTCGGAGACCAAATCATCCGGTTTCAACCCTGCTCGTTCCCCTTTCAGCGTGGAATTCCAGTGGATCCGGTAGCTGCCCATTGCGTCCCGTTTCGTGGTAAAAATGTAGTTTTCGACCCTTTTGCAATCAGGGTGATGCATGAATCTGATGTTCAGTGAACGCCCCGGCAGGCATGAGCGCCAGCTACTGCGAAAATATGAAAATCCGCTGTTTCCTCCGGCCACCCGTCTACCGACCCAGGATCAGTTGACGGAGGCCCAGCGGCTCGACCATGAGGAATTGGTGGCCTATATCGGCGATCTGCGCAGCCTGGTCGGTGAGGCGGTGGCGCTGGGGCCCCATGAGCAGAGCGATGTCATCCTGGATTTGAAAGAGCGTCTCGACAAGGCTTATGAAACCGCCTGCCGTCTCGCGGATGATCAGACACCGAACAAGGAAGCGATCCGTAGACTCGTTGATGTCATCATGCGCTCGGTATGGAAGGGTGCGGGGAGTGATCCCCAGGCACACCAGGAGCTGGAAAGCGAGGAGACGGCCCGCCAGGCGCACTATGCCTTGCTCGAGAGCCAACTGGTGGCTGATCTGCTGGATCCCGAGAGTACAATCGCCCAGGATGAGCTGCTGCCAGTCCTGCTCAGTGCCGAACAGGCCGACTTCGACGCCGCGCTCGTCCTGTTCGATCAAGTCCAGCTGGAGACCCTTGTCAGCGAGGGTGAAAGCCTTTTCCGGCGGGGCGTTGAAAATGGATATCCGGATCAGGCGCGTTCGCGCCTGGAGCAGTTGAAGAGGGCGATCTCTTCTTTGTGAAAGTCACACGGCGCCTGCGACAGAGAACGCCAAGCCCGATCCTTAAAAAGGAGCGGCAAACTCCTGTGTCCAGTAGATGCCATATGTCGACGAGGAGTTTTGCGCACGCGCTTCACCCATCTCGGTAAAGTTGGGATTCATGATGTTGCTGCAGTGGCCGGAGCTGGCCAGCCAGGCATTCATTGCGGCCTCTTCACTTGCGTAACCGGCCGCGATGTTCTCCCCGTAAGTGCGCCAGACATAGCCGGTCGCGGTGATTCGATCGCCCGGGGTCGTATTATCGATGCCTGTGTGGCTGAAGTAATCGTTGTCAGCCATGGATGTGGAGTGGTTTTGCGCGGCCTGCTCGAGGTCACAGTGCCAGGCGAGTGATGTGGTCGCTGCGTATTCGGTCGTGCCACAGCTTCGCGCAACGGCCCTGGCGTTATTGACCAGGGTCAGCATCAGCTTGTTACTCGTGTCCATACAGAGGTCCATGGTGCTCTGTGTTGTCTGGCCCAGGTTGTATTGTGAACCTGTGGTGAAACTCCAGCTGGCACCTGCCACGGGATTCCCGGCCAGATCCTCCAGGTTACCGCCAAGGGTGACGCTGTAGCTTGTCTGCGTTGCAAGCGCGGTGTCGGGACTCAGAGTGATTCGATAGTTTTGAGCATCGTAGACGACACTGCCTGAGACCGGTGTTGAGTTGACACTGAGTTGGAGCGCCTGGCTGGTGATCAGCGATTCGTTGAGCGGTTCATCGAAAGTGACCGAGATGCTGGTTGTCGTTGCGATATCCGTCGCCGCCGGCTGTGGTGTTCGCGCTACGATTGTGGGCGGTGTGGTGTCCACCATGGGTGATACGGTGATCGTCACCGAGGCGCTGTCGGTGAGTTCTCCGTCATCGACCCGCAGCTGGAAGCTGTAGGTGGTGGCTTGAGTCACGGTCGGTGCTATGAAACTCAGAGTCGGATTCGAGAGGTCGCCGAGACCGATTGTCGTGCCCTGTGTCTGGCTCCAGAGAAAAGTGAGGGTATCGCCGTCCGGATCGCTGGAGCCGGAGCCATCCAGGGACACCGTCTCACCCGACGTGAATGTCTGTGTCGCGGTGATGAGTGCTGTTGGCTGCTGGTTGGGATCCGTTTGCGCCGGGGGAGCCGTATCGGGTGGCTGGGTGTCGTCTGTGGCCGGTGTCTGATTCTGGGTATTGCCCTGATCGTCACTGTTGGTACTTGAAGTATCGCTGCTTGAGCCGCCGCCGCATGCGCTCAGGGAAAGACCGAGTACAAGCAGCATACCCATCAAACGCTTAATCTTTATCAACACCATAGCCTTATCTCTGACCTGAAACCGTGAGTTCATCGGAGCACATCGCACAAGCTCTTGATTCGTCTTGCTATATAAAAATCCAACCAGACCTGAGGGTAAGGCTGCGTTTTCTTTTTACGCTATCCGTGGCACCAAGCTATCGAGCATTGGCCTGTATACCGGTTAATCGGCACGCGTAAAAAAAACTACAGCAGCCTGTGTGGGTGGCCAATGTGTTGATTCACAAATATGGTAGCCGTTTCACAAACAGCGGCTTCAGACCAGTACCAACTCGATACCATCTTCCAACAGTTGGTCGATAAAGCGTTGCTGCCACTGTTCGCCATGCAGTTGGCGGATGGTTTCGAGTACCAGATATTGAGGTTTCAATGCGGTCTCGTCGGTATAGCGACTGAGTCCCTGAAGGCAGGCAGGACAGCTCGTCAGTAGTTTCAACTGCGGTGCTTCCCGATGATCTCTTCCCAACAGTTCGTTTATGCCCTTGTTGAGCTCTTCGAGTTTACGATAGCGAAGCTGATTGGCGATATCGGGGCGGCTGGTTCCCAGGGTGCCCGCCTCGCCGCAGCAGCGATCGCTCTGCAGCACGGGCTTGCCCATCAGGGTACTCGCCACCTGCTGCGGATTGTAGTGTTTGATGGGGGTATGGCAGGGGTCGTGGTAGAGGTACTCGGTATGCTGTGAGCCCGGCAGTGCCACGCCGCGTTCCATCATGTATTCATGAATGTCGAGGAGGCGACAGCCCGGGAAGATCTTCTCGAACTGATAGTGCAGCAGTTGATCCATGCAGGTGCCACAGGAGACCAGGACGGTCTTGATATCCATGTAGTTAAGCGTATTGGCGACACGGTGGAACAAAACCCTGTTTTCGGTGGTGATGCGCCGCCCCCTGTCGTGCAGCCCGGCCGCGGTTTGCGGATAGCCGCAACAGAGATAGCCGGGCGGCAGGACGGTTTCCGCGCCCAGCTCACAGAGCATCGCCAGCGTGGCCAGGCCGATTTCGCTGAACAGCCGCTCCGAGCCGCACCCGGGGAAGTAGAAGATCGCGTCGCTCTCTTCGTTGACTCTGCGGGGATCGCGCAGGATGGGCACGCTGTCCGTGCTCTCGAGCTTCAGGGCATCGCGCAGGGTCTGTTTCGGTGGCGAGACCCGGATGGGCCTTTGCACCATCTCCATCATCATCGCTTGTGCCTTGGGGGATCCTGTAGTGGACTTGGGCGGCTGGCTGAAGGGTTTGCGCAAGCCGGCTTTCCCGGCCAACGCATAGCCTAGATTCAGTCCCTTGAAACCCCATTGCGCCAGCCCTTTGCGCATCCAGCGGATGGTGGTGGGATGGGTGACGTTGAGAAAGGTCATGGCGGCGGCCGTGCCGATGCTGCGCCTCTTTTTGCCCCTGTCCACGAGAATTTTCCGCATCAGCGTGGTGACTTCGCCGAAATCGATATTCACCGGGCAGGGGTTTTCACACTTGTGGCATACGGTGCAGTGGTCGGCGACATCATTCATCTCCGCAAAGTGCTGGCTGGAGATGCCGCGGCGGGTCTGCTCCTCGTAGAGAAAGGCTTCGATGATCAGCCCGGTGGCGAGGATCTTGTTGCGTGGCGAATAGAGCAGGTTGGCCCTGGGTACGTGGGTCATGCAGACCGGTTTACACTTGCCGCAGCGCAGACAGTGCTTGATTTCGTCGTTGAGCGTACCCAGCTCGCTCTCTTCGAGAATGATGGCCTCCTGCTCCAGCAGGCGCAGCGAGGGGGTATAGGCCAGCTCCAGGTCGGCGCCGGTGATCAGCTTGCCGCGATTGAAGCGGCCCTGGGGATCGATCTGGGCTTTGTATGCCGCGAATGCGCTGAGTTTGTCCGCCTCCAGGTATTGCAGCTTGGTTAGGCCGATGCCGTGTTCGCCGGAGATCGCGCCACCCAGAGAACTGGCCAGCGCCATGATGCGATCCACTATGTGGTCCGCCTGCTGCAGCATGGCGTAGTTGTCCGAGTGAACAGGTATATTGGTATGTACATTACCGTCGCCGGCATGCATATGCAGGGCAACGAAGAGACGGTCGTCGCGCAGTCGGGCATGGATCTCGCGCATCGCGTGGCGGATCTCTCTTACTTCCTGCCCGGGAAAGATCTCGTCCAGGCGGCGTGCTATTTCATGCCGGTAGGAGACGACCAGGTCGCGCCTGAGCAGAAGGTCGATCAGTCGATCGCCCGGCTGAATGGCGCTCTCCACCCCCTCGTCCAGGAGTTCCTTGTGGGTGTCGGCTGCGGTGTCGAGCTGCATCAGCAGTTGGTGCCAGCGCTGTCGGGTCCGGTTCACCGCCTCGCGTGCCAGATCGAGTTTGGCCTGCAGGATGGAGCGATTCTCATCACTCGTCTCGACATCGTCATCGGGTTTACGCAATGAGTGGTCACCGCCGAGATAGGCAAGCACTTCGTCAGCGATAAGGATTTTGTTTTTGATCGATTCTTCGATATTGATGCGTTCGATTCCGCGGCTGTAGTCAGCCAGTCTATCCAGGGGTATGACCACATCCTCATTGATTTTAAAGGCGTTGGTGTGGGCGGAAATCGCCGCCGTGCGGGCGCGGTCGAGCCAGAAATTGCGCCGTGCCTCCGGACTGCTGGCGATGAAGACCTCCCCCTCCCTGGCCTTGGCCATGCGAACCACCTCTGTGGCCGCACGCTCCACCTGCTCGTTGTCATCACTGGCGATATCGGCGAGCAACACCATCTTCGGGCGTTCGTGCCGAGGTGCCTTGGTGGAGTACTTGACCGCCTTCAGATATCGTTCATCCAGATGTTCGAGACCAGCAAGCAGGACCTCGTCGTGCCTGTCGAGATACTCCTTGATTTCGACAATGGCGGGTACCGCTTTTCCGATATCGCTGCCGAAGAACTCCATGCAGAGGGTTCGCACCTGCCCGGGCATACGGTGGAGAATAAAGCGTGCCGATGTAATCAGCCCGTCGCAGCCCTCTTTTTGTACCCCGGGAAGACCGGCGAGGAATTTATCGGTGACATCCTTTCCCAACCCGGCCTTGCGGAAACTGCTGCCGGGCACGTTGAGGACCCTGGGCTCTTCGAGTGGAGTGTCACTGCCGCCCACATAGCGTGTGAGCCTGAAGCGAACCTCCGGCTGATCGTGGATCTTGCCCAGGTTGTGGTTGAGCCGCTCGATCTCGAGCCACTCACCATCTGGCATGACCATGCGCCAGCTGGCGAGATTGTCCAGTGTCGTACCCCAGAGCACCGCCTTTTTACCGCCGGCGTTCATGGCGATATTGCCGCCGATGGTGGAGGCGTCCTGAGAGGTGGGATCGACCGCGAAGGCGAGCCCGCCGGCCTCGGCCTTTTCGGAGACGCGCCGGGTAACCACCCCGGCGCCGACACGGATGGTGGGGACCTCCGACTCCACGCCGGGAAGCCGGCGATATTCGATCTCATCGATAAAATCGAGCTTCTCCGTGTTGATCACGGCTGAGTGGGGATCCAGGGGCACGGCGCTGCCCGTATAGCCGGTGCCGCCTCCGCGGGGAATCAGTGTAAGTCCGGTGTCGATGCAGGCCTTGACGATGGGCGCAATCTCCTCTTCGGAATCCGGAGTGATCACGACAAAGGGGATCTCTACCCGCCAGTCGGTGGCATCGGTGGCATGGGAGACGCGCGCGATACCGCTGAAATCCACATTGTCGGCTCGAGTCAGACCCGTCAGGTTGTTCGTGCTGCGGCTGCGAAGGGCGATCAATTCGTCAAAACGCCGTGCGAATATATCGACCGCCTGCCTCGCGGCGCTCAGCAGGGTGAGGGCCTTGTGGTTATCGTTGGCGCGGAGTTCGAACTGATCGAGGCGATGCCTGAGTGCCCCGATCAGGGCCTCGCGTCGAGATTCATTTTCCAGCAGGTCATCCTGCAGGTAGGGATTGCGGCTGATGACCCACATATCCCCAAGGACCTCGAACAGCATTCTCGCCGAACGTCCTGTACGGCGGGTTTCGCGCAACTCCTCGATCAATGTCCACATCGGCTTCCCAAGAAACCGGATGACTATTTCCCTGTCAGAGAAGGAGGTATAGTTGTATGGAATCTCACGTATTCGAGGCGATGGCTGCATGGTGAATTTGGTCAGGAGACTGATGGTGTGGCTAAAACAGGTCGCCTATTGTAGCTTAAAAAGCACTGAACTAATCAGTGGCTCCTGACTATTCGTGTTCATTCGCGGACTGATTGAATCGTTCTTCAACAATTGTACCCGGTCAGTTCCATTCACTCTTGGCCTTTTCTGGCGTAACGTCTGAGAAATGGGAGTGATCAGTAAAAGTACCGGTCTTCAGTTTCTACGCATAGAATGTTTCAATATTTCATCCGCACAAACCCCGGGGGAGTTAGCATGAAGCGCGCTACGAGTTTCAAAAGACACTTGGCCATGGCGACACTGACGGCATCGTTGTCAGTTGTTTTCCCAATGGCGGGGGCCGATGAAGTTGAAAAGGCTGTCGATTATCGCCAGGGCGTAATGAATGTCTTCAGTTGGAACATGAAGGCGATGTCCGACATGTTGAAGGGTAAAATCCCTTTCGATCAAGCGGTTTTTGCACGGCATGCAAAAGACCTGGCGGCCGCTGCCACGCTTAACCTCGTGCCCGGCTTTCCCGAGGACTCTGAATCGCAGGATAGTGATGCGCTGCCGGAGATCTGGATGGAGTTTGAAGATTTCAAAGCCAAGTACCAGGAGCTGGGAGAGGCGAGCCGGAAGTTGAGCAATATCGCGGCCGGCGGGGATAAGGATTCCCTTGGTGCGGCGCTGAAACAGACAGGCAAAGCCTGTAAGGCATGCCATAAAAAATATAAAAACTGATCAGGTCTTCCCTGTTACCTGGTCAACAAATGCCCCTGGCGTCGGTTTCTACGTGGTGATCGACAGCTCTTTGTGCAAGCCTGGTTCCAAGTCACTCTCCGCCAGAATGCGATCGATAGTGCAGGCAATGCTGTAGATCTCGCCACCTGCGGCGTCGCTGCGGATTACGCTCGCCTCGGCCAGCAAAGGGGGAGTGATGGTTTGGCCGGGTATGATGGCGAGTGTCAGTTTGGTGCCATTTGCAAGCTCCCTGTCAGTACTCATCAACAAACCGGAGTTGCTGAGGTTGCGAACCTTGCCGGTGGCGATCTGGCTCTCGCCGCTGATGCGGTACCGGACCTCGCCGTTCACCACCATGCGATAGAAATCACGTTTCTCGATAAAATCATTCATGTCTGGTTTCCCCACGGGTGTTGGCAGATATTTCCACCCCTTTTCTCCAGTTGGAGTGACGCTTGCGTCTGCCGTTAGTCTTCTATCGCTTTGCCATATTCCCGGGACAGGTTTGACACTGTTCGAGCGGCTCGCCGTTGTCCGACTGATTTGTCAACTCCCTTGGATTAAGTGTATTGGTTTTTTTTGAAAACGGAAACGCCGGTGTCCCGCTGTATTTCGATCTCGACCGGAACGAGGTTCTTGTGATTCATGCCTGGCACTACTTCGGCAACATAACCCATCAGCGTTTGGGCCTGAATCTGCCCGGCGCGTTTGCGGGCGGTGATATCAAGAGAAGAGTTGTGATAACCTTCATCGAGTTCATGGAATCGTGAATGAAACGACAGATTGTTGTCTAATGAGTATCGGCCGTTGAACAGTGTGAAAATCTGGATTCCGGGGCCGATAAAAAAACAAGGCGCAGCGGTAACCGGCTGATCATCGTCTGACCGTTTACCAGGAAAACAACCACCAGGTAAGCAACCCCAGGCAAACAACAGAGCAATCGAGGAGCAGGATGGACACTCGCACAATACTCCTGGCCGCTTTCATAATGACCCAACCGGCTCTGATTCAGGCAGGAGATGTCTATCGATCCGTGGATGCCGATGGCAACGTGACCTACACCGATAACCCCCCCGCGAATGGTGGGTTGGTAGAGAAAGTCGAAATACTTCCCGGTCCCTCGGAGGCGTCCAGACTCGACACCGAGCGACGCAATGCCGAGATTCGAAAGGCTATGGAAGATGCACGGACCAAGCGCCTGGAGAAAAGTGCTTCCAAAGAAGAGCGTCTGAGCAAGGCGCGCAAGGAGCTGGATGAGGCCGAAGAGGATCTGAAGCGGAGCAGGGAGCTCGGTGAGGGAGACCGGCAATTCTTGTCGGGAGGAAAAAGCCGTATCAGGCCGGAGTACTTCGAGCGGATCAAAGAGGCGGAGTCGAAAGTCGAGGCTGCGCGTAAGAATTTCAAGGAATTACGCGGTTACTGATGCAGATATACCTGGTAGGGGGGGCTGTCAGAGACCGCTACCTGGGCAGGCCGGTGAAGGAGCGTGATTATGTGGTCGTGGGGGCGACTCCCGCACAGATGCTGGCCCGGGGATTTCATCAGGTCGGCAAGCATTTTCCGGTATTTCTCCATCCTCAAACCCATGAGGAGTACGCCCTGGCACGCTGCCGCAGGTCTGAGGGTGGTGAGGTCGTCTATGATGCGTCGGTCACCCTGGAGCAGGACCTGTCGCGGCGTGATCTTACCATCAATGCCATGGCGGAGACCGAGCGGGGAGAGTTGATCGATCCTTTCGGCGGTCGGCAGGACCTGCGGGAGCGACGGCTGCGCCATGTCTCCGATGCCTTCGCCGATGATCCCATTCGCGTACTGCGTGCCGCCCGTTTCATGGCGCGCTATGCCGATCTCGGTTTCACCCTAGCACCGCAGACCCATGCGCTGATGGCCGGGATGGCGGCCGGCGGCCATCTGGACAGACTGGTCCCGGAGCGGGTGTGGCAGGAGCTTTCAGGGGCATTGGGCGAGTCCCGGCCGAGATGCTTTTTCGAGGTCTTGCGGTCACTGGGCGCACTGCGGCGTGTGCTCCCGGAGGTCGATGCGCTCTGGGGCGTTCCCCAGCCGGTGAATTGGCACCCAGAGGTGGATTGCGGCGAACACACGATGCTGGCGCTCGATGTTGCGGTCGAATTGAGTGATGATCCGCAAGTGAGATTCGCCACTTTAACCCATGACCTGGGTAAGGCAACCACACCCAGGCGGGTACTTCCGAGTCATTACGGCCACGAAGAGCGAGGGAGCCGCTTGATCGAAGCGTTGTGTGAACGCATCAAAGCCCCGGCTCGGTTTCGCGAGTTTGCCCGTTGTTGCGCCACCTATCACGGTCTACTCCATCGCCTCTATGAGTTGCGTTCGAAAACAGTACTCAGGATGCTGTTGGGACTGGATGCCTTTCGTCAACCGCAACGCCTGTCCCGGTTCATCCTGGTGTGCCAGGCTGACTTCCAGGGGCGCCAGGACTTCCGCCAGCGCCCCTACCCCCAGGGGCAGGACTTGATGCGCATCTACCAGGCAGCTGCGGAGGTGACGTCGTCGACACAGGATAGATCGCTGATGGGCAGGTTGTTGGGAGATGCGATTCAGCGGGAAAGAGTCGATAGAATAGAGGAGGTGATGCGCTGTCTCAGTTGACCAGGCGTTCGTATATTCTGAATCCCGCAATATAAGTACCGGCAGCGGACCCAAGAGTGCTGAACAGGAAAACCAGGAGTGTTCGCGAGACCCGGTTTTTCCACCAGCCACCGACCGATGTGGTTTGGTCGCGCAGCTTCGCGAAGTCGGCGACCGTTGGCTTGCGCAGCAAGAGTTCGGCTGCGGCGGTTACCACGCCGGCGCCGATGGCAGGGTTCAGTGACGTCAGCGGGGCCGCGATGAAGGCGGTGACGATAGTCAATGGGTGGGCGGTAGCGAGCAGGGCGCCGAGGGCGGAAAGGCCCCCGTTTATGACCACCCAATCGACCACCATCTGCCAACCTATAGAGGGATTGCGCTGGAAGCCGAAGAAAAATCCGCAAAATATCAGCACAACGATCACCCAGGGGATGAATTTGGGCCAGCGGCTGGGTTTGGGTTCATCCTCGAGCTGCCGGATGGTCTCATCCGCAGGGCCAAGGGGTGACTCCAGATGGTTGGCGATACCGTTCATATGGCCCGCACCCACCACCACCAGGAGGTCTTCGTGGCCCTTGCGTTCGACCTCCTGCTGCAGTCGCGCGGCCATGTAGCGGTCGCGCTCATCGATCAACGGAACATAGAGATCCTGACGGTCCTCTGCGAATTCGGCAAAAGTGGTCTCCAGAATATCGCCCTCCTTCAGATGCTCGATATCCTCTTCTGTGACCTCGTCCTTGGATATGATGCTAGCGATGATGCCCGTGAACAGGGTTATTCGCTTCCACCATGAGAGGTTGGCGGCTACGCGCTTCAGCGTGGTGCTGATCTCCCTGTCGATCAGCAGCAGGGGGCGATGCGACTCCCGGGCCAGGTGGATCGCCTGGCGTTGCTCCTCTCCCGGAGCGATTCCAAACTGATCGGCCAGGCGTTGCTGGTAGGCACCCAGGGCGAGATTGGCCATCACCATCAACACCCTCTTCTCCCTGACCACGTTCAGCAGATTCATCTTCGCCAGGTCGTCCGGATTGATCAATGCGTTATAGCGGCTTGGGCAGAGTTCCACGGCTACGGCGTCATAGTCGCCCCCCTCCAGCAGGGTCTTGACCTTCTCCGCACTGCTGCGGGAAACGTGGGCGGTTCCCAGGAGGGTTATCCTGCTGTCACCAAGAATCACTTCCCGTTGTGGTTCCCGATTGATTTGTGGCATGGTTTTGTATCTTTTGGTTGCAAAAGCCTACCATTGTATCAGTCTCTGTGATGGAACGGGCGGTCAATTCAAGGGGTATATGTGGAGCGCCTGCCTGCGGGTATTATATTCTGTGGCCGCCGGCGGTTTGGTTGGCCTGATCCCGGCATATGGGCAAATTCGGTGGATTGAGTGTAATGACCAATAACATTTACTGGCATAAAGCGTCGGTCACACGCCAGCGGCGTGAACAGATGAACAGGCACCGGGCGAAACTGCTCTGGTTTACCGGCCTGTCCGGATCCGGAAAGTCGACTCTGGCTCATGCTCTGGAGGAGGAGCTTCATCAACGGGGCTGCCGTACCTATGTCTTCGATGGTGACAACGTGCGTCACGGATTATGCCGGGACCTCGGGTTCAGTACCGAGGACAGGAGCGAAAACATACGCCGGATCGGGGAGATGGCGAAATTGTTCGTTGATGCGGGGGTGATAGCTTTGACCGCTTTCATCTCACCCATTCGTGAAGACAGGGCGCGGGCCAGGGGGTTGTTTCCTCATGGTGACTTCATTGAGGTCTACATCAGCTGTCCATTGGAAGTGTGTGAGACCCGTGATGTAAAAGGGCTCTATAAAAAGGCGAGAGCAGGAGAGATCGACAATTTCACAGGCATATCCGCACCCTATGAGGAGCCGGGCAACCCCGAGATAACAATCGAGACTCAGAACAGGAGCGTCAAGGAGTGTGTGGATGAATTGATTGCATCGCTGGAACACAGAGGCGTGATCCCGAACAAGGTTGTATAGTTGCAGGGGCATCGAGTAATGATTATTCAGCTGAGGTTTTCATTGTTGTACAGACTCTCGTTTATCATATCGTTGATGTTGTTGCTGACTGGATGTCAGTCGTTGGAGGAGCGTCAGCGCGCGGACTCCTTGCAGGAGACACTGCGCAGCTATGAGGCGACCATACGCTGGAGCTCCGGGCAACATGCGGCCAGGTTTCGGGAGCCGGAACAGGATACGACCCTGACTCAGGCAGATTCCAAACCCGCGAATATCCGGATAACCCACTATGAGGTGGTACAGGGTCCGAGCATGTTGGGAGACAAGCGCGCCATTCAAACCGCAGTAATCCAGTATGTGCTGCAGGACAACCAGGTTGTCAGGGAGATTACGGATCAGCAGGTATGGCTCTACGATGAAGCGCAGCAAAAGTGGTACTTGAACAGCCAGGTACCGGAGTTCAGATAGTAGCCAGAGCGGGCTTGCGAAATCATCCTTCGGGATGAAACCCGGCACCGGGGCTGCGATCACCCGCCTGTCGGGCTGTCGACCGGCTCAGCTTGTGAGCAACTGCTGGGCGTGAGCGATCTTCTCATCCGCCTTGTCGAGTATCTTGAGGCTGAGTTTGGGTGTCAGTTCGCCCAGTTCAAGTCGTTTCAGGGCCGGAACCCGGTCCAGGGTGGGTAGCTGTCTCATCTTATCGCTGCCGATAAAGGTATGTAGTTGCGAGACAATCACCAGATCGGCATAGTCCCCCTCCCCCTCGTGTTCACGGAACCAGTTTTCCGCCTCCTCGGTAACCATGATCAGATCCTCGATAAATCCCCAGTCGCGGAGAATCGCACTGCCGATGCGCCCACGCATGTCATGCATCACCCGGTGCAGTTTTTCCGAGTCGTTGGCGACTTCGGTGAATTTCTCCGCGTAGCTGAGAATGGCGACATTTCCGATATCATGCAGCAGTCCGGCAAGCAGGGCGTGCTCGGGATTGAGACGACCCGAGAACTTGGCCAGGATGTAACAGACCGCGCTTACCTTGACACTATGCTCCCAGAGTGACCGCATATGTGTCTTCAAGACGCTCGAGCGGGTGTTGAAGAGTTCTCTCAGTGCGAAAGTAAGGACAAGTTTGTGGGTGGTGTCGGCTCCCAGGCGGACAATGGCGGCGGCACAGGAGTCGACCGGTGTGACGCCGGCATAGAGGGGGCTGTTTGCGGCGCGGATAAGCTTGGTGGTGATGGCCGGGTCGGTCTGAACGATGTTTGCCAGTTTTCTCGCATTAGTGGTCTCGTCACGCATCGCCCGACCGACGCGTATCGCCACGTCGGGCAGGCTCGGCAACATCAGGCTGTTGTTGTTGAGGTCATCGAGCAGTACCTCCATCATTCTGTTTTCGGCCACCAGCGGGTCGAGGATCTGGCTGTCGCTCTCCAGTTCGGTAGCGGTGTAACCGTCATCGGTACTCAGCAATCCATCGAGCAGGCTGTTGTCCACCATGAGGTAATCCGTCGGTGAGACCGCCTCCACCGTGTAGCGCCGTGGGATCAGGTTGGCAATCGCGTTCTTAGCCTGATGCGAACCCTCGACGATCTCCGTGATCCGTCCGTCAGAGGAGAGGAGTCGTAGCTTGCCCTTGATGAGATAGATACTGAAAGGAGTGGTATCACCCTGTTCCACTATTTTCAGGCCGCGCCCGGCGGAATGGATCTGAATGGAACGCCCGAGCAGCTCAAGCTGTATGTCGCTGAGTTGATCCAATGGTTGAAATCGCTTGAGGATTTCCGGCGTTGGGTGTACGACGATTTCACTCATGCTTGCAGGTTTCCTTTCTCAGCAACCGCATTTGGCGGTTTGATTTTGGTGCAACTGTAGTGTCCCTACGAGGCGGTCCACAGACGGTAGTTGATGGCGCTCAAGATAGTCCAGAATGCCTCGATTGATAGTTTTACAAATTAGCGGATCATAAAAAAGTGCCGTGCCCACTCCCACCGCGCTGGCGCCGGCGATAATGAACTCGAGGGCATCCTCGGCGGAAGCTATGCCCCCTTGACCGATGATGGGTATATTATGGTCGCGACACACCTGGTGGACCTGATGGACCTTCAGCAGAGCGACCGGTTTTATCGCGGGGCCCGAGAGGCCGCCCTGGTTGTTGCCTATCAGCGGCGTACGGCTCTCGATATCGATCGCCATGCCCATCAAGGTGTTGATCACCGAGAAAGCGTCACTGCCCGCTTCGATACACCCCTTGGCGTTGCCGGCAATATCTGTCTGATTTGGCGAGAGCTTGGTGATCAGTGGTTTTCGGGTGGCTTTTCTGCATGCCTCGACAACCCGTGCCGACATCGAAGGATCGTTACCGAAAGCGACCCCGCCCTCCTTGACATTCGGGCATGAGATATTGATCTCTATGGCATCGATGGGCGAGTCGTCGAAGCGGCGGGTGACTTCATGGTACTCCTCCACCGAGGACCCGGAGACATTGGCGATGAAGCGGGTCTCGGTGAAGTCGAGGGTGGGAAGTATCTGTTCGATGACATGGTCGACGCCTGGATTCTGCAAGCCGATGGCATTCAACATGCCATCCGGGGTCTCGTAGATCCGATGGGGCTGATTGCCCAGGCGCGGCTCCCGGGTGGTCCCCTTGAGGCAGACCGCGCCCGTGTCCCGATTGCTAAACCCGCTCACCCTTGTGTACTCTTCGCCAAAACCGACGCATCCTGAGAGCAGTACAATGGGTGAATTGAACGAGAGACCGCAGAATTCTGTTTGCAGGGTCGAGGGGGCACTGTTGTTCATCAAGGTTATCAATTTCTCCAACCGGGGGGTGATGGGTGTTTCATGTCGTGCTCTACGAGCCGGAAATTCCACCAAATACAGGTAACATCATACGCCTGTGTGCCAATAGTGGCAGCAAATTACATCTGATTCATCCCCTGGGGTTTGAACTGGATGACAAAAGGCTGCGCCGAGCGGGACTCGATTATCGTGAATGGGCCGATGTCGGGGAGTATGACTCCCTGGAGACCTTCATCGACAGGGCCAAACCCAATCACCTGTTCGCATGCACGACCAAGGCGCAACGCTGTTACGCCGATGTGGAGTTTTCCGCTGGAGATGCACTTGTGTTCGGTCCTGAAAGCCGGGGTTTGCCGCAGCATATCCTGGATGCGCTGCACCCTGATCGGAAGATACGCATTCCAATGCTACCCAGGAGCCGCAGCCTGAACCTCTCCAATGCCGTCTCCCTGGTGCTCTATGAGGCATGGCGTCAATCGGGTTTTTCAGGGGGTAGGTAGATAGGGTTTGAGAAAGTAACGGACATGACCGCCCGGATCGCTATAGACCCTCGGCTTTTTGACTACGTTCCAGCAGGTTGTGCACCGCCTGCTTTGGCGCCAATCCCTCGTAGAGCACGCGATAGACCTGTTCGGAGATCGGCATCTCCACACCATGGCGTTGCGACAGCGCGAAGACCTCCATGGCGGCATGCACCCCTTCGACCTCCTGACCGATACGGTCACGGGCCTGTTGCTGGGTGAGCCCCTCGGCGAGGGCGAGGCCCATGCGCCGGTTGCGCGATTGATCGTCGGTGCAGGTCAGTACCAGATCACCGAGTCCGGCGAGCCCCATGAAGGTCTCCTGCCTGCCGCCGAGTTGGAGGCCGAGGCGCATGATTTCGGTGAGGCCGCGGGTGATCAGTGCGGCCCGTGTGTTGGCGCCGAATCCCAAGCCGTCGGCGATACCCGCGGCAATGGCCAGCACATTCTTGCTGGCACCGCCGACCTGGACTCCCACGAGATCGTCGCTGGTATAGGCGCGAAACCAGGGGGCATGGAGTAGCCCGGCTATGCGTTCCGCATGTTGTGCAGTGGTTGCCGCGACGGTGACGGCGGTCGGTAGCCCCCTGGCCACCTCGCTGGCAAAGGTCGGCCCAGAGATAACGGCCAGTTCCTTACCGGGCAGGCAATCGGCGGCCACCTCGCTCAACAGTCGTTGCTTGCCTGGCTCGAATCCCTTGGTTGCCCAGCTGATTCCCGGCAGTGAATGCAACAGGGGGGCAATGGTGGTGACGATGCTTTGAAAGGCATGACTGGGCACGGCAACGACGACCTCGGAAGCACCATCCAGGGTCCTGTCGAGATCCACATCGGGCTGTAGAGATGGCGGGAATCCAACCCCGGGGAGGTACTGCTTGTTCTCCCTGTCCCTGATCAACGCCTCTATCTCTTCGGGCAAGTGGCCCCAAAGGCGTACCCTGTGGCCGTTGCCACTGAGGAGAATCGCCAGGGCCGTTCCCCATGAGCCGGCACCGAGCACGGCGATGGTGGTATTGCTTGATTCACTCATGATGCCAGCTTCCGCCCGCACTCAATGCATCAAGAATTCAGGGTCTCGCCCTGAGCCTGCGCCTTCTTCGCCAACTCCTGCTGGTGCTGGGCGTATAGCATGTCGAAATTGACAGGCTGCAGCAGCATCTGGGGGAAACTGCCTTTGATAACGGTGTCTGAGATGACTTCCCGCACATAGGGGAACAGCTGATTGGGGCAGTATGCACCGAGCAGGGGACCCATCTCCTGGTCCTGAAAACCCTTGATACTGAAGATTCCGGCCTGCTTGACCTCGGCAAGATAGGCTGTCTTCTCAGCCACCTTGGTGGTTACCGTTACACTGAGGGTTACCTCGTAAACCGTATCGGTGAGTTTGTTCACTTCGGTGTTGAGGTTGACTTCGGTCTCCGGTTTCCACTCCTGTTGGAAGATTGCAGGAGTGTTAGGGGTTTCGAAGGAGACATCCTTGGTGTAGATACGCTGTACGGAAAATTCTCGATTCTGCTCATCGGTTTTGGCTTCGGTCATGATTGGTTCCTATGCAAAGAGGGGACTATTTGGATTTACGACTAATGGGAAGATTGGCGCTCTGCCAGGCAAGAATACCCCCCCTCAGGTTGTAGACTTGCTCGAATCCGGCCTTTTTAAGCTGCTGGGTGGCCGTGGACGACTGGGCGCCGGAGCGACAGCTGATGATGATCGGTTTGTCCTTGTGCTTGTTGAGCAACCCGATCTGATTGGCGAAGCCGTTACTCGGAATACTGATCGCATTGATGATATGCCCCTTGTTGAAATCGGCCGCCGGCCGTACGTCCACCACCACCGCTTCCTTATGGTTGATCAGGTCGGTGGCGGCCAGGGGATCCACGGCGTTCTTGTCGCCGGCAAGCAGGTTGAATACCAGGAAACCGGCCACAACGACGAAGCTGAGGACAAGTATCCAGTGATTCATCGTGAACTCGATGAGTTGTTGCATTAGCGCCTCTTGTGCGGATTAATCTTTATTCAGGGGGGGAGAGTTTATAACAGTAGGCCACCGCGGTTAAGGGGTGTGCGCCGATAACCTCGCGGGATGGGATTTAAGCTTTCCCGGCTGACTGTGGCCGCGGGGGACCTGGATCGCCGTTCAGCTATGCGTGCAGAAGACTTCCCGCATCATCCCGATCAGTTTCAAGGTGCGAAAATCGCTGACCCGGTAGTAGACTCGGTTGGCGTCTTTACGAGAGGCGAGAATACCCTTGTCCCTTAAAATGGCGAGATGCTGGGAAATATTGCTCTGGGAAGTGCCTACCTGCTCGACGATGTCCTGTACACTCACTTCATTACCCCCCAGAGTGCAAAGAATTTTGAGGCGCAATGGGTGGGACATGGCTTTGAGCGAACGGGAGGCGCGATCGACGTCTTCGTCGGTGGCAAACAGGTTTTCCATCCCCTCAGGCTCCTCGAGCTTGAGGGGTTGTGTGCTCTTGTCGTATTTGTGTTCCATGAAAACCAGCCTTTTACTAGTAACTAATACAATAATACGCTGTTTTTCCTCCGAATGAGAACCCCTTTATATTATCTGGTTAATTTGTGGTCGAATCTGGCATGCTATCCAGGTCGCCCCCGGGATTCTGGCTTGAGTTCAGGATTGGTGATTTAATGCGCGATCAGCCTTTCAGCAGCAGCAACTAAAGAATTCAGAGACGAATAATGATGGAGAGACCCAAACCGGTTGTTCTGGTCATCCTTGATGGTTGGGGATATAGCGAGGAGACAGAGGCAAACGCAATATTCAATGCGCGCACTCCGGTCTGGGATCGCCTGTGGGGCGAGTCTCCGCACACCCTGATTCACACCTCGGGCGCGTCCGTAGGCCTGCCGGGCGGGCAGATGGGTAATTCAGAAGTCGGACATCTCAATCTGGGGGCCGGACGGGTGGTCTACCAGGAGTTCACCCGCGTCAGCCGATCCATCAGGACGGGCTCCTTTTTTACCAATGAAACCCTTACCGGGGCAGTCGACAAGGCGGTCGCCGAAGGCAAGTCGATACATATCATGGGGCTCCTCTCGCCGGGCGGCGTACACAGCCACGAGGAGCATATCCACGCCATGATCCGGCTGGCCGTCGAGCGGGGGGCGGAGAGTATCTATCTGCACGCCTTTCTCGATGGCAGGGATACGCCGCCAAAGAGCGCGGAGGCTTCGATCGTCGAAGCGAACAGGGTGTTCGCCGAATTGGGCAAGGGCAGGATCGCCAGTCTCAGCGGCCGCTATTACGCCATGGACAGAGACCATCGTTGGGAGCGTACCGAGCAGGCCTATGAGCTGCTGGTCGACGCCAGGGCGAACTATCGGTTCGAGGATGCGCTGCAGGGGCTGCACGCCGCCTATGAGCGGGGTGAAAGCGATGAGTTCGTGAAGACCACGGCGATTGTTCCGCCCGGCGAGGCGCCGGTGACGGTTGGCGACGGAGATGTTCTCTTCTTTCTCAACTACCGTGCCGATCGCGCGCGCCAATTGACAAGCGCATTCATCGAGGACGAGTTCGAGGGTTTCGAGCGCAAGCGCCGACCCATGCTGGGTGGGTTTGTCAGCCTCACCCGCTACCACAAGCGCTTCGACATCCCGGTGGCGTTTCCACCGGAAAAACTACGCAATGTATTCGGTGAAACCGTCGCCAGGCAGGGGTTGCGTCAACTACACCTGGCCGAGACGGAGAAGTACGCCCATGTCACATTCTTCTTCAATGGAGGGCGCGAGCGTCCCTTTGAGGGGGAGGAGCGTATTCTGGTGCCCTCGCCGAAGGTGGCGACGTATGACCTCCAGCCCGAGATGAGCGCGGCTGAGGTAACCGACCACCTGGTGGAGGCGATCGGGAGTGGCAAATATGATGTCATTGTCTGCAACTACGCCAACAGCGATATGGTGGGGCATACCGGCAAATACGAGGCTGCGATACTCGCCGTCGAGACCCTGGATCACTGTCTGGAGCGGGTATTGAAGGCCCTCCATCAGGCGGGCGGCGAGATGCTGATCACCGCGGACCATGGCAACGCCGAACTGATGGTGGATCATGAAAATCACCAGCCCCACACCGCACACACCACCAACCCGGTTCCTCTTGTCTATGTGGGGCGCAATCATGCCGGGCTCGCTGAAGGGGGCGCGTTGTGCGATATCGCGCCGACCCTGCTCAAGATCATGGGCCTGGCACAACCCGATGAGATGCAAGGACATCCGCTGATCGATTTCGCACAGGAGGACTGAGCGATGGGAAAAGCGCGTGGTCTCATCACCCTCATTCTTGGATTGATGATATCGCAGTTTACCCAACCCACCGTTGCGCAGGAGTCCGCACAGGATGCCAGCGCGAAACTGGAACTGGTGAAAAAGCGCATCCAGGCCCTGCAGAATCAGCTGCAATCAACGAAGGGAGAGAGGGAGGAGCACAGCCTGGCGTTGCAGCAAACGGAGAAAAAGATAGGCGACTTCGCACGCCGCATCCGGGTGACCGAACAGAGTCTGCAGCGGCAGAAGCGGCGTCTGGCTGAGCTGGAGCTTCAGCGGGCGGATGCCCGACTCTACCTGGATCAGCACCGCTCCTCCCTGGAGCGGCAGATTCGCGCAGGCTATGCCATGGGCCGGCAGGAGAAGCTGAAGATCCTCCTCAATCAACAGGACCCGGCCGTAGTCAGTCGTGTCATGGTCTACTATGACTACTTCAATTCGGCCCGTGTGAGGCAGATGGACAGGATTAAAGAGAGTCTGATGCAATTGAGGGGCATCGAGAGGGAGATCGCCCAGGAGGAGCAGCGACTGCAACAGCTTCTGGCGAAGAACCAGAATCAAAAGCAACAGCTGGAATCCGCCAGGGTCGGGCGCAAGGAGATCATAGCGAGTCTTACCGAACGGCTGAAGAACAAGGGACAGGAACTGGACAGCCTCAAATCGGACGAGAAACAGCTTCGATCACTGCTTGCCGACATCCAGCAGGCACTCTCAGACATACCGCTCGACTCCACAGCCCATGTCCCATTCAATTCCCGCAAAGGCAAGCTGCCCTGGCCCTCTCGCGGGCGTCTGGTGGCGAGCTTTGGTTCAAGGCGGGAGGTGGGCAAACTCAAATGGGATGGTGTATTGATCGCTGCGCCCGAGGGGCAGGAGGTTCGCGCCATTCACCACGGCAGGGTCGCCTTCGCCGACTGGCTGCGTGGATTCGGACTGTTGCTGATCATCGATCACGGCGACGGCTACATGAGCCTCTACGGGCACAACCAAAGCCTGTTCAAGGAGACGGGCGAATGGGTTGAGCCGGGGGAGGTGGTGGCCCAGGTGGGAAACAGCGGGGGTCGCACCCGTTCGGGCATCTACTTCGGCATCAGGCATAATGGTCAGCCGCAGAACCCGAAGCAATGGTGCCGGCGAACATCGGGAAGTTCAGTGACCGCGCTAGTGCGTCCGCGCGGTCCTGTGGGCGCGCCTCCCCTGGACCAGATCCGCGGATCCGTGCCGGAGACGGGCTGGAAGGGAAATGAGGGGGCGTTGGGCTGAGCGTTTTGCCCTTGGTTGCCGCAGACGCGGCGCATTGACAGGAAAACCGAATGAAGCATGTTGTAAACAGACTATTCCCGATGGCGGGCCTGATGCTCCTGACCGGCCTGGTGCTGGTTCCGGGCCTGGCTGCGGCCCAAGACGAGGAGCGCTCAGAGCCGCTGCCGCTCGAACAGTTGCGGACCTTCGCCGACATCTTCGGACGTATCAAGGCCAACTATGTCGAGCCGGTTGAGGACAAGGTGCTGCTGGAGAACGCTATTCGCGGCATGGTCTCGGGACTCGATCCACACTCCAACTATCTCGATGCGGATGACTACAAGGACCTGCAGGTCGGCACCAAG
>JBNKLI010000084.1:0-37623 GCA_050292275.1 Candidatus Thiodiazotropha sp.
GGTATCGGCGTGACCATGCTCTACGTGTTCCAGCACAAGGGCATCATGTTCATCCCGGGCACTTCCTTCCTCGGAGACATGGGGGCCAACTGGTTCCTCGGCATCTCGCCCAACGCCTTCGGTGCCGTGGGTGCGGTGATCAACTTCGCGGTGGCCATCGTGGTCTCCAAGATGACCTCGCCGCCGCCGGATCACATCCAGCACCTGGTGGAGGATATCCGCGTGCCCAAGGGCGCAGGTGCTGCCACCGATCATTAATAAAAAAACATAAAGCTGTAACTGAGTGCCCCGCTTCGGCGGGGCCTTTTTCACTGCAGCACAGACTTGTTCGAGGTGACTTTTCACCAGCCTGGAGGCAGCAGGCTGCTGAAAAGTTATTAACCCGGAAACCAGATGAAGGCTGGTTGGCAACTGACGGTAGGCTTACGCATTCGCGGCAAGGATGCCGCGTATGCGCCGTCGCTACAGGGATCTACTGCTGGGGCGCAGGAGCAAAACAACCCTCAGGCGCCAAAGGCTGGAAACGAATTCGTTGTTTCCGGACGGACACTAGTTACAAATTTAACTTTATTCAGCATACTACCGGGACCTGTTCCCAGTCGTGTACGAGCCACCCTATGGAAATCGAACTGATCGAAATTCGGGACTTTCTGGCACAACGTCCCCCATTCGATGCACTGCCCGAAGAGCAGCTCGATCAGCTTCCCAAATCACTTGAAATCCGCTATCTGCGCAGGGGAAGCCTGTTTCCTCCCAGCGACAATACAGAAGGTTTTATCTATATCCTGCGCAGCGGCGCAATCGAACTACTCGATGAAGAGGACAATCTGGTTGAAAAACTGGGTGAGGGAGGTCTCCACACCACCGACTGCCAGTTGATCGATTTCAGCAGGGTGACCCATGGCATAGCCGCGGAAGACACCCTGATCTATCAGTTGCCATGTGAAGTGTTGAAGACACTGCGCAAGACGGAGCCGGCCTTCGATCGACATTTTTCGGAATCGATCAGGGATCGCTTGAAACAGGCGGTACGTACCCTTCAGGTAAACAATGAAGCGAGTCCCGTCGCCCAGATGACCGTCGAGGTCTCCGACCTGATCAGGAAGACACCGGTCACCATCGATATCAACAGCTCTATCCGTCAGGCCGCTGAGCTGATGAGCCAGAAGAACGTCTCCTCGGTAATGATCATGGATGGGACGAGTCTGGCAGGCATCATCACCGATCGTGACCTGCGCAAGCGCTGTATCGCGGCAGGCGTCTCCACCGACCGGCCGGTGAGCCAGATCATGACCACCGATCTGGAGACGATTCAGGAGAGTTCCCTGGCGATCCAGGCATTGATGACCATGACCCGGCTGCATGTACACCATCTGCCGGTAAAGCGGGGGGACAGCGTCGTAGGCATGTTGACCGCGACGGACCTGGCGCGCCACCAGTCCACCAACTCCGCCTATCTGGCAAGCGATATCCGCAAGGCTGCGGGCGTGGATGATCTGGCACAGGTCAGTGAGCGGCTTCCGGACATGCAGTTTCAGCTCGCCAACTCCAACGCCTCGGCGCTGCACATCGGCGAAGCCATCTCCTCCATCACCGATTCACTCACGGCCAGGCTGATCGAAATGGCCGAGGCCGAGCTGGGTCCGCCTCCTGTGTGCTACGTCTGGCTGTGCGGTGGATCCCAGGCACGTCGCGAGCAGACCTCGCACTCCGATCAGGACAACGCCCTGCTGATTTCCGATGAGATGAAACCGGAGCATGCGGAATATTTCGAGACACTGGCACAACGGGTCTGCGATGGACTCAACGCATGTGGCTTCGTCTACTGCCCTGGCAATGCGATGGCGACCAACCCCAAGTGGCGCCAGACCCTGCAGATATGGCGTAAATATTTCAATACGTGGATCAACAGACCCGAACCGATGGCGTTGATGCTCTCAAGCATCTTTTTCGATCTGCGCCCCGTCTACGGCGAGTTCGAGCTTTATCATGAGTTGCGTTCCGATATACTCAGTAAAACCCGCTGCAACGGTATCTTCACCGCATTCATGGCGGCAAATGCCCTGCAACATCGTCCCCCGCTCGGTTTTTTCCGTACCTTCGTGTTGATCCATGGAGGGAAACACGACGATACCTTCGACATCAAACACCGAGGTATCGTCCCCATCACCGACATCGCCCGCGTGTTCGCGCTCGATCAGGGCCTGGTACCCGTCAACACCACCGAGCGGCTGGAGGCGGCGGCTGAAACATCCGTGCTGAGTCGCGATATGGGGGAAAACCTGGTCGACGCCCTGGAATTCATTGCCAGTATTCGCGTCTATCACCAGGCTGAACAGATTCGCAAAGGACAGAATCCCGACAACTACCTCTCACCAGAGGAGCTCTCCGACCTCGAGCGCAGACACCTCAAGGATGCCTTTCGGGTCATCCAGGAGATGCAGGACGCCATGGAAAACCGCTATCAGGGTGGACGTTTCGTATAGTTATGCTAGCAAGATTTCTCAGTCTCGATACCTTGAGGAGAAGGGCCTTGGCGAAAGCCGAACCAGGCATCCTGCATGACTATCTCTCGACACCGCTGACACCGAAGACCACCCAGTGCGAGCATCTGTCGATTGTCGCCCTGGATCTGGAAACCACCGGTCTGGATCCGAACAAAGACAAGATTCTCAGTTTCGGACTGGTCGAAGTGGAGCATATGACCATCAAACTCCAGACTTCACGTCATCAGCTGATCACCATTGACGAAGAGATTCCGGAGGAGTCAGCGGTGATCCATCAGATTACCGATGACCAGGCAGCCACCGGTATCCCGATTCACGAGGCCTTGGGGGAACTGCTGCAACGCCTGGCCGGCAAAGTCATGTTGGTGCACTATTCAGCGATTGAACAGAATTTCATCAATGCCGCCTGCCAGAAACTGTTCGGTGCTCCGTTCGTGATACCGATTATCGATACCCTGGTGTTGGCGCAACGCCTCTTCGAACGCAGAAATCACACCATACAGGCGGGGGACTTGCGCTTGTTCAACCTGCGCCCACGCTACAATTTGCCGAATTACAGGGCGCACAATGCGCTCAGCGACGCCCTTGCCACCGCTGAGCTGTTTCTGGCCATGGCCGCGGAGATGGTGCCACAACCCAGCCAATGCCAACTCAAGCGTTTCCTTACAAGATGACAGGCAATAGAATGATGAAATGCAACGACTTACCCACTGTACGAAAAAACAGCCAAACTGAGTGCCGGATGCCGTGCAGGTATCAGAAACTGTTGTCCGCAGGGACGCGGACATCAAGCGCCCAGGGATGGGTCTACAGCGTGTTTCTGATACCTGCACGGCATCCGGCGCGGGATGTTTCCAGCAGGGGATGAGCAGGTATGATGAAATAACGTTAAAACAAGTAAGTAACAGTTTTTAGGGCGAAATCGTGTATGACTCATACGAACAAACGGCACTCAGAGTGTTATCTGCTGTCGGGAATGAATAACCACCGTTGAGGAGAATCCAATGTCAGAAAACAAGACTTACCCCGTCCCTGCCGAATTCGCAGCGCAAGCCAATATCGGCGATGACCAGTATCAGGCGATGTATCCGCAGTCTATCTCTGATCCGGATGGTTTCTGGGGTGAACAAGCTGAAAAATATGTCACCTGGTTCAAGAAATGGGACAAGGTTTCCGATTGGAGCTTCGATAAAGACGACCTCCACATCGAGTGGTTCAAGGGGGCAACGCTGAATGTCGCCTACAACTGCCTGGACCGCCATCTTGACACCCGTGGTGACCAGGTTGCGATCATCTGGGAGGGCGACAATCCGAATGAAGACCGAAAGATCACCTATCGGGAGCTATATGAAGATGTCTGCAAGTTCTCCAACGCACTGAAGTCGAGAGGGGTAAAGAAGGGGGATCGCGTCTCCCTCTACATGCCGATGATTCCCGAAGCCGCTGTCGCCATGCTCGCATGCACACGCATCGGTGCCATCCACTCAATCGTATTCGGCGGTTTCTCCCCCGACGCTTTGCGTGACCGCATCCTCGATTCGGACTGCCAGGTGGTGATCACCTCGGACCAATCGATGCGCGGAGGCAAGAAAGTGCCACTGAAAGCCAATGCGGACAAAGCCATCGCACAATGCCCCAATGTTCACACCTGCTTCGTGGTCAAGCGCGGCGGCGACCCTGTAGACTGGACCGACGAGCGCGATGTCTGGTACCACGAAGCCATGTCCGATGCGTCTGCCGAATGCCCTGCAGAAGAGATGGCCGCGGACGATCCGCTGTTCATTCTCTACACCTCGGGTTCCACCGGCAAACCCAAGGGTGTGCTGCATACCACGGGTGGCTATCTGCTGCAGGCAGCTATGACCCACAAGCTGGTATTCGACTACAAAGAGGGTGAGGTCTACTGGTGTACCGCCGATATCGGCTGGGTCACAGGACATACCTATATCGTCTATGGTCCGCTCACCAACGGCGCCATCAGCGTTATGTTCGAAGGTATCCCCACCTATCCCGATATCTCGCGTTTCTGGCAGGTCTGCGACAAACACAATGTCGCCACTTTCTACACCGCGCCCACCGCGATCCGCTCGCTCATGGGCGCCGGCGAGGAACCGGTGAAAAAGACCAGCCGCAGCAGCCTGCGCCTGCTCGGAACCGTGGGCGAGCCGATCAACCCCGAGGCCTGGGAGTGGTATTACCGGGTTGTCGGTGATGAGCGTTGCCCCATCGTCGACACCTGGTGGCAGACCGAAACCGGTGCCCATATGCTGACCCCCCTGCCTGGCGCAACACCGCTCAAGCCCGGTTCGGCCACCCATCCTTTCTTCGGCGTGGAGCCGGTATTGCTCGATGATCAGGGTAACGAAATCGATGGCAATCCGGCCGCGGGCAACCTCGCCATCAAGAAGCCCTGGCCTTCGATGATGCGCACGGTCTACGGCGACCATAAGCGTTTCTTCGAAACCTATTTCGCCATGTATCCCGGCTACTATTTCACCGGTGACGGTGCACGCCGTGACGAAGACGGCTACTACTGGATAACCGGTCGCGTGGATGATGTGCTCAATGTCTCCGGTCACCGCCTGGGTACCGCCGAGATCGAATCCGCACTGGTGCTTCACGATCTGGTTGCCGAGGCGGCGGTGGTCGGTTATCCCCATGAACTGACCGGTCAGGGTATCTACGCCTATGTCACCCTGATGGCCGGCGTAGAGGGTACCGAGGAGTTGAAGAAGGAGCTCGTCAATCTTGTGCGCACCGAGATCGGTCCCATCGCCAAGGTCAACATCATTCAGTGGGCACCCGGCTTGCCGAAGACCCGCTCAGGCAAAATCATGCGCCGCATTCTGCGCAAGGTTGCGGCCAATGAACTGGAGAACCTGGGAGACACTTCCACTTTGGCCGATCCCACCGTGGTGGACAACCTGATCGAATACCGGGAAAACAGGTAATACCCGCATACTTCCCGGCATCCTGCAGGCGCCGCTGAAAAGTGGTTCCACCCTGAAGCCATCCACCGGGAACGCCCCATCGGTAGATTAAAGATACCGGTGGGGCGGCAGGTACGGTGATGGCTTTCGTCAGCGACAGATCTGTTTATCCTCGCTGCCCTGTAAATCGACTAACCAGCAGTGATTTCATGAATCTCAAACTTCCTTCCTTCTACAAGCGCTTCCTGATCTTCTTCATTGTCATCGGCCCCATATTCTGGCTGGTGCTTACCGAAGACGGCCAACGCCGCACCGACATCGTCTTATTGACGCTATGGGGAGAAGATGAGATCGCTCTGAATTTAAAAGCTCTCGACAATCAGGTTACTGAAGAGGATTTAAAAAAGGTCTTTCCCGATCTGACATGGACCTGCAATGATGAGCCGAATGAGTTCGGCAACCGAATATGTGCAACATCTATCGGTATATTCAACGATATCCCCGCACGCTATATCACCATCTTTTTCCGTGACCGCTGGATCAACGGGGTAAAGATAGGCTACCGCCGCAACTACCATGAACTATTGAAACAACAGCTTCGGCATCAACTGGGGGCACCCACCAATGACGGCCGGTTCCCCGCAACAGATGGGGCGGAGCCTGTACTTCACTGGATCACGGAATCCGGTAACGTCATTCTCAAAGAGACGTTGAATGAGGGCGAGGAAGCCGCGCTACTGTGGCTCTCGTCTTCCATCATCTCCGGATGATCAGCCATGTAGCTGGAAGCCATAAAGCGACTCGTGCAGCAAGCGCTTGAAATGGTTCATGATCTGGCAGGGGACCACGCGCTCTGCATGTAGGCGGAGTTCGCGGATCTCACGCGTTGTCTGTTGATCTCTCAATGCTTGAGCGCGTTCGATCGATCGATGTACCGCCCTGTCCAGGACAACACCATTGCGCTGTTTGACAACGCTGTAGACCGCCATCAGAGCGATCTGCTCCTCCAGACCCAGTTCACACCGATTGTCCAGAATCGAAAGCACAATGGTGGTGACACAATCCACCTGAAGCGGGTCAAGCGTTATCTCTTCGGCCCAGGCAGCGGCCGGATGTGGTGCATCAAGTAAAGCTATCGACTCTTCTGCTAACACGGCATGAATACCCCTAGTAAGGTTTTTCAATTTAAATGCTAGTCTGAATGGAGTTTTTTGCTCGGTATTTTTTCACTCTTGTTCAGAAAAATATTGCAGTCCCGGTTACCCACATCCATAAACCCGGAAGTGCCTGCCCCAAGCCAGGTGCCAAGCCAAGCGACATCGTCGTTCTGCCGGTCATTGTTTAAGATCAAGACTGAATCGCACATCGCCCTGCTGATCGGCGATATCCAACCGGGAGTAGTTGCCTTTTGCAACTTTCAAGTAGAGACATGGATAGGTAAGCGTCTGAATCTGCACGGAGCCCGATCCGGGTTGCAGCCATTCCAGGGTAATCCTCGCGGTATCGGAGGAGATTTCAAGATGATCGGATATGAGACGCAGCGCATAGCCACCACTTGGTTGCTGTCCCATATTCACTCTGACGATCCAGAATGTATCCAGGTCCGCATCACTCCCTTCCTGATTTGCATTTGAACCGACACCGATCCTGCTGCCATCGGTCTGTGGTGCCGAATCGGATACCAGTTGCACGCCCGCTGCCTGGTTGATCCCGCACACATATCCCCGATCAATCGCACTGACAGACAAGGCGGTCATTGTATTGCACCCTGAGAGGGCGACTATAACGAGCCCCAAAACACCACACTTCATCCATTTGTCAAGCGTCATACGTTGCATCATACAGGCTATCTCCAGTTTATCGCTGCAGCTGCCGTGCATCGATGTGATCAGCCACTGGCCGGTTACTTCGCGTCCAACCTTCTCAGAGACAACTGCCGGGTCCCGGTACCAAGCGATTGTGAACTGGGAGACTGGTATTCATAGGAGGTTGTGAAGTTTCGATCAACGATATCACTCGATGCAACGGATATGATGCTGGGTTGCGCAACCGTGGCATAGGCTCCGCATGACTCTCCGGCATCACAGATATAACCATCCATGTCCATGTCGGAGCCGGCATAGATCACGTAGTTGCCCGATGCCACATTGCTGAAGCTATAGTTTACACTCTCCCCGAGCGCATTCGCCTGGAACTGTTGCAGTACCTCATCGGTATCGTTGTTCACCAGCAATACATAGTGGATACCGGCATCTCCGGTAAGCGACATGTCCAGCACCTGCATAATGACCTCAACCGTCGAGTTCTCACTTCCGGCACTGACCTGGAAGCTGTCCGAGTAGGTCCCCGCCGCCAGCCCGCTTCGATCGATATTGACGTTATAGCTTCCGTATCCCGAGCTATCGACCTGGTTAGCCTGCAGACTCAACCAGTCGATATTTTCCGTAATCTGAACGGCACCCAGGTCCCCTCCGATCTGTTCGATGAACAGGGTGGCGGTCCGCAGATTGTTGGAGAAATTCAGACTCTTCGGATTGATGCTCAAGGCAGGATTCACGGGCACCCCTCCCCCACCCCTTTGTTGCGCGGCATCCACCGCTTTGAAGGCATCGATCAGGCCGTAGCCGTAGAGATCGTCTCTTCCGCTGTCACCAAGGTCGCTGGTCAGTTCCCCCGCGGCCAGCATGGCATCGAATTCAGCCGGTGTCATTGCGGCATATACCGCCTTCATCAATGCCGCCACACCGGCCACATGTGGTGCCGCCATGGATGTCCCGTTGTAGAACACAAGCTGATAGCTGACACTCCCGGATGAATCATCACCACCCGCACTCAGTATCCCATCCGGTCTCGAATCACCATTGAGATCAAATCGCAGATCCCCCCCGGGGGCCGCCACGTCGATCATGGTGCCGTAGTTTGAATAGAACGCGAAATTGCGATTGATATCCACCGCGCTCACCGACACCACTCCCTGATAGGAGGCCGGATAGGAGAGCTGTGAAGTGCTCTCATTCCCCGCCGCGGCGATGATGATCACGCCGGCGGCCCTGGCGGCCGCCACTGCGTCGCGCAACAGCTGGCTGTCGGCAGTGCCGCCAAGGCTCATGTTGATGATATCGGCCTTTTGCGCAGGCAGGGTGTTGGATGCATTCGACAGCCCGGCGGCGAAACGTATCCCCTCGGCGAGATCCAGGGTGTTGCCACCATCCTTGCCCAATACGCGGATCGGCATGATTCTGCTGTTCCAGGCCACACCGGCGACGCCCCGGCCATCATTGCTGCTCGCTGCCACCGTGCCTGCTACGTGGGTGCCATGAAACGATGAGGAAGCGCCTGCCTGGATCGCGTCCCCATCGTCATTGGGGTTGGCGTCGATACCGTCACCGTCCCCCGCATTGTCGGGATCGGAGATAAAATCGTATCCCGCAGTGAGCTGACCCGACATATCCGGGTGATTGAGCAGTACCCCGGTATCGAGCACCGCGACGATCACGCCATTGTCGCCAGTGGTGATATCCCAGGCCTGTGGCAGGTTGATCTGTGGGTAGTGCCACTGCAGATTGTAGTATTCATCATTGGGCACGGCAGATGGCCGCACGATATAGTTGGGTTCGGCGAACTCCACGTCATCGCGTTTTCGCAGTTCCTTTATCGCGAGCAGTGTTTCGAATTTCCGCCGCTGCAGCTCGCTTGCAAACAGTTCGGTTCCGGCGCGCGCGGCGACCGTTGCCGATGACCTCTGCAGCCTCAACCGCTGCACACCACCACTGTAGGTCCTGGTATCGAACTGGAACTGCTCCGACAGGGTGTCTTGCCCTCGCGCCTGCAGGGACGAGTGGTTGAAACGCGCCAACACCTCCTCCGGCAGAAACTCATCGGATAGCCTGAGCGGGCTGGCCGGCACTTCGGCATTGGGTGTCAAGCCGACGGAAAGCAGGTAGTTGGAGGCACCGGCAAAGGCGTAGACATTGACATAGTACTGTCCATCCTGTGAAACCTGTAACGACTCGAATTTGGTGAGACCTACCGAGGCGTCGACCAGTTCACCGTTGATGTCATAGAGCAGCAGGTCCAGATCCTCACCGTTACCCAGGTCGGCGATATTGAGCAGCAGCGTCTGGCCCGCCTGCAGGTCGATGAGAAAGTAGTCGTCCGTATCCCCCGAACTCAACGAGTTACCGGCAGAACCCGCGCCTGGCTGATTGACATAGCCGCCTATGTTGACAGGGTTTGGTACTGCCTGCGCCGCGCTCAGGGGATGGTTGGGAATCGGCGTGGTCTGCACGTCGTTGACGTCACTGTCGGTGACCACGAATGACGGCACGATCAACTTGCCACCGACACTTACCCCCGTGCCCCCGTCACCACCACCTCCGTCACCACCCCCACCGCCTCCGCCACAGGCCGCGATGAGGGAAGCCACCAACAGGGAGAGGCCCATCCGGATCAGTTTTTCCAATCGATTCATTTTGCCTGCTCCCTTGGTATCCGTGCAGATCTTGCCAGAGTCTGATAACACGCCCTGGGAAACCTCTGACTAATTCGTCAAAACGGTGAATGCCGCTATCCATGATCTGAGTGTTGGATCCCGGCCCATGCAGCACTGACGAGTTGTGAATTGTTCAGAGCTCTCCTGGACGATAGAATTTCAGATTGTAGATGAAGCCTTATCCATTTCAAAGTGAGAAAACAAGCCGCACATTCTCTAATCCATGCTCCGATATTGTATGATGAAGGCAGCTCAAGCCATGATTGAGCACTATCCCCGAATTTCAACTGCAATACCCTGACATAATCGAATCATGGGACGATACAAGCCACCCGCACCAGCAAAATCCCCCTATATCACCCAGGCCGGCTATGCGCATCTCAAACAGGAAGAACAGGGGCTCTGGGCTCGCCGGCGCAAGGTCACCCAGGCATTGGCTGCAGCCGCCGCCGAGGGTGACCGTTCCGAGAATGCGGAGTATATCTATCGCAAGAAGGAGCTAAGGGAGATAGACCGGCGCATCCGTTATCTGCAGAAACGACTGCCGGCTCTCAAGGTCGTCGATCGGCCACCAAGCAATCAACAACAGGTGTTTTTCTCCGCATGGGTGCAGCTGGAGGATGAAGACGGTAGCGAACAGACCTATCGAATCGTCGGCCCGGATGAGATTGGTCTGCAATCCGACTATATCAGCCTCGACTCTCCCCTTGCGCAGGCGCTGATGAAACGCACCCTGGACGACCAGGTGGAGGTTGAGACGCCTATAGGCAAAAAGCGCTATTGGATTATCGATGTCCGCTATGAACAGGGTTGACAGGGCTCACCAGACAAGGGGCGGCTCGTCCATCTTCGCCAGCTGCTCACGCAGCGTAAGGATGTGTTCCTCCCAGAAAGTCACACTGTCGAACCAGGGAAATGCCAGCGGGAAAGCGGGATCATACCAGCGCCTGGCCAGCCAGCCCGCGAAGTGGACCAGTCTCATGGTGCGCAACGCCTCCAACAGGTGGAGTTCCGCCGGGTTGAAATCGTAGAACTGACAATACCCCTCCAGCAGTTCCCCTGCCCGTTCGCTCATATAGCTGCGATCTCCCGAGAGGAACATCCAGAGATCCTGTATCGCCGGCCCCATTCTTGCGTCATCGAAATCGACGATCTGCGGCCCCTCCTCGCGCCACAGGATATTGCCGGGATGACAGTCTCCATGCAGGCGTATGGTGCTGACTGCACCGGCACTGGCATAGCAGGATGCGATCCGCTCGTTGAGATCCCTGAGCAGTGTTTCATAGGCCGTTACCAGGTGGCTGGGAATGAACCCATGTTCCAGGAGGTATCGGCTGGGCTGGTGAATGTAACTGTCGCAGTCGATGACAGGCCGATGCTCGAAGCTGCGGCTGGAACCCAGCAGGTGAATCCTGGCGATAAAACGGCCCAGCTGGAGCAGATGGCTGGGGTTGTCCAACTCCGGAGCTCGCCCCCCTTTGCAGGGATAGAGGGAAAAACGACAACCGTCGTAGTGCATCAGGGTTCGTCCTTCCCCATCGATAATAGGCGCGATGACCGGGATCTCCTGCTCCGCCAGTTCAATGGTGAACCGGTGCTCCTCCAGGATAGCCTGATCACTCCAGCGGTTGGGACGATAGAACTTGGCAACCAGCGGCGGCCCGTCATCGAGCCCCACCTGGTAAACTCTGTTCTCATAGCTGTTGAGCGCCAGCATATGCCCGCTACAGCTGACCCCGGTCGATTCCACCGCATCGAGCAACACGTCGGGAGTCAGGCTGGCGAAGGCCTGCTCTTCGGTGCCTGGCCGTATCTCTTGTTCGTTACTCATCTATGTCCACTTATCGCCGTTTATTAACAAAACTCTTGGGTTTATTGCATCTCTTGCAAAAAAATTTAAGCTATAGACGGCTGCCTGGTGGCAACCCCTGCAGCCCTGACGGATCCGGTTATTGGCAGGCACATCATGACTTCATCAGACGACAGACTCAAACAACCGAACGAAAACTGGCTGCAACGCTGGAGAGACGACAATATCGGCTGGCACCATACCGAGTTCAACCAACATCTGCTCAACCATTGGCACAGCCTCTATCTTCCCCAGGGTTCGCTTGTGCTTGCTCCCCTGTGCGGTAAAAGCAGGGACCTGGCCTGGCTTGCCGCACAGGGATACCGTATCCGCGGCATTGAATTGAGCCCTTTGGCGGTTGAGGCCTTTTTCGAAGAGCACAAGCTCAAGCCACATGTCGATTCCGTTGGTGACTTTCAATACTGGCACACCGGGCCCTACGAAATCTATTGCGGTGACGTCTTCGACCTCGAGCAGATTGACAACAGTGATGTGACTGCGGTTTATGATCGGGCCTCCCTGGTGGCGCTGAATCCTGATCAACGTATCCACTATGCCAGAATACTGCAGCAGGCGTTACCCGAACAGGTAAGGATTCTGCTGATCACCATGGAGTATCCGCAAGGGGAGATGGAGGGGCCTCCGTTCAGCGTCACGGGCGATGAAGTACAGGACCTGTTTGCACGCCGTTTCAGAATTCAGCACCTGCACAGTCTGAATATTCTACAGGATACGGATCGATACCGGGACAAGGGGGTCAGCCAGCTGTTTGAACATATCTACCTTTTGAAATAAGCGGGAATACTGCCTTCCATGCCGGTGACCTGACCACCCTGGTCGTAACAAGGTGCTACCCTCGCTCATCGAGGGGAATGAAATCACGACGGGGCGGTCCCATGTAGACCTGCCTGGGTCTGCCGATTCTCTGCATGGGGTCATTCATACTCTCCATCCAATGGGATACCCATCCCACCGTCCTCGCGATGGCGAACATAACAGTGAACATGTTGTTGGGAATCTTCAGTGCCCTATAGATGATACCTGAATAGAAATCGACATTTGGATACAACTTACGTTCGAGAAAATATTCATCCTTAAGTGCGATCTCTTCGAGCCTCAGCGCCAACTCGAACATGGGGTTGTTGCTGTCGGCAAGCTCTTCCAGCACTCTTTTGCACATCTCGCGCAGGATATCGGCCCTTGGGTCGTAGTGCTTATAGACCCTATGTCCAAATCCCATCAAACGAAACGGGTCATCCCTGTCTTTTGCCTTGGCAAGATATTTATCGACATTGGAGACATCCCCAATAACACTCAGCATGTCCACCACCGCTTCGTTTGCCCCGCCATGGGCAGGCCCCCAAAGCGATGCGATGCCCGCGGCAATACAGGCGAAGGGATTGGCCAGCGAACTGCCTGCAAGTCTGACGGTTGAAGTACTGGCATTCTGCTCATGGTCGGCGTGCAGAATGAACAGAATGTTCATGGCTTCGACGGCGATTGGAGGTGGATGGTAGGGTTCACAGGGGGTTGCGAACATCATATGCAGCAGATTGGCGCAATAGGAGAGATCGTTGTCCGGGTACATAATCGGTTCGCTTACATTGTGTTTGTAGCTTGCCGCCGCGATTGTCGGCATTTTTGCGATCAGGCGGTGCGCCGATATTTCACGATGCCTTGGATTGGTGATGTCTGTCGAGTCGTGATAAAAAGCCGAAAGCGAACCGACCACACCCACCATGATCGCCATGGGATGGGCGTCATAGTGAAAGCCACCAAAAAAGTCCTTAAGGTTCTCGTTCAACATGGTGTGATGGGTGATGATATCGTCGAACTCGAGGAGCTGAGACTTGTTCGGAAGTTCGCCATATAACAGAAGATATGCGACCTCAAGATAATCGGCCTCCCTTGCCAGTTGTTCGATCGGATAACCGCGATACTCCAGGATCCCTGCTTCACCATCGATATAGGTAATTGCGCTTTCACAACTGGCCGTAGACATGAACCCCGGATCATAGGTCAGCAGACCCTGATCCCGATAGAGTTTGGTCACATCGATGGCTGGCGGTCCTTGTACGGGGGTTACGACCTCAAGGTCTATTGCCTGCTCTTTCGCTCCTGCTTTAGCCAAGTGGTATATCGCAGTCATTTTTGCTCTCCCGATCCATTTCAGGAACAACCTCCGGCCTATCCCGGCATTGACAAACCGATACCCGGACAGGATTTAAGCCATTAGACAGGCCGGGCATTCTGATGTTCAGTTCCAGGCAAGCGTGGTGGTGGCTAAAAATTCCACCAGCTTCATCACTCTACAACTCGACGGCGCAGTGCCTTCTGTCGACCCTGTCTGGTCTTTGCGTCAAGGCGGCGCCGATCGGCTGCTCTTGATGGCCGGGAAGGAATGCGTTTTTTGGGGACTGCCATGGCACGCCTTATCAACATTTGCAACCGCTGCAGGGCATCATCGCGATTTTTTTCCTGATCACGAAAGCGCTGCGCTTTAATGACGATAACCCCTTCTTTGGTGATTCTTTTATCCTTCAACGCCAACAAACGCTGTCTACAGTTCTCAGGCAGCGTAGAGCTGGCGATGTCAAAGCGCAGGTGTATGGCGGATGCCACCTTGTTGACATTCTGCCCGCCCGAGCCCTGTGAACGAATGGCGCTGAATGCAATCTCACTATCAGGAATAGATAAGTGTTTGGATATTTTCAGCGACATGGGTCATATAGGGGCCAACCTGGGCCTGTTAACACTAACACGGGCAACGCGAGCCACCTTCGTGGTCAGCAGCGTATACCCCGACAATATTCATTGTAGTTTCAGCCTATGTGTCAGCATAGACAAGCAGAAAATAGTTACAATTATTGTTAGCTCAAGTTTCGGAGTTCAAATCGCGATTCAGACTCCGCCGCTTGCGTGGGCTCGGCTGACTGGGAAAGCGTCGGCCGCAGGGATGCGGCCGTCGAGCGCCCAGGGACGGGTTTACAGCGTCTTTCCCAGACAGCCGAGTCCACGCAAACGGCCCCAAATAGTACTCTGAACTCCGAAACTTGCGATATTAACCCGGCAGACGCTAGTGTACCCAGCCATAGATTCTGCAACATTCGGAGCCGCCCCTGCCCGTATGCCGTTGCATGGGCACACGCAACATGCCACGAGAACGGAGAATCGTGATGAGAGACTGCTACAGATTCACCATTGCCATTGCCGCACTTATGTCGACTTTGACTGCGCATACCCAGGCGAATCCCATCGACACCGAAAAACAGCGTATCGACTTCGAGGTCGTCGCCGAGGGCCTGGTCAACCCCTGGTCGGTCGCCTTCCTTCCGGAGGGTGGAATGCTCATTACCGAACGCCGGGGAAAACTCCGCATCATCAATGAACAAGGAGAGCTGGAGGCTAAGCCGATCGGGGGACTCCCAACGATCTCCGAACATGGACAGGGCGGTCTCCTCGACGTTGTACTGCATCCGGATTTCAAGAACAATCGCTGGGTCTACTTCTCCTATGCCGAAGCCGATGGAAACAACTTTGGAACCACCGTGGCCCGGGGTAAACTGACAGGCCGAAAACTCGAACAGCTACAGATCCTGTTCCGCATGGCGCGGAAAACACCCACTGGCCACCACTTCGGATCACGTCTTGTATTTGACCATCAGAACAATCTGTTCATCACCCTGGGGGACCGCGGCGAGCGCCCCAGGGCGCAGGACCTCAATGACCACGCGGGCTCCGTGATCCGTCTGCGTGACGACGGAAGCATACCGCCGGACAATCCATTCTTCGGAAACAACAACCGTCTGGGTGGGATTTACAGCTACGGACACAGAAATATGCAGGGTGCGGCATTGCACCCCGGGAGTGGCAAGCTGTGGACCCATGAGCATGGTCCACAGGGAGGGGACGAAATCAATATTCCCAAACCCGGGGCCAATTTCGGCTGGCCTGTGATCACCTATGGCGTCAATTACATGATCGGAACGAAAATAGGCGAAGGCACACACAGGGAAGGTATGGAGCAACCCATCCACTACTGGGTACCCTCCATCGCACCTTCGGGCATGGCCTTCTATACAGGCGACAGATTCGATAAATGGAAGGGCAATCTGTTCGTTGGTTCACTCAAATTCCAGCAACTTGTAAGGCTCGAACTCGACGCTGAGACCGTCACCCACGAAGAGCGCCTGTTGAGTGGAAAGCTGGGCAGGATTAGGGATGTACGTCAGGGTCCCGACGGGCTGATCTACCTCCTGACAGACGAAAACAACGGCAGGCTCATTCGTTTAATTCCCAGTAAATAAGTCGTATCAACTGCCGCTATAGGCCTTGTTAGTGCAGGATGTGCTCGTTATTAGCCCGCCAAACAAGCATGCAGTGTCAAGATCGGCCGAGCTGGATTGCCAACGAATGATAGTGTATGTTCACCCACCCTACCCGTGATCTGAGATACCTGTAGCCACACTAGTTCACCATGCCCAGTCCCAGTTACGATTCAAAATTTGATCCCAAAGCTAGGCAGGAATTTCACCAGGGTATCGTCAGGCTCCTCTTTATCACGCTGTTCACTGCCTATATTTTCGGATTGAAGTCCTACCTGCCGGCGGATGGTGGTAGCGTGCATTATCAATTCTACGCATCCGCGGGTTACACCCTCTTTTCCATTGTCGTCGTGCTCAGTTTTTTGTTCTGCCCATACCCCTCGCGGATAAGGCGACTGATCACCCTTTTCGGCGACAACGCCATTGTCTTCTACGGCCTCTATACCATGGGCGAATACGGCACTCCACTGTTCGCCGTCATGTTGCTCATAACGGTCGGATATGGCGTCAGATTCGGCTTACCCTACCTTTATGCGGCAACGGCACTCTCCAACCTTGGCTTTTTCCTTGTCATCGTAAGCGCCGAATTTTGGCTGGATCATACATTTCTGAGTTACAGCTTGCTGGTCAGTAACATCGTGATTCCTGTATTCGTCTCTTATCTTCTTAGAAATCTGCTTATCGCCAAACGACAGGCCCAGGTTGCCAACGAGGCGAAGTCGCAATTCATCGCCAATATGAGCCATGAGATCCGCACGCCTTTGGCAGGTATCATAGGTGTCAGCGAATTGATGCTGCGCCAGACCCACTCCGCCAACACATTGAAAAACGTCTCAATTATCGAGGGTGCATCCAAGCATCTTTTATCGATCCTGAATGATATTCTGGATATCTCCAAGATCGAGGCAGGGCATCTAAGCATAAACAACAAGCCATTTAGTCTGCATGCCCTGGTGACTTTCATAGGCAACAGCTATTCAGCGATTGCCCACAGCAAATCCTTGAAATTCATCGTGGATATGTCAGCGCACGTCCCCAGCCATGTCATTGGCGATCAGCTCCGTCTGCGCCAGGTGTTGATGAACCTCTTGAGTAACGCGATCAGGTTTACCGACAAAGGCAAAATCGTGTTGAAAATCAACAAACTGTCTGAGGAGGATCACAAAACCACGCTGCATTTCGAGGTATCGGACACCGGCATCGGAATCAGCAAGGAGAAGCGACAGATAATCTTCAACAGATTCACCCAACTCGATGATTCAGATGCCAGGGCGGCGGGAGGAACAGGTCTTGGAATGGCAATTTCCCACGATCTGGTTGAATTGATGCAGGGTGAACTGTCGGTCCAGAGCCTGCCTGGTCACGGAAGTCGCTTCTTCTTTGATTTGAGCATGGAAAGGGTCATCCAGGATGAAGTCCCGGAGTCGTTCAGGGATGCCTCCCTGACAGTTATTACCAATCGTGTGGAATTTGTGGAAACCCTGGGCAACTTCGCGGCTAAGTGGGGAGTGAAAATGGACCTGCTTCATGATCACTCCGAGATCATTGATTTCATATCCGGCTACATTCACAATCCACTAGACTCAATCATAGTTTTTGATGAGTCCTGCCTGCAGCAGGACATGGAGGGAGACTACTACCAACTGCTTGTCAATCCGGTGATGAGCCTTTCGACAATCCTGGTGCGGGATGCGCACAAAACCATGGGTGAAATGTTCAAGGTACAAAGTGCGGCTATAACAGTCGATGACATCAATGACTCAACCCAGTTGCACAATGCACTCCATTATGTGTCTACCCTGAGACTGGACAAACAGACCTATCACTCACCTCCGGGCAACCGATCAGCGATCGAAAAAAACCTGCGAATACTGGTTGCGGAAGACAGCGCGGTCAATCGCTATCTCATTAGAGAGATTCTGATGCGCGATGGCCACCAGGTCATGATCCATGAAAACGGCCGCAACGCACTTGATCAACTGATGAATGAGCGATTCGATCTGGCAATTCTTGATATGCAGATGCCGGTTATTACAGGCGTCGACATGATCAAACAGATTCGTGGAGGCAGCGGAGTTAATACTACAATCCCGATTCTGGTCCTTACCGCCAACAAGACTGGTGAAGCACACAATAAGTCGATTGCAGCGGGAGCTGATGCCTTTCTTACCAAACCGATAGACATCCCTTTGTTAATGCAGACCATTCACGGACTGATACAGGGAATGGGCAATCACGTAGACGAACAACGCATCTCCAGTGACTTGGCATAGGCGAACTTAGGCCCTGATGCATATAGCTCACAACGGCAATACCGGGCCTGATGTTGACGATATGGAGTACCTACTTGCGCTGCCATTGGCCTTTTGCATCCTGATACCAATACCCCTTGGGAGCCTCTTCCACCCATACCCGGGCAAAGGTATTGCGAATCTCCTTCTCCCATTGGGGCTGCCCGTTGGCGCGTGCGATCTCTGCATACAACGCCTTGCGATCGCCGTTTTCATCCGCAACCAGCTTTTTCACCTTGTTGCGCTCACGTAGTGAAATCAACTTCAGGTCACGCACCGCCACCAGACCGTCGTTGGTGAATCCGAGGCCACCGGAGCGATAGTAGGCCGCCAGTTCACTCTGTCGGCTGGACATGGATGCGCGCAGTTTGCCTATTGCCGGAGAATTGATATCGATATTGGGCTGCGCCGCCTGGGCAGAGGGGACAAGAAAATCGAGAACCGCGGAAAACGAGTTGGAGAGTGTCGATTCGAGTATATCCTGCATAGACTGTGTATCATCCTTGCTGGATTCCTGTTTCGGAGCCGGCTCCTGCTTGGCAGGCGGTGCCTCCTCACCCAGCACATCGCGCACAATGGTACGCGCCGCCTCTTCGGCCGCAGCCGCGGGAAAGTAGATATTGATCGTCACACAAGCTGCCATGCCCAGTGCCATGAGGGGATAACCCAGAAATCGCTTCAACATTGCTTGATTCCTTACTCGGTGGTTCAGTTACTCGGTTATTAAACTATCCGATTGACTATAATTGACTGCGGCGAAAGCTCCAAATCTGCTCTGGGGTGCACTATGGCCACTACCTCACTTCCATACCTTCGACACGAATGCTCTTCAGGCGTTCCAGCAGCGTATTCCAGGCAACCTGGCGGTTTCTGGCGATAACGTCGATCCTGGGCAATCCTGAACCTTTGACAATATAGTACCCGCCGTCAGGATGCGCTATACCGTCCAGCTCCGCAACATCGCCTTTCAGCTTAGCCCGCAGCTCGATATGGTCGTATCGAAATTCCTTGAAAATGCCAAGAAAGGTACTCGACAGTCCACTACCCACACCATTGCCCAATGCGGTGAGATTATCCACCGCCCGCTGACTGATACGATGCGGCTTTTTATCGTTTTCCGGCGTCTTGAAGTATGCATCGAAGGCGATGGGCCGCCAACTGGCGAGGTGCAGGTCGGCGATCTCACCTTCGAGTCCGCCCTGGATATGGCCGAAGGAGAAGGTTTTTGTGATCTGTTCCAGATCGAGCCCCGACAGCTTGAGTTGCGCGAACAATTCCGGCACCCGTCCCAATGGTTCCTCGATCAACAGCTTGCCCACCCGCACCCTGCCTCCGAAGACATCGACCACCAGCTCCCCGTCCAGGGCCAACCTCTTACGTTGATAGCGAACACTGGGAATCGTGCCATTCAAGCTTCCCTCTACCGGCGGCCACTCAAAGGCCGCGGCAAGCGCCTGCAGCGAAATATCACTGAACCGCGCGCTGGTGCTCCACTCGGGGGCGTCACCGAGCAGTCCCCCTGCGCGCAGTTGATCGATATGGAGAAATCCATGCATCAGGGGGAGATCGATGGGTGCCTCAAGCCTGAGCTCTCCCCGTTGTGCATGGGCACGGACCCCCACCTGCGCAAATTCGATCCGATAGAGCCTCCCGCCTTTGATTGTCAACTGCGAGCTCTCACCATGTGGCTCTCTGCTCCATGCCAGGCGTCCATCGAGACCACGCAGTGCGAACAGTCCGCCCCGATCGTCGAGGAATACTTTCTCGAGTGTGGTATGGAAGCTGTGGAGTTGTCCGTTTTTAATGCTTATCGTTGCGTGTAATGCACCGGAGGCCTCAATCTCGTCCGCCACACTGCCTATCAGCATCGGCTGAAGCAGCACATCGTATAGACTGCCCAGGCTCTCACTGCCCAATTCCAGCTGAGCTTCCACTATCTCTCCACTGGAAGTATCGACAGATACCTGCCCGCTCGATTCCATGACATTGGGTATCTGGAGCTTCGATTCGCGGATTTGCAACAGATTCACACTGGAGTGCCAATCCCCGCTGAACTGCAGCACTATCGGTTGCTGGAGAACCTCGACAAAGAACGGATCGGAGTAGTACTGTCCCTTGGCCACTGAGAGTCTCGTATCCCCCCGCCAGACCGAATCCTTGCGCCGCGCTTCGAGCTGCAGGCGCAATTCGCCATTTTCGGCGACCCGAAGCCCCTCCAGATCCGCATAGGCAAAACCAGCAACCCCCAGGGTCAGCTCCAGGGTATCCGGCTGTGCCATGACCCCCTTGACCTTTGCCGCCAACTTCGCCCTGCCGGAGAGTGTCGAACCCTTTGGCAACAGCTTCGCGATATAGGCTTCGGGCAGCGATTGAAGGCTTACATGATCGGCCTGTAGCGCAATCGACCAGTGTCCCTCTTTCAGCTCTAGCGCGACACTGATCTCTCCATCCGCCAGTGTCAGGCCACGAGCATCAATCTTAATATGGTCACTGTCGACGAACTCTCCACTGGCATTGAGATCCTGTGGACCATAGGGTGAGTCTGCGACACGCAATCGCCCTCCGAGACAGCGATAGCCCTGTTGATGGCGCTCTACGGGGCAACTCAAGCTGATCGTCCTGAACTCTCCCGGCAAGGCTTTATGCTTGAACGATTCGGCGCTCAGGTGGAGCATCTGTCGCTGTGCATCGATCAACTCCAGGTCAACATTGAGACCTTCCACAGACCATGCATCTGCACTCAACTCGCCGACCGATAACCCGATAGCCGGTTGCGCAAGCGTATGGACTGGAACCTGGAGCGATAGGAACAGCCCGATAAATCCGAGTATAATCAAGTGATCTTTACGCATTGAATCAATGTCATTCGGGCCTGGAGTAAACTCCATGATAGACCTGATCGCGGACCTTTATCTCAGGTCGTGGCAACAGGTGCCCGGGTTTGGGATTGTTTGGAGACAGGTACCATGTTCACCCCGAAAAACGTAGCCATTGCCCTGATCCTCATATTCATCGTCAGCCTGGCATCATGGTCAAAACTGCGTTTCGTCGACGAGAATGATCATACCCCGCAACGCTGGCGAGTGGATGAGTATCCCGGATTCTCGAAGAAAGAGAAATCCCACTGATCCCCACTCGTTGCACAGCACCCGCACATCTTTTAATTAGCCTTATAATTCAATTAGTTGTACTTCCATTTATACTCCGGTTGATGACCCTACAATAAATCAAATTATCTATTTATATTATAATTTGCTAATTTTCCTCTCTACAGGATTTTCATTCTTATGGCGCCAGTTTGCACATCTGTGCAGTAGCAAGGGGAAATATCATGGTCAAGAGAACTCACGCAGCCAATCTGACCACCTCTTCCGAGCCTGTCGATAGAGCCAGGCAACAGAAAAATCTGATCGATCTGGGAGAGAAATCTGCGGTTACATCACTTCCCAACGAACTCAACAACAAGATCGGAAAGATCGATACCGACCTGGATGATCTGCGAAATGAGTTGAGTAAGACCAACCGCAGCGTAAAGCGCAGTCTCACCCATCTCGGCGACAAGGGAAGCGATTTGACCTCGAAGGTCTCCGAAACCTACCAGCAGCTCGGTACCCTCGACGAGGCTTACAAGTCTCTGTCGCAAAAGTCTGCAGACATAAGTAAGAATATCAAGGCCATATCCAAGCAGATCAATCAGGTCAGTGACAAATCCGATAGCGACATCGGACTCTTGAGTGAAGGTTATCAGGCACTGATTGCCCGTATCGATGAGTTGGCAAAAAAATCGAAGCTGACCACGCAGACACTCAACAAAAGCATCAAGGAGAACGCCAGGACGCTGCACGACCTTGAAAACGCACTGGTCACTGAGATCGACAATCTGGCCAGGAGCAGCAAGGAGCGGGATGAGACGCTTGCCAGCAAGAGCGACGAAATCAGCCAAAATCTCAACAGGGCCGAAGAGGAGATAAAAACCAACCAGGCGCGCCTGATGAAACTTCAGGCGGTGGACCAGGCAATCGAGAAACGCGTTACCACCGTGGAGACCTCCGCAAACGAGCTGACCAGGAAGAGCAGGGAGTTATCGAGATCGACAACCACATTGAACAAACTGACCACACAACTGCACGAGGCCATTGAGGAGTTGCAGGCACGCACTGAAGAGCATAGCGATCAGATCAGTGACCTTCAGCAGCGGGTCGACAAGGGTGCCAGGGCGCTGGTGTCGCTTATCATGATGGAAAAACGCCATTTCCGCCTGCTTGGCGGCTCAATCGCACTATTGCTTGCTGCGCTGCTCGTCTATATGGGTTACCAACATCAAAACTGGCGTTCCGAGTCACAGATCAACACCGCACTTCAATCGGATCTCAGCGCCACCTCGGCACGACTGGCGGCAACCGAATCGCAGCTGGGCGAACTCGGTAGAGATACACTGGAATCACAGCAAGCCATGCAGCAGGAGATTTTCGATATCAATGACCGCCTGGTCACCATCGGTGATCGGGTCGACACGCTGGATGGACGTATCACCAACATGCGTCCTTCACGGTCAATAGGTAATGGTAATGTCATTCACGGCAGTGACTGGATCGCAAAGCAATCTGCCTCCAATCACACCATACACCTGGCGACAGTGAGTGAAAAACAGGCACTGTACAAACTGGCGGAGCACTATCAATCCTATCTGAAGGAAGACCTCGCCTATCTGCCGGTAACGGTCAGGGAGATGAAGAAATATGCATTGATCTATGGCAACTATAAGGGCCGGAGCGATGCCGAGTCGGCTCTGAGCAGACTGCCCCGGATGATTGACAAACGTCGTCCGTCAATCCACAGCATGCAACAGGTTCAGTCTTACATAATCCAATAGTGGACTCAGACTCGAATAGCACTTACTAAAGCAATAAATCACGAATGACCGCGCAGTCAGTCCCCGTCATAGAGAACGTTTGCATGCATTTGCAGTTATCTCCCCATAACATCGCCGGGGCTCTGCCGGGTCACCCCGAAGCGCTGTTACAAACACTGGTGCACTGAGGATTGTCATTGCCTGGACAGGCAGGCTATCGGTAGTCTCATCCATTTGGAGAGCTGCCGATGAGCCTGGATAGAGGCACCAAGATCTACGCCACCGTTCTGGCCGTGATATGCCTGATCTCACTGCTTGCATGGATCCTGTCCCTGGACTTTCGTATCGACGAGATAAACGCAACGATAGGGCAAGATGCCCGGATAGCTGCTTATCCCTATACATTCAGGGCAGTGGATATTGAGGGGAAAACCGCGGTACTCACATCCCCAAGGTCAAGCGCCATGCCTGCGGTGAGATTTCTCGGCCTGATAAACTCCCGTCTGAAAGACCTTGATGAACAGGATCCCCGGCTCATTGAGGCCCAAAAAGAGCTGGCGGAAATTCAGTCAAAAGTGAGGGAACTGGTGCTCAGCCGCGCCGATATCAACAGGGTTGAGTGGCGTATAGACAGGGAATGGTTTGCTCAAAGAGGTATCTGGCTGGAGTAAAAAACCGATTTATCAATGCTGACCCGAGTTAGAATGCAGCACACTCAATTTCAGTGCTTGCCGCTTGGCAGCACCCTGAGCCTTTCATCCTGCTCCGCCTCTGCTCGATTGCGCATAAAATCCGCGGTTTGGAAAAATGCTTTATTCAACTCTTCCTGAAGGGACTCTTCCAAACCCATCTCAGCCATCGCACGGCGCATACAGTAGACCCATTGGTCTCTCTCTTCGATGCCGATGCTGAAGGGCAGATGCCTGGCGCGCAGTCGCGGATGGCCATATTTCTGCACGTAGAGATCCGGTCCACCGAGCCAGCCGGAGAGGAAAAGAAACAGCTTTTCGCGCGACATCTTGAGGCTTTTCGCATGTAGATCGCGCAGTTTCCTGGTCTCATCCAGTCGATCCATCAAATCATAGAACCTGTCGACCAGTTCTCTGACAGCCGCCTCACCACCCATTCGATCATAGACGGTATGATGTTCATTACTCATCGATGCGTACTCAGTTAAAAATTCTCACAACTGTCTCATTCGATGCCAACCATGGAATCCGCAAAGAGTCTAACCGCGCAGGCATGCTGGATTCAACAACCTTAGTGCTCGACCCAATACAGTACTATTTACAGTGGTAGTCATAGTAAGATCCCGGCTAGAATTGGCTGGTATATATTACGATGCAACCGCTCATCGGCAGGCGTTAAATGGCACAAACGAGTACATCGCAACCCGGTATAAAGCATTCCTGTACAACATGCACCACCGTTTTTATCGTCCACTCAAGATTATAACTGTTTCACGGCCAACGTATCATATTGTTTTTTAAAGGACTTACGCTGAATGACTTTCTTGTTTGGTAACTTATTTTGATTCCTGGCACAGTTTTCCGGGAGTGCCGCGGTTGTCACGACTTGACGACGCCAAGGGGTGTTAAAGTCAAATAACGGTGAGATGAAAAATTGGAATTCACAAAAGGAGGATGAAAATGGCGATGATAAACTATTCTGACGATATCGTCACAGTGTTGACTGCCGATGTCACTGAGACAGACCTTGTAGCGAATGTGGCCTCATCTGCCGGCTTTCCGATATTGGGAGTTGATGACTGGTTCTGGGTGACGATTCAGCGCATCGCTGACGGCGAGCGGGAACGCATCAAAGTAACCGAAATCTCAGGTACGGTCTGGACCATAGAGCGTGATACGACACCACTTGCTTTCAGCTCCGGCGACAGCGTGACCTTATCCATGAGCTCTTCAGGAAGAATCGGGGTGCTCGGTGCATCGGAATCGGTGTTTCCATGGTTCGATACCTGGTCGTCACTTGCCCAGCGCGCTTTTAACGCCGAGGGCATTGACGTGGATGTGTTCCATACCGGTTCGGGTGGCATTACCCATTACACCGCGATGAATAGCATCGACCCCGAACTCGGTCAGTCCTACGTGGAGTTAACCAATTCACTGGATCTCGACATTATCATCGTTGAGCTTGGTTTGAACGATGCCATGTTGAACAGCGGCGGAAGGACAAGGGCACAAATCATCGCTGATGCGCAGGCGCTGTATGCTGCGTTGAGAACCGGCAGCCCCGATGCAGTGATCGTCTACTCCCGTCAGATACCCTATGACGAAGATCAACATGGCACTAAAGATGTCACAGATATCAAAAAGAAATATTGTGTGCCATATATGCAAACCACAAGCACCATGCCTGGCGAGTCCGGTTTGTACACATCGGAAAAGGCCGAGTTGGAGAAAGTCATTGAACCGACCATGCAGGATAGACTGGCGGATTGGAGAGCGCTGGATGCCGAGTGCCAGGGACTGGCCGATGTCGTCGTGCATACAAACTACTTCAGACCAGCCCGGCTCGGTTTACTGTCCCATGATCGTCTGCATGGATCGTCACTCGGACATCTTTTCACCTTGAGTGACATCTGGAAAGCCTTCAAATCAGATGCAACGCTGTCAGCACGCCTGCCCCAGTTGACAAGGATTAGACACCTGGGGGATTTCACCGATATGTCCATAACCTGGGAAAGTGCGGTCAAGCCCGATGACTTGGGTGACGGGTATGTTATCGACCCTGACTGGCTTGACGGTTTCGAGTATCCGATGTGGCTCAATATAAGAGACTATGCCAAGGTTGCCAGCTACCCGGAATATTGGGGCAATCAGCAACGGCCATCGATATCGATATCGGACCGTGTTGTGCGATCAAACGGCGAAATATTCATCGTGATGATCGCCAATGTCTGGCCCGACCAGGCTGTATCCACAAAAATATGGCCCGTTGGCGGGAGTGAACCTTCTCAATTCATAGAGTATTCACCCGTTAAAACAACATCGGGAACAGGGGATATGCTTGAGGCATATAGCCCGTCTTCCGGTGATAAACCAGCCGGTGACTATTTTATCAAGTACAGGATCGGCAATGACGTGTTCGGTCCGTTCCCCGTCACCTTATCCGGCACTTACCCATGGGAGTAGAGGCGTTTCGATATTGATCCAAATCCATCCAACGACTCATATCGGAGATAGCTGTGACTGATCAGCCGAAAATCGGTGTCAGTGCCTGCCTGCTTGGACACAGTGTTCGCTACGATGGGGGGCACAAACGAGACAGCTTCGTTACAGAAACATTGGGCAGGCACCTTGAGTTCCTGCCTGTTTGCCCGGAAGCGGCGATAGGTCTGGGCGTTCCCCGCCCGATGATTCGTCTGGTCGGCGATCCCCTGCAACCGCGCCTGGTCGGGGTCCTGGACCCCGGCCTGGATGTTACCCATAAAATGGAGGCCTATGCCGTAGATCAGGCAAAGGAGTTGAATGACATAAGCGGATACATACTGAAAAAGAACTCACCCAGTTGCGGGATGGAACGCGTAAAGGTACATGTAGAAAGTGGTGGTCACAGTGTAAGAAAGGGTATCGGAGTATTCGCCAACGCGCTGATGCGGCAACAGCCTCTGCTTCCCGTTGAAGAAGAAGGCCGCTTGAACGACGCCGTTCTCAGAGAGAATTTCATCAATCGTGTCTATGTCTATCACCGTTGGCGAAAACTACACACCTTGGGATTGACACCCGCAAACCTGATAGCCTTCCACAGCGATCACAAATACATGGTCATGGCCCACTCCCAGGCGGCATATCAGCGACTGGGAAAACTTCTTGCCAACCTTTCGAAAATAGATCTGAAGAGAATTGGCGATGATTACATTCATGAATTGATGCCCGCACTGAAACGGCGTGTGACACGTAATAGACACGTCAATGTACTGCAGCATATCATGGGTTATTTGAAAAAAAGTATCAGCGGCGATGACAAGAAGGAGCTCTCTGCCGCCATTGAAGCCTATCGGCGGGGGGAAACGCCACTGATCGTCCCGATAACCCTGTTCAGTCACTATTTCAGGGTTCACCCGGACGACTATATGTCCAGGCAGATATATCTTCACCCCTACCCTGATTCCCTGGGATTGAGAAACAGTATCTGATCGGGAATTTGCTCTAGTCTCGGAGTTCAAGTCGCGATTCAGACTCCGCCGTTGGCGCTTTTTCATTTATCTCATGAATAAACAGTCTCGAATCCGCGTCTCTGAGACGACGGCACACCTCTCTACCCAGGTTCATATAGATCAGTGTGTATTGCTCCGAATCCGATTTGTAGAGTTCGGCAAGTTGTGCCGCCGAGACCTGGATTGCGGAACTGTCATCTGTCGCCATGACTTCGGCACTGCGCGGCCTACAGTCCATCAGTGCCATTTCACCAAAACAGTCGCCCTTATCGAGTTTCCGGAGTCTATAGCGTTTACCATTCCAGTATCTGTAGACAGCGACCTGACCCCGTTCAAGGATGTAGATGGAGTTGTCCAGGTCACCTTCGCGAAAATAGTAATCATTTTTCGCTACTTCGACTATCTTCGCCTTGTTGAGAATCAGTTCCAGGGTCGCTTCATTCACACCACCGAAGATCGGCATCTCCTGGAGCATTCGCAATCTGTCCTCTTGCATTCTCCATCCTCTCGTAACAACCGGCTGATCCGCTGTTGACTGCGTGCTGCCACTTCCCGGATCTTACGCCAGAACCCTCGGATTCAGGTTATAGTCTAGCCCGAATACTTCATCCGGTCTTGTGGACATGTCGCGAGTGCCCGTGCTCAGGCATTTCCGGCGGTCTGGTCTATGGGCAACTGATGCGCAGAGAACCCGGGCCAACGGTCAATTATTGATTTTTCGCGAGTCGTCCCACTGTTTTTGCTGCATGGAGGTCAGCCACACCGCTTCCAGATAGGGGACTACTCCATTGCTACGCATGATATCCCTACCCTCCCGGCTATGAACAAATTTGAGAAACTTGCGGATTTCCTGGTAGTTCTCACTGTTTCTGTTGGATACGAGGTAGAGAGGTCGATAAAGCAGATAATAGCCTCGCTTTATATTTTCATAACTGGGATCCTTGCCTTCCAGTTGCAGTATTTTGAAATCCCTTTTTCTTGCACTGCTGATACCCGTCATGCCGATTGCATTGGCGTTTTCTTCGACGGCCTTCTCCAGCGGCCCCGATGAGGGAAACACTTGGCTGCCGGCAAACGACATCTCCGTGTCATCGAACAGCAGCTTGCGTATGGTGTATCCAACCCCCGAGATCCTGCCCTTGCGAATCAGCAGTTCCAATGGCTTGTCAGGACCACCCAGTTCCGACCAGTTGGTGATTTTCCCTGTATAGACATCACGCAGTTGCTCAATCGTGATCGAATTGACCGGATTCGATTTGTGCACGACGACGGTCAATGCATCCCAGGCCACCGGATTGAAGATAATGGTCGATTTTGATGCGTCATCCTCATCCACGCGAAAACGGCAGGAACCTCCGACATCGACACTGTCCGCAATGACCCTTTGGATACCCTTTGTGGCACCTCCCCCTTCGAGATCTATTTTGATCCCTGTTTTCTTCTCATACGCCACAGCCATTTCAGCCATGAAGGCCTTCTTTGTGATACCGCATCCGGCCCATTTCAATTCCTTGGCCTGGACGCCGGATGTGGCGACTAGCAGCAACAGAATCGAGAAAATCTTGCACATTGAGTTGATTGCCATCTGGAATCTCTGGGGATTAGCGCTTCCACCGAAGAAGCGCTTCGGTAGTGGGAGATAAAAAATCATCTTGGCTCATTTAGCCTTTCATTCGTAGACTGATACTAGGAAATGCAACTTAATTTACTATTAGGGTTTACCACAATTGGCCAGGCTGTCCATCTACCTTTCCGGCCTCCGTGTTGTACTACAAAATACTAAAAAAAAGCAACCAATACAAACAGTTGAAAACACCAGGCGCACCTCTGACCGGACTCTCGGACGGCCCATGAAATGTGGCCTTGATCACACTAATTGATTAGTGGCATTCCCATGCATCATGAAGCTGGCTCTACCGTCACGACTCTGGCCCGCGTAAATAAAGCAAGCTTGCCCGTATATGATGATGATTATCCATACAAAAAGCACCCTTGACATCGGCTTGGCAATTCTGGATTCATAATCAATTTGGACTTTGAACTGCGCCCCCTGTGAACAACACATTCGGTCTTATCATTATCGGTGACGAAATTCTTTTGGGTACCCGAGAGGACGCACACCACAGCTATTTTCGGCAATTACTGAAGCAGCGTGGGCAACGCCTGGACCGATGCTGGATTCTCCCCGACGATCAATCGAGCCTGGTTAGTCATCTGCGGTTTTCCATGGCGCAAGGAGGGCCGGTCTTCGTCTGCGGCGGTATAGGCGCCACGCCTGACGATCTGACCCGTGGAGCCGCGGCCCAGGCCGCCGGCGTACAACTGGTGCCCAATGCGCAGGCCATCGCGCTGATTGAAGCACGTTTTGGCGAAAAGGCCTACCCTGCCCGCATCCAGATGGCGCATCTGCCGGAGGGGGCCGAACTGATACCCAATCCCTATAATCAGATCCCTGGATTCTCCATCAGGCAACACTATTTCTTGCCGGGTTTTCCCGAGATGGCTTGGCCCATGGCGGCGTGGGTACTGGATCGATTCCACCCATCCCCGGGGGAGATACTGAATGAATGTTCGTTGCGTGTGACAAACACATCCGAGAGCATGCTGGTCGGGATTATGGAGCGTCTGAACAAGCGCTATCCTGAGGTCAAGCTGTACAGTCTCCCAACGCTTGGAGAGAATGGATACATTGAACTGGGGATACGCGGCAGAGGCGACATCACGCCGGTCTTTACCGCGCTGCAGGAGGCCCTGGAGCAGGAACAGATCCCCTTTTCGTCAAATTGATCACTTTGTCTCAATGGATGGATGCATCTCTATTACAATACAGATATAACGCGCATAAAACAGGGGAGGCAGAATGAAAGTGGCACTGCTGGGCGGCACAGGCTTCGTCGGTCACTATCTGACTGAGAAACTGTTGCAGCATGGACATACACCCAGACTGCTGATCAGAAAGGGCTCACCCCATTTTCCCAATCAAACCCACCCATTCGAGTGGGTAAGCGGTGATCTGAATGACCGGGAATCTCTGCGGCGGGTGCTGACCGGCGCCGATGCGGTGATCTACAACATCGGCATTCTCAGAGAGTACCCCTCCAGGGGGATCAGTTTTGAAAATCTACAATACGAGGGGGTAGTCAAGACCGCCGAACTGGCAAAAACCCTGAAGGTGAACCGCTTTATCCTGATGAGCGCCAACGGTGTGGAACACGGCTTGACGCCCTATCAGAAGACCAAATCAGATGCGGAAAACCACCTCCTCGGCTGCGGTCTCGAATGGACAATCTTTCGCCCCTCCGTGATTTTCGGCGATCCCCACGGACGACTTGAGTTCGTTACCATGCTCAAGCGCGACATCATCGACTCCCCACTGCCCGCGCCACTCTTCTACCGAGGCCTGCTACCTATCGATGCGGGTGAATTTCAGCTCTCTCCCGTACATGTCGAGGATGTTGCCGAATGTTTTGTCTTATCTCTCGAAATGCCTGAGACCTTCACCGGAATCTATACCCTGGGCGGCCCGCAAAACCTGACCTGGAAAGAGATCCTGAAAACCATCGCCAGGACCCTCGGCAGGGACAAGTTGATGCTCCCGGTACCGGCATTCGCACCCGCTACCGCGGCGGCCCTCTTTGACAGATTTCCATGGTTTCCCATCAGCCGGGACCAGATCCGCATGTTGCTCGGAGGCAATGTCTGCAGCGGTGAAAAGATATTCAATCTGTGCAATATAACTCCGCGCCGCTTTGACGAAGCGAACCTCAGCTATATCGCCCCCGGAGGAACCGCTAAAACCGCCGATGAATCAAGCCCCCCGGCCTGAGCTGTGACGCCGGTCCCTGGCTGAAGCGATTACCCATAGTGCTCAGCCAGAAACTAACTAACTGATTTTGCATCTATTAGCGTTCATTTGCGGACTGATAAGGATTTTCGTCTATTCACGATCCGGTGCTGCGGGATTGAACAGTCTCATGACCAGAAAGCCGACCAGGGCGGACAGACATGAGCCGAGCAGAATGCCGAGTCGATCGCCCATGATAACTTCACTGGTTCCTCCCTGTTCAAATGCCAGCGATGCGATAAACAGACTCATGGTGAAGCCGATACCACAGAGCACCGAGGTCGCATAAAACCCCGAGAAACTGGCACCTGTGGGCAATCTGGCAAAGCCGAGTGCGATGGCAATTCCGCAAAACAGCATGATGCCCACCTGCTTACCGAGAAAGAGGCCGGCAGCTATGCCCAGGGGGATGGGGTCTGCCAATGATTGCAGACTCACACCCGAAAGGGATACCCCTGCATTGGCAAAGGCAAACACCGGTACGATCAACAGCGCCACCCATTGATGCAGTCCATGCTCGACTTCGCGCAGCGGGGAGCGCTCACTGTTTTTACTGTCTCGCAGGGGAATCATGAGCCCCAGAATCACCCCCGCCAGGGTGGCGTGCACACCCGATTTAAGCACCGCCACCCAGAGAATCGCACCCACGATGACATAGGCCGATACCCGGGTCACACCCGCCACATTCAAGGCACTCAGAACCGCGATTGCCGCCAGGGCGATGACCAGACTGCTAAAAGAGAGATCCGAGGTATAGAAAATCGCGATAATGACGATCGCCCCCAGATCATCGAAAATCGCCAGTGCCATCAGGAACACCCTCAGTGAAACAGGCACGCGCTTGCCCAACAGTGATATCACCCCAAGGGCAAAAGCGATATCGGTGGCGGCGGGAATTGCCCAGCCTCTCAATGCAACCGGATCACCCTGGTTTATCACAAAGTAGATCGCGGCCGGTACAAGCATACCGCCGATGGCACCCAGGCCGGGCAATATAATCTGATCCGGCCGCGAGGGTTCCCCCTCAAGAAACTCCCGCTTCACCTCGAGGCCGATGAGCATGAAGAACACGGCCATCAGCCCGTCGTTGATCCAAAGCAGCAGCGGTTTGTCCAGATGCAGATCGCCGATGCGAATCTCGACCGGTGTATCGAGCAAGGCATCATAGAATCCGCTGAACGGTGAATTCACCAGAAACATGGCCAACAGGGCGGCGATAATCAAAAGAATACCGCTGGCGGAATCCTCACGCATGAACTCCTGCAACCACTTTGAAATTTCGTTCGAATACTCTGTCTGTTTTACCATTCCTGTTTACCTGATCTATGCTCAGCTATCATCCCTCGACTCACAACACCATCATCGACGTCATATAAAAACAAACCGCGAATGGACGCCAATTACCGCAAATTTACGCCAATGGTCTCCGTAAGCAAATTTATATCAGTCCGCAAGTGAACGCTAATTAGTGCCCATCCGGGAACGACAACACTCGTCATTCCGGCGAATGCTGGAATCCACTAACTCCTTGATTTCCCCGGATCCCGGCATTCGCCGGGATGACCTGGTTTTCTAAAAGCATATGTTTCTGGACGGACACTGATTAAGGCAAATTCGATGATATATATTAGAGCCAAACCAGCCTGCGGCAACCTCACTATTTGCGTTTATTTACGGTAATTGGCGCTCGTTTGCGGCTTGAATTCATAGCATTCCGGGGAAGAGCTAAAAAAAGGGGTGCTTGGCAGCACCCCTGTAAAACCGGCAAATACTACCGGCGGAGGATCATTCTGTTGCTTCAGTCAGGTGCGCTCGTCCAACCACTTGCCGATTGCCGGCGGTACCTGTTTCTGCGCCTTGCCGCTGACATAGATGCCGATATGCCCACCAGGGAAGGAGAGTTCGGTATAGTCCTTGGTCCCGGTAAGATTGCGCAGCGCGCGGGATGCATCGGGCGGTACCAGGTGGTCCTGCTCGGCATAGATATTGAGTACCGGACAGGTGATATTCTTCAGATCCACTGAACGACCGCCGATGCTTACTCCACCCTCGAGAAAACCGTTATGCAGGTAGAAGGTCTTGACGAACTCTCTGAAGGTCTCACCCGCCTGGTCGGGACTGTCGAAGATCCACTTCTCCATGCGCAGGAAGTTCTTCAACTTCTCCTCATCCTCCAGCACATCCACCATGCTCAGATACTTCTGCCCGGTGAGGCTGAAGGGTTTGAGTGAGAGAAAGGTCCAGTTCAGGAGTTCCCCGGGGACATTACCCAGGGTGTCGATCAGAAGATCGACATCCATATGCTGTACCCAGGCGGAGAGCATATTGTCCGGGGTCTTGAAATCGACCGGGGTAACCATGGTTATCAGATTCCGGACTTTGTCCGGATGCAGTGCGGTATAACAGAGACTGAAGGCGCCGCCCTGACAGATCCCCAGCACATTGATCTTGTCGAGTTTGTGGCGCTTGCGAATCACATCCACGCAGCGATCCATGTAGCCGTTGATATAGTCGTCCATGGTCACTGAACGATCCGCCTCATCCGGATAGCCCCAATCGATCAGATAGACATCCTGCCCCGCAGCCAACAGGTTGCGCACAGTCGAACGGTTCTCCTGCAGGTCGGTCATATAGGGCCGGTTGACCAGGGCATAGACGATCAGTGTGGGGGTGGAATTCTGCACCACATCTGCGGGTGCCTCATAGCGAAAGAGGCGTAGCTTGTCTTCGGCATAGACCTCGACCTTGGATGTGACACCGGTGTCGATCTTTTCGGCGTTCATCAGATTCTGGCAGCCCTTGCCGAGCTTGCGGTTGTAGTCGAGCATCTCTTCGGCGAGCTGATCGGGGCGTAGATTGAATGGTTGCACGTCTGTTCTCCTCGGTTCCAAACGTCTTTCGGTATCGGTATTGTCGTTAAGCTGGCGTGTGGCTGCTCAATCAGCTGTCAGCGGGCTTGGCGGCCGCCTTCTTCCTGCTCACCTTTTTCTTCGCCGCCTTTTTCACGGCAGCGGAGGATTCGGCTGTACTGTTCCCCGGGCTCCCCTGTTTGCGCAGCTCCACCATCTGCTCTTTAAGCAGCTCCAATTCGGCCTGCATCGCCTTGTATTCTCGACGTGTGTCCTGCATACGATCCTGCAACGTGCGCAACTCGCGGCGGGTCGGCATGTTGAGGCCTCCAAGGGCTTCGTCGACAACATGGCTCAGTTTCTGCTTCAGCGCCATCAGGGCGTTGACCAGCTTGCCGTGGATCTTGGCGTACTCGGGAGTCATCACCTGTTCGCCATAGACCTCCTCGCTGCTGCTGACCCACAGGTCGTAGAGCCCCCTGGCGGAATCGATCTGCCCACCCTCGTCGACCAGTTCCTGCACCTTCTCGCGAAGCCGGTTGACCGACAACATGCCGAGGTTGGAGAAGAAACGCATGTACTCCGTCAGCGCTCGCTGATACTCCATCCCCCTTTGCATCAGTTGCTTGTACTGCCCCTCCTCCTCACGCATGTAGCCGAGGCCAGGGGCACTGAGAAAACGTTCGATACCATCATTGTGGGGCATATTGCGCAGCAGGTCGCCCGGAGTCAGGGAGAGCGACGAGACCATTCGCTGCCAGTTGTCCATCGGCATCTCCCAGAAGGCCATCATCTTGTGCAGGGCATCGTCACCGGCGTTCTCGGCACCACTGTAGATACTCTCCATGCCCCCGGAGAACATCTGCTGCAGATCGGCGATGGTGCGATTCGCCGCATCCAGCCAATTCTGGCTTTCGCCCGCATTCTGATAGTAACTCTCAGCCATGCGGTAGAAATGTTTGCTCTGTTCCATCATCTTGTTCATGAAGTCCCGGTTGAAGTCGTTGGTGGCGGGGGCAACACCTTGCCACCAGTGCTCCATCGCGCTCTCCAGGGGCGATTTCACCGGTCTCTCCAGGCCCATGGCCTTGCGGCTCATATCCGTCCAGTTCTCCCAGTACTTCTGCTGGGTCTTCATCCAATCCTCGTTCCAGAATGTTGAATCACTCATTAGGGTATGGTCCTGTTGTGGTGTCGATTGCTATGCTTAAACAGCCGGACGAATCCCGCTTGTCGCGTTTTCTTGAACCGGTCCGTCCAGAATCCGTTCATAAAGGCTGTTGATGCTGCTGACTATTAAGCTAGCAATAAAATTTGTGCGCTGCAACATTTTTTGTTAAAACATCTGCCGAACCGCACAAGCAGGCCCTGACAACCAAGCACGACAGGTTGTAATACGCGGATCGAAAAAAGCGCGGAAGCAACCGTCAAACCATTTAATAAGTGAGGATTTCAGATCGTGAGTGAGAATATCGTCATCGTCGCTGCCGCTCGCAGCGCAATAGGTACATTCGGAGGCAGTCTGGCGGGTATACCCGCTCATGAGTTGGGAGCCAAAGTAATCACCGGCCTGCTGCAGAAGACCGGCGTCAAGCCCGAACAGGTGGACGAGGTGATCCTCGGCCAGGTGCTCACCGCCGGTTCCGGCCAGAACCCGGCGCGCCAGGCCAGTATCGCCGCCGGGCTGCCGGTGGAGACCCCGGCCATGACCATCAACAAGGTCTGCGGCAGCGGCCTCAAGGCGGTCCATCTGGCGATGCAGGCCGTGGCCTGCGGTGATGCCGAGATCGTCATCGCCGGCGGCCAGGAGAACATGAGCCGCTCCCCCCATGTTCTGCCCAACTCGCGCAACGGCGCCAAGATGGGCGACTGGAAAATGGTCGACACCATGATCATCGACGGCCTCTGGGACGCCTTCAACAACTTCCATATGGGCACCACGGCGGAGAACATCGCCACTAAGTTCGGTTTCAGCCGCGAGGAGCAGGATGCATTCGCCGCCGACTCCCAGCAGAAGGCGGAAGCCGCGCTCAACGACAAGGTCTTCGCCGATGAGATCATTCCCATCGAGATCCCCCAGCGCAAGGGCGATCCCATTGTCTTCGACCGCGACGAATTCCCCCGTCCCGGCACAACAGCCGGTAAGCTGGCCGGGCTGCGCCCCGCCTTCTCCAAGGATGGCACGGTGACCGCGGGCAACGCCTCGGGTATCAACGACGGCGCCGCCGTTGTCCTGGTGATGTCCGAAACCAAGGCCAATGAACTGGGACTCACCCCGATGGTGAAAATCGTTGCCTTCTCCTCGGCCGGTGTGGATCCGGCCATCATGGGCACAGGCCCCATCCCGGCCTCCACCAAGTGCCTGGAAAGGGCGGGCTGGACGGTGGATGACCTCGACCGTATCGAAGCCAATGAGGCATTCGCAGCCCAGGCCATGTGCGTCAACAAGGAGATGGGCTGGGACATGTCGAAGGTCAACGTCCACGGCGGCGCAATCGCCCTCGGCCACCCCATCGGCGCCTCTGGATGCCGGGTCCTGGTCACTCTGCTCCACGAGATGCAGCACAGCGGCGCCCGCAAGGGGCTCGCCACGCTATGCATCGGCGGTGGCCAGGGTGTGGCCATGGCAGTGGAGAAGATCTGATTTGAATTGATTTGATCAGGTCTCGACCAGCCGGGATGCGAGTTCCGCATCTCAGGGTCTTATATGGCGATCTTACGGTGCGGCAAGCCGCACCCTACGGTTCCGATCACTGTAGGGTGTGGCTTGCCACACCGATCATGCGACTATGATAATACCCATTCATCAACTCCCCGAGCCTGGCTTGGAACGCAATTCGTTTCTGTTCGGAGCCTGGATTAGGGTAAACTGGCAGGCAGTCCAACTGAAAGCAAGACCGACGACATGTCCGAGCGCATTATCAAGAAGTACCCCAACCGCCGACTCTACGACACCGAAGAGAGCAAATACATCACCCTGTCACAGTTGCGCATGCTGATCATCAGCGGCGCTTCGATCAAGGTGATCGACTCCACGACGGAGGAGGACATCACCCGCAACATCCTGTTGCAGATCATCCTGGAGTCGGAATCCGGCGGCGAACCTCTGTTCACGGCCAACATGCTTGCTCAGATCATCCGTTACTATGGCGGTACCCTTCAGGGGATCTTCGGTCGCTACCTGGAGCAGAGTTTGAGCCTTTTCACCCAGCAGCAGGAGCAGTTCCGTCAAAACCTGGGAGAAGACCCTTTCAGTGCCATGACCAACATGGCACAGCAGAACATGAAAATGTGGACAGATCTGCAAAAAAGTTTCTTCAGCGCGGCCGGAATCAAGACCGGCAAATCGGAAGAGAGCTGAATTCCAGTCACTGCCCCCCGGCCTAAGGAGGGTGTTGGAACTCAAGTTTCGGAGTTCAAATCACGATTCAGACTCCGCCGTTTGCGTGGACTCGGCTGTCTGGGAAAGCATCGGCCGCAGGGATGCGGCCGTCGAGCGCCCAGGGT
>JBNKLI010000085.1:0-51526 GCA_050292275.1 Candidatus Thiodiazotropha sp.
CGGACAACAGTTTCTGATACTGCTACGGCGCCCAGCGCTTAGTTCTGTTGTTTTTTTAGGATAATGAGTATGTGATTACTCCATCGGATTTCACCCAATTGTTAAACTAGTGTAACCCGCCATAGATTCTGTAACATTCAGCGAGTCAGGAAGGGGCCATTTGGAAAAATCACATGGATCAGTTCAAATTCACCGTTTCCCGGCTGTTTCAGCCTGCCACCGATCAGCGGATCGTGAGCTGGATGTTTCTGCGCTTGCTGGCCTTGATCTATCTTGCAGCCTTTACCTCCCTGGCGGTTCAGATCACGGGGTTGGTGGGTGATGAGGGCATCCTCCCGCTACACGAACACTTTCAACTGGCCAGGGAACACTATGGAGAGACCGCCTGGCTATGGTTCCCATCCCTGTTCTGGATTACCGGTACGAGCAACATGGCATTGCTGGCTTGCTGTGTGTTGGGAATGCTCCTGAGCCTACTGCTTTTGTTCGGGCGCTGGGAACGGGGCACCCTGATCCTTCTCTTTCTACTCTATCTCTCACTTTTTCATGCCGGCCAGATATTCACTAATTTTCAATGGGATACACTACTACTGGAGGCTGGATTTCTCGCCATTTTCCTGGTCGGCGGCGGTAATCTGCTGTTGATTTTCCTGTTCGACTGGCTGTTGTTTCGGCTGCGTTTCATGTCGGGCGTTTTCAAGTTGGTCAGCGCCGATCCCTCATGGTCCGGCCTGACGGCACTCAACCACTACTTCGAAACACAACCACTGCCCCATATCGGCGCATGGTACGCCCATCAATTGCCTGAGCTGCTGCTCAAGAGTGGGGTTGCCCTGACCCTTTTCAGCGAACTGCTGGTCCCTTTCCTGATCTTCTTTCCCCAGCGATATCGTTATCTGGCCGCTGGCATCACCATCGTCATGCAGCTATTGATCATCGCGACCAGCAATCACAACTTCATCAACCTGCTGACAATCACTCTCTGTCTTTTTCTGCTGCATGACGATTTGTTGAAACGCCTGCTTCCCTCATCACTCCTGCAGCGGATCCAGTCGACCCGGGAATCGCCGGGAAGATTGAGGTCGGTTTTGACCGTCATCGCCCTACTGCTCATCCTGCCGGCCAGCCTGATCGGCTTCAGCAGCCGCATCATAAGTCATCCAATCCCGGAAACGGTCCAGGGATACAGTCGATTCGTTCAACGTTTCGGCATCGGCCATATTTTCCATGTCTTCCCCACTATGCAGACCCAGAGGCAGGAGTTGGTCATCCAGGGATCGAATGACGGTAAATCATGGCAAGCTTATGATTTCAAATATAAACCCGGTGAGCTGTCGCGGCCACCGGAAATCATCATCCCACATCAGCCACGACTTGATTGGATGGTCTGGTTCGTCCCCACTCAGCAACCGCTGCATATGCTCTGGTTTGGACGTCTGCTTGAACGCCTGCACCAGGGATCTGAAGAGGTGAGCTCTCTGTTGGCTCACAATCCATTCCCAGATGCCCCCCCCCGTTATCTGCGGGTGGATAGTTTTGCCTATCACTTCACCACATCTGAGGAGAGGGAGCAGAGCGGTAATTGGTGGCGAAGAGAGTACCTCGGCCTTTTTCCACGAGTGCCACCGAGAGTCCCCTAGTGTACCCCGCCATAGATTCTGTAACACTCAGAGGCGCGGAATACCCAGAGTTCACATAAAATAGGGAACGGGTGGCGACTGAGCCCGCAAAGATCAGGAGCGACGACGTGAAGTAGTGAGCAGTTCTTCCGCTTTGGTGACCATCTTCCTGATATCCCGTATGGTCGCCTCGATGGGAAAGTGCTTGATGCCGTAGATTTGACGTCCCTTGTACTCGGCTTCGAAGCCACAACTGTGGCTGATCAGGCTTAGTTTGGGATCGATTTTCCAACCATCTTCTTGATCAATCTGGAACATCGAAATAGTCCTTTTCCAAAAAAAAACCACAAAATGTATGCTTTTCGGATACTAGCACCAATACAGACGTGAGTGACCAAACACCCTGGATGTTCTCCCCTGAACGGTATGAAAAAGTAGATAAACAGTATTACCCCCGGCCAACAGCCGACTGACGAATCAGCCATTGAGAACAACCTCCGGAAATCACTGACTTTTGTCTGGACTGCCGATCTCATCAAGAGATAAAACCTACCGGATGCCACTGGTCGATAGAGAGTGTCTATTTTATACTGAGCGCCAACGGAACAGCCGAAATACACTTATTACTTATTGTTTTTAATAAAAATTTTTATCACCCCTGCTAACAGGGTAGAAGCTTCCAGACGTTACTTAAGGTACCGACACGATGATCAAACTCTATGGCATAACCAATTGCGACACTATGAAAAAAGCCCGACGATGGCTGGATGAACAGGGTATTGCCTACCAATTCCATGACTACAAAAAAACGGGTATGGATGAAAAGCGATTGCGCCGGTGGATAGAACTTGTGGGCTGGGAAACCCTGCTCAACCGTCGCGGCATGATGTGGCGCAAACTGGGCGATGAGGTTAAAGCGGACATCGATGAGACGAGCGCCATACGAATCATGCTCGAGACCCCGTCGATCATCAAGCGTCCCGTTCTCGAGGACGGTAAATCGATACATGTGGGATTCGACCCGGAGCACTATTCGAAGCTTTTCAAATAGCATCGCCTGCAGGCTCTTTGTAAAGTGCACACTGATGCCCAGAAACTCTGTATAATGGCCCGCTTTTCGATTTCCTGAGGTGTAGCATGATCAAGATCAATGAGAACTATAAGAAACTCCAGGCTTCATACCTGTTCTCAGACATCGCGAAACGGGTAGCCGCTTTTCAACAGGCGAACCCGGACAAGCACATCATTCGTCTGGGTATTGGCGATGTCACGCGGGCCCTGCCCGATGCCTGTATCAAGGCTTTTCATGCCGCTGTCGATGAGATGGCCGACGACGCCAGCTTTCACGGCTATGGCCCCGAGCAGGGATATGACTTTCTGCGCGAGGCAATCGCCAAGGGGGATTTTCAATCCAGGGGTTGCGATATCGAGGCGGGTGAAATCTTCGTCAGCGACGGCGCGAAATGCGATTCAGGCAACTTTCAGGAGATCTTCGCAACCGATATCCGTGTGGCTATTCCCGACCCGGTCTATCCGGTCTATGTGGACACCAATGTGATGGCGGGACGAACCGGCGGCGCCGAATCCGGACGCTACAGCGGACTCACCTACCTGGAAGGTACCCGGGAGAACGGCTTTATTCCGGGCTTGCCCACTGAACCGGTCGACCTGATCTATCTCTGCTTTCCCAACAATCCGACCGGCGCCACCGCCACCAAGGAGCAGCTGAAGCAGTGGGTCGACTACGCCAGGGAGAACAAGGCCCTGATCCTGTTCGATGCCGCCTACGAGGCCTTCATCCAGGATCAGACGCTTCCACGCTCGATCTACGAGATCGAGGGGGCGCAGGAAGTCGCCGTGGAGTTTCGCAGTTTCTCCAAGACCGCGGGATTCACCGGTACGCGCTGTGCCTACACAGTGGTACCCAAGGCCTGCAAGGCCTACACCGCATCCGGCGAGGCCGTCTCCATCCTGGAGCTCTGGAATCGCCGCCATACGACCAAGTTCAACAGCGTCTCATACCCGGTCCAGCGGGCTGCCGAGGCGGTCTATAGCGAGGCTGGGCGGGCGCAGGTCAGCGAACTGGTCGCCTACTACCTGAAGAACGCCAAATATATCCGTGAACACATGCAAGGCATGGGTTACAGCTGCATCGGTGGAGAGAACTCACCCTATATCTGGATTGACGCCAAGGGAGACTCCTGGGATCTCTTCGACAGCCTGTTGAACAAGGCGGGTGTGGTATGCACTCCGGGAGCCGGTTTCGGCAAGTGTGGAGAGGGTTACATTCGTATCAGCGCATTCAACAGCTTTGAAAACGTAGTGGATGCCATGGCCAGAATCAGCGGAGCTCTCTAGTGCCCCTGTCAGCAGATTTTTCAATCCGGCTCTCGGCCTCCCTCGAGCAGATCGTCGAGCACTATGGCACTCCTTTCCACATCTATGATGAAAAAGGGATTCGAGAAACGGGAGAAACTCTGATTCGCGCCTTTTCGGGCGTGGACCAGTTCCGGGAGTATTTCGCGGTCAAGGCGTTGCCGAATCCGGTAATCATGCAGATCATGCAGGACCTCGGATTCGGTTTCGACTGCAGTTCCATATCGGAGCTTGTACTGAGTCGCCGGATAGGCGCCGGCGGCGAGCAGATTATGTTCACCTCCAACAACACCAGCGCTGCCGAGTTTGCAGTGGCGCAGGCCGACGGAGGCTGTGTACTCAATCTTGACGATATATCCCTGGTCGACAAGGTGCCGGATATGCCCGAGCTGATCTGTTTCCGATACAATCCCGGGGAGCGTCGCAGCGGCAACAGCATTATCGGCAATCCGGTTGAATCGAAATATGGCGTCGCTCACGATCAACTGCTCGATGCCTATTCCAAAGCCAAGCAGCGGGGCGCCCGCCGATTCGGACTGCACACCATGCTGGCATCCAATGAACTCAACCATGCCTACATGGTTGAAACCGCCCGCATGTTGCTGGACAGGGTGGTCTGGCTCTCCGACAAGCTTGATATACGGTTTGAATTCATCAATATCGGGGGCGGACTCGGTATCCCCTACCGCCCCCAGGAGAAACCGCTGGACATCCTCAGTATGGGACATGAGATAGCGGAACTGTTCCGCTCCTTCAAGGCCCATCACGGTTATACTCCCAAACTCTTTCTCGAGAGCGGCCGCTATATCACGGGACCTCATGGCGCGCTGGTCACCCGTGCGATAAATCGCAAGGAGATCTATCGCACCTATGTTGGCGTCGACGCCTGCATGTCGTCACTGATGAGGCCCGGTATGTACGGCGCCTATCACCATGTATCCGTTCTTGGCAAGGAGGGGGGGCAGGAGACAGTCGATGTGGTGGGTTCGCTCTGTGAGAACAATGACAAATTCGCCATTCAGCGATCACTGCCGAGGATCGATGACGGGGATATCGTGCTCATCCATGACACCGGCGCCCACGGCCATGCCATGGGTTTCAATTACAACGGCAAGACAAGACCCAAAGAGCTGCTGTTGCACAGTGACGGCAGTGTCGATCTGATTCGCCGGGAAGAGACCCTGGATGACCTCTTCGCTACCCTGAACCCGGAGCCGGATCGCTTCATTCCCGAATAAACCATCGGCATGGACTGGCCCTCAACCGCCCATGCCGATCGTCGATAATCCGTTGGTGGTGGTATCAAGGTCGGCCTCCGTACCTCACCAAGATTGTAAAATCCTTAAAAAAATTCCTTTAATTCCCGCATCTTACTACAAAACCCTATTTTGTGTGGTGGTTCTCAAAACAACACGGCAATAGTGCTTCACAAACTCAAGGTTCAAGAACCGCTACCGCTGAGTAACGTACGAACTAAGAATCAAAACGGGAGAACAGCAATGGAGATAGTTGCTATTATTACCGCCCTCGTCGTGATCGGCCTGTTTTTCATCTACAGACGCACCTTTTCCACACCGCCCAAGAGTGACAGGATCAACATCGATAATTTCCAGGAGCAGATCGAAACCGCGCTGAATCTGCCCCGGGATTCCGAAGACGACTGGCAGAATGAACCGGCGACGGAGACCATGCTGCAGGAATTGGCAGATAGGGGGATCTGGCTGGATCAACAACTGACCAAGGGTCAGGCAATGAATATCCTTGGGCTATTCACGCCACCGGATGGCCGCCAGGTGGATATACTGAAACACTTCAATATCCCCTACTCCTTCAAAATGAACCAGACCATGGCCTACTATCTGATCCGTGAGCTGTTCAAGGATCCCGCGAAAGTCGCCGAGTGGAACAACCGTCCACCGACCACTACTGTACGCCAGGGACTGTTGTTCATGGAAGGCCGGCTTATCAGCGGCTTGAGCCATGTAGAAGCCCAGAAACGACTCGATCAGCTGGGTATGGAGAACCCGCAGCGCTACCAGGAGTGGAAACAGATCGATCGGCTCTTTCTCGAAACCAACAATCCCGAAGTGAGGGCGAAATACCAGGTACGCAAGATTACCTGGAAACGCTTCTTTGAGAGCTACGAGGCTGTAAAGGAGACCGGAATCAATCTGCGCGCGATGAGCGGCGAGCACGTTATCGAGCATTCGTTGAGACAGGATGACAGTATTATGGCGCATTCCAAGGTCCGCGACGCGATCGAGCCTGCATCCTCTTGATACGGGTGGCTTGATTGGTGGGGCATGTCCCCACCGTCAGCTGCCTGGTGCCCGAAAAAGCCGTTCAGGCATAGACGTCGATACCGAGCACTTCGCTGATATAGTCTCTCTCCTGGCTGCCCTGTACCAATTGATAGGAAGAGAGCGCACGCTGCTTGCGGGGATCGTCGCTCACCTCTGTGATGCTGGATCTCGAGCGCTGTCGCTGCAGCAATTGCTCGGCCTGCTTCACATGCTCCACACTGCGCAGGGTGTTGACACCATTTCCAACCTGCGAGGCAAGCGGCAGGGATTGGCTCATCCGCGCCGCGCTCTCGCGCTGTTGTTCCAGCGAGAGAGTCAGGGAGGGTAGTGTCAGCGAGTTGGCGATCTGCATGGGGCTTCAGGGTCTGCCTTTCCCTCAACTGGTCACTGATTCCACACTGTAGCCCGCCTCGACCACAGCATCGACCAGGGCCTGCTGATCCGCGGAGCCGGTTACCACGGCCCGACCGTCTTCCAGGGTCACTTCGGCATTCACCACGCCTGGCTGTGCCTGCAGCGCCTTGGTAACGTTCATCACACAGTGGGGGCAGGTCATGCCGGTGACTTTCAGGGTAGTGCTCAAGAGTGCCTCCTTAGCGGGTTTGAAGAATCGCAATCTATTGGCGTTGGTGACCACGGTCACCGACGATAAGGCCATTGCTGCACTAGCAAACATGGGCGGTAACAACCAACCTGTCAAGGGATAGAGGACGCCTGCCGCCATCGGGATACCAATCACATTATAGATAAAGGCACCAAAAAGGTTTTGTCTAATATTGCTCAAGGTCGCTCGGGACAGTGCAATCGCGTTCAAAACATTGACCAGCGAGTCACCGACCAGGGTGATATCGGCATTCTCGATGGCGACATCGGTGCCGCTACCAATGGCGAAGCCGGTATCCGCCTGCGCCAGTGCGGGGGCGTCGTTGACACCGTCTCCCACCATGCCCACACGATAGCCCTGCTGCTGCAGTCCCCTCACCACTTCGAGTTTTTCTGCAGGCAGGAGTTCGCTGTAGAAACTCCCAACCCCCAGTTCGGCGGCCACCGCCTGCACGGTCGCCTGATTGTCTCCGCTGCAGATTACGAGCTCGACACCCTGCTCCCTGAGGGAGTCGACCGCGAACCGGCTGTCTTGGCGCAGCGGGTCCTTTAGGATCAAAAGACCGACCACTTCGCGGTCGCACAGAACCCAGACCGGGGTACCCGCCTGCCCTGCCTCTGCGCGTGCATGCTCCCTCAGCTCCGCGGGTGGAACGAGATCGTTCGCATGCAGATACTGGTTCCCTCCCAGTTCCACCAGTACGCCGTCCACGCGCCCCTCAACCCCCTGCCCCGCATGGGAGTTGAACGATGTAACGGGCGGGTAATCGATCCCGAGCCGATCCGCATATTCGATGATCGCATCCGCCAAAGGGTGGGAGGAGCGGGATTCAACGCCGGCGGCAAGTGCAACGAGTCTGTTCTCATCCACACCCGCCAGCGAGTACAGCGAGGTCAGCGTCGGTCGGCCGCGGGTGAGGGTTCCCGTCTTGTCCACAATCAGATGAGTCAGGCCGCTTGCCCGCTGCAGTCCGTCACTGTTACGGATCAGAACATTCAACTGGGCGGCGCGGCTGGTCCCCACCATGATGGCGATGGGTGTGGCAAGCCCCAGGGCGCAGGGGCAGGCGATGACCAGTACCGCGATACTGGCGGTAAGTGCATGAGGCAGCGTGGGATCGGGTCCGACGATCTGCCAGACGATGAACGTCACCACCGCGATCACCACCACCACCGGAACGAAGATCGCGGATACCCGGTCGACGAGACGCGCGATGGGCGGCTTGCTCATCTGCGCCCTGCGCACCATGGCGATGATATGGGCAAGGGTCGTCTCCTCCCCCAGCCGGGTCACCCGGAAGCGCAGGCTGCCGTTGCGGTTGATGGTGCCACCGGTGACGCTGTCGCCCGGCCCCTTTCCCACCGGTATCGCTTCACCTGTGAGCATCGATTCGTCGACGCTCGACGCACCCTCGACGACTTCGCCATCAATGGGGACACGCTCGCCAGGTCGCACCTGAACCGTATCGCCAATGCGCAGCAGGGAGACCGGTACCTCTACCTCCTCCCCATCATGCAGCACACGGGCAATCTTCGGTGCCAACCCCACCAGTGCTCCCACTGCCTCGCTGGTGGTCCGCCTGGCACGGGTCTCCAGTACATGTCCGAACTGGAGAAAGGCGAGGATCAGCACCGAGGCGTCGAAATAGAGCTTTTCTGCCTGTAATACCACCTGCGGGTTCAACACGATGAGCAGGGATGCAACCCAGGCCGTCCCGGTTCCCAACGCCACCAGAGTATCCATATTGGCGGAGAGATGTCTTGCCTGTCTCAATGCTCCCAGATAGTAGTGCCCCCCGCTGAATCGCATGACGAACAGGCAGAGTATCGCCACACCCAACCAGAAACTCTCCCCCCCCGGCGCACTCACCCCAGGTGTGTGGCCTGCCATTTCCGCGAGCATCAACGCCATGCCCACCAATCCCGCGAGCAGCGCCCTCTGCCAGGATCGCCTGACATCGGCGGCTGCCGCCTGCGCCTGGGCAGCATAGGGATCGGTGAAGGGCTCTACCAGCCTTGCCGTGAGACCCGCCCGCCGCAGTTGGATAAGCAGTCGCGCCGGATGCAGCGAGGTATGAATCCGCCATTGCAGCCCTCCTGGCTCAGGGTGAATCCCGGCGTCGGGATCGAGTTCCGCCAAAAGCCCGGAGAGCTGTCGTGCACAATCTTCCGTCTGACCGCTGACCTCGAGCAACAGCTCGTCCGCCACGCGATGGGTGCCAGCGAGGTGCGCATTGTAACCCTGAGCCGTCACCGCTTCGGCCACCCGCCCCGGATCACCTCCGACCACCTGGGCGCGTTTCTCCACCAGATTGACCGCCGCATCCGAGACACCCTCGACAGAACGGATTGCCCGCTCCACGGCAGCCACGCAGCTGGCGCAAGTCATATCCTCGATCTCAAGTGTATAGCTATCAGCCAGTGTCAGCGCCTTATCAACAGGCCCGTCGGGAAGATCGCCGGCGGCAAGTGCACAGTGCGCCGGCGCACCGGCAAGGGGCCGGGCATCGTATCCCGCCTCCCTTATCGCAGCGATAGCCTGATCTGGACTACCGCCGGTTATACGGGCGCTGTTGGAAGCAAGGCTCACCTCGACCTGCACTACACCGGCGAGCCCGGCGACAGCCTTCTGCACCTTCGCAACGCAGTGCTCGCAGGACATGCCTTGAACCGCCAGCTGGTAAGGTACGGCAGGTGACGCCGATTCAGTTTCAGCCCGTTGCTGTGACCGCTTCTCTGGCATCGAATGTTCGCCGTATGATTACGCTATCACCAACATCTACCCAGGCGGCCAGTTCATGATACGTCCCCCCAGAAGATGCATGTGGATATGGAACACGCTCTGGCCTGCATCCTTGTTGCAATTGATCACCATGCGGTACCCATCCCTCTCTATGCCCTCATCTCTGGCGATTTTTTGTGCCGCCAGGGTAAGTTTACCCATCAGCGCCTCATCGTCGGGCTGGAGTTCGTTGAGGGTGGAAATATGCCTTTTGGGGATAATCAGAATGTGGGTCGGCGCCTGGGGATTGATGTCCCTGAAGGCAAACAGATCTTCATCCTCGAATACCTTGTCGGGTTCGATCTCACCGTTGACAAACTTACAAAAAAGACAGTCGCTCATACTCTCTCCTCATAACTCGGACCGCCCGCGAAAGGCGTGGGCCAGGGTTGCACCATCCACATACTCCAACTCACCGCCCATCGGAACACCCTGGGCGATACGGGTTGTCTTTATCCCCCGGGCTGCAGCCATGTCATGGATATATTGGGCTGTGGCGTCTCCTTCGATTGTCGGATTGGTGGCTAGGATTACCTCTTTGACAACAGCCTCGCCGAAGCGCTCATCCAGATGGTCGAGTCCTATCTCCTTGGGTCCTATGCCGTCCAAAGGCGAGAGATGCCCCCCTAACACGAAATAACCGCCCCGGTAGTCGATGGCCTGTTCGATCATGGCCTGATCGGCCGGCGTCTCCACGACACAGAGTTGTGTCGGGTCCCGCTCGGGATTGGCACACAATTGACATAGTTCGGTTTCACTCAGAGTACGGCAGCGGGCACAGTGACCGATTCTCTCCATGGCCTGCGCCAATATTCTCGATAACTCCCTGCCCCCCTCACGATCCCGTTCCAACAGATGATATGCCATGCGTTGAGCACTCTTGGTTCCTACCCCGGGTAGGCACCTGAGGGCAGAGATCAACTGCTGAAGCAGAGAGCGACTAGGCATGCGGAACCGGAGCTCACTCAGAATGGTAGCTTCATGCCTGGCGGCAATCCCAAACCGGCGGTCAACCCGCTCATGCTATCCTGCATTTTCTGGCCCACCCGTTGAGCAGCATCGTTGAGCGCCGCGGCAACCAGATCCTCCAACATCTCCTTATCATCCGACATCAGGCTATCGTCGATCTCCACCCGCCGCACTTCATGTCTGCCGTTCATGATGATCTTGACCAGGCCTCCGCCGGATTCGCCAGTAACCTCCTCCTGTGCCAGACGCTCTTGCGCCTGCTGTAATTCGGCCTGCATCTTCTGGGCCTGCTTCATCAGATTGCCTATACCACCTTTCATGGAATTAACCTCATCTCAAACTGCCGCAACCCCCCGTTTCAACCTCGGGGTCACGATCTGCATGAACAAAAACGGAATCGAGAAATCACTTGAAGATATCTATTAATAGATAAATATATCAGTATATTACTGCGCTATTCTCAGAATCCGCCAAACCAAATACTTCTCAATTTGCCGGTTGTACTCACTTCCCTCGCTCATCCATGGGCTTGATGGAATCGGTCACAAGTCGTGCCGAAAAACGCTCCTCCATCTCACGCACCAAGGGATCGCTCATCATCACCGCTTCAGCCTCTCTTTGACGCTCCCGCTGTTCCCGTTTGTGCTGCATTGCAGGAGTTTCCTCGTCGGGAATCGCCTCGGTAATCAGTAGCTTGACATCACTTCCCAGAATCCGGGCTATGCTCTCCAGCAGACGCTTCTCAGACTGCCCCACCCGCAACTGCTTCATCGATGCGTCGAGAGTCAGACGCAGTGTCGTACCATCCCACCCGCTGAAGGCGCAGTGACGTGCCAGCTGGCTGGTGATTCCACCCAGATTCAATGCATCCACAAAGGCGCCCCAGTCGGAGGGATCAAGCGTCGTGGAGCCGCCGCTCGACACTGGCGCATCATCGGCACTCTGTACTTTTCTATCGACGGGGGCCGGCTTTTGCCCTTCCCCGGATATGACCTGGGAACGGCTGGTCTCACCCGGTTCCGGGTCGGGTAGATCCGGCCTGAAGGCCAGCATGCGCAGCAGTACCATTTCGAAGCCACTGCGGGGTTCGGGTGCCAGATCGAGTTCTCTCTGCCCCATCAGCGCGATCTGATAATAGAGCTGAACGTCCTCCGGCGACAGAGACTGGGCAAGCGAGCGCAATCGCTGGGGATCATAGGCCTCGTCCGGCCCGTAGTCGGTTACGATCTGCATCATGGCTATCTGGTGCAGCATGGCGAGCAGTTCCTGGAGGGCGTTGCCGAAATCAGTTGCTCTTTCGGCCATCTCCGCCACCAGGGAGATCATTCGTCCACCTTCCGATGTGGACAACGCCTCGAGTAACAGATAGATCTGATCCGCACCGATTGTGCCGATCATGACTGCCACATCCGAACCTTTCACCTCACCGCCACCGAAGGCGATGGCTTGATCGAGAAGACTCAATGCATCACGCATACTGCCATCGCCCCCCCTGGCGAGCAGGGAGAGTGAGGGTTCGTCGAAGATAAGCTTCTCCTGCTGCAGGATATGCCTGAGTTGGGACTCGATCTGCTCCCTGCCGAGTCGCTTCAGATTGAACTGCAGACAACGCGAGAGCACAGTGACCGGCACCTTCTGCGGATCAGTGGTTGCCAGAATGAATTTCACATGGGGAGGTGGTTCCTCAAGAGTCTTCAATAAGGCATTGAAACTACTCGCCGAAAACATGTGAACCTCATCGATCAGGTAAACCTTGTAGCGTCCACGTACAGGTGCATAGGGAACGTTTTCAAGCAGCTCCCGGGTCTGGTCCACCTTGGTCCTCGAAGCGGCATCAACCTCCAACAGGTCGACAAACCTCCCCTCCTCGATCTCACGGCAGGCATCGCATACACCACAGGGTGTCGCACTGATCCCCTTTTCGCAGTTCAAGGATTTGGCGAAGATTCTCGCCAACGTGGTCTTGCCCACTCCCCGCGTACCGGTAAACAGATAGGCATGATGCAACTGTTCGCGTTCCAGCGCATTGGTAAGCGCCTTCACCACATGGTGCTGACCCACCATTTGACTGAATAACTGGGGGCGCCATTTACGTGCAAGTACCTGATAAGACATTTAAACGATTTGTCATCCACAGAGTGAGGGTAGGCAGTTTAACCTGAATCACCGGCGGAATCACTGCTGTTCGCCCAATCCGACAAGGGCGGGGATTTGAATAAAAAAACGACTAAAGTATCTCTGCTGCTGCACGCTAAAGATGGGCAAGGGCGGGAATCCACCAATCACAGCAGGGTTTTTTTCACGCTCAGGCCGTCAGCAGCTGTCGGACAGCGCCCTTCGGCCTGCCGCCCAGGTATCCTGAACCCCGGATTCTCAGAGAGAAATCCACTTTTCGCCACAAGGACCGGCAATGACATGGAAAGCTGACCCAACCCCGCTGCCGCTGATCGAAGCGCTCCCTTCAGTGGGTTTTCCAGCCACTGAGGCCGCTGAGCTGCGATCCCTCGAGCCAGCCTTCCGCATCGCCTATGAGGGGCATTTGCAAATAGACGCCAATGGCTGGGAAAACAAGGCCAAGTCCTTCTATGCCCATGCCATCGCCCGAACCCCGGAGGCACTCTGGCTGCATGTCCAACGCATCAACCTGCTTGCGGCTATGGCTGATGCCGATATCCATGGTGCGCTGATCGACCTGTTCCTGGTGCTCGATGGTAAAGGTAGTGGGTTGTGCCATCGCCTGCTGTCCCAGGCAAAACCGCTGCTCCCAGATGACCTCTACCAGGGGCTGTCGAATCATCTGACGCACAGTGGATCGACACGCAACCTCATATCTGGCAGTTCAATGCTCGCCTCCGGCCGCCTCGGTCATGAACAACTGGTAGATCATCAGGAATCGCCCCCCAATGATCAGCCGGACCCTCTGCAGACAGCATCGGATCAACTCGCCTTCGGACAGGCCGCCGAGGCACAGAAGACACTGGAGGAGGCCTTGCTGGACGAACCCGACCGACTCGATCTGCATCTGGCCCTGCTCGAGATCTACCACCATTCGCTGGACAAACATCGGATCAACCACTTCCTGCAACGGCTAGCAGGCAGTCCCAATCCGGCCCTTAAAGCATGGCAGGAACTACTTGATGAACTTGATGAAAACAACGACTGATTCGACTCAACCATCCGTCAGTCCGACACGCTTGACCGCGATCGGTATGCACCAACACCAATGCAACACACTCAGGATGGTGTTCTCGATCCAGTGCAATAAGCGCTATGTTCTCACCGAGGAAGCCTCCTCGGAGATCTGCATTCTCGATCTGGACAGCTTTGGTGGAGAACAGAAATGGAAGGAGTTTCGCAAACGTCACCCACAGTGGCCATTGATTCTCATCTCGATCAATAGCCACGAAATCGCGGATCAGCACACTTTGTTTTTGCAAAAACCGATCCAGGTTGAACGGCTTGTCTCGACAATTGAAGAACATCGAAACTCCCTGTCGGCATTGAACAAATCCTCTATGCGGGGCACACCTGCTCGTAATCAATCTCCACTCACTGGACATAACTCGGATCAACCGATTCCTGCAACGATTCGCAGGAAGTCCCAATCCAGTCCTTAAAGCATGGCAGGAACCTCTTGATGAACTCGATTAAGACCGTGACCAATATGGCTGAGCCATCCGTCAGTCCGACGCGACTGGCTGCAATCGGTATGGACCAACGCCAGCGCAACGCACTTCGAATGCTGTTCTCGACCCGCTGCAACAAACGCTACGTTCTGACCGAGGAGGCCTCCTCGGAGATCTGCATTCTCGATCTGGATGGTTTCGGCGGAGAACAGAAATACAAGGAGTTCCGTGAGCGCCACCCGGAGTGGCCATTGATCCTGGTCTCGCTCAACAGTCAGGAAATCCCGGATAAATACACACTGTTCGTACAAAAGCCGATCCAGGTCGAGCAGCTTATTTCGACAATCGAAACCCACTGCCACACCCTGCTGGGAGAACAACCCGCGATGCAATCCGCGGCCGGGCACACCCATGCCGAGGCTGCCAAACCGATTCCGCATCTGGTCCAGGACCAGGAGAAGATTGTCACCACGCGAAAGGTGGCTTCTCTCATGAGCGCTGCACAGGAGAAGGCATTCGTAGGCACATCGCCCGACATCGACCCAGAGGATCCGGAGCATATTCACAAGATCTTTTACAACCCTGAACACTATGTACAGGGAATAACCCAGCAGGCGCTGAATCAGGCTGTCCGCCGCAACCGCAATATCAGCATCGATGGCCCATGGCCCCCGATGACGCTCGATATCCACAACAACAAGATGTGGGTGCTGGCCACAGACAGACAGCTGCGCCCCTTCTGCACTCTCCCCGACACCACCCTGGAGGTCCAGCTGCGCCCGGTTGCGGCGAATTGGAGTGCACCAGCCGATGCCAAAGAGCACTCACTCCAGGCCTTCATCTGGCAACTGGCGTTGTGGGCATCGAGAGGGCGCCTGCCGCAGGGCACCAACATCAAACAACCTATTTATATACGACGCTGGCCCAATTTCACCCGGCTTGTAGTGACGCCCCATGCCATGGCGATCGCCTCCTTGTGGGCGGAGCAACCGAGATCCCTGCTCGATACCGCGAACGCGCTCAACATCCCGCAACGCTACGTATTCGCATTCTACAGCGCCGCACACGCAGTCCAGTTAGTGGGTGAAACGCGACGTGCCGTGGATACCCTGATCGCACCACCGGCAATAGAGCAAACGAGAAACAGAGGAGTGTTCGGACGTCTGCTGGAGCGTATGAGGGGAGGAAGACAACGCCATGAGTGACTACAAAATCATCTTCAGCGGACCTACTGGTGTGGGCAAGACCACTGCCATCGGATCGATCAGTGACATTGAGCCGGTGATCACCGACGAGAGAGCCAGCGACATGACAAGGATCCAGAAACCCGATACCACTGTCGCCATGGACTATGGCCTTATCTCTCTCGACAATCAGGAGAGGATCCATCTGTATGGCACACCAGGGCAACAACGCTTCGACTTTATGTGGGAGATCCTGACCCAGGGCGGAATCGGCCTGATTCTCCTGATCAGCAATGCCCGACCGGATCCATTCAGCGATATGCGTTTTTTCCTCGACAGCTTCAATAACTTCATCACAAGCACCAAGGTGGTCATAGGGGTGACGCAAATGGATCTGAGTAGAGATCCGAGACTGGAGGATTACTATCTGCAACTCGAAGACAACGGATTTAAGATCCCTATATTCGAAGTGGATGCACGTGTAAAAAGGGATATCTCGCTATTGCTTGAGGCGCTGCTCTATTCGATCGATCCCGGATTGGAAGCCTGATATGGACAGCTTCAGGCTGATCGAGGACCGTTTTGCATTTCCATCACCGGCGGGGGCCTTTCATGCCACATCTCATCGGGACAAGGAGCCTCTACGCTCTCTGTTGTGTGCGTTGCTGCAACAGGAAACCACTCCGGTATTGACACAGCAGGCATTGGAGCAATGGACAGGCCTCACCGGCGATGAGGCACAAAAGGCACTCTACAGGGCTCAGCATCTGGGATGGATCGAAGGTCTCAAAGAGCCGCTGAGCACCCAGAGCGGCGCCCTGGAGACACTACTGCCCGAACTGCTGCCACCACTGTCGGACTGCAGCAAGGCTTTGCTGGCTGATAGCCATGGCTTTTACGTGGCAGCCAGTGGATTTACCCATGAGGCGGCCATCGAGCTATCGGCATTGAGTGCCGACCTTGCCTCCCTCGACAGCCGACACCAGGCGCTGACTCACAACAATCTGCGTATCTCAACCAGTGCATGGTCACTGGTCGACGCCGCCGGTAACAGTCAGCTGGGCTTTTGGCCCCTGTATATCGATGATCACCGCTTCGTCCTTGTACTACAGGGCGTACCGCACTTTAACCAACCCGCATTCACATCCCTGGTATGGGCATTGAGTACACGATATGCCGACAGTACCAAAAGGCAACTCGATCAACCTGACACAACCTGACTGTGAAACGATGACCAGACCAACAATACGAACGGACCTGATGATGGACAACAGGCGATTGGATAACCCGCATTACCTATCAAGGAGATAAGCTCATGCGTGCAGATATGCTCAACTCAGTCCTCAGTGAACTCAATGGAACCTCCGCTGACATCGAAGCTTCAGCGGTGATCTCCACCGATGGACTGATCATGGCTTCACAGCTTCCCCAATCCCTTGACGAGGACCGTGTCGGCGCGATGAGCGCAGCCATGCTCTCGCTTGGTGATCGTACCGCACAGGAACTGGCCCGTGGCGAACTCGAACAGGTACTGGTCAAGGGAGGCAAGGGATATGTATTGATGGCGCATGCGGGCCCCGAAGCCGTTGTCACGGTACTGGCGAAGACAAACGCCAAGCTTGGCTTGATTTTTCTTGATGTAAAACGGGCCGCTGAGAGTATCGAGAAGTTAATCTAGTAGCAAGGTAGTAGCAGCCATGAGTGAAAGTGCTTTCTTTCTCAGACGAATGAACGACCATATCCAGTATCTGGGCAAATTAAAAGCGACCCTGGAAGACAGGGGTGATTTCCAGGGCACCGATCACCATTCATGCAAGCTCGGACATTGGCTGGACAGTGAGGGAGCGGATCAATCATCAGCCATCAGCGAAGAGGCGCGTCGCATCTTCGATTCAATCCTGGAACCACATCAACAATTTCACCAATCAAGTCAACAGGCTCTGATTTGCAAAACAAATGGTGATATACCCGGCATGGAAGAAGCGATGACGCAGATGTTCAAACTTTCCGCCAAGCTGGTGGACATGCTGATGAAGCTCGACACCATGAGCCACAGACAAAGCTCCTGACCCCGGCAGGTTCATACAACAGCATGCATTCCATCTATGGCTTATTAATACTAATCCAATGAGTGGCGGGTGTACGTCTTCAAGCCACGCTTGTCTGGCGAATGGCCGAGATGAGCTCGCCGAACTCTTCGTTCTCTGGCGGTTCGCCACCGACACACCAGGCATGAATGACAGGATCGGGAAGACTCAACAGCTCTATGAAGAGGCGCTGCAGCCTCGGGGGTAGATCGGTGTAGTGTTGATCCAAAAAAGCTTGCAACAGCACATCCAACTCGAGCATGCCTCGGCGACACTGCCAGCGCAGCCTTTCGACATTCGACAAGTCACTTTGCTTGGTAACCATGCAATGATCTATAAATGATAAGCGGATTCAGATTGCATCTTTGAGCATAATAGCCTTGATATGGCCTATGGCCTTGGTGGGATTGAGTTCCTTCGGGCAGGCCTCGACACAGTTCATGATGGTATGGCAGCGAAACAGTTTGTAGGGCCCTTCCAGCTTGTCGAGCCTCTCCTCCTTGGCCTGATCACGGCTATCGGCAAGAAAGCGACAGGCAGTCAAGAGAGCCTGTGGCCCGAGAAACTTCTCCGGATTCCACCAAAACGAGGGGCAGGAGGTGGAACAGCAACCGCACATGATACACTCGTAGAGACCATCGAGTTTGTCCCTCTCTTCAGGCGATTGCAGGATCTCCTGTTCAGGCATTGGGTCCTTGTGTATCAGCCAGGGATCGACCTTTTTGAATTGCGCATAGAACTGACTCATATCGACTACCAGATCCCGAATCACCGGCCTTCCGGGAAACGGCCTGACCTCTACCGGCTCCTTGAGTTCGGCCAAGGGTGTAATGCAAGCTAACTTGTTGCTGCCATTGACGTTCACCCCGTCGGAACCGCAAACACCCTCGCCACAGGAGTGCCTGAAGGTAAACGATTCATCCTGGGCCTTTATCGCAAGCAGGGCGTCGCGCAGCATCATGCCCTGGCGCCATTCAACCTCGAAGGCCTGCATGTAGGGTTCGCTGTCGCTATCCGGGTTGTAACGGTAGACACTGAATTTCATTTCAAAACCTCAAAACTCACAACTCAAACTCTTCAGTAAACTCTCTCTTTCGGCGGAAAACTCTCAACTGTCAAAGGCTGTACCCGCACACCTTTGTAATCGAGTCTGTCCTTCTCCCTCCAGTAGAGAGTATGCTTCATCCATTGCACATCATCGCGCTTTGGATAATCGGGTCGCGAATGGGCTCCCCTGCTCTCCTTTCGATGTAACGCTGAAACCGCGATTGCCAGACCGACATCGATCAGGTTTTCCAGTTCCAATGCCTCGGTTCGATTGGTATTGAAGGTAGAGGAGTGATCAGTCAGTCGAACATCACCCAGCTTTTCACGGATCTGTTTAACCTTTTCAACTCCCTCCGCCATCATATCCTCGACACGGAACACACCGGCATGGTCCTCCATGGTCTTGCGGAACTCACCGCGTAACTGGTTGACCGTAATGCCGTCGCCTTTGGCATCCCATTTCTGCAGCCTCGACACAACCTTCTCCACACTTGCCTCATCGAGGGTGCGGTGGCCGCTGTTGTGCTTGACGTAATCGATAATGTTATGTCCGGCCAGGCGTCCGAAAACCAGAATATCGAGCAGTGAATTTCCACCGAGCCGATTGGCGCCGTGCACCGAGGCGCAGGCGCACTCGCCGGCAGCGTACAACCCCGGCAGGTGGTCACCATCATCATCCGCAGTTGGCATCACGCGGCCGAAACGGTCAGTGGGGATACCACCCATCACATAGTGGGCGGTGGGAAATACCGGTATCGGCTCTTTGACCGGATCGACGCCGGCAAATATCTTCGAGCTCTCGCGTATTCCCGGCAGACGTTTGGCAATGACTTCCTCACCAAGATGATCGACCTTCAACAGCACATGATCAGCTTCCGGACCGACGCCATTGCCCTCGCGCACTTCGGTGATGATGGATCGGGCCACCACGTCACGGCTGGCGAGGTCCTTTGCGTTGGGTGCATATTTCTCCATGAAACGCTCACCATGCTTGTTGACCAGGTACCCGCCCTCCCCCCTGACACCCTCGGTTATCAGCATCCCTTTTCCCGCGATACCGGTGGGATGAAACTGAAAGAACTCCATGTCCATGAGCGGCAGGCCGGCGCGCAAAACCATCGCCATGCCGTCTCCGGTGTTGATATGGGCATTGCTCGTTGTCCTGAAGACCTGGCCACATCCTCCGGTAGCCAGCAGGGTGGTCTTGGATTCGATCAACAAGGGTTCACCGGTAGCGATATTCAACACCAGGGCGCCGAGCACGAACCCTTCATCATCCCTGATCAGATCCACCGCGAAGTACTCGTCATAGAAATGGGTCTTGGCACGTATGTTCTGCTGATAGAGAGTATGCAGGATCGCATGCCCGGTACGGTCTGCGGCAGCGCAGGTTCGCGCTGCCTGATCGCCGCCGAAGTTCTGACTCTGGCCGCCGAATGCGCGCTGATAGATCTTGCCGCTCGCCAATCGGGAAAATGGCACCCCGTTGTGCTCCAGCTCATACACCGTTGGTATCGCCTCGCGGCACATATACTCAATGGCATCCTGATCGCCGAGATAGTCGGACCCCTTGACGGTGTCAAACATATGCCAGTGCCAGTTATCCGGGAGGACATTCGCCAAGGCGGCATTCACGCCCCCTTGTGCCGCAACCGTGTGTGAGCGGGTTGGAAACACCTTGGAGACCACTGCCACCTTGAGGTTTGCATTGGCCAATTGTAAGGCGGCATTCAATCCAGCACCGCCGGCCCCCAGTATGAGTGTATCGAATCGTTGCTTTTCCAGTGCCATGTATAGTTAACCTTTGTATCAGGCGGTAGTCGCCATAAAGATAATCTGCAGAACCCAAAGCGCGCAGCCGAACAGGACAAATCCGGCAAGTGTCAGCAGGGTAACGCGTAGCGCGGTGGGGTGGAGATAGTCGATCAATACATCACGGAATCCAACCCAGGCGTGCAGCAAGACTGAGGCGAAGAAAAGCAGCAGACCAAGCCCGACCAGGGGTTGTGCCACCCATCCCTGCCATGCGGCAAAATCCTGAGGTGGACAGACGATCATGTGTTGCAGTGAAAACAGGATGAACAGCAGGAGATATATTGCGCTGACACGTTGCAGGAACCACGCCCTCAAACCGGTCGCACGACGACTCATAGCAGACCTCCCAGCAATAGCAGCGCCAACACAGGAGCGATCAGCGTCACAACCCAGGCGGTTTGGCGGAACAGGGGCTTTTCCACACCGACATCGATGTCTATCAGCAGATAGCGGATACCTGCCAGCAAATGATGCATCAGGCCCCACAGAAAGAGGAAAAGAACCATTTTGACAAAGACTCCGGCAAAAATCCCTTTGACCTGTGCAAACCCTTCAGGACCACTGAGAGATAGATCGAGGAGATAGATGATAAGAGGGATCGCCAGCACCATCAGTACACCGGTGGCGCGATGGATGATCGACATGATGCCGGCCATCGGCAAGCGTATCTTGAAAAGATTGAGAAAGACCGGTCTCGGTTTAGTCACTTGCATGTTTCTCTTTTCCAAATCAGTAGAACCTGAATCCGTGAGTTCATCGAGGCACATCGCACAAGCTCTGAACCCACGGATTCAGGTTGAAGTTAAATGGGTTCAGGTCCCGTCATCCGTCAATCCTTCATCATCATACAACTGGCACGCACGGATGCGAGCGCAGTCATATTCAACAAGCCACGCACGGTGATGCTGGGGGTGACCACATGGACCGATTTGGCGCAACCTATCAGAATCGGTCCAATCGCCACCCCGTCACTGAGCACTTTCAACATATTGAAGCCGACATTGGCCGCATCCTGATTGGGCATGACCAATAGATTTGCCCGGCCCCCGAGTCTGGAATTGGGGAATCGGGTGACGCGCAACGGCTCCGACAGTGCCAGATCAGCATGCATCTCACCCTCGATCTCCAGTTCAGGCAGGCGTTCACGTACCAGGGCCAGGGCCTTGCGCATCTTAACCGCTGATGGTGAATCATGACTGCCGAAGTTGGAATGGGAAACCAGCGCCACTTTGGGTTCGATACCGAACCACAAGACTTCTTCAGCGCAGAGTGAGACGATTTCCGCGAGATCCTCCGCCGTGGGATCCTCCTGAACATAGGTATCCGCCATGAACAGTGTACCGGACTGCAAGACCAGCGCATTCATCGAAGTGAGCTTGTTGACCCCCTCCTCCGTACCGACGATCTCGCGTACATAATCGAGATGCTTCCAATAGCGGCCCACCGTCCCGCAGAGCATGGCGTCGGCTTCACCCATGGCCACCACCACCGATGCCAGAACAGTGGGATTATTGCGCAGTACCTCCCGGGTCTCCTTGGGTGTATAGCCACGCCGCTGTACCCTTTCAAACAGCTTCTCCACGTAGCCTTCAAAATTGGAAATGGTCATGGGGTCGAGAAGCTCGAAATCGTCCCCTTCGCGCATTGTCAACCCGAGGGTATCGATGCGCTGAGAGATGATCTCACGACGTCCGATCAATATGGGACGGGCAATAGCCTGATCCACAGCCTGTTGTGCCGCCTCCAGAACCCGTGACTCCTGACCCTCGGCAAAGACCACCCGCCGTAACTCCTCACGCGCCCTTTCAAACACCGGTCGCATCAGAATACTGGAGCGAAAGACCCTATGCTGCAGACGGTTACTATAGGCCTCCAGATCCACGATCGGTCGCTGGGCAACCCCCGACTCCATCGCTGCGAGGGCAACAGCCAGAGGAACGTTCTCCATCAGGCGGGGATCGAAAGGTTTGGGGATCAGATACTCCGGCCCGAAATGGAGTTGCTGGCCGCCATAGGCGGAACGCACTACATCTGAAGGTTCCATCTGGGCCATCTTGGCGATGGCGCGCACACAGGCCAGTTTCATTTCCCGATTGATCTCTGTCGCCCCCACATCGAGGGCGCCGCGAAACAGGAAAGGGAAACAGATGACATTATTGACCTGATTGGGATAATCGGTACGCCCGGTTGCCAGTATCGCGTCCGGCCTCACTGCCTTTGCCTCTTCCGGCATCACCTCGGGCACCGGATTCGCCAGTGCCAGGATAAGCGGATCGGATGCCATTTTCTGCAACCACTGCGCTTTCAGCACACCGGCGGCAGAAAGCCCCAGAAAGATATCGGCCCCTTGCAGCGCCTGTTCCAGAGTGCGGTGGGCAGTGTCCGAAGCATAGACGCCTTTGTATTCATCCATCTCCTCCTTGCGACCCCTGTAGATGACGCCGGCGATATCGGTGACGATGATATTCTGCGGTTTCATCCCGAGTTCGATCAGCAGGCTGAGGCAGGCCAGGGCGGCGGCGCCGGCACCCGCGGTCACAAGCCTGACATCTTCAATGGCCTTACCTACGATCTTCAGACCATTCAGAATAGCCGCGCAGACCACGATGGCGGTGCCATGCTGATCGTCATGCAGCACCGGAATATTCATGCGCTCCTTGAGCGCCTTCTCGATGATGAAGCAATCCGGCGCCTTGATATCCTCAAGGTTGATGCCGCCGAAACTGGGCTCGAGTCTGGCCACGGTCTCGATGAAGAGTTGGGGATCGCTCTCATCGATCTCGATATCGAAAACATCGATATCGGCAAACTGCTTGAACAGAACCGCCTTACCCTCCATCACCGGCTTCGAAGCAAGGCTGCCGATGGAGCCAAGACCGAGAACGGCGGTACCGTTGCTCACCACCGCCACCAGATTGCCCCGGGCTGTATAGTCGGCCGCTTTACTGGGATCCGCCACGATCTCCTGACAGGCGGCCGCCACACCAGGCGAGTAGGCAAGAGCAAGATCCCTCTGATTCGCCATGGGTTTGGTGGCCTTTATCTCGAGCTTGCCTGGTTTTGGTGAGCGATGATAGTCGAGTGCAGCCTGTCTCAGCTCTTGAGGCATGGAGCGCTAATCCTCAATTCTGGTGAGTTGTGATTCAGTAGAGTGTAGCCGAGGGTTTATCAATCGTTGACTCAATAGTCTGTATTGATAGTTTTAATACTTAATCGTGGCGTTATTGATAATAGTGCAGAAGTGACGAAATGTCCAGCCAAACGATTCCAGGACGCCATTGGCAGTGACCATCTTTAATTAAAGCGGCCGGATTCAAATTAAGGACGAGGTTTCAATTCATGACGACTTGCAGGCCCCGTACTGATCAGCACAGTCGGCTGAAAAACCTCGCAACACTGGGTTGCATGCTTATTCAACTGCAGATGATGTTTCACGAATGATTCGTGACAACTCTTGTGCAAATGTTGACGCCACCTGGATTTTACCCATATCGTTCAAGTGACCACCATCGGAACTATACACATCGATCAGCGAGTTATATTCCTTTCCATCAACCTTGAATACCTCCCGATTCCCATCCGGGTATGTGGATTCACTCTTCGCAATATCTATCAACCTCTCATTCCCGTAGGTCGCCTTGAGAAGATTGTTGAATTCATTACGCTTTACATTGTCGAGTTTACTCAAGTTCGGTTTTCCCAACATTTCCTTTATCCAGATTTTCCAACCTCCGCTCACTTGCTTCAGCGGAACAGTCGTGTGAACAAAAGTTATATCGGGGTGATTCGCTATAAGGTTATCCATAGTCTGCTTATAGTCGTCAAAGATCTTATCTACATTGGAATCTTTATTAAAATCGACGTAGCAGAACTTCAATAACGCATAATCAATTTCGCCTTTCAATTCCTGATCAATAATTCGGCCAAAATCCAGACACTTTGACACCGGCTCCCTATTCTTGCCTACCCGTGTATGTAACAAACATCCCTTGTCATCCGGCTGGTATGACTCATAATCGGTAATTCTCATGTCCACGTTGAGTTTATCCGATATCGTTTCCAGACCCTCAAGAATGTTGTTTCCTACCGATTGATGGCCAAAGAATATCCTTGCTTTCGATAGAGTTTCCAGATCGCTCATCAAGTCATTCGGCATTACTACTGTCACCTCGCTATTACTTAATTGACATGCCGCCAGGAACGGGAACAAACACGTGAAATAAATAAGATTACGCAATGCTCTCATCTGCTTTTCCCAACTAAGTGACTATTTGTGAATTAAGGCCCGGACCTGAAATATCTCAGGCCAGCTCGTCATAACCCCTGAGTATTGTCTGTTCCGTCGTCGCCCAATCAATGCAGGCATCTGTAACAGATACACCATAAGCCAACTCGCCATTTATATCCTGCTTACCAGCATTGATATTGCTTTCGAGCATTGCACCGAGAACAAAAGGGTGTTCATTATTCTCTCTCGCCTTGCAGATCTGATTTATCAGATTATCCCAGACCAAAACCTGACGGGTGTGATCTTTTCCACTATTGGCATGTGAACAATCGACCATGATCCTGGGATTAAGGCCCTTGGAGCGTAACATCTCCGCCATTCTGTGGACTTCAGTTTCATCATAGTTCGTACCGCGACTGCCACCACGCAAAATCAGGTGAGTATCACTATTCCCTATGGTTTCGACTATACAGGTTTCCCCCAGTTCATTGATCCCAAGAAAAGTATGTGAGTTCGCTGCCGATACCATTGCGTCCAAAGCAATTTTCGCATTTCCGTCTGTCGAGTTCTTGAATCCCACCGGCGCCGAGAGACCGGATGCCATCTGACGGTGGGTCTGGCTTTCAGTGGTGCGTGCACCGATCGCCACCCAGCCAAGCAGATCACCGATATATTGCGGAGTAAACGGCTCGAGGATTTCCGTGGCTGTGGCCAGGCCCAGGCCATTTATCTCGAGCAACAGCTCTCTGGCGAGGTGTAAACCCTTTCCCATGTCGAATGAACCGTTCATCTCCGGATCATTGATCAGGCCCTTCCAGCCGATCGTGGTGCGCGGCTTTTCAAAATAGACCCGCATTACCACATAGAGCCGATCACTGACAGCATCTGCGAGGGGCTTAAGTCTTTGTGCGTAGTCCATTGCCGCTACCGGATCATGGATGGAGCATGGACCGACAATGACCAAAGGCCGCTGGTCGATACCATATATGATTTCGTGAATGGTTTGCCGCACCCCCAGCACATGCTCGTTGACAGCCTCGTTCACGGGCATTTCCCGCAGCAGGTCGAGTGGACGGATCAGTCTGTGGGTAGCCGAGACCCGTATGTTTGACAGCAGCCTGTCAGTCATCGTTTGCTCTCCCGCCATTGCAACCACCCTGTGTGAAGGAAATCAATACTATTTGGCAATATCCGCATACCGCGCATCCAGCAGTCTCGACAGGTCCTCGGCAGCCAACTCGATTTCGAGACCACGCCGACCGGCACTCACAAACAATGTTGAAAAATCGTTCGCAGAACGATCGATCAGGGTCAGCAGCCTTCTTTTCTGGCCTAACGGGCTGACACCTCCCAGGACATAGCCTGTACTGCGCTCCACAGGCCTGGCTTCGGCCATGGCCACCTTCTTCACATTCACCGCCTTCGCAAAGGCCTTTAGATCGAGCTGTGACGAGACCGGAACCACTGCCACGGCGAGCCCCCGTCCCTCAAGCGAAACGACCAGGGTCTTGAAAACACGTTGCGGGGGAATACCGAGCTTTTGCGCCGCTTCCATACCATAGGACGAGTGATCCGGATCGTGCTCATAGGCGTGTATGCGATAGCTGATTCCCGCTTTTTTAGCTGCATTGACTGCCGGTGTCATTGTATTTGAGTATAGCCTGCAACCCTGTGCGTGATGTACATGATGAGCAGTACCGCTGTCGCGAACAGATAAAGCCCGGCGTGAATCTCGACTTCTGCGATCACGTCCAATTTTACCGCAACGATCATTACGGCAACCACCATTACGTCGAGCATTCCCCAGCGACCGTAATCATGCATCAATTTCAGCAGATGTATGTATCGCGTCGAGTTGACGTCACGCAGCCGCAGCAACACGAACAGTAGTATTATTTTTGTAATGGGAAAAACCACGCTGAACAACCCCACCAGGAGAAAGAGAATCCAGTGGTCCCTGTGTAACAGCTCCAGAATTCCCGAGATGACGGAGAACGAGTTGGCGATAAAGAGAAACTTGGTCAAGGTCAGCATCGGCAGGTAGAGTCCCGCGATCAGCAGACAGCTGGACAACAACAGCAACCAGCTCAACCATCGTGCGGAGTTCTTCGGGATCAACATAACCTTGCTGGAGATCGACAAAGCGAATTCCCTGTGCTCAGTTGACCCGCCTGCCGGTGAAATATCCGCCATCGACGAAGTTGTCAAAAAAAGCCTTTATCATCGGATGGTCTACCGGTTCATTGTTCATATCAAGGATCAGATTGCGCTCTGCCACATAGGTCTCGTTATTCGGGCTGTACACCAACACCCGATACCAGGGTTGGCCGACAGCCTTACTTTATCATAACCATTCACTCTCGCTATGCTCATCAGGTGACACCTGCTATGATCGCGCACTCTGAAGCGATGGAATCGGTATCATGGTGTTGGCAGACTATTTCAGTGCAGAAGGTAACCAGGTTCACTTTAGCCGTGACCAGGCCAGTCGCTTCGCCAAAGAGATTGCAAACGATTTCAATCCGTTACACAACGCGGATGCGAAAATGTTCTGCGTACCCGGCGATCTGCTTTTTTCCGTTGCCCTGGAGCATCTGGGACTGAGTCAGCAAATGCGCTTCACCTTTTCCGGCATGGTGACAGACAATGCATTGATCTTCCCCGAAAGCGACGCTGCGCTCATCGAGGTCACCGATGAGGCGGGCAAGCAGTACCTCAGTATTGAACGCGAGGGCGGAATCACGCATGACCCCATGCTGATCAATCGCCTGTGCAGCCGTTACGTCGCCTTCTCGGGCAAGGCGTTTCCCCATATTCTGGTGCCCCTGATGGCCGAACAGGGTGTGATGATCAACCCCGCCCGCCCCCTGGTGATGTATCAGAGCATGGAGATCAACCTGCAGCGCCTGGACTTCAGCGACCCCAGCCTTGAGTCCACCGGCTCAAGCCTCGAGGTGCAGGGCAAAAAGGGGCTGGTGCGCCTCGATTTCCGCCTTCTGCAAGCAGGTGAGGAAGTTGGACAAGGCGCCAAATACATGGCCCTGCGCGGACTCCAGCCATACAAGGATGAGGCCATGCAGCGGGTGGTCGATGAGTACAACAGCTACAAGCGCTCCTATATAACCCCTTGAAATCAGAGGCCTGCGGGAATCTCTTGGGTGGAATTTAGGGTGGCGGGAAGTACCAGCCGCACCCCGGCACACGATGCCACTGCTGCCGCTGCTCCCTTCCGGGCCTGACGGGGTTCACAGTTTCTCGTTGCGGGGGGACCGATACCTACCGCCATAAGAGCTGGGGATTATACCGATAATTCGGTCGCAAAAAAGTACCTTATTCGTGGGTGACCCTGCGGTCACTCGTTATCTGCACTCACTCGCCAATCCCTTGTGCAGAATAATCGATCGCAGCTGTGGCCAGACATTCTCCAGCAGTATCGGTTGCGCATCGTCGTTCGGATGTATGCCGTCGGCCTGCATGAGGTGCGCTTGCAGGGCCACGCCCTGCAAAAAGAAGGGCACCAGGGGAACTGACTCCGCCTTGGCGACATCATAATAGACTTGGTGGAAGGCGTTGACGAAATCCTCGCCATAGTTTGCCGGCAGGCGGACACCAAGCAATAGAACCGATGCACCAGTCTGTTTGGCGAGCCTCACCATCTGCTGCAGATTATTGCGCATGGTGTCAATGGCGATCCCGCGTAATCCGTCATTACCGCCAAGTTCGATAATGACAATATCGGGACGATGCTTCGCCAACAGGGCAGGCAGCCTGCTCACTCCGCCTTTGCTGGTGTCACCGCTGACACTGGCATTGACCAGGCTGAAGGAGCCACAATGCTGTTCCAGGCGCCGCGCCAGTCGATTCACCCAGCGTCGCTCGGTGGTGACGCCATAGCCGGCGCTCAGGCTGTCACCGACAACCAGCAAAGCAGGCACCGCAGCACTCAACGACAGCGGCCAATTGAAAACGCAAATTAACGACAACAGCAGTAGGATCTTTTTCATGTTGCAAACATCATCCAATCAACACCCTGTGACTGCAAGCGCTCTGGAGAAGTTCGTCGAGACCGCTGCAGGCCGGATAGATATCCTGCAGCAGATCGACCTGGCTGTAGCACCGGGGGAGGCAGTGGCGATCCTCGGCGCCTCAGGATCGGGGAAATCGACCCTGCTTGGGTTGTTGGCCGGGCTCGACGAGGCCTCTTCCGGCGAGGTTCGGCTCTTCGGTACTGCGCTGAGCACTCTGGATGAAGACGGCCGCGCAGCACTGCGTGCCGGCAAGGTGGGTTTTGTCTTTCAATCCTTTCAACTGCTCTCAGGCATGACCGCGCTGGAGAACGTCATGCTGCCCCTCGAGCTGGCGGGCCATCGAAATCCCGCACAGGCGGCAAAGGCAGCCCTATCCGAAGCCGGCCTGTCACAACGACTGCATCACTACCCGTCCCAACTCTCGGGAGGGGAGCAGCAACGGGTGGCCCTGGCCCGGGCCTTTGCCCCCGATCCGAGGATACTGTTCGCCGATGAACCCACGGCCAACCTGGATGCCCATACCGGAGAGCACATCGCCGATCTGCTATTCAGATTGCAGGAGAACAGCGATACGGTACTGATCCTGGTCACTCACGACGAGATGCTCGCCAGCCGCTGCGACCGTCGACTCCATCTGCGCGACGGTTTACTGGAGGCCGGGGATTGAACTCGCTCCACTTCGCCATGCGCCTGCTGCGCCGGGACTGGCGCGCCGGCGAACTGAGACTGCTCGCCACCGCCCTGGTGATCGCCGTGGCTTCGGTGACTTCGGTGGGTTTCTTTACCGACCGTATCGAACGCGCCATGGCTCGCCAAGCCGGCGAAGTACTGGCCGCCGATCTCAGAATCGAGAGCAACCAAAGAATACCCGAGCATCTCATTGAGGAGGCGGATCGCCTTCAGTTGCGACATGCTCGGACCCTGAGCTTCCCCAGCGTCATCCTGCATCGGGACAGGACCCAGCTGGTTCAGGTCAAGGCGGTCTCCAGCGACTATCCCCTGCGCGGCCGCATGCTGGTGCGTGACAAGGTGGACGGGATTGATCTCAATGCCCGTAGCATACCCGTCTCCGGCGAGGCCTGGCTGGAGGAGCGCCTGCTGCCCCTGCTGGGCATACAGACCGGGGAGACGATGAAACTGGGTAAGCGCCGCTTCAAGGCCACCCGAATCATCACCTACGAACCCGACCGCTCGGCCAGTCTGTTCAGACTGGCTCCGAGACTGCTCATCTCCATCGACGATATCGAAGCGACCGGTCTGCTCGGACCCGCAAGCCGGGTCCGCCACTACCTGCTGTTGGCGGGGTCACCTTCACAGATCGAACAGTATCGGCAATGGGTGGAACAGCTCGATTTAAGCGGTGTCGAGGTCGAGGATATTCGTTCCGCCCGCCCTGAACTGCGCAACGCGCTCGACCAGGGGGGGCGTTTTCTGCGCCTCGCGGCTGCGACCGCGATCCTGTTGTGCATGGTCGCGGTTGCGCTGTCCAGCCGCCGCTTCGTCGAGCGACAAGCCGATAGCAGCGCATTGTTGCGCTGCCTCGGCACCAGTCGCCGCCAGGTCGCACAGATCTATATACTGCGATTGATGGGCTTGGGGCTGATCGCCAGTCTGGTTGGTGTCGTGGCCGGTTTCGCCCTGCAGACCCTGCTGATCACGCTGATCGGTGACTGGTTCGCCAGCCAGATCCCGGCGCCCAGCCTCTGGCCACTGATCTCTGGCCTGATCACAGGCATCCTGGTGTTGATCGGCTTTGCGCTGCCTTCCATCATTCGTCTCGGGGATGTGCCCCCGCTGCGCGTGTTCAGGCGAGATCTGGACGCCCCCCCCATAAGCTACGGGCTTTTTCTCGCGGCCGCCCTGATATCCCTCGGCATCCTGCTGACCTGGCAGATCGGTGACGACGGGATGGCTCTGCGCCTGATCGCCGGTCTCCTGGCCGGGCTGTTGATCCTGCTCCTGATCTCCCGCCTGCTGGTCTACCTGTTGGCACCGCTCAGACGCCTGACTGCCGGCTCCTGGCGCTACGGACTGGCCAGTCTTTCGCGCAATCCCGCCACCACCACCATTCAGCTGACCGGCTTTGGCCTGGGTTTTACTGTGCTGTTGCTGCTGGCCACTGTCAGGGTCGACCTGCTGGCGAGTTGGCAGCGCACCCTGCCCGCCGACAGCCCCAACCAGTTTCTGATCAATATCCAGCCGCAGGAGGTCGAGGCGGTGGATGAGATGCTGGCACAGGGGGGTATAGAGACAAACGGTCTGTTTCCGATGATCCGAGGCCGCCTGATCAGCATAGATGGCAAGCCCGTGAGCCGTGACGACTACGACAACCCCAGGGCCCAGCGCCTGGCGACCCGGGACTTCAACATCAGCCATGCGACACTGCCGCAGGTCGACAACAAGATCGTCTCAGGCCAGTGGTGGAGCGAATCCGAATGGAGCCAACCCTGGTTCTCGGTGGAGCAGGGTCTGGCCGAGACCCTGGGCATTCCCCTGGGTGCCGAACTGGAGTTCGAGATTGCCGGCGAGCGCATCAAAGGCCGTGTCGAAAACCTGCGTTCGGTGCAGTGGGACTCGTTCAATGTCAACTTCTTCGTCATCGGCACTCCGGAGTTGCTCAGCGGGCGGCCGGCCACCTACATCACCAGTTTCTATCTGCCCGCGAAGAAGCGCCACCTGCTGCACCGCCTGATCCAGCGATTCCCCAGTATCACGGCACTTGATGTCACGGCACTGATGACACAGGTTCGCGCCATCATGGATCGCGGGGCGCTGGCCGTGGAGTCGGTCTTTGTGTTCACCCTTGCCGCTGGATTGATCGTGCTCTACGCGGGGATTCAGGCAGGTCGCGAGTTGAAACTGCATGAGACCGCGGTGTTGCGCACATTCGGTGTCAGGCGCAGCAGCCTGCTGCTCTCCACCCTGCTGGAATTTGCCCTGCTCGGAGGCCTGGCGGGCTTGATCTCCGCCGCCTTGGCGAGCGCCATCAGCTATTCCCTGGCCAATGCGGTCTTCGATCTGCCCTGGCAGCTCGACATATCGATGTGGATTTATGCTTTGCTCGGTGGTGCGCTCAGCGTTGGTGTCGCCGGTACACTGGCCAGCTTGGCGCTGCTCAATACACCACCTCTGGTTACTATGCGAAAGGCATGAATTACCGGGCGCCATGTGTCGCTACCCGAAACGGGCCAGGTATTGCCCATCCATACATGGTTGCCTTTGCAAAGCTGCGTCATCCTGGTAGCTTCACAATCAACCACAGCAAGCGATCGTCGATTACATCGACAAGCAGCGACCGCCCGCCACTTCGCTGCCCGCCGCCATCAATGAAAGACGTACTTGATCGTGTAATTTCTTGACTTCAGGATGACAATGGGGAGAGTTCAGCAGAAGGGGGAAGATTTGCTGATATATACTGTTTTCTGTCTTTGCTTCACCGCCACCCAACAACAGCAGTTCCATCTCAGCCTCTTCCGTTCTGTCCTTGTATTCAGGGTAGACATCAAGCAGTTTTGTAGGGCCCAGCAGACTGTAGGCGATGCACCAGGCGGCTGCACAGATGATATGCTCTGAAACAACTTGTAGCGATTCGTGGTATTTTTTCGATACAGAGGTCGACTGCCGATAGAGAATCTGCATTATCTCCTTTGCAATTGCCGGACTTAGATCACTCAATTCCAGGCCAACCGTAAGCAGGTGGTGACAAAGTCTCCTTCTTTCCAGACTTTTCTCGAGAAAGTTAAACATATAGTCCGTCCTCCATGTCAAGTGACTGTCTGGAAAAGGGTTTTTTGACTCACTTCAGGACACTGCCGGTGAAATATCTATAACATGCGTGCCCTGCAACAAAACCAAGTACTTAAAATCCTAGCGAAAATTCCTTAAGGCAAGATTAAGTTACTTGATAAATAATGGATGGTATCGATTCCCGGAAACAAGTGATGGTAGTATTACCCTGTCTGCCTGCTACCCTAAGCACTGACGACAATAACCATAAATCTGGCCAAAGCCAGTGGAATTTGTAAATACCTGGAGGAATGCAAATGTTAAGTCTGCTGAAATGCAAGTGCCTGTTTGGCTATCTCTGGACAAGCGCGATCGCCGCCGGTCTGCTCACCATTATTTTCTTCACCTTCATCGATGCGATAAGCGTCTCCAAGCTTTTGCTACTGACTCAGGATGGTACCCTGTTCGAGGTCAAGGTCTATGCCTCGGTATTTCTCTTTTTGTGGTTCACACTGAACACATCGACCTACCTTGCACACTATTTCAGTCAACTCTTGAAATCGATGGAGCATGAAGCACAACAGCAGTCAGACAGAGAGAATAAATCCGTCGACGACACCCATCTGGAAATCAGCTAACGATCCATTTCAGGCCGGCGCAAGCAACCTGTTCGCCAGCGGAAACGATCAACCCGAGTGGCGGCGCTGCGCAGAGCGCCACCACTCGATCGAATCCTTCGCCGCCAAGCAGCCACTCACTCGGGCATGTTCGGCGGATCGAGGTCTTCCAGGGGCGGCTCCTCCCGCAGTCTGTTCTGCCACTCCCGCAGCATCTCCACATGCCAGCCCTCCTCTTCCGCCATCTCCATGGCCATCTTTTTCACCTCTTCGTTGGGGGTGTTGTCGGCAACCTGTTGATAGAAATCCCGGCCGCGAATCTCGTTGAACAACGCGATCTCCATCGCCTGGGTGATGGTCATCATGTAACTCGCATCTTCCATACAGAACGATTCCGGCGATGATGGGCATTTCCACTTGAAATCCCATGGCGTTATCTCAGGCAGATCTACGCCGGCCGTGCGTTGGTGAACCTCCTTGGCATGCAGGCGGCTGTAGTCTGCAAGTTTCCTGAACAGCTCGGCGACTTTCAGATTGTTGTGGACTTCCATGCTGTCGGCGAGTTCGTCATAGTGTTCGCTGGAGGCTTCCTCCAGCTCCAGCGCATGCACCAGAAACTCACCCACTGATTCGATCACGACCTCTGGATTATCACTCATATGCAAAACTCCTCTTCCAGAAGATTCAGCTCCGTCACTTTTGCATTTTCGGGTTGCCAGACCGCAAACGGGGTGGCGTAGATGACTCCTGTCGCCTTACCGTCGTCAGCCTGAATGATCTGCGCCGCCTTGATCCTGTCCTGGGTCGGCACATCATTGACAAAGGGTCGTACCACCTCTTTCCAGCCCTTCTGGTCGGGTCTGAAGGTGACACAACCACTCAAAACCTGTACGAATGCGAATCCGGGATACTCGATCGCCTCAACCAGCAGACGGGTCATCTCCGCCGGCTCTCCCGAATAGCCGCGGGCGATGAAACCGGCACCGGCGGCCAGGGCGATAGCGGCCGGATTGAAACGCGGTATGCCTGTGCCATGGGGTGTCATTTTGCTATTGCGCCATGTGGGCCGTGTGGTGGGAGATGCCTGCCCCTTGGTCATCCCGTAGACCTCGTTGTCCATGACGATGTAGGTCATATCCATATTCCTGCGGCAGGCGTGGAGAAAGTGATTTCCACCGATGGAGAAACCATCGCCGTCCCCCCCGGTGACCACAACGGTCAGATCGGGACGCGCCGCCTTGAGCCCGGAGGCCGCCGCCAATGCGCGACCATGGATACCATGGAAACCGTAGCTGTCTATGTACGCCGGCAGGCGGGAGGAGCAGCCAATGCCCGATATCACAGCTACATTCTCTTTGACGAGACCGAGATGCGCCATCGCCTTGGTCAGTGCCGCGAGGACGGAAAAATGTCCGCAGCCGGGACACCACACGGGCTTGATACCCGATTTATAGTCCTTCGCCTTCAATGCTGGTACCGGCATTTTCCATCCTCCTCACTGAAACCAATTCGATAATACAAACCCTTACCATAAACCGCACTTGCTCAAGATATAAACCGCAAATCTACGCCAATAGTCTCTGCAGGCAAATCAGAACGCGCCCTCATTTACATTCGCTTGCATTTGAATCGTCTGTAAGCGCCCGGATAATCCGTCCCGGCCTTAAAGGCAGAGGTCCGGGTTGCGCCAGGGATTGCGCGTCTTTCGGTAATACGCCTTCGGCACGCAGATAGTGAAACAGCTGACCACCATGATTCTGCTCCACCACCAGTATCCTCTTTGCGCCCTCCAGTGCTTCACTCAGCTTGTGCCGCTGCAGTGGAGCGAGCAGACGCAGAGCAACGACCCTGATTTCCCTGCCCTGGCGCTCCAGCAGGCGTGCCACCTCATTGACCACACCCGCACTCGATCCCCAGGTGATGATGCACTCTCCCCCCCCACCAGAGATCTCCGCCCAGTCATCGCCGTAATCGAACGATTCGAGCTTGTAGAGGCGCTTGTTGAGCTGTTCGCGATGGTCAGAGGCCATGCTTGAGGGGGTACCGCGCTCATTGTGTTCCAGACCATCAGCCGTATACATTCCACCTGGAGTACCTGGAAGCGTCATCGGTGAAATATGGTTCGCTGTGAGCTGGTAACGCCTGAAGTCGGCATCGGGCGCTTCCTCTATGGCGCGCTTCCATGGAAGTTGCGTGGTCGATGGCACCTCGATGATCGCATGTGACTGTCCCAGCGACTGGTCCGAGAGCACCAGAGAGACCGTCTGCAGATATTCAGACAGTTGAACAGCCCACTGGGTTGTAAAGACACAATCGCGTATGGAGAGCGGGGAGAAAACCAAATGAGGCGCGTCGCCGTGCAGACCATAAAGGGCAATGTTCAAATCGGATTGTTCCGACTTGGTTGGTATCCCGGTGGAAGGTCCGCCACGCATCACATTGACTACCGTCACTGGCGTTTCGCTCACCAGCGCAAGGCCCAGGCCTTCGACCATCAGGCTCAGGCCGGGCCCGGAGGTGGCGGTAAGCGACGGCACACCGCCAAATGATGCCCCGATGATCATATTGATGGATGCCAGTTCGTCCTCCGCCTGCAGCAGAGAGCCACCAAGCTTTTCCAGACGCGGCGCCAGCCACTCCAGGATCTCGCTCGCCGGTGTGATCGGATAGGCGGCAACGAATCTGACTCCACCGCGCAAGGCACCGACACCGCAAGCCTGGTTGCCGGTTATACTCCAGACTGTACGCCGATCGGTTGGCGACAACGGTGGTTGCACCGGACGCCGATCGTGATTATAGCCGAGGGTCAAGGCACGCAATGCGGACTCCACCACTGCCTCGCCCTTACGCTTCAACACGCCTTTGACGCTTGCCTCCATGGCCTCGAGCGGCAAACCGCAGATCATTGCCATTGCCCCCAGCGCGACCATGTTTATGCGTCCCTCCGGCAGCCCGGAAGCGAACACCTTGAACGGCACCTCGCGAATTTCTGCGCCATTGCTGCGCAACTGCGCCGGAACCTCGCCAGCGGCAGGATCACAAAGTATCAGGCTCTTGTGCGAAAGCGGAATCTCATCGGCGAAGCGTTCGATGTTCAACCAGTCGAGGGCCACCAGGAGATCGTAACAATCATCCATGCACTCCACGGGATCCGCACTGAAACGAACCATCGCCGCCGACTCACCACCTCGTATCTGCGGCCCCGCCGATCGCGTCATCAAACCTTGGTACCCGCAGTGCGCCGCAGCCTCCAGGACGATGCGTCCCGCAGTCACCGCACCACTGCCCCCGGAACCTGTAATCGCAACCGAAAAGCTGTTGCCAGATTGAGAATCCTGATTGTCGTTATTCATTAATTATCAACACTTCGATACGTCTATTGCTCTTACGTCCTCGTTCGGTTTCGTTATTGGCCACAGGCCGGGATTCACCGTAGCCGATGGCAGTCAGATGAGTCCTGTCGACACCGCCAACTTTTTCCAGGAATGATGCCACTGTTTCAGCTCGTCGTTGTGAGAGCTGTTGGTTGACCTCCGCACCACCTACGGAATCGGTATGTCCCGAGACAACGACATCGGGATTTGGAAAGGTTTTTATAGCGGTCACAATCTTATCAAGCAAGGAGAAATTTTCCGATTGAATCTCGCTGCCGCCGCTGGGAAAATTAAAGCCCCGCAATTCAAGCAACACATTATGCCCTTGCCTGTAGACATTGGCTTCATTCGAGGAGAATAGATCCTGGATCATATCGAAGCGTTCCTGCGCTTCCCGATTCTCCCTCTCCACGGCCTCGAGGCGACTCTGCAGATCCATTCTCGTCGCCAGTTCCACTTGCTGTATCTCAGCATAGTTGGCCAATTTGTCACGCAAGGCAGTAACCACCTCATCGTTCGGCCGGTCGAAGGGCAATTCTTCACCGCTAGGTTCATTGATCAGGCCGATCTGTTTCTGATACCAGAGGATAATATCCTCCATGGTGTATTCGCGGCGTTTGAAATCCTTGATCATTTCGGTAATCTCGACACTGCGATTTGCCAGCTTACTGGCCTGCAGTGCGTGGTTTTTCGCCTTCTCTCTCTGTGTACGGTTGGTCTCCAGAACCGCGACCGAAAGCGCCAGCTCCTCGTGCGCGAGCTTTAGTGTCTTCGGTGCATATTCATCCGCTTCACTCTCGGTGGCCCGGGCGATATCGTAGCGGGCGTTTTCGGTTGCGTCCTGTTTCAGGGCTTCAAGTTCGACATCCGCATAACCCTGCAACATCTCCGGGCGCCACTTCTTGGCATCTTCGATATCGCCACGCTCCACCAGGGTGGAGGCCTTGCGAAGCTTTTCGTCGAGCTGGTCGAAACGTCTCTTCAACATAGTATCGGCACCTGCGGCGACCGCCAGCTGGCGAGCCTCCAGCACCTCGCGCATGAGCCGCTTTGAGAGTGTGGCATCAGCCTCCGCCTTATCGAGTATTTTGTTCAACTCGACCACCCTTTGCGCCAGCTGCATGTCGTCGCGTTTCTGTCCGAAAGCGATCGCTTCATCGAGTTTCGACTGGGCGGCGGCGAATCCCACAGGGGCCAGATCGAACAGATCGTTCACCCTGTCTTCGTTGAGACGGGACTGGAAAAGTGATATCTCCTCATACTCTTCGAGTACCTGGGATTTGGAAAGAGTTGGGGTCGTGGCACACCCTGAATAGATCAAGCTCAGCAAAATGAGAGACACCAACCTCGGCCATATAGCCATGACTCACTTCTCCTCAGAATAGGCGCTTCGAGTATACAGCCGGTGACACCGACGGCTTACCCTTCTGCAGATAGTCTACCAGATTTCCGCCAGCCATAGACGAAGGCGAAGTGTCATGGGAAAGGTATAGCCGACACTCGAAAATACGACTTTGCCATCACTGCCGACAATATAACTGGTGGGCACACCACGTACCCGCCAGGCCATCGCCAGCCTGCCTTGCGGATCGTTGATCACAGGGAACCGAAGCTGATCCTGCTCGATCAGCCGGGAAACCTCGCTATCGCTTCCGGAGTGCATGGCGACGCTGACCACTGGATAATCCTTCGACAGGGATTCGATCGCACCACGTTCGAGTTTGCAAACCGGGCACCAGTCGGCCCAGAAATGGATCAACACCGGCCGCTGCGGCCGGTCATCCAGATTAAACCATGCGCCCTGCAGGGTTTGCCCACTAAGTGCAGGTGCACTTCCCTCGACCAGATTCCGGGTCTGCCAGCGATGGACCAGTATCACGACAATGAGCATCACACCGACACCCAGGACCCTGGACAGCGCTCGCTTGCCAGGCTTGTATTGTCCCTCTTGCCACATTGCCATAAGGGGGGGATCACCCACTCAACAGGGATCGTACATCGATTCGAACACTTCAGGGGAGACAGCATAACCGTCATGACCATCATGGTCGTTGTACACGATATAGTCTCCGGCCGAATATCGTGTCTCACCCTCAAGTGTATGGATAACCCCATCCTTGTCCGCGACTTCCGCCCAGACTTCAGTGGTCTTTATGTAACGGCCCGGACTGGACTCGGTATAAGTCCTGGCAAAGGTGTCCGCATCCACTGTATAGATATCACCCCCGTTGTCGACCAGCCAATCCCCGGGCTTGCAGTATTGCACCCCTCCCCATTTCCGATAGCTGAACCCCTTGGTGTCGAGCGCGAGCCGAACGGCGGAGACGGCCGCGTCCGCTCTCTTTTTATACCTCTCTCTTTGGCCCATGGGATATCACCACTAGTTTTAGGAGTATCGGGCTGCCGCAGGCAGCGACGATTATTTCATCATACTATCGTCGGGATTTGAATTTGCCAGTCACGACATGGCAGCGCGATTCTCATTTCTTAAGTTTTTTACCAACAAAGCCTGAAATGTTGGCCCGTCCCTTCCTGCGGTGGAGCACCTCTATCCCGGCCCTGAGAACGTCCAAGACTTTCAGTACTATTTTTCCGCTAAAAAACCGGCCATTGTTTGACTATTATTGGTGTAAACGAATGAGTGGGGAAAAACCCCGCATAATCAGGGACCTTGATAATGGATTCTTCATGGTTGAGGAAATGACATGGATTTCAGATACATCATCTACACCCTGCTCTTTTTCATCCTGCACAATGCAACAGCCGATATAGAAATACTCCGAATTCACGGCTCCAACACCCTCGGAGCCGACCTGATCCCGGAAATGACACGCGGCTGGCTACAAGACAGGGGCTACAGTTCGGTGACACTGGAAAAACAGAAAGAAGCCGCGACCCTGCACGGGATAAGCGGCGATGGTATGGAAATTGAAGTTTCCATCAAGAGCGAGGGATCCAGCACCGGCTTCAAAGGATTGCTGAATCGTGTGGCGGATATTGGAATGTCATCGCGTAAGATCAGGAAAAAGGAGATTTCAGCCCTCGCTTACATCGGCGACATGACATCATCCAAATGCGAAATCATCGTTGCCCTGGATGGTATCGCAATCATTGTGCATCCGGACAATCCACTTGAGCAGATATCTAAATCACAACTAATGGAGATCTTTTCCGGTGGCATCAGAGACTGGCGGGAGGTCGGCGCACCCCCCGGTACCATTCACCTCTATGCCCGGGACAAGAATTCCGGCACCTATCAGGTATTCAACTCCCTGGTGTTGGGAAAGAGAGCGACCTTGTCGGCTGATGCAAAAAGGTATGCAGACAATACCGAACTCTCGGCAGAAGTCTCCCACGATCCGCTAGGCATAGGTTTCGTGGGACTACCCTTCATTCTCGATTCCAAGGCACTCGCCGTATCCGACGGGGAGGCGCCCGCGATCGCACCGAGTAGATTTTCGGTGGCGACAGAGGACTATGCCCTGTCCAGAAGACTCTACATCTATACCCCACCCGCTGAAAAAGCCAACCCATTGGCACTCGATTTCATCGCTTATATGGAGTCGAACAGCGCTCAACACCTTATCGATAAGGTCGGCTTCATCACACAGAACGTCTTCCTCAACTCTGAGGAGACATCCATTGAGTACCCGAAGGCCATGACCGAATTGATCGAAGGCGCGGCCCGGCTCTCGGTGAATATGCGTTTCTCGGAAAGAACGGTGTTTCTCGACAACAAGGCAAAGCGCGACGCCGACAGGGTGTTGAACTTTCTAACCTCCAATGGGAGATTGGGCAATGGGGTTATGCTGTTCGGATTCGCCGAGGACAAACCCGGAGGTTCGAACTATATCAGCATGAACCGCTCCGTAAGGCGCGCCGATCAGGTCGCCCGCTACCTGAGTGAAAAGGGTGTCAAGGTCACCGCCAGCCGTGGTTATGGAGGTACGGCGCCAGTGGCCTCCAACCTTACTGAATTGGGGCAGCGCAAAAACCGTCGCGTCGAACTGTGGATAAAATAGTGGGCTGCCGGATTACCAGTAGTGATGCACCGAGTGGTGGACCATTCGCAGACAGTTTTCCGCATACTCATCGATGGTTGATGCCGGCTGTTTGTACTTCCACGGCTTCAGGTAACGCTCCTGGACCATGGTCAATACCATGGTCGCGATGAATTCAGCCGGATAGCCCTGCCCAGGTCTCTCCTGCAACTGAAGAATCAACCTTTCTATCTCGGTCGCCTGGGTGCGTTCAATGTTTTTCGAGTCGTCCTGATGCAACGGCGGCAGACTGCGGGTTTCGAAATAGAGAAAGTTAAACCAGGGCTGCAGCAGCAGCGAGGAGAAGAGATACCCCTTTACCAGCAGTTCCAGGGCCAGAGCCGGATCCTGTTGTGTCTTCGCCTGTTTCACGATGTCCTCGCACACCAGGGTAACCGCATCCTTTACCAAAATCGCAATATTGTCCTTATTGGTGATTGTGAGATAGATTCCCCCCATACTCAGACCGGTCTCCGCCAGGAGATCCCTCAAAGACATCGCCTGAAACCCTATCCTGGGCACCAGTTTGAACGTGGCGCGGAATATCTTTTTCAGATTCCTGACTGCAAACTTTTCTCTTCTGACACCGATAAGTTCGTGATTACGCTCAAAAAGTAGCGGATACAACCTATCTTCCCCATAGTCGAAGCGCTTTTTGAACTCGGCGAATGTCAAAGCCTTTACAGAAACAGATTCATCTTTCATCGGTTGCATAGCAGAGCATTCGTTAAAATAGTGCTTGACAGACAATTGTAGCACAACTAGGTTATAATAAAAAACGAACGCTCGCTCTTTTTTAGGATCCTGAAACGGTGAGTGGCAACTCAATTCATTGGTTTGGCTGGAGATATGAAATGCTGATTAACCTAGTCCTGGCTGCAGTCGCAATCGTCATCCTGGTGACGCTGGCCTACCGTGGCGCAGCTATTACCCTGGTAACCACCGTCGCCGCCATACTGTCCACTACATCCGCCGTGCTGAGTGGATTCGGGCCAACCAGCTGGTTGTTGATCGGTCTGTTTGCCTGCTGTCTCCTGTTTGCTCTTCCCTCCCTGCGCCGGCGCATGGTTTCGAAACCTGTACTCTCCACTATGAAAAAGCTGATGCCACCGCTTTCGGATACCGAAAAGGAGGCGATCGATGCCGGCAGTGTCTGGTGGGACGGGGAAATTTTCGGCGGTAAACCGGATTGGCATCGCCTGCTCAGCGGTTCCAGACCGCAAATGAGCGAGGAGGAGAAGGCCTTCATCGATGGCCCCGTCAGCGAACTCTGCCGCATGGTCGACAAATGGCAGATCAACCATCAGCTGAACCGGCTGCCCGAGGCGATCGTCAGCTACGTCTGCGATAACGGCTTTCTCGGCATGATCATCCCGAAACGCTATGGCGGTCTGGAGTTTTCTCCAGTTGCACAATCCAACGTGCTGCTGCGTCTGAGCAATACCGGAAGCGGCGTCAGCTTTCTGGTCGGTGTACCCAACTCGCTCGGACCCGGTGAGCTGTTGATCAAGTACGGCACCGATGAACAAAAGGAGCACTACCTGCCCCGTCTCGCCGCCGGCAAGGAGATCCCCTGCTTCGCCCTCACCGCTCCCACCGCCGGCTCGGACGCAACTTCGATACCCGATACCGGTACTGTCTGCATAGGCGACTGGCAGGGTGAACAGGTGCTAGGTATGCGGCTCAACTTCTGCAAGCGCTATATCACGCTGTCACCCATCGCCACGCTTGTCGGACTCGCGTTCAGACTGAAGGACCCGGACGGCCTGATCGGAGAAATCGAGGACTACGGTATCACTTGCGCACTGATCCCCCGCGACACCAAGGGATTGAAGATTGGAAGACGCCATCTGCCGATCGGTGACGCCTTCCTCAACGGGCCGCTTCAGGGCGAGGATGTGTTCGTGCCGTTGAGTTTCATCATCGGCGGCCCGGAAATGGCCGGCAAGGGCTGGCGCATGCTGGTGAACTGTCTCTCCGTGGGCCGCGCGGTCACCCTGCCGACCACCGCCGCGGCGGTCAGCAAGCGCTCGCTGCTGGGCAGCAGCGCCTATGCGAGCCTGCGCCGTCAGTTCGGCGTCTCCATTGCACAGTTCGAGGGTATCCAGAAACCCCTGGCGCGCATCGCGGGTCTAACCTATATCATCGATGCCGCGCGATTGCAGACCATCCAGGCCATTGTGGAAGGCAACAAACCGAGCGTTCCATCGGCGATCCTGAAATACCACACCACGGAGATGGCCAGACAGTGTGTGATCGACGCCATGGATATTCATGCCGGCAAAGCGATCGTCAAGGGTCCCGGTAACTATATCGCCGACATGTACGAGTCGATACCCGTGGCAATCACCGTGGAGGGTGCGAACATCCTCACCCGAAATCTGATGATCTTCGGACAGGGCGCCACACGATCCCATCCCTATGTGATGCGCGAGATGACCCTGGCCCACGCCGGTGAGAGTCCCGAGGTCATCGACGAGTTCGATACCACCCTGGCTGAGCATATCGGGCACACCATCAATAATTTCTCCCGCATGCTGGTGATGGGACTGGGCCTGTCCCGCGAGGCAGCCGTCACCGACAAGCGGCATCTGCTTCCCTACTACCGCCATTTCAACCGCCTCAGCAGCCTGTTCGCAGTAATCACCGATGTCGCCCTGCTCAACCTGAATTCGAAGCTGAAGTTCAAGGAGATGCTCTCGGCTCGCCTGGGCGATCTACTAAGCATGCTCTATCTGGGCAGCATGGTGATGAAACAGCACGAGGAGTGCGAACATGCGGATGAACAGTGGCCGGTGGCGCAGTGGGCACTCGATTATCTGCTGTACCAATATCAGGTCGCCTTCGATCAACTGATTGAGAACTGGCCCAACCGGTTCGTTGCAGTGATGCTCAAGCGGCTCGCCTTCCCCGTCGGCAGACGTTTCAGCGCCCCGAAAGACGAGCTCGAAAAGTCGGTCGTCAGGCTGATCACCACCGAATCCGCAACGAGATCCGGCCTCACCGGCGGCCTCTTCATGGAGACGGTGGACAACAATCCGCTGGCCGAAGTAAACCGGGTCTTCCTTGAAGGCCTTTCCCTGCAACCTATCCTGAATCGTATCAGGAGCGCCATTCGGTCGGGTGAAATGGCAAGGCCCGAGGATGGCGACCTTGCCAGTGCGGCCCTCGTTGCCGAATTGATCACCGAGCATGAGGCCAAGCAGCTGCGGCGCTTCGATCGCCATCTTATGAAGATTATAAATGTCGATGACTTCGACGAATCTGAACTGATCCGCACGCCCTACCAGGAGCAGGATGATCGAAGGCTGGTCACGGGGTGAGCAGAGCCACGCCATGTGGTATGCACCGAAGGAGAGACAGCAATGAATTCAAGCGTTCAGGCAACGACTCATGAAATTCGCAAAGCGATGGTCGGGATACCCGTGATCAGACAGGTCGCCATACTCGGCGCCGGCGTAATGGGGGCGCAGATAGCCGCGCACTTCGCCAATGCCGGCATTGCGTCCCTGCTGTTCGATCTGCCCAAAGAGGGAGATGACAAGAGCGCCGTGGCCAGGCTTGCAATCAAGGGGCTGGGAAAACTGAAACCCGAACCCCTGGCCCTGGCGCAATTTGCATCGCGGATAACCCCATGCAATTACGACGACGACCTGGAAAGACTCGGCGACTGTGACCTGGTGCTCGAGGCGATTGCGGAAAGAGTCGAATGGAAAACCGATCTCTATCAAAAGATCACGCCCCACCTTGGTGCTGATACGATCCTTGCCAGCAACACGTCGGGACTCTCCATCTCCGAGCTGGCCACAAGCCTGCCGGAGAGACTGCGCGGGCGCTTTCTCGGCATCCACTTCTTCAACCCACCGCGCTACATGCCACTGGTTGAGTTGATCGCGCAGCCGCAGACTGAAACCACAGTGATCGACAATGTTGAGAGTTTTTGTGTAGCCACCCTCGGCAAGGGAGTGGTCAGGGCGAGGGACACCGTGAATTTCATCGCCAACAGGCTCGGGCTCTTCGCCATGATGTCGACCTTTCATCATGCCCAGCGACTCGGCTTGAACTTCGAAACCGTCGATGCCCTGACCGGAAAATCGATCGGCCGGCCCAAGAGCGCGACCCTGCGCACCGCCGATCTGGTCGGTCTCGACACCATGCGCCACGTATTGCGCAATGCGGCACAGAGCCTGGGTGACGACCCCTGGGTATCGATCTACCGGATTCCTCAGTGGCTCGACACCCTGGTCGAAAACGGCGCCCTCGGTGCCAAGACCAAGGCAGGTGTCTATAAGAAACAGGATGGTGAAATCCTGGTCTATGAGCCATCCGACAACAGCTACCGCAAACGCAAGGTCAAGATACCCGGCAAGGTGGAGAAAATCCTGAAGGACTACAGGAATCCCAAGCGTCTGGCGAAACTGCGCGAGATCAATGACCCCCATGCCCAGTTCCTCTGGTCAATCCAGCGTGACGCCTTTCATTACGCCGCCTGCCTGCTGGAAAGCATCGCCGACAACGCAAGAGACGTTGACCTGGCGATTCGCTGGGGTTTTGGCTGGAAACAGGGGCCGTTTGAGATATGGCAGCAGGCGGGGTGGCGATCCATCGCCGACCTGATCCAAGCGGATATAGAGAGCGGCAATACAATCACCACCGAGCCCCTTCCCGCATGGGTCAACGCCATCGATGGAGTTCACACTCCACAGGGGTCCTGGTCACCCAGAGACAACGCCTACCACCCCAGGTCCTCGCTGCCTGTCTACCGACGCCAGCGTCGGCCCGAAGCGCTGGTTGGCGAGCAGGCCGGACAGCAGGAAGTGCTGTTCGAGAACGACGCTGCGTGTTTCTGGCTGATCGACGGTGACATCGGAGTACTGAGCTTCAAGACCAAGATGCACGCCATCGACAACACAGTGCTCGACAGTCTCAACCAGGCCGTCGAACTGGCGCAACAACAGCTATCGGGCATGGTGATCTGGCACCCGGAAGAGCCCTTCAGCGTGGGCGCCGACCTGAAGTCGTTCATGCCGGTCGCACTGAAGAGCCTGCTCCCTGGAAGCAACGCCCTTGACGACCTGTTGAAGAAGTTCCAGCTCAGCTGTATTCGCATGCGCAACGCCAAGATCCCGGTGGTCGCCGCCGTCCAGGGAATGGCTCTTGGCGGCGGCTGCGAGCTGATGATGCAATGCGACCGCGTGGTCGCCGCCCTGGAGAGCTACATCGGCCTGGTGGAGGTGGGTGTTGGACTCATCCCCGCAGGCAGCGGCTGCATGGAACTGGCCAGGCGCGCTTCGATCAAGGCGGCGGGTCAAGACACATTCGATGCACTGAAGGATATCTTCGAGACCGTAGCCATGGGCAAGGTCGCCACCAGTGCGGAACAGGCCAAGGCATTCGGCTTTCTGCGCGAGAGCGACCTGGTGGTGATGAATCGACATGAAGTGCTGCATGCCGCCATAGCACAGGTGCGCGCCCTGAGTGCCGCAAACTACCGGCCGCCTATCGAGGCGCCGATTCGCGCGGGGGGCCGGGCCGCGATCGCCAACTTCAAGGCGGCGATGACCAACCTGCACGCTGGTGGTTTCATTTCAGACTACGACATGAAGATCGGCAACTTCGTCGCCAATGCGCTTTGCGGAGGCCCGGTGGATGCCGGCACCGAACTACCGGAAAGCTGGTACCTGCGATATGAGCGTGAGGGATTTCGCTCACTGTTGAAAAATCCGAAAACACATGCCCGGGTCAAACATATGCTCGACACCGGCAAACCCCTGCGTAACTGAACAAGGAGAGCGTTATGAGTGAACAGGCATATATCGTGGCGGCAAAGCGTACGCCCGTCGGCAAAGCCCCTCGCGGGGTATTTCGCCAGACCCGTCCGGATGATCTGCTCACCCACGTGATACGGGGTGTGGTCAACGACAGCGGCGTGGATGGTGAGCGGATCGACGATGTAATCATTGGTTGCGCCATGCCGGAAGCCGAACAGGGCCTCAATGTCGCCCGTATCGCCACACTGCTTGCCGGACTGCCGGACAGCGTGCCCGGTGTCACCATCAACCGTTTCTGCTCCTCGGGCCTGCAGAGCATCGCCATGGCGGCCGATAGAATACGCCTCGGTGAGGCCGACATCGTCATCGCCGGGGGGGTGGAGAGTATGAGCATGGTACCGATGATGGGCAACAAGGTCTCGATGAATCCGGCGGTGTTCGAGAACGACAACATCGCGATCGCCTACGGCATGGGAGTCACCGCCGAGAATGTGGCCAATCGCTGGAAAGTCAGTCGCGAAGACCAGGATGCCTTTGCACAGAAGAGCCATCAGCACGCCCTGGCGGCCATCGAGGCCGGCCATTTCGACCAGGAGATACTACCCTTCCGGGTGCTCCAGCATCTGCCTGACATGGAGGGCGGCATACGAGTGGTCGAGCACATAGTGAAGAACGACGAGGGACCAAGAGCCGATTCGACCCTCGACGGGCTTGCCAGGCTGCGCCCGGTTTTCGCGTCTGAGGGGAGTGTCACCGCGGGCAACAGTTCGCAGATGAGTGATGGTGCCGCCGCCGTGATGGTTATGAGCGAGCGCAGGATGCGCGACTTGAACCTGGAACCCCTGGCACGCTTCGTCGGCTACAGTGTCGCCGGGGTACCCGCGGAGATCATGGGCATAGGACCCAAAGAGGCGATACCGAAACTGGAGAGGCAGAGCGGCGTCAGGCTCGATCAGGTCGACTGGATCGAACTCAACGAGGCCTTTGCCGCACAGAGCCTGGCGGTGATACGCGAAATGGGGATGGATCCGGACAAGGTCAATCCTCTCGGCGGCGCCATCGCCCTGGGTCACCCGCTGGGGGCGACCGGCGCCATCCGCACCACCACCCTGCTCCATGGCCTGCGGCGCACCAACGAGCGCTACGGCATGGTGACCATGTGCATCGGCACCGGGATGGGCGCTGCCGGGTTGTTCGAGCGTTGTTGAGCACCTATATGACATGACACATCACAGATCTTTTATGGACACCCCTGGCCAACAGATCTATATCACCGGCCCAGGTCCCTTAATATTAACCGGCTATGCTTTTTAAAGGAGTGAACAGCATGAGTAGTGAAACAGAGACAACACCACGCACCAGCCCCGAAGAGCGTGTGGTGTCACTTTGGAGACGTTTCGGCAACAGCACCCTGGGACGTCGCATCTACAGTTATCTGTTCAGCCGCATGGTGCCCTACACCGGCACCATTCATCCGATTATCGAAGAGATCTCCCCAGGACGGTCCAAGGTAACCCTGCCCGACAGAAGCGCGCTGCGTAACCACCTCAACTCTATCCACGCCATCGCCCTGGCGAACGTCGGCGAGCTGGCCAGCGGCCTGGCGCTGATCGCCGCCCTGCCGAAATCTGCCAAAGGCATCGTAACCCGTCTCGAGATCGATTATGTGAAAAAGGCCCGCGGCAATCTCACCGCGATCGGCGAGGCCCAGGTACCCGAGAAGATCGACCAACCCACCGATATCCAGGCCCATGCGACGGTCTGGGATCAAGAAGGCGACAGCGTCGCCTCCCTCACTGTGCATTGGCTGCTGAGTCCAAGGGATCAGCAGTGAATCGTGATTCACCCTTACTGACCCCTTTTACCAAAGACACCGGCATCCGGGTCCCGATCATTTGCGGACCCATGTACCCCTGCTCCAATCCCGAACTGGTTGCCGCTGTATCCGAGGCCGGCGGCATCGGCATCATCCAGCCGGTCTCCCTGACCTTCGTCCACGGCCACGATTTCCGTGAAGGTATCAGACTGATAAAGCGCCTCACCAACAAGCCGATCGGCATGAATGCCCTGATCGAGAAATCATCAAAAAAATATCATGAAAGAATGGTGGAATGGGTCTCCATCGCACTCGAAGAGGGCATACGCTTCTTCATCACCTCGCTAGGCAACCCGCGCTGGGTGGTCGAGCGGGTCAAGGCCTGCGGTGGTATCGTCTATCACGACGTCACCGAGCGCAAATGGGCGTTGAAAGGACTCGACGGCGGGGTCGACGGCCTGATTGCGGTCAACAACCGGGCGGGCGGACACGCCGGCCCCCTCTCCCAGCAACAACTGCTGGACAAGCTCGGCGACCTGGACGTGCCCCTCATCTGCGCCGGTGGAATCGGTTCGGAACAGCAATACGTCGAGGCGATCAGACAGGGATATGCCGGTTGTCAATTAGGGACCCGCTTCATCGCCACCGAAGAGTGCAGCGCGGCCATGCCCTACAAGCAGGCTGTGATCCATGCCGAAGAGCGCGATATTGTACTCAGCGAGCGCATCACCGGTATCCCCGTCTCGATCATCAAGACCCCCTACATCGAAAAAATCGGCACCAGGACAGGCGCCTTCGCCCGATGGATGCTCAAAGGCGGTAAAACCAAACACTGGATGCGACTGTTCTATACCCTGCGCTCTGCCTTCCAGTTGCGAAAGTCATCTCTGGACGAGAAGGGAGAAACCGAATTCTGGCAGGCAGGCAAAAGCGTTGCGGGTATCCGGCAGATCGAGCCTGTCGCCACTATTATCCGCCGCTATGAAGCAGCCTTGCGGGAGTTGAACCGATAACCGTGGAAATCGATGCTTCACTTCAACATTCGATCGACTCCATTCAATATTTTGATCGTAAAATCAAGCAAACGATCTATTGCATGCAGATTTAAGGCACATTTTCGAATTTTCCTGCGATTCAGTACATTCGCACCTTGCAAAATAATAGCCGTGAATTGTTATTATTATGATGATTTATGATATAAAAACCTGTTGACAGGGAGGTTGAGACGCTTCTCCACCCCCCTATGAATCATTTGAAAATAAGGCAACTTACCGGATCATACCGGTGCATATTGCCTCATATCATGCGTAAATTTCCGGGTAGCGGGAATGTTGCACGCTTAAGTGAGTATGTTGCAGAATTTAATACAACGTGCATTGGAATATATTTTATGTGTGAAAGTTAATCATGGAAAACGAGAAGACGTGTATAAAAGCTGATCAATATATTGGGGTCATTCGGGAGATGATTAGACATGAAGATCAATTATTGAATCAAAGGTTGACCTGGATGTGGACTCTTCAAGCATTACTCTTTAACGTCGTAGGGTTTCTTTGGAAATTTTCTAATTTTCCAGTTCTTGTTGTTGCTTTTGTCGGGTTGCTGTCATGCATTACGATTGGATACAGTATGAAAAGAGGAATGCTAGCTGTTAATGAGCTTCTCAGACAAAAAAATGAATATATGAATTCTATAGATGTAAACTGTTTGCTTCCCCCAACTATTGGCTCAAGATCCAAGGCCATCGAATGGCTGCTTCCGGGAAATTCGTTGCCTTGGATCATGGGAATGGCATGGTGTGCGCTAATCGGATATAGGATCGCTTGAGAACAAGTTGCAGCATACGGACCCATCTACGCCCGTAACCATATGGATCGCCGCGCGAACTTGGCCCATATCTACTCAGCTTCGCAGGGCCGGCGGGCTTGGATCCAAGATAACAAAGTCCACGTTACAAACATGAATCACAATACATGGCAGAAGGACCTGAAGAAGATATTGAAATAATCAAGGCAATACTTAGCAAGTCAGATAAATCGAGTGGTTGTGCTGATCCGGATCCTTGCAAAGGCAGCAATAGCATTCAAGTATGCAGCATAAATAAGGGTTGCTGGTGTGGAATCAAGAAAGACAAGTAAATCATATTGCTCACTTTCACTCTCTCGGCCAATTGTAAAACATGCCCCATTAGCGCCGGCTAGCTTGGCATTTTATACACTAATCAGGAGCAGTTAATGCAGAATGAGAATATCAAAAGTTCAATTGTCTTAGGTCTATCCATATTTTTTGGATTCGCTGCTTTAGGGTTCTTTATCGGGTCCAGCCTCATACAGTTCAAAGAGTATGAGCGAACAGTCACCGTAAAAGGTTTATCAGAAAAGGAGTACACAGCGGATATCGCATTATGGCCGATCCAGTTTATTACATCGAACAACGATTTAGCAGAACTGTACGAGTCCATCGAGAAGGACACGAGTGAAATAGTCAGCTTTCTAAAGGCCAATGGTTTTGAAGACAGAGAAATAACCACATCTCCACCAGGAATCATGGATAAGCTGGCACAAGGTTACGAAAAATCAAAAATCGAGTATAGATACAGTGCCACACAGACTATAACCATATATTCAGACAAGATTGAATCTGTTAGATCCACGATGAATAAGTTGGCTGAACTTGGAAAAAAGGGTATCGTACTTACCGATGGCGGCTATCAAAACACTACAGAGTATCATTTCACCAAGCTAAATGAAGTCAAACCCGAAATGGTTGAGGAGGCAACGACAAAGGCCAGGGAAGTTGCGAGAAAATTCGCTAAAGATTCAGACAGCAAGTTAGGAAAAATCAAGAAAGCAAGGCAAGGTCAATTTTCAATTAACGATAGAGACAAAAACAACCCCCATATAAAGAAGGTTAGGGTCGTTTCGACTATCGAATACTATTTATCTGATTAAAGGTGATACTACTTGTCCGCATCGGACTCTTTACCCACGGCACTGTCGATTTTGTATGGTATTTGCACTTATTTGAAGCGTGATTGATTTTACTGCCGAACAGAAAAAGAACTATTTGTTCTCCACTGAAACGCTTCCACTGTGGCCGAGGCACTGATCTGCTATGTACCTGAAGATCCGTTGTCTTAAATCTCCTGATTGACCCGCTCGACGAAATCCGATTTTCATTATCCACTACCAATCTTCTCCTGGTTCTCCTCGGCATGTCGGAGGATTCACCTTATTCCGTTTAGATATCAGTAAAAAATATTCAAGCTTTTACCCAATTCCATAGCTCTGGATGTACTGATCAGCCAATAAATTAAGTAATCTAATTCGCAGACATGAATATCTGTGAGCGTTTGCGAACCAAATGATTGATCTCGGTCACGCTTTGGCCGATACATGGGTTAAAAGGACTGGGATTCTCACTATCCAGGCATGTTGCGGGAGTAACGCTTTAAGTCAATAGAGTCAGCTATGAACAAACTTCGCAAAATATTGGCAATTACCACTTTTTTCACA
>JBNKLI010000086.1:0-66721 GCA_050292275.1 Candidatus Thiodiazotropha sp.
GCACCACCGATGGCCCAGCCGTCCCTGGGCCGTGGGTCGTGTATATAGAGAGCCAATGGGGGCCGGCCGCTGAGCAGGGCGGCATGCAAAGCGGGGTTGTCCTGCAGCCTCAGGTCGCGGCGAAACCAGACCAGGGAAAAAGCGCCCTTAGTGGTCATGCGAATCCGATCTCCAGCCGCCGCCGCTGTATACATCCACCCGCGAGGCCAGCAGATGCAGCGCCACCGATATTCGCGAGCCCAGGCGCACGCCCCCCGCCGACTCGAAGGCCTGTGCGCTCCCGTTACTGCACTCCCCTCCCAGCATCACGGGTATGGTGGCGTGCCCGGATAACTCGGCCAGCTCGTTGTCCTGATCCTCGCTCAGGGGCGTTACGGCAGACAGAACCAATGCCCTCACCCCCGATCGCTCCACCACCGGCAATACCTGCCCCAGAGGCAGATCCGGACCGAAATAGAGAACCCTGTAACCCCGGGACTGAGCAGCCAGCGCAAACAGCATCAGCCCGATCTCATGACGCTCTCCCGGCAGGCAGGCGCACAGAATACGGGCTCCTCTGGCCTGGCTATAGCCGTGATGGAAGCGGGCGCCCAGGCGATTGCGCACCCAGCTGGCGTAGAAGTGCTCCTCGGCTATGCCCGCCGGGTTGGCTTGCCAGCGCTCCCCCAGGGTCGTGAGGGTCGGTTCTATCAGGCGCTCGTTCACCATGTCGATCGGATAGAGGGAAGTGGCCTCGTTGAACAGGGCTTCGATGCGCTCGTGGCTGAAATCGCCGATGGCGCGCAGGGTATCCTGCACGTAATCCCGCCATACGCCGGTCATGCCCGGTCCCGGTTCCTCTATCCCTATCCCCGATTCCGGCTGGCCTATCCGTCTGGCGATCGAAGGCAGTGAGTGGCCCTCGCGTAGCAGTTCGAGTACCCGTTCGACTATGTGCGCATCCTTCTCGCTATAGACCCGATGTCCCTTTGGCGTACGTTGCGGAGTGAGTAGACCGTAGCGGCGCTCCCATGCCCTCAGGGTCGAGGTGCCGACCCCGGTACGCTCCGCCAGGACCCTGATGGGAAAGCCCTCTTTGGAAGCCGCTACTCCTTGGGCATGAGTCGATTGATCAGTCATGAGTATCTGTCTATATGTTCACATCATTAGGTCAGTCAAAGGGCAATATGTACAATTTATATAATTTTGTATAATTAATTGTACAAGTTTTATTGTAGCTTAACCACACACTCGGAGTCAGGTCTTTGAGTGGATACTATGACGAATCCAAACAGCACAGGAGGATGGCTATCAGCAGCAATTTCTGTTCTGGATGTTAAACGATCTTTTGGTGAAAGCGCCTTAGAAATGCGCTTTACGGGGCTGAGGGACTCCCAGGCTTGGGTGCCGACTGACGGGAGGGATTACTCGGCCTGACGGCCTCGCCCTTCGGGCCATCGTCGCCGGGCGACGATGTTCTGCGGCGCTGCGCGCCTTGTCGAACGAAGGGTTCGAACCAAGACCTCGCTCACCGCCAAATAAAAAGGGGCCCTATAAGGGCCCCTTTTTATTTGGCGGAGAGAGAGGGATTCGAACCCTCGATACGCTATTAACGTATACACACTTTCCAGGCGTGCTCCTTCAGCCACTCGGACATCTCTCCGGATTTTTGGAGGCGCAAGAGTAAACCAGTTCCTCTCCGGAATCAAATAGCTGAGGAAGCTCTGATCGATTCAGAGATTCCCGCGACACGGGAAAGGAGCGATGCGTCTCTACAGGTGCGTGCTGATTTCCGCCACGGTCGCGCCCGACTCCAGCTCTCTGAACTTGTCGGCGCTGATGTGGATCAGTTTTCCGTGATCGCCCGACTCGAAATAGAGCTCGGGCTGGGTCAGCAGACTGGCGTCGACCAGGGTCTCTATGCCGTAGGGCAGCCCGGTCGGCGGCACCGCACCGGTTTCGCAGTCGGTGAACGCCTGCTGCAGTTCATCCTCGGTTATCAGGTTGAGTTTACGCCCGGTCAACAGCTTCAGCTGGTGCATTTGAAGCCGGTGAGTCGCGGGTATGACCGCAAGCAGGTAACTCTCCTCATCCCCCAGCAGTACCGATTTGGCCATTCTGTCGCCGGGAACCCGGGCCGCCTGCGCCGTGTCCAGGGTGGAGTCGGTGCGCCGATGATCGATGACGTCGAAACTGACACCCTGATTCTGCAGATACTCTTTGAGTGTAATCGCTATTGCCATAACCACACCTCCTGTTTCCTCTCCGTTTGATCCCCTACGAATCAACCCCCAATAAGAAATACCTTTTCAAGACAATGGGTTGAAGCCGATCCAAGATCACTCCACGAGACAATGCGGGGGTTTCGACACGACCTGATGACCGGCCTCTTCGATCAATCCTCACCCCATCTGTTTTTTTAGGGGGCCTTTTAGGAGTATAGTTCGCCGTTCGATACTATTGCGGGTCTGTCGGATCCCGATCTGAACAGCGAAAATTTTTGATTGAACAACGGTTCACCATGGCGAAAAGAAAGAAAAAAAGGCCTTCGATGGCTAAATTGGCAGATCGCCACCACCTCTACGAGCTCTCCGTACAGTGCGCGGAAGCGGAGATCGATTTTGTCGACGATACCTTCAAGAGTATACGTGGCAGCCGTGCCAAGACCCTGAGGGAGGACTTCTGCGGTACCGCGAATGTCTGCTGCGAATGGGTGAGGCGACGCAAATCCAATCTTGCCACCGGGGTCGATCTGGATAGGGAAGTGCTGGACTGGGGTCGGGAAAACCAGCTGAGTAAATTGAAACCCTCGCAGCGGGAGCGGATCACGCTGATCGAGGAGAATGTGCTCTCGGTCGACACCGAACCGATGCAGATCATATCGGCGATGAATTTCAGTTACTGGCTGTTCAAAAAACGTGCTGATCTGAAGACCTATTTCCAACAGGTACATCGGCAGTTGGCCGATGACGGCATCCTTTTCATGGACGCCTATGGCGGCTACGACTCCTACAAGGAGATCGAGGAGGAGCGCGAAATCGAGGATGGCGACACCAGCTTCACCTACATCTGGGAACAGGAGAAGTATGATCCCATCAGCGGCACCCTGATCTGCCACATACACTTCGATTTCGAGGATGGATCCCGCATGGAACGCGCCTTCAGCTACGACTGGCGTCTGTGGAGCCTGCCCGAAGTCCGCGAGCTGCTGAATGAAGCCGGATTCAGTAAAGTAACCTTCTACTGGCAGGGTTTCGACAAAGATGGTGAACCCGACGGCATCTTTCTCCCTGTCACCGAGGGCGAAGCGGATGCCGGGTGGATCTGCTACATCACCGCCGAGAAGTGACCGCCGGTTAAAGATTCGTTCAACTTATGGACCTGCCGGAGCCTACCGGGCGGCCTGCTCGCGTTAACCGGCCCGATGGCTTGCGCAGTAGTCCCTGATGAAATCGGCGATTGCCGGCGGGTGGTTGAGATCGAGCCGGGGAATCGCCGTCTCGCTGTCCAGCGGGCTGTCGCTGGCGATTGCTATGATTGAACCGTCACCGGGAAAGAGCAAGGGTCTGTTCAGCGATTTCCGATGCAATTCGATTTTGGGGAAGTCGAGATGTCTGAAACCCTCGACCAATACCAGATCCAGGTTACTGCAGTCGAGCCGTTGCAGGAGCTCACCAAGTGTCGGTTCATACGCCTGGGCCTCGTCCACCATCAACGCCCAATGACCGGCGCTGGCGAGGAGCACACGACCGGCACCCGCCTTGCGCAATTCATAGCTGTCTTTTCCCGGCTGATCGACTTCGACCTGGTGATGGGCGTGCTTGATCACCCCAAGCTCCATGCCGGCGTCGCGTAATATGGGAATCAGTTGCTTGAGGAGGGTGGTTTTGCCTGTGCCGCTGTAAGCGGCGAAACCAAGCAGGGGTAAGGAAAAAGAGAGCATCTGTCGTTAGCGGACCCCGTATCAGGCGTCTTCGCGCTTCATGCCATGGATCATGATGATCAGGTCCGCGGCGTCCCGACTGATGCCCAGCTCCGAAACGAGCTGTTCCGGACCGGCACCCGCATGGACCATGCGAATAGCATCGCTGTAGGGGGGTTCGCCCTGTTGCGTGCTCTGCTCGATACTCTCCTGACGCTCTTCCAGGTCCCGCCCCTGGCGCTCGAGACGGTTGACACGCTTATCGACGCCGACAGCGCTCGAACACAGCGCACTGACCGTCTGTTTGAGGGTTTCCACTTCTCGTGTGAGTCTTTCATGGGAATCCCGGCGGTTGCGTTCCTGTATGAAGATAACAACCAGCAGAACCACCAGCAGCAGAATCATCGGCAGCAGACCAAGCCAGAAGAGCGTCGTATCGCTTTCCATCATCTTTGCCGGCCTATCGGGCCCGAGGATGAGTCTCAGGCATACTCATCGATGTGCGGCTTATCATCATCCTCATCTTTGTTCGGTTTCCTGTGCTGTCGCTGTTTACGCTCTTCAACAGGCCTCGGGTGCTCACGGCGCAACGGCGGTTTAGCCGGTTTCACCGGCGTCAATGGGATGAGCGGGTTTTCTCCACCAATCTCAGGCATGTTTGGCTTCCTGTCGAATCAGACCTCTGCTTCACCTGTCTCGAGCTATTGATGTGTAACTAGAATAGCTGATAAACAGCCGGGGATCAGTACATACTGATCTCTTTCCACTCCTCATCGGTCAGCAGTTTATTGAGATCCACTAGAATCAGCAGTCTCTCGTCCTGTGTCGCCACCCCCTGTATATAGCGTGAACTCTCCTCGGTACCCACATTCGGCGCCGCGTCGATATCGGTTTCACGCAGTTCGACCACTTCGGCAACGGCATCCACCAGGATACCTACGACCTGCTTTTCCGACTCGATGACAATGATGCGACTGGCATCATCCACTTCCGTGGTAGGCAGTCCGAACCGGGTGCGGGTATCGATGACCGTCACCACATTGCCCCGCAGATTGATGATCCCCAGTACATAGCTTGGCGCACCGGGTACTGGAGCGATCTCCGTGATACGAAGAACCTCCTGAACCTGCATTACATTGATACCATAGACTTCGTCCTTCAGTTTGAAGGTCACGAACTGGATCAGTGGGCCACCGCCACCCTCTTCATCATTTTCAATCGACATGCTCACACCTCATCATAATTTCTCTCCAGTGCGATGAACGCAGCGACCTTTTGCAGTCACTCTGTTCAGCCGGCAAGCATCTTCAATATCCCGTCCACATCCAGTAAAACGCTCAGCTCTTCTATGATGATACCTGCATACCAGGGCCTTATCCCAGTACCGCAACGCCAGCGGATCGCCTCTTTTTCCACCAGCAGCGTATTGCAGATCCGATCCACAGCCAACGCCCTGAGTCCATCACCTACCAACAACAGGTGCCGGGGCATGATCCGGGTATTCTCATCCAATCTTTCCGGCATCAACAGCTTGGCGCTGTCGACGACGACAACCTTCTCGTCCCTGTTGACGATGACGCCCAGTGACCAGGCGGGTTGCCCTGGCAACTGGCTCGCCTCGCCCGAATAACTGAGAATGCCTACCAAGGACGCGAGCGGGATGCCCAGTTTGATACCGTTCACTTCGAACAGCAAGACCTGAAATTCCGTTTCCACCCAGTCCGGGACAACGGGTTGCACTTCTGGTGCCTGCTCACTGCACTGTGCCTGCGAACCGGCCGCGACTGTCGTATCCACTGACTCGTCATAGGTAATATCGGCATCGGGCAATACCTCTTTAACCTCCACCGCTGGTGGAGCCACTGCCAATTCATCGATCTCTGACAACAGGGTATCGAGATAGCTTTTCAGGGCATTGTCCGGCTCGGCTATCTTGCTGGCCATCTCCGGAAGTTGAGGCTGCCCGGCCCGTCGAATCATCTGGCGACACCCGCCTGAACCACCCGTTGTTCTCCCTCATCGAGAAGATCGCGCAACAGCCGTTCGTAGGCCGCCACACCTCGACTCTGCGGTGCGAACAGGGCAGGCGGTATCCCCGCCTTGCTGGCCTCTCTGAACAGGGTATCCACCGGTATCAGGCTATGCCAGACATGTCCCGCATGGCTCTCCCTCATCACCCTGAGACTGTCTATGGAAGCCCTGGTTCGCCGATCGAACATAGTGGGCACGATCAGGTAGGGTAGCGGCATCTGTCTCGATTTGGTCACCATCTCCAGGGTGTGGATCATCCGCTCCAGACCTTTGAGAGCGAGAAACTCGGTCTGCACGGGGATGATCAGCTGCTCACAGGCAGCCATGGCATTGATCATCAATATGCCAAGAATCGGCGGGCAATCGATAATCACATGGTCATATCGATTCTGCAGTTGCAGCAAGGCCTGCTTGATCACCAGCCCCATACCTTCCAGTCTTCCGGCCTGACGGTCCAGCGTCGCCAGCGCCATCTCCGCAGGCATCAGGTCCACCCCGTCCGTACCCGTTGGATAGATCAGGCTGAGGGGGTCGACATGGCGATTCTGCGCCACCGCCCTGAACAGGCTGTATACGCTCGCATCCAGAGCGTCAGGATCGTAACGAAAGTAACTGGTCAGGGACCCATGGGGGTCGATATCCAGCAGCAGCGTGCGCATGCCCCACTGCGACAACAGCCCACCCAAAGCTACGGCGGAGGTCGTCTTCCCCACTCCGCCCTTTTGATTGGCCACTGTCCAGACTTTCATCGCTCACCCGTGGGAAGATCGATGACTTGGTTCTCTTTTGCGTTCATTCCCATGATGACCAGCGAGACACGGCGATTTTTCGCCCTCCCCGTTTCTGTCGTGTTGTCGGCAACCGGACGATGCTCGGCATAGCCGACGGCGGAAAGGCGTTGCGGATTGACGCCCATACGACTCATCAGATGGACCACGCTTGCCGCACGGGCGGCGGACAGCTCCCAGTTCGAGGGAAACTCCTCGTTGTTGATCGGTCGGTCGTCGGTATTGCCCTCGACCTGAATCTGGTTGGGTACGGTCTTCAAGACCCGGCTTATGCTTCTGAGCGCATTGACCGCCACACTCGATAGATTGGCGCTGGCACTTGGAAACAGCATCTTGTCCTTCATGTTGACGATCACCCGATCCTCGGTGAAAGTAACTTCGACCAGATCCTGATCCACATAGTCGCTCAGCATATCCTCGATGGTCGCAGCCAGAAAGCTGAGCCGCTGGACCTCGTCTTTGGGCATCGCGCCGAGCTTGTCCAGGTTGAGTCCCTCCTCCTGATAACTGCCCGGTCCTTTGATCCGTTCGGTCTGGATCACCGCATTGTCCTCTGCAAAACCGATCGAATCTCCCGGGTTTCGGCTGAGTTCGCCGACCTGAATCGGTTCCAGGCTGCGGCGAGTCTCCTGAAAGGCGTCGGTGAGTGTCTGCGAGAGCACCCGGTATTTACCCTCGTTGACAGACGACACCGAGTACATGACCACGAAGAAGGCGAACAGCAGGGTGATGAAATCTGCGTAGGAGACGATCCAGCGCTCATGGTTGACATGCTCCTGCTTGCGCTTGCGCCTCCTGCTCATTGCAGAAACCCCCTGAGCTTGGTATCGATGCTGCGCGGATTGTCACCTTCGGCGATGCCGATCACCCCTTCGATGACCATTTCACGGAATTTGGCGATATTCTCCGACTGGGTTTTGAGTTTCGCCGCAATCGGCAACAGAAACAGGTTTGCCAATCCGACACCATAGATAGTAGCCACGAATGCGGTGGCGATACCACTGCCCAGTTTGCTCGGATCCGCCAGATTCTGCATGACATGGATGAGGCCCATGACCGCGCCGATGATGCCGATAGTCGGTGAATAACCTCCCATACCTTCGTAGACCTTCGCCGCCTGGATATCATGCTGCTCGCTGGCATCCACCTCCATTTCCAGTATGTCCCTCAATGTCTCCGGTTCACTGCCGTCGACCAGCAGTTGCATACCTTTGCGAATGAACGGATCGGGTTCCTCGTCCGCAATGGCCTCCAGTCCCAGCAGGCCCTCCTTCCTGGCGATGTTGCTCCATGCCACCAATTTATCGATGGTCGTGCGCATATCGAGCCTGGCAGGCAGAAAGACCCGACCAGCGAGTCGCAATGCATGCAGGAACACGGGCACCGGTGTCTGCAGCAAAATGGCGCCGGTGGTTCCGCCGATCACGATGACCATGGCCGGGCCATTGACCAATGAGTCGATATGGCCACCCTCGAGCCAATTGCCGCCCAGGACTGCCAGAAACGCAACCATGATTCCGATAAAACTTAGAAAATCGAGTCTCATATCATACTCATCGGCATGAAATTCCTGATTTTTACCCTGTTCACACCGTAGTTTCCTTGTCTGTCACTAAGAGATTCTGGCCAGCAGCGGACCGATCTCGTCAAGCGCCAGTACCCGGTCTGACAGACCCGCCTTTTCGACAGCCTGAGGCATTCCGTAGACCACGCAGCTGAGGCGGTCCTGGCTCCATAATCCCGAACCTGCCTGCTTCAGGCGTTTGGCACCCTGCAGACCGTCCGCACCCATACCGGTAAGAATCACACCCAATGCCTTGTCTTTGTAGCTTTCAGCAACCGAAGTCAGCATCAAGTCCACGCTGGGGTGGTAGATCTGGCCGGGCAAAGGCTTGGAGATCCGTACTTGATAGTTGGAGGGCCCACGCTCCACCTGGAGTTGCATCCCACCCGGGGCGACCAGGCATTGTCCGGCAGTCAGCATGTCCCGGTCCAGCGCCTCCTTGACCTTGATCGAACAGACGGTATTCAAGCGTTCCGCATAGGCGCCGGTGAAACTGCCAGGCATATGCACAGCAACCACCACAGGCAAGGGGAAGTTGCGTGGCAAAGCGCTCAATACCTGGCGCAACGCCACCGGACCACCGGTGGATGCGCCGATCGCCAGCAGCTCGGGTCTCTTGCCCTTGCCGCTCCAGACTTGGGTGGACAGAGGCGTGCGGCCGGCATGGGCGCGATGGCTTGGAGCCACGGGTCGTACACTGCTTATCCTTGATTGACCAACAGCCCGGACACGTTCGAGCAACAGTCTGTTGACCTCTTCAGCACCTTTGCCCAGGTTGCTCATATCCTTGGGCAGAAAATCCATTGCCCCTGCGTCCAGGGCATCCAGAGTCTCTCTTGCGCCCTCCTTGGTCAGGGCGGAAAACATCAGGATGCGGGTCGGCATTTCGCTCATAATCCTGCGAACCGCCGAAATGCCATCGACTACGGGCATCTCCACATCCATGGTGATCACATCGGGTTTCAGCGTTCTGGTGCGCTCTATGGCCTGCCTGCCGTCGGCGGCGAAACCGACGATTTCGATGTCATCCGCTTGTGACAGCGCGGAGCTGACCCGGTTTCGAAAGAATGCCGAATCATCAACAATCAGTACTCTCAGTTTGGCGCCCATTTCTTGGTTTTACTCGAATCGCTGTGTGTATGAGCAGGGCTGCCAGCCATGTCGCAATTTCCCTTAATGCTCGATTGAAATCCGGATACTTCAATATTTCTTGGCATACTTGCGCATCAAACCGGGCACATCCAGGATCAGGGCTATTTTGCCATCGCCCGTGATTGTGGCGCCGGCCATACCGTCCAATCCCTGAAGCAGCGCGCCGAGGGGTTTGATTACCACCTCTTCCTGTCCGATCAGATGATCGACCACCAGACCTACCTGGATATTACCGACATTGACAATGACCACATGTCCTGTCGCCTTGTCGCTATCGCTCATCTGTTTCTCAGGTATCAGCCAGTTACGCAAGTAGAAGAGTGGCAATGCGCGTTCCCGCACCATGATTGTCAACTGGCCATCGACTACATTGGTTCGTTTCAGATTGAGATTGAATATCTCCACAACACTGGCCAGGGGGAGGGCGAAAGGTTGTTCTCCCAGTTTCACCATCAAGGTTGGAAGTATGGCCAGAGTCAATGGCAGTTTGATGGCGATGAGGCTGCCTTCGCCCCATACCGAATCGATCTCGACCGAGCCGTTCATCTGGGCAATCCTGGTCTTGACCACATCCATGCCGACACCACGCCCGGAGACATCCGAGATTTCGGTCTTTGTCGAGAATCCCGGGGCAAAGATGAGGTTGAAGCACTCCTTGTCATCCAGGCGCGCCGCCGCCTCACTGTCCATCATGCCTTTCTCGACAGCCTTTTGGCGCAACACCTCCGGATCCATGCCCTTGCCGTCATCGGCGATCGACAACAGGATGTGATCGCCCTCCTGCGCGGCGGACAGCACAACCCTGCCCCGTCTCGGTTTACCTCTGGACTCACGCTCTTGCGGCAGCTCGATGCCATGATCGACCGAGTTGCGCACCAGATGGACCAGGGGATCAGCCAGGGCCTCTACGAGATTCTTGTCGAGATCGGTATCCTCGCCCACCATCTCCAGATCGATCTCTTTTTTCATACTTCTGGCCAGGTCCCGCACCACACGCGGAAATCGGCCGAACACCTTCTTGATCGGCTGCATCCGTGTCTTCATCACCGCCAATTGCAGATCGGATGTCACCACGTCGAGGTTACCCACCGCATTGGCCACATCCTCGTCGTTCATGGTGGCCTTCAGGGTCGCCAGGCGGTTACGCACCAGCACCAGCTCGCCCACCATGTTCATGATTTCGTCCAGCCGTTGTGTATCGACCCGTACCGAGGTCTCTGCCGTCGGTTTGCTGGCTGCGGCTTTGGGTTGCTTGGCTGCCGCTTCGGCAGTTGCCGGTTTGGCTGCCGCCGGTGGCGGCGGAGCCGGTTCACTCTTCGCCGCCGGCTTGGGTTGCGGCTTGGCTGCGGATTTGGCTACAGCCTTGGCGGCTGGCTGTTTTACCGGTTGCGCGACAGTTTCTCCCTTGGCGGCCGGCTCGGATTTAACCTTGCCGGGATCAAACTTGCCGGCACCATGAATCTGATCGAGCAGATTCTCAAACTCCTCTTCGCTGATTTCGTCATCGGCGACTGCAGCTTTCCCAGGCTGCGCGGGCTTACCCGGTTTCGCGGTTTTCTTGGCTGGTGCCGGCGCTTGCTCTTTCTTGTTCAGCTTTTTCGGATCGAATTTGCCCTCACCGTGAATTTCATCGAGCAGGGACTCAAACTCCTCCTCGGTGATATCGTCGCTGGCTGCGGCTTGTTTCGCCTCGGGCTTTTGCTTCGGCTTGCCGCTGAACTTGCCCTTGCCGTGCAATTCATCCAGCAGATCTTCGAACTCATCTTCGGTGATATCGTCACCTTTGCCGCCAGAGGCCGGTTCCTGAATCGCATCCAGCAGGGTTTCGAACTCGTTATCGCTCAAATCGTCCGTTGCCGGCTGCTGCGGCTCTGATTCGACATCCGTCGTCGCTTCGCCAGCCGGTGCCGACACCTGTGTCTCCTCCTGTTCCTCGGGCTCGGCGGGTGACGCAGTCTCCTCGACCGCCTCCTCGTCCTCTCCTTCAGGCACCGCGAAATGGTTGAGTCGCTCGATAAGATTGCGGTCTGCATGTTCCGGCATGATACCTTCGCGCACCTGCTCGAACATGACGTTGACAACATCGAGCACCTCGAGAACAGAGTCCATCAGATCGGGACCGACACTTCGTTGTCCCTGGCGCAATATGTTGAATACATCCTCGGCTCGATGGCATACCTCGACAAGGGGCTCTATGGCGAGGAAACCCGCTCCACCCTTGATAGTATGAAAGCCTCTGAATACCGCATTCAGCAGATCGAAATCATCAGGTTGCTGTTCGAGATCCACCAACTGCTCGCTGAGCAGCTCGAGTATCTCTCCAGCCTCGACCAGAAAATCCTGCAGGATTTCGTCGTTGACATCGATGCTCATCTATTGCTCCCGGTATATCACCGAACTTTACCGATAGTTACTGAAATCTATATCGGTCTTTACCTGTATAACTAAAATCCCAGGCTGGAGAGCAGATCATCCACATCGTCCTGACTCGTCACTTGGTCTCCCTGATCCAGTCCCGGAATCGCCGGCCCTGCGAGCTCAGGCGTTTTCTCAGTGGTCTGATTCGGTTCTTCCATCTTACCGCCGGTGATGCGTACCAGCATGACGAGTTTCTCCTCGACGTCATGAACCAGGGTTATGACTTTGCGGATTATTTGCCCGGTGAGATCCTGAAAGTCCTGAGCCATCAACACTTCCGACAGGTTTTTGTGCAGTTCACCAGCATCCTCTCCGGTACTCTTCAAAAAATTTGAAAGCGAAATACTGAGCTCCTTGAAATCCTCTTTTTTAAGCAGGCGGGAGCGCAGGTTCTCCCACTGTTCGGAAAGCTCCTTGGATTGCCTTTCAATTTCCTCAATCAGCGGAATGCTCTGTTCCACCGCTGTGAGTGTCCGATTCGCCGACTGTTCGGTCATGGTAATCACGTAACTGAGCCGCTCCTTGGCATCGGGTATCTCCACATTGGTCATCTCCGAGATACGCGCATCGAGCAGAAAACCATTGATGGCATCATGCAGTTCACGGGTGAGGCGCCCCACCTCGAGGAACAGATCGTCGTTTTTCCTATTCGGCGCCAGACTTGAGATCAAACGTTCAGATTCCGCATCATCACCGGCTTGCAAGCTGACAACGAGGGACTTGGCAATCTCTAATCGCTGTTTGTTGTCTTGTTGTCCCATTTTCTACTCCCGGGGCGGCCTTGATTTAACCCACGCGTTCGAAGATCTTGCCGATCTTCTCTTCCAGGGTGGTAGCGGTGAAAGGTTTGACGACATAGCCATTCACCCCCGCCTGTGCCGCTTCTATGATCTGCTCACGTTTCGATTCCGCGGTTACCATCAATACCGGTAGCGAGGCCAGTTTCTCGTCCGCCCTTACGGCTTTCAAAAGGTCGATACCGGTCATTCCCGGCATATTCCAATCTGAGACAAGAAAATCGAAATTCCCATTCTGCAACATGGGCAGGGCGGTAAGTCCATCATCAGCTTCCTGGGTATTGTTGAACCCAAGGTCGCGCAAAAGATTCTTGATAATGCGCCGCATGGTGGAAAAATCGTCCACAATGAGGATCTTCATATTCTTATCCAATGCTACCTCCACCCTGTTCTCCGCTGCTCGTCCTGTCAGCGGATCACAGGCAAACCATTACTCTTCGTCGTGTATCAATGAGAGCCAATCCGATAGACGGGAACGCAAGCGCAGTGTCGCCTGGCTATGGATTTGGCAGACACGGGACTCACTGACACCCAGCACATGCCCGATTTCACGGAGATTCATTTCGTCATCATAATACATGGCAATCACCAGTCTTTCACGATCGGGCAAACCGGCAATCGCATCCGCCAACGCTTTTTTGAATGCATCTTTCTGCAGGCCATCGAATGGCGAGTCGACAGGTCCCTCCCGGGTGATCGGGAATCCATCACTCACGGCAGTCAATTCATCCAGGCTGAAGATACGGCAACCCGTCGAATCCCGCAGAATCTGGTGATACTCCTCCAGACTCATGTCCAATGCCTCGGCAACCTCGACGTCCCGGGCATCACGGCCTTCGTTGTTTTCGATCTCCCGCATTGCTTCTGCCACCATGCGAGCCTTGCGATGCACAGAACGTGGTGTCCAGTCACTACGTCGGATTTCATCCAGCATGGCGCCACGAATACGGATACCCGCATAGGTCTCAAAGCTGGCGCCCTGGGTGGGATCATAGTTTCTACTCGCCTCGAGCAGTCCCAGCATCCCGGCCTGGATCAAATCGTCCGCCTGGACATTCGGTGGCAGCCGGTTCATCAGGTGATAGGCAATTCGTTTCACCAGGCCGGCGTGCTGATCCACCAAATCATCGAAGTTCTTTTGCTGCTGCATGGCGGTGTATGTTGCTAAACCACTCACCGTCATATCTCCCCAAATTGGCTTGAAAATTGGATTAGACGCTCAACGAAAAACTGCAAATCACCACTGACGCCCGAGGGTATAGGCCAGTTATCGGCCTTTTTGGCTAAATTCTTGAATGCCTGTGACACTCGGGAACGCGGATAGGCCTCGACAACGGGTTTCTGGCTCTTGACCGCTTTGCGCAGTTGTTCATCATACGGAATACTGCCCATGTAGTTGAGCATGACGTCCAGGTACTGATCGGTTACCCGGCACATCTTATTGTAAAGGTCCCGCCCCTCTTGCACGCTTTTTACCATGTTCGCCAAAATCCGGAATCGACTGATCCCATGTTCACGGTTCAGTAACTTGATTATGGCATATGCGTCGGTGATGGAGGCGGGTTCATCACAAACGACAACAATCTGCTCCTGCGCAGCACGACTGAAACTGATCACCAGATCCGAGATACCGGCCGCCGTATCTATCAGCAAAATATCCACATCATTGGCCACTTCACTGAACGCATGGATCAAACCGGCGTTCTCAGCGGGACTCATCTCGGCCATCCGCTGGATTCCCGAGGCTCCCGGAACGATCTTCATGCCCTTGGGCCCGGTCACCAGTATGTCCTCGAGCGAGCACTCTCCGCGCATCACGTGTGACAGGTTGCGCTCTGCATGCAGACCAAGGATCACATCCAGGTTCGCCAGCCCCAGATCCGCATCGAGCAGCATTACCCGCCGACCCATTTCGGCGAATGCAACACCGAGGTTGGCCGAGATACTGGTCTTTCCTACACCACCCTTGCCACCGGTAACGGCAATCACTCTCACCGGATCAGGATTGATCATTCTGCGCAACCCCGTCGCCTGATCTTCGAACTGTTCAGACATGTGCATAGTCGTTAATTCCCCTGAAAGCCATCGCCAGATACTCCTCATCCGGACTGTCGCCCATGATCTCGGGCAACTCCACAGCCTGCCTTATCAATCTGTCGGCACGGGCGACCTGTATATCCTCCGGCACGCGTTGACCGTTGGTGACAAAAGCCAGAGGCAGTCTGGCCTCCAGCAGTGCAGATAGAACACCACCGAGCGAGGCGGCCTCATCCATCTTGGTCAGAACGACACCAGTCGGTTTCACGGTACTGAACGCCCGAATGGCATGGCTCAGTGCGGAGCGTTGCGTAGTGGCAGAGAGGGTCAGCAGTGATTTCACGGGATGATTGCCTGTCTTCAGCAATCCGAGACGTTCAGTCAGTTTTAGATCTCTCTGTCCCATCCCGGCAGTATCTATCAGGATCAAGCGTTTGTCGGAAAACCCATGCAGGGTATTGCTGAGCTCCTCCGGCGTGGTGACGCTGCGAACCGGCACATCCAGGATGCGGCCGTAGTTCTGCAGCTGCTCCTGGGCGCCGATTCGATAGCTGTCGGCCGAGATCAATGCAAGATGCCGGTTGCCGTGACGCAGGCAGAACCGGGCAGCCAGCTTTGCGATGGTGGTGGTCTTGCCGACACCGGTCGGTCCCACCAGCGCAAGGGTAACGCCCTGATCGAGAAGATCATTCTGCAGTGTCGGAATTTCCGCATTGAGCTGAGTCAAGGCCATGTGCCAGGCCTTTTCGGGCGTTGCGGCATCTTCGACCCGATAGGCCAGCTCTTTGCAGTGCGTGGCATCGAGGCCCAGGCCCATCAGCCGGCGGATCAGATCCTGTGTCTGTGGCCGACGATGACCGAGATCCCGCCAGGTCAGCTCCGAGAGTTCATTTTCCATCATCCGACGCAGTGCCTGCATTTCCTGGCGCATCTCTCTGAGCACAGGATCCTGGCTCCACTCTACCCGCGGCTGCTCATGCCCAGGGGATGGCCTGGAGGCCGGGCGCTCCTGCCGGGAATCTGTAGATCTGTCGCTATCGGTTTTGTTGTTCGCGTAGGCTGATCTGGCCGCGGCTGAAAGGGTCGCATTGTCGTCAGTGAGGGTTCGGGCTTCTGTTTCAATGATAGCCGGTTGGGTGGAGCTGAATGCGGCTTCGTCATAATCGGCGGCGGCAACCAACTCTATCCCCCCCTGCACGTTCTTATTGGAGAGAATGACGGCATCCGCGCCAAGGGCTTCACGCACCTGGCGAAGCGCCTGGCGCATATCCGTGGCAAAAAAACGTCGTATCTTCATAATCCGCTAACTCCGGCGCTCGCCCGATTCCGGGCTCGCGCCTTTCAACTTGCCTTTCCGATCTAGCCAATCAACCCACAATTGGGATTTACTAGACTATGTGCAATAACTGTTCCAATCAGGATTTATTTACAACCCCTTCACTTTTTTTCTTTTTTTACAGTATGTTGAATGCTTACGGATACTCGCGCTGGAGCAACAGTAGGATCGCGGCTACGCCAGTCTCTTGACTTTTCAGACCCCACCCCGCCAAGGTTCCGGCGCCGTTTGAACTGTGATCGAAAAGCGACTTCGGAAAAATCGCGCCGGATCTGTCAGCGAAGTCAACATTGCACAGATGCGAAGCCGCTGCTTCCCCGTCTTGGCGCAAGATGACAAATAATATGATCAATCAGGCACGAAGAGACTCGATCACAAAATGTGCTCCCGATGACAGCGGGGTGAAAAACCGATTCGTTATCCCTCGCCACTTGGCGAACTGCCGATCGTCGAGACCACCTTGATCTGGCGATTGTCCGGTATCTCGTTGTAAGAGAGGATATGCATGCCCGGTGCCGCATGTTTGGCGAACCTCGCCATCCAGGCCCTGATCTGGGCAGCCACGAGGAGTACGCTCTCCTGCCCCTGGGCCTCCATGGCGGCGGAGGTTTCAGACAGTGCATTCTGTAAACGCTCGGCCAGCCCGGGTTCAAATCCCGCCTGGCCCTCTTCCGATGCCTGCAGTGTTCTTTGCAGCAGCTGTTCCAGGGTCGGCTCCAGGACCGCCACGGGGATTTCCCCGGTAGTCCCGATCAGCTGCTGTACGATTCCCCGTGACAGCGCAACCCGAACGGCAGCCGTCAAGGCAGCTGGATCCTGGGTTCTCTGCGACTGCTCGGCAAGGGTTTCCGCTATGGTTCGGAAGTCGCGAATCGGTACATGTTCGGTCAGCAGGTTCTGCAGTATTTTTGTCACCACGCTCAAGGAGAGCGTTTTCGGCACCAGATCCTCCACCAGCTTCGGCGCGCTCCTTCCCAGCATTTCCAGGAGCTGCTGAGTCTCTTCGTGACCAAGCAGTTCGTTGGCATGGCTCTGCAGGATTTCGCTCAAATGGGTCGCCACCACGGTACTGGCATCGACCACGGTGTAACCCAGGGTCTGGGCATGGTCTTTCTGTTCGGGATCTATCCACACGGCATCGAGACCGAAGGTGGGATCTTTGGTGGCTGTTCCGGGAAGTTCACCGAATACCTGGCCGGGATTGATCGCCAGCTCGCGATCGGGAAAGATATCCGCCTGTGCCACCGAGACACCATTGATCGAGATCCGATAGCTGTTGGGACTGAGATCCAGATTGTCGCGAATGTGTACCGAGGGGATCAGGAATCCGATCTCCTGGGAGAGTTTCCGCCTGACACCCTTGATGCGGTTCATCAACTGCCCGCCCTGGTTGCGATCGACCAGCGGAATCAGACGATAGCCCACCTCGAGCCCGATCAAGTCGACCGGCTGCACGTCTTCCCAGCTCAGCTCCCGCTGCTCGGGCTGCTCCACGGGCTCTTCGATGATCGGTTCTTCGGCCGGTTGCATCTGACGTTGCCAGATCATCCAGGCCCCCGCCGCCGCTGCCGTGGCCAGGGTAAGAAAGGCGAAATTGGGCATACCCGGAATAATACCCATCATGAACAGCACCGCCGCGGCCACCGCCAGTGCCTTGGGACTGGTAAAGAGCTGACTGATGATCTGTCCGCCCACATCCTGAGTGCTGGCCACCCGGGTGACGATGATCGCCGCCGAGGTGGATAGCAACAATGACGGAATCTGCGCCACAAGGCCGTCACCGATGGTCAACAGGACGTAATTCTGCAGGGCGGTGGAGAAGTCGAGACCATGCTGAGCCATGCCGATGGAGAGCCCGCCGATGATATTGATAAAGAGTATCAGAATACCGGCGATCGCATCGCCCCGGACAAACTTGCTCGCACCGTCCATGGCACCGTAAAAATCGGCTTCTCGGGCGATATCCTCACGTCGCGCCCTGGCTTCATCCTGGTCGATAAGGCCGGAATTGAGGTCGGCGTCGATCGCCATCTGCTTGCCCGGCATCGCATCCAGGGTAAAACGTGCGCTGACCTCCGAGACACGCCCTGCCCCTTTGGTTACCACCACGAAATTGATGATCACCAGGATCAGAAAGACCACCAGTCCGACGGCATAGTTGCCGCCGATGACAAAGGCACCGAAGGCCTCGATCACCTTACCCGCCGCATCGCCTCCTGTATGGCCTTCGAGCAGGACCACGCGGGTAGAGGCCACATTGAGCGCCAGGCGCAACAATGTGGCGATCAGAAGCATACTGGGAAAGACCGAGAATTCGAGCGGCCTGCGTGTATAGACCACCACCAGCATCACAACAAGCGAGAGGGTGATATTGAAGGTGAAGAACATATCCAATGCAATTGGCGGCAATGGAATCACGATCATCGTCAACAGCATCAACAGCACCAACGGCGCGCCCAGACCACGTGCACCGGCCTGCTTTACATTGTCGAGGATCATTGTGGCGTCCATTATTTTCAACCTTTAATTTTGAATTTTGAATTTTGAATTTTGAATTCCGATGTTCGTTTCGCTACTGGATACATACAAACTGATAAACCGGTGCACGAAGTGCACTCATTTAATTCAAAATTCAAAATTAACAATTCAAAATTACTCATCGTGTTGATACTCTTGCGGAATCGACAGATCATCCGGCAGCACCGGATATTCCCCGCCCTCACTCCTGTAGGCCCTGAGCTGAAACACATATGCCAGCAGACGGGCGACCGCCAGATAGAGTCCGGCAGGAATAAAGGCATTGAGTTCGGTATGAAAGTAGATCGCACGAGCCAGCATTGGTGACTCCACAATCGGCACCTTGGCCTCACTGCCTACTTCGCGAATCCTCATTGCCACCAGTTCGGCTCCCTTGGCCAGCAGCTTGGGGGCGTGCATTGTTTGCGGATCATATTTCAGGGCAACCGCATAATGGGTCGGGTTGGTGACGATGACATCTGCCTTGGGTACCTCCTGCATCATCCGCCTGTGCGCCATCTCTCGCTGCAACTGGCGGATCCGGCTCTTGACCTCCGGCTTGCCTTCAGTCTCTTTCAGTTCATCGCGCAGTTCCTGGCGTGTCATCTTCAGCTGTCGTTTGTGGTCCCACAACTGAAACGGCACATCGATCGCCGCGATCAGGATCAGAGGCGATGTCATGAGGATCACCGACCAGCCAATCAGGCTGTTCAAGCGCTCCAAAGCCTGGGCGACCTCCATCCCATGGAGTGAAAGGTACTTATCCAGTGTCATCCACAGCAGAAGTATGGTGACACCACCGATGAAGACAAACTTGGCCACGGCCTTGAGCATCTCCACCAGCCCACGCAACGAGAAGATGCGTTTCATACCCTTCAACAGACTCAGTTTGCTCAACTTGGGAACAAGCGCCTCCTCACTGATAGAGATACCACCGAGTGCAACCGAGCTGATTATCGCCGCCAGTACGACAAAGAGAAAATAGGGCAACAGTGCTACAAGCATCTGAATGGAACGCTCACCCAACTGGATCAGCATGGCATTGATATCGAAGATTTGTTCCCGGGTCAGGACAAAGCTTTGGCTCATCATCTCGGACAAGCCATCACCGATCGCATGACTCATAACCACCAGTGAGATCACGCCGATCATGGTCACCGCCATGCTGTTGAGCTCACGCGAGCGCGGCACCTGCCCCTTGCGCTTTGCGTCGAGCAGCCGTTTCGCCGAGGGTTGTTCTGTTTTTTCCTGGCCGTTTTCGTTCTCAGCCATGATTCACCTCGTCACCCGAAGCAGCAGCATCAAATGCTGAAACGCCTCATCCAGGAGATCGCTGAAGACACTGAAGACGTTTGGCAGTGTTACCCAGATCAATGTAAAACCCAGCAACATGGTGATCGGAAAGCCGATCGAGAAGATGTTCAACTGTGGTGCTGCGCGCATCACCACACCCATTCCCATATTGACCATCAGCATCGCCCCGACGATTGGCAGCGCGATCAGCAGGCCACCGGTAAAAAGCCTGCTCCCCCAGGCGACGACTTCGAGTAAACCATTCCGCGTAATGCCATCGACCGCCACCGGCATGGTGGTAAAGCTGTCGGCAATCAGCTCTATGGCCAGGAGATGGCCATTGATTATCAAGAACAGCAAGGTGGCCAGGATCAGATAGAACTGAGCCACCACGGGAACCTGTACTCCATTGGCCGGATCGACCATCGAAGCGAACCCCAGCCCCATGCTATAGGCGATCACCTGCCCGCCGAATATCAGGGCTCCAAAGACCATCTGCAGGATAAAACCCATCAACACACCGATCAGCACCTGTTGCAGCATGATGATGAAACCGGCATGGCTCAGAACATCCGCCTGAGGCTGTGGCGGCAGTGTGGGTGCAAGCAGCAGGGTAATCACCACTACCAGAACCAGTCGAAAACGCGCAGGGACCTGGCGTGAGCTGAACAGCGGTATCGCCAGCAGCATGGCACTGATGCGCGCCATCGGCCAAAGATAGGCCCCTAACCAGGTGTTGAGCTGCGCTTCGTTGAAAATCATGGGGTTTCCACAGGTGCCTCATGGATGTGAACCGTACGAGAGACTAAAACAACAGTTCAGGAATACTCTCGATCAGGTTCATGGAAAAATTCATCAATTGATGCAACATCCAGTTGCCGGCCAGCATCAATACCAACCCCACGACCACCAGCTTGGGGATAAAAGTCAGGGTCATTTCGTTGATCTGTGTGGCCGCCTGAAACATGGCGACTATCAGTCCCACGGCCAATGCCGGCAACAGTACAAGACCGGCCAGCATACCGACTACTTCCAGGGCATTCTGTCCAATCGACATTACGGTATCCGGACTCATATCTGTTCTCCCTCAGAACTGGAAACTGGCCGCAAGGGTGCCGAACACCAGCGCCCAACCATCGATCAGTACGAAAAGCATGATCTTGAACGGCAATGAGATAATCATCGGGGACAGCATCATCATACCCATTGACATTAAAATACTGGCCACCACGATATCGATGATGAGAAAGGGTATGAACAGCAGAAAACCGATCTGGAAACCGGTTTTCAATTCGCTGGTGGCGAATGACGGCAACAACAGGCTGAACGGTACATCATCGGCCTCTTCGATCTCATCGAAGTTACCGATACGCGCGAACAGGGCAAGATCATCCTCTCTGGTCTGTGCGATCATAAATGATTTCACGGGTTCTGCGGCGGCCTGGAGCGCCTGCATCGCATCCAGTTCTTCGGCCAGATAGGGTTGCAGGGCTACTTCATTGACCTCATTGAAGACCGGCATCATGATAAACAGAGTAAGGAACAGGGCCAGGCCGATCAAAATCTGGTTCGAGGGTGTATTCTGAGTGCCAAGCGCCTGTCTGAGAATGGCCAGCACAATGATGATGCGAGCAAACGAGGTCATCATCATCAGGGCGCCCGGCAGCAGGGTCAAGGCTGTCATGAAAAACAGAATCTGAATGGTAAGGGTGTAGGTCTGACCTCCCTCTCCATCCGCCGCAACCGTGAATGCTTCGACACCCGGCGCGGCTTGCAGCAGCGTGCTGCTGAGCAGACCAATGATCAACAGCCAGGTCTTCATGGCTGGCGCTCCACAGAGCTCCCGGCCTCTCGGGCGGCCTGCTCTTCGTGCTGCAACTGGTTTTGGAAACTCTGCTGAAGCCCCGGCAGCACATGCAGCTTGTTTACCTGGCCCGGTGCCACCCCCAGCACAATCCTGGTCTCTTCGACTTCTACCACGACCACCCGTTCGCGGGCCCCAACCGACGCCCCTCCTACGACCCGTACCATGCCCTTTCCACCCAGAGGCAAATGGGTATAGCGTTTGAACAACCAGGCCCCGCCAACGATGATCGCCAGCACCAGCAACAGACCGCCGGCGGTATTCAACAGGCTCTCCGCCGCCAACGGCGGAACATTGGCGCCCAGCTGCCTCTGTGTCGATTCAGCCGCATGAACCAGATGGCTGAACAGCAGCGAAATGAAGAGCCAAGGCTTCATCAACTCAACCTCTTTACCCGCTCCGATGGACTGATGATATCGGTCAGCCTGAGGCCGAATTTCTCATTCACGACAACGACCTCTCCCTGCGCGATCAAGGTGCCGTTGACCAACACATCCATGGGTTCGCCCGCCAGTCTGTCCAGTTCAACGACAGACCCCTGATTCAATTGCAGCAGATTGCGTATATTGATCTTGGTCCGGCCTATCTCCATCGAGATCGTCACCGGCACATCCAGAATCGCATCCATATTGACCGCTTCGTTGTTCGATTCATCCTTCAGTTCATCGAACGACGCCGCGGACGTATCAGCACCACCCTCGTTATCGGCCTGCTCATCCAGCGCGGCAGCCCATTCGTCAGCCAATGCTTCATTCGGATCACTCTTTTTCTCTTCATTCATCTCTACGCCCTCTTGGGGTAATTACGCGAGGCCATCTACATGGTGACTCACTTGCGCAGCCAGCACCTGATTAACTCCGGCTCTCCTCGGCTTTTCTTTCCATTTCCAGATAGTCGTGCAGCCCTTTGCGCCGATTGCGTACAATCCATTTGTTGATCTTCAATGCATAGTTTCCATCGGATACACCGAGTTTGGCCTTGAAAATTGGAATATCAGCGGCTTCAACGTCGACCTCTTCGGGCATCTCGATAGGAATGACGTCCCCCTTTTTCAGCCCAGCGAGTTGTTTGACACTCATCTGCACCTCTGTCAGGAGACTCGAGAGTTCGATCTTTGCGCCCATGATCTCCTCTTTGAGCGAACGCGCCCAACGTTCATCCGTCTCGCCGCGATCACTCTGCACACCGGCATCGAGCAACTCACGTATCGGCTCGATCATCGAATAGGGCATACAGATATGGAAATCGCCGCCTCCGCTCTCAAGGTCCACGTGAAAAGAGGTCACCACGACCACCTCTGACGGACTGACGATATTGGCGAATTGCGGATTGACTTCGGAGCCGCTGTACTCGAAATTTACGCTGAATACCGGTTTCCAGGCGACGACCAGATCATCGAATGCACGGTTCAGCAGAATCTGTATGACCCGGTTTTCCGTCGGAGTGAAGTCACGTCCTTCAATCTTGGTATGGAAGCGACCCGATCCGCCAAAGTAGTTGTCCACGATACTGAACACCAACTTGGGATCGATAACGAAGAGTCCCTTTCCCCGCAACGGCGTCACCCGGACCATGTTCAGGCTTGTCGGGACGAAAAGGCTATGCACAAATTCAGAGAACTTCTGCATCTGGATACCGGACACGGAGAGATCCGCAGTGCGACGCAGCATATTGAACAGACTGGTGCGGAACAGGCGCGCGAAGCGTTCGTTTATCATCTCCAGGGTCGGAAGACGTCCACGAACGATCCTGTCCTGGCTGGTGAAGTCATAGGAATTGATGCCACCACTCTCACCGGCATCGGTTTCGGTTGCAACATCACCGTTATCAACCCCGTGTAGCAGGGCATCGATCTCTTCTTGTGAAAGTAGGTCGTTGGCACTCATAGTCTTTATTGCATGACAAAGCTGGTGAAATAGAGGGCTTCGACTTCGCCCGGACCCTGAAGCTCCTTGACGATCCGATTGAGCTCCTGAAGCATCTGCTTCTGCAGATTCTCCTTCGTCTGCCGTGATTTCAGGGCAGTTGCATCCACACCTGAGAGCAGATTCAAAAGATTGTGTCGAATCATGGGATCGTTGTGTTTTATGAATTCCGCCATCTCATCGGATCTGACCCGCACACTTGTTCCAACCTGCAGCAGACTCGGACGACCGGGGAGATTGACAACAAAGGGCGGCTTGAGATCGATATACTGGGGCGGACTCTGCTCCGCTTCGGCTGTCTGAGCGGATGCATCGGCTTCATCCGCCGGCTCATCACCGCCCATCAGGAGAAAATAGGCTGCAACACCGCCACCGATGAGCAAAACCGCAACGATTGCTATGATGATAATGAGCTTGGATTTACTCGATTTCTCTTCACCCAGATCGAGTTCTTCCGTAGCTTGTTCGTTTGCCATATGCCTTCCCTCAAGATTCGTAACCTACAATATGCAATTAAAATGCCACAGGATAGTGAGCACAATTATCTTTTATAATCAATGTGTTAAAATTACACTCATCAAAGAAGACAAAATATTGACTCGCCGGAAATCGTGCAGCAGGCGAAATTCCGACATGCCGCCACCTCTATCGCAAGTCACTCCCAAGGCAGCTTTTCAATACCCGGACAACGATAATTAGCAAAATAACTTCCACCCCGGCACATTAAGTGCTATTAATTACTTTGATAAGCAACTGTTAATAAAAAATATTTTTTAGGATTTCAGTGCCTACTCAAACGGTGAAGAAGCCCTTGCCAGGGAGATTCAGCCATCTCCCCAGCCCACCGGCGATACTTATCGAGCTGATCGACAGCTGCAACAGCACCGATGTCAGTCTCACCCAACTGGCGGAGACGATCGGTAAAGACGCAGGCATCTCTTCCAAGGTCATCACTGCCGCCAACTCACCTTTCTATCGTCAATGGAAAGAGATCTGTGACATACAGCGTCTGATAGTGGTGCTGGGTGTTCGCAATGTCAGATCCATAGCCATCAACAGCGCGGTACAGCAGTTTTTCAACCAGCTCAGCGGCCAGGCAGGCCGCACCCTGGAGAAAATCTGGTTTCAGTCACTGATATGCGCTCAAGCCGCAAAGAGACTGGCCGAACTGACCACCTACACATCCCCCGATGAGGCCTACCTGGCCGGACTTCTGCATCGCCTGGGGCAGCTTGCTTTGCTCCAGACCTTTTCCGACGAATACAACACCCTGATTGAACAAGATCTGGCTGGAGAGTCACTTATCGAGGCGGAAACAAGAGAATTCGACTGTTCTGCACCCCAGGTCGGGGCTCATATGATCGAGAGTTGGGGTCTGAATTCATTTCTCGCCGATGCACTGCTCTATCAACGTGAACCGGCAGAAAACATACTCGACTGTTCACCATTGGTGAAACTGGTGAATCTCGCCAGTCATCTCGCCGAAGCGGCGGACAAACCGGATAACCGGACCTTGGAGCGCGCCGATGCACTATTCGGACTGAATCAGCCGATTGTCGAAGAGCTGGCGCAAAATTCCAAAGAGAATGCCGCCAGCGTGGCACAGAGTCTGAGTATCGCCCTGCCTTCGGAAGATGCAGAGGATCAAGCGCAGATCAACCAGCAGGCACTGGCACAACGTATCAAGCAGGCGGCCCTGTTCGGTGGCGCTCTGGAACCAATGCCGGAAACACCCGACATGCAGGCCACCCTGCAGCAGATTCAGCGTGATCTCGACCTGCTGTTCGGCATTCATCGGACCTGTTATCTCCTGACTGACGAGGGTGGCGAGAGCTTGTGTCCATTCAGTCCCACGCCCCGGGATAATAGCCTGCTGGATGAGATCAGGATATCCGTGCAGAGCGACCGTAGCCTGGCCGCCACCGCCTTCAAGCATCAGAGAATCGCCTATTCACTCGACGCAGAGGTCTTACCCCGGACCAGTGCCGTCGACCGGCAATTGACACGTTTTCTCAAACAAGAGGGGCTGCTCTACCTGCCTTTGAGCTCCCATCAATCCCAGCTCGGATTGATCGCTGTCGGCATCGATCAGGAGCAATGGGAGGTACTGAGCGCACAGACCGATCTGCTTGCCCTGTTTGCCCGGGAGGCAGCAGAAATACTCCAGCGGCAGCGAAACATGCTGATCCATCAGCAACAAATGATCGAGGATGAGCGAGCCGCCTTCCATCTCGAAGCAAGAAAGATCGTGCATGAGGCCAACAATCCGCTTGGCATCATCAACAACTACCTTCACATCCTCGGCATGAAGCTCGGTGAAGAGCATCAGGTCATGCAGGAGCTCGATATAATCAAGGAGGAAATTACCAGAGTCGGCAAGATTATACTGCGTATTCGTGACATTCCCGATGAACTCGATCAGCAAGAGAAGAAGGTCGATATAAACCGGCTGATAGAGGACCTGTTCAAGTTGTTTCAATCCTCCCTTTTTGCCATCCGCGGCATCACCGCGGAACTCGACCTCGACTCGAATCTGCCACAGCTCGTCACTCAACGCGGCCATCTCAAGCAGATTTTGACCAACCTGGTCAAAAATGCAGTCGAGGCCATGCCAAAAGGGGGGAAACTAGGTATTGCAACCCGGGCCAATGCCTATATAAATGGAAAGCAGCATGTCGAAATTCAAGTTACCGACAACGGCCCGGGCATCGGCAAAGAGATAATGGATCAGCTATTCAAACCAGTGACATCGACCAAAGACAGCTCCCACTCCGGCTTGGGGCTCACGATTGTAAAAAACCTCGTTGACGAACTCTCCGGCTCCATCAACTGTACATCGAACAGCGGGACGGGTACGCGATTTCAGCTATATCTTCCCAGGACGGGATAGCAAAGGAGTCAAGCATGCACCCCTACTATCCGACACACTGGCGAGGCATCGAAGGCAACTTCGAATCGCTGCCGAATACATTCAGGATAAAACGTCCTGTCAGCAACTTCAAAGCACGTATCCTGATAGCTGACGACGAGCCGAGGGCACGCGCCAGCCTGAAAGAGGTACTGCGCTTCTCAGGTTACGAAACGACACTCGCTGAGAACGGCAGCGAAGCTATCGAACTGCTCAACACCAGAAGTTTTGACCTGATACTGCTCGATCTCAACATGCCAGGCCAACATGGTTACAAGGTTATGGAGCATATCGACAACCATGGCATGAGTTGCGACATCATCATCGTCAGCGGTGAAACCACTTTTGATCATGCAACCTCTGCACTGCGCAAGGGGGCACAAGACTTTCTGCGTAAACCCTATACTCCGGACGAGCTGTTGCGCTCTGTCTCCAACGTGCTTGAACGGCGTCAATTGAAGGCCGAGAACCATTCCATACACCTGCGACTGCAGGAGTCAGAATCCCTTCACAAGTTCATCGTCAACAATTCGCCTGACATGATCTACCTGCTCGACCAGGAAGGAAAGTTCGCTTTCATCAATGAACGCGTAAAATCGATGCTGGGTTACGATCAGAGCGAGATTATCGGTGAGCACTTCAGCAAACTCATCCACATCGATGATATGGAAAGGGCTCAATTCACCTTCAATGAGCGGCGCACAGGGGACCGCGCCACCCGCAGTACGGAACTCAAATTATGCAGTAAGAACAACAACACAACCCACTTTCTGCAAGGACGGGCGATCCCCATCGAGTTGAGTTCGATCGGCATCTACACAACCAATGAGGACAGAACCAGATCATTCATCGGTACCTACGGTGTGGCCCGGGATATCTCCGAAAGAAAGCAGGCGGAAGAACTCATAAAATACCAGCTTTACCACGACCTGCTGACAAATCTGCCAAACCGCAGCCTGTTCCGCGACCGTCTCAACATGGCTATGGCTCATTCAAAGCGCTCCGGCAAGAAGCTGGCGGTGATGTATCTGGATATGGACCGCTTCAAGATCATCAATGACTCGCTCGGTCACTACGTCGGCGATGAGTTGTTGAAACTGGTGGGTCAACGACTGCGAAATGAACTACGCGAAGCTGACACTCTGGCCCGCGTCGGTGGTGATGAATTCAATCTTCTGGTGCCCGAAATCAACGACATACAGGATGCACGGAATCTGGCGGAAAAGATACTGCGACTGACGGCAGAGCCTTTCATCATAAAAAACGAAGAGATTTTCATCAGCTTCAGTATCGGCATATCGATCTACCCCAGTGATGGCGACACCAAGGATATGTTGATCAAGAGTGCCGATATCGCGATGTACAAAGTAAAGAACGCTGGCAAGAACGGCTATGCGTTCTACTCGGAGAAGATGAAGACTCACTTCTCTCAAACTCTGGATATCGAGAATGGTTTACGCAAGGCGATCTCCACCGACGAGTTGTGTCTCTATTATCAACCTCAATTCAATATCAGCAACGGGCAGATACGAGGCGTTGAAGCCCTGGTCCGCTGGCAGCATCCTGAAAAGGGTACGATCCAACCAAACGAGTTCATCAGCGTCGCTGAAGAATCCGGTCTCATCATACCCCTCGGGGAATGGGTGCTGAGAAAAGCATGTATGGATATCAAGCGCTGGATGGATCAGGAAGATATCTCATTTAGCCTCTCGGTCAACATCTCGATGCAGCAACTGGAGATGGATCAGTTTGTGGCAAAGGCGCTGAAAATCATTAAACGTCACGAATTACCAAACAACATCCTGGAACTGGAAATCACCGAGCATGCCATCATGCAGGATATGGAGAAAGCGGTCGATGCATTGACCCGGCTCTCCCATAAAGGCATACGTATCGCTATCGATGATTTTGGTACCGGCTACTCATCATTGGGATATCTGCAGACCCTGCCGATCAACACTTTGAAAATCGATCGCTCATTCGTTCATAGCATCAAAACATCCGGAGACAACTCCATTATCAATGCCATCATCACCATGGCGAAAGGGCTCAACCTGGTACTGATCGCCGAAGGGGTGGAAAACCAGACCCAGATCGATCATCTCAGCAGTGCCGGCTGCGGCTTGGCACAGGGATTCTTCTACTCTCACCCGGTACCCGAGGCCGAGCTGTTGAAATTGATAAGATCAACCTAAAGTAAGAAACCCCGCATGTGCGGGGTTTCGTTGGCTCTATTGATGATGTACGGGGCCCTGTCCTTCGAATCCACCACCCCTGCTCCGATACGCGGCATCCATATTAAATTGTGACGTCTCTATGATCGCTCACACTCTTTCAATGCGTATGCTTGAGCCCGACTGGTGATTCCAGAATCAAGCGGCTCCATCTGAATTGAATACCTAGTCTCCTCTATCACAAGTTTACAAGATACCCAAGTAGGTCATATACACCATGCCCGACACCGCATCACGCGGCCGGCATTATGACCGACACCATCTCCAGTCGAACTACATGCCAGGCTGCAGCGTCAGCTCAACGCTCCATGGCCTGCATGCATAGGCCATATTTACACTGGAGACAGTAATAAGTGTAATTCACCTACGTTGTATATCAAGTTCTCCAGTTATTTATTTCCCAGCTCGCCGCGGTCTATCGGATTCTACAGTCCCGTGATACGATGTGTGGTTTTATCGGCCGCCAGGCGCCATCCCAACCAACGATTGCTTAACTATCCATGGCCCAGTACATTTATACGATGAACAGGGTGGGAAAAGTCGTCCCACCCAAGAAGCAGATATTGCGCGACATCTCGCTCTCCTTTTTTCCCGGGGCCAAGATCGGTGTACTCGGCCTGAACGGTGCCGGTAAGTCGACCCTGTTACGCATCATGGCCGGAGTGGATACCGACATCGAGGGCGAGGCCCGGCCACAGACCGGGATTCGGGTCGGCTATCTTCCCCAGGAACCTCAGCTCGATGAGACCACCGACGTACGCGGCAACGTGGAAGCCGCGCTGGCCGAGGTCAAGCAGGCCCTGGCCCGACTCGATGAGGTCTATGCCGCCTATGCCGAACCCGATGCCGATTTCGACGCCCTGGCGAAAGAGCAGGCGGCACTCGAAAACATCATCCAGGCCACCGATGGACACAATATCGAGCGCCAGCTGGAAATAGCCGCCGACGCCCTGCGCCTGCCCCCATGGGACGCCGCTGTCAGCACCCTCTCCGGCGGCGAGAGACGCCGTGTCGCCCTGTGCCGGCTGCTGCTGGAAAAACCCGATATGCTGCTCCTCGACGAGCCCACCAACCATCTCGATGCGCAATCCGTGGCCTGGCTGGAGCGCTTTCTGCACGAGTACACCGGAACGGTGGTGGCTGTAACCCATGACCGCTATTTTCTCGATAATGTCGCCGGCTGGATACTCGAACTCGACCGCGGCTACGGTATTCCATGGGAGGGTAACTATTCGTCCTGGCTGGAACAGAAAGAGCAACGACTTGAACAGGAATCCCGTGAGGAGGCAGCCCATATCAAGAGCATGAAGGCGGAATTGGAGTGGGTTCGCTCCAATCCGAAGGGACGCCACGCCAAGAGCAAGGCGCGCCTGCAGCGATTCGAGGAGCTTCAGTCTCAGGAGTTTCAGAAACGTAACGAAACCAATGAGCTCTATATCCCGCCGGGACCCAGACTGGGAGACCTGGTTATCGAAGCGGCCGGCCTGAAAAAATCCTTTGGTGACAGGCTGCTCTACGATGACCTCGGTTTCAACCTGCCGAAAGGTGGAATCGTCGGCATCATCGGCCCCAACGGCGCGGGTAAGACCACGCTTTTCCGCATAATAAACGGCCAGGAGAAACCCGACGCCGGTGAACTGCAAATCGGTGAGAGTGTGAAAATCGCCTATGTGGACCAGAGCCGTGATGCCCTGGATGCGAGTAAGACCGTATGGGAGGAAATCTCCGACGGCCAGGACATCATCACTGTCGACCGCTATCAGGTGCCGTCGCGTGCCTATGTCAGCCGATTCAATTTCAGGGGATCGGACCAGCAGAAACGGGTCGGCGACCTCTCCGGGGGCGAACGCAACCGGGTACATCTGGCCAAACTGCTGAAAAGCGGCGGCAACCTGCTGCTGCTCGACGAACCGACCAACGATCTTGATGTAGAAACACTGCGCGCTCTCGAGGAGGCATTGCTCTCCTTCCCCGGTTGCGCGGTAATCATCAGCCATGACCGGTGGTTTCTCGATCGCATCGCCACCCACATACTCGCCTTCGAGGGGGAATCAGGCGTGGTCTGGTTCGAGGGCAACTATGCAGACTACGAAGCCGACCGCAAACGTCGTCTCGGAACCGAGGCCGATCAACCGCATCGCATAAAATACAAACGTCTTAACGGATAGACAGGGGTTTGGCTTACCTGATTACCTCAGGTCGAGATAGCGCAGTATCTCTTTGTTCGCCGGTGGTATGGAGGATGTCATGCGTCCCGTCTCCAGCCAGTTGATCAATATCGACCACTGCTGGTTGTCCCTTTTGTACTCGTGTTGTTTCAATTCGGTGGCTGCACACCCCGATTCGGCGGCATAGACATAATTCTGCGACTCCCTGAGAAAGGCGACCAGGGGCACGTCCAGATCATCCAGCGTCTCCTTGAGCTTCTTGAACGAACGTGTATTGACACGGACTCTGTTGGCAACGATCCCAAGCGGGAGATCAAGCCCCATCTGACGACATAAGTCATTCAGTTGCTTTAGAAAATCCAGGGTTACATGACAGTCGATCCCGGATGGCAGAACCGGTACCACGACCGCTGTGGCCGTTCTCAGCATCTCCATCATTTCGAGACGTTTCATCGACGCAGGCGTATCCACAATGATACGTTGGGTATCACTGGGCACTCGCAGCGCAAAGGAGCGGGTAACACCGCCTTGTGCCGTCCTGGCAGCAAAAACACCGTGGATTTTTGGGAAATGGTCCGGTCGCAATTCCAGCCAGCGCTGGCTGGACCCTTGAGGGTCGTAATCAAACAGGGTTGTCGACTTCCCGGAAGCGGCATACAACCCAGCCAGATTTGTCGCTATCGTAGTTTTTCCACAGCCTCCCTTGCTGTTCAGTATCAAAAGCCTTTTCATCACACGGAACCTATTCCAGTGGTCAGACTGGGGCATGTTCCTCCTATTGGAGGACAATTACAAGGGGAAATGGGCAAGCCGGGCCGGTCCCTCACCACTGCCGGCATGGGATCGACAGACTTGACCTTCGGCGTCATTTCGCGCCACTCCCCCCTACGAGACACATTCATCGATCAACTGATCAAATTGTCGCGCACCGTGCTGCCGATCTCCGCTGCGTTCTGCACCACGCTGACTCCGAGTTCCGCCAGGCGCTGCATCTTGGCCTGGGCGGTGTCAGACTCGCCGGAGATGATCGCCCCCGCGTGCCCCATTCTGCGTCCCGGCGGCGCGGTGGCACCGGCGATAAAACTGATCAGCGGTTTATTCAAGTTATCTCTCGCCCAAGTGGCCGCCTCGACCTCCTGGGCACCTCCAATCTCTCCGATCATCAATACCGCCTCGGTCTCGTCATCATCGGCGAACTTTTTCAGCAGGGTGACGAAATCGCAGCCGTTTACCGGATCACCACCGATACTGACGCTGGTCGATACTCCCAGGCCCAACTCGCTCATCTGCTCCACCGCCTCATAGTTCAGGGTGCCGGAGCGGGAAACGATACCGATACGCCCCTTCGGATAGATATGCGCCGGCATGATCCCGACCTTGCACTCTCCCGGGGTTATGACACCCGCCGTGTTGGGGCCGATGATGATGGCGTCGTGACCGATCAGGTAGCGTTTCACCCTGACCATATCCCCTACCGGCACGCCGTCCGTGATCACCACGATCACCTTGATTCCCCCTTCTATCGCCTCCATGATGGCATCGGAACTGAACGGCGGCGGCACGAAGACCACGCTGACATCGGCGCCGGCCTGTATCACCGCGTCCTTCACCGTGTCGAAAACCGGTCTGTCGATATGGGTCTGGCCGCCTTTTCCCGGTGTGACACCACCCACCACCTGGGTCCCCATGCGGATCGCCTCTTCGGCGTGAAAGGTGGCGTGCTGCCCGGTAAAGCCCTGAAAAATGACCCTTGAATTCTTGTCCACGAGGATACTCATGCCACCACCTCACTGATCGCCTGTACCGATTTTTCCGCTGCGTCACTGAGACGCTCGGCATGAATGTAGTCGAGCCCGGATCTCTCCAGGATCTCCCTGCCCGCTTCGAGATTGGTTCCCGCCAATCGCACCACGACCGGCACCTCGACCTTGAGTTCCGACATCGCCTTGACAATCCCCTCGGCGATCCAGTCGCAGCGGTTGATACCGGCATAGATATTCAGCATCACCACTTTGACATTGGGGTCCTCGAGAACGATACGGAAGGCGTTGGCGATCTTCTCCGGCGAAGCGCCGCCACCCACATCGAGAAAATTGGCCGGCCTGCCGCCATAGAGACTGATGGCATCCATGGTCGCCATCGCAAGGCCGGCGCCATTGACGATGCAACCGACACTGCCGTCGAGGGCGATATAGTTGAGGTCGTGTCCCGAAGCCTCGACCTCTTTCGGATCCTCCTCGTCAAAATCACGCAGATCGGCGATTTCCGGCTGCCTGAAAAGGGCATTTCCATCGAAGGACATCTTCGCATCCAGGGCCAGAAACTCCCCATCCGTGGTCGAAACCAGCGGATTGATCTCGACCATCAGGGCATCCTTGTCGCGAAAGCAGCGATAGAGGCTCTTCATAATGCGGCCCACTTTGTTCATCTGCTTACCGCTTATGCCGATCCCGGCGGCCACTTTGCGGCATTGAAAATCCTGCAGGCCCACGGCCGGGTCGACTATCTCACGCACGATACTTTGCGGTGACACCTCGGCCACCTCCTCGATCTCCATGCCTCCCGAAGCGGAAGCGATCAGGGTGATGCGCTGGGTGCCGCGATCGATGACAATGCCCAGGTAGTACTCCTTTTCGATCTGACGCATCTCCTCGACCAGTACCCGGTTGACCAGGCGCCCGGCCTCGCCTGTCTGCTTGGTGATCAGGCGCTTGCCTATCAGGTTCTCGGCGTGCTCGCGCACCTCCTCCAGGGTATTCGCCAGCTTGACCCCCCCGGCCTTGCCCCGGCCGCCCGCGTGTATCTGCGCCTTTATCACCCAGCCGTCGCCACCCAGCTGTTCCGCCACCGAGACCGCCTGCTTGGTCGAATGGGCCATGCCCCCTTCGGGGGCAGGAATCCTGTAGCTGCGAAACAGCTCTTTTGTCTGATACTCATGGATATTCATGCCACAGCCTCCCTGCTGCCGGCCAGGCGTTCGATCTGCTCCATTTTCTCGAGCACGACCTGGGCCTGGCGTATCGAAGCGGCATCGATCATACGGCCGTTGAGACTGACCGCTCCCAGGCCTTCGGCGGCGGCCTTCTCCATTGCATCGACGATGTTTCTGGCCCGCTCCACCTCCTCTTCACCGGGGGTGAAGACCTGATTGGCAAGTGCCACCTGTGAGGGGTGAATCGCCCACTTGCCCTCGCCTCCCAGCGCGGCGAACGCCTTGGCCACCGCAAGATAACCCTCGGGATCGTTGAAATCGCCAAAGGGGCCGTCGATGGGTCTGAGGCCGTAGGCACGGCAGGCAACGATCATGCGCGACATGGCGAAGTGCCACTGATTACCGAGATAAGCCTTGCGCTCTCCGTGCTCATCGGGATTATCGAGGACAAGATACTCGGGATTGACCCCACCCATGCTGACGGTCCTCGCCTGGGTCGAGGCGGCGTAGTCGGCGACACCGAACACCAGCGCCTCGAGGCGATCGGGACAGCTTTGCGCTATCGCCTCCACATTCGCCATACCAAGCGCAGTCTCGATCAGCGCATGCATATTGATGGGCTTTATGCCCTTTGCCGCCTCGATCTGCTCCAGCAACAGGGCGACAAACTGCAGATCGGAGGGTTGTCCGACCTTCGGCACCAGTATGGTATCCAGTTTGTCACCAGCCTGTTCGACGACATCGACGATGTCCCGATAACAAAAATGAGTATCCAAACCATTGATTCTTATAGAAACGGAACAATTCGACCAGTCGTAATGGTTGAGCGCGTGAATGACATTCTGCCGCGCCTGTTCCTTGTCTGAGACAGCAACCGCGTCTTCCAGATCGAGAAAAACCAAATCAGCACCCGCATGTGGTGCCTTTTCCAACATTCGCTTATTGCTGCCTGGTACTGCCAGTTCACTCCGATGCAGGCGATTTTTATAGGCCATGGTTAATAACCTCCATGATTATAAATGTGATTTTCTTCTGAATTTCTGCCCAAATGTGGATATCTATTTCCACAAAGAGTGCAAGTATTTACCACAGGAGGAGGGCAATTGACAGATAGGCTTATTTCACAAAACAGCTAACTTGCTGTTTTATAGTTGAATTTAATTTTTTCCTGACAGCCCGCCATACTCAGCTACCCTGCCTCATCGTCAGTGCGCTTTATAAAATACCAAACCGCAAATGAGTACCAATCACCGCAAATCTTCGCAAATGGTAGCTACTTGGACGATAAAACAACCGAACTGAGCGCTGGGCGTCGTATGGGTAGCAGAAACTGTTATCCGCAGGGAGGGACGCGGACATCAAGCACCCAGGGAGGGGTTCGTGTTTGCGCTACCCATGCGGCGCCCGGCGCGGGATGCTACCACCACGAGGTGAGTAGATACCGCAAATGAAGCTTGGCGTGGTAGATGGCTCAGGATGACAGGTAAACAGGTCAGTTTAAGCCCGGTCGAACGGTTACGAAGCGAAACGGTACCGAGACCAGGCCGTCCCGGGTGTGGATCAGTACCTGAGCCTCCCACTCCATGGCGTCCCAGACACACACGGGTAGCATCGCCTTGCCGCTGAACAGGCCGTCCGCGTCCCTGTTCAACTCGACCCGATTGAACCCCATATTCATCTCAACGCCGCTGAAATCGACCTCAACCCTGTTTGCCTGAATATCTTGTAACCTCACTGCTAGCTGCAATGGCGCCACCACCGGAATCTCTCTCGGTCGTATCGAGAAACTGACACTGCCACCAGTTGTCAAGCGGCTCGTACAGGCTCCTGCACGCAGGTCGCAAGCTGGGTCGACAGCGGCTTTTAGCGCCACTTTGGGAAACAGAAGAGGCCAGGTCTTGTAAAGCGCGGCGACGCAGATTGCGGCAAACAGCAAGCCGAGAATCGACCATAAAAGTCGATTATTCTTATTCGGGGATACCAATTATCGATTCCGCCATAGTGATTCGCTACACAAGATCACCAGATAAATCCGGCCAATATGCCGAGAAAGACCAGAAAGGGTGTCGCCAGGGTAAGTAAAACATTCTTGCCCAGGTAGGGGATGAGCTGCTGTAGATCGCCTTTGAAATCGCCGACACCGCTATAGGTCTGATAGGCGATTCCTGCGGTCAGTAAACCAAGCAGCGACGTCGGCGGCAGACTGCCCAGCAACACGCCGACAACGATGATCAGATATGCCAGGAGACAGAATACCAGGAACAGCCAGGCACTCTTCTGCGTACTCCAGGCGATGGCGTAGTTGTCACGACCCACGCTGCGGTCAGCCTCCACATCCGGTATTTGATTGAGTAGCAACAGGTTGTTGACGAGAAAGAAGGGGATCATGGAGAGCTGCAGGGCCGTGGTACTGTATTCTGCCGTCAAGGCATAGTGGGTACCGACCACCATCAGAGGCCCGAAGCCAAGGCCGGGGGTGATCAGTACCAGCAGCCGGTGCCGGTTGATCCAGCTGGTGTAGGTCACAATGATCAACACCCCTATGACACCGATAGGCAAAAGCCCCCAGCCCACTTGCTGCAATAGGTAGAAGCCGCAGACCAGAGTTATCAACAGTGAGACCACACCTATTCCCAGCGCATAGGGTGCGAGTCTGGGCTGTATCACCAAGGTACCGCTGCCGCCGCTGAACGGGGTGCGATCCGTTTTGAAATCGAGCCCTGTTTGATAATCGGTGTATTCGTTGAGGGCATTTACACTGACATGGGCCATCAGCGCCCCCAACAGGACGACTGTGAACAGATCCCAGGCCACAGCATGACCACTCAACAGGACACTGGCCAGTCCAAGCGAGATACAGATGGGCGTGAGAATCAGAAAACTCGGTCGTGTGACGCCAACCACGGGCAATGGGTTCATCGCTTATCCTGTTTTAAAAGAAGATCAACTGTAGAGACTACTTTAAAACGCCAACGCGATAAAATGGATCTGAAAAAAAACCTGATCACCCACTTTGTTCAGCCATTGAATCAGCGAACCGACTTGGTTATGAATTTTAATCCATACATTCCCTTTCTCCGCGGAGGGTGTCGCAAAAGTCATATGGGTTGGCCCATGATGTGACCTGTGGTGTATTGACGCAGCGAGTATCTTTCTCACTCCAGTGCCTGAGGGTTTGTGGACGGACACTATTAACCCGGCGAATGCCGGGATCTAGGGATTTCAACGAGTTACTGGATTCCGGCATGCGCCGGAATGTCGAGCAGGGCCAGGGAGATAGGGATAATCAGAATTCCCATGTGCCCTTTACCCAGATCTCACGGCCAGGCTCATTTACCTGAATCGCCTCCGGATTAAAGGGATCGACGTTGGCTCTGTTCACATGATAGGCGTAGCTTCTATCCAACAGGTTGTCGATACCGAAACGAATGGAGCCGTTTGCCGCGATCCTGTAGCTTCCATACAGATCCATGATCCCCCAGCCGGGTGTCTCCTGTACATCCTGGCCACTGCCATCGTCCAGATCGGCTCGTGTCTGCCTGGCATTCGCCTTCAAAGCACAACCCAGGGCCAGGTCGCCACTTTCGTAATCCAGCCCTATGCTCGCCTCGAGCGGGGCTATTTGCGCTATGGGACGCTCGTCAGTGGTATTCTCTGCCTTGACATAGGCCAGGCTGGCGCTGGTCCTCAGCGCATTCGACAGCCGATAACCCGCCTGCCATTCGATACCATAGAACTGCGCATCCACGTTGCGATAGATGGTCGCGGTTCCATTTGCAATCAGAATGCCATCCTGACCTCGTGCCTTGTCCAACAGAATATAGTCCGAAACATCGTTGTAGTAGAGGGTGACATCACTGTCCAACCCAGCCTTTTGCCAGGAGTATCCGACCTCCAACTGGTGGTGCTGCTCCGGGTCCAGCTCTGGATTTCCAACCCAGCTGGCGTCCATGCCGGTGGTCATGTTACGCATGAAACTCGCCAGATAGCGTTCCGTGGCATCCGCTGTCCTGATGCTGCGGCTGAAACCGGCGAACATCGTCCCCTCCCCCAGCTTGTGCTCGTAGCGCAGGAAACCGCCCACGTTGTTCTCTGTCTTGCTGTCGGACGTATCGGCATAGTAAGCGGCATAGAGGTTGTTCGGCGTTGGACTCGGCACCAGACCGGGCTTTTCATCCCCCCTCGATATCGAAGCATCGACGCGATCATAGCGCAGTCCGAGCTTGAGACCGTTATCGGTCCCGACCGGCATATCGAATTCCGCGAAGAGACCAGTCTGCTCCAACTCGGCCCCTGGCCACATAATCGACTGCAGAGTCGCCGGCTCCATCGTGGGCATGCCGGAAAAACGGTCCGCATCGCGTTCGTTTTTCTGATAATCGAAACCGACGGTGAGGCTGTTGTTACCCACTGCCAGATCGCCGTATAACCGTCCTCCCGTGGTATCCGAGGTTGTCGGCACACGCATGCGCATCGGCGCCGTCAGCTCTCTGAGAGAGTAGTTGTCCATCAAATGATCCACCTGGCTCGAGTAGATCTCGGCATTGATACCGCTGAAGGGCCCCAGATGACTCTCCTGCTCATATTTGAATCGTACATTGTCGGCATCGCTCTTGGGCGAATCCATACCCGCGCCTGCGTACAGCACATCGTCCTCCCGGGTCGCCTCCAGGTTGAGCTCCAGACGTCTGGACTGATCCGGCGTGTACCCCAGAATCAGATTGCCGCTGCGGTTCTCGTAGGCGGAACGCACCTCGTTGCCATCGCCATCCTCATAGTTATCCGCATCCTTGAAGCCAATCACGCCACGCAGGTAACCCGCATCCGAACCCGCGGCGATATCGGCGGAAAGCTCCTTGGTCTTGGAATTGCCCACATAGCCCGCATCGACCTGCCCTCGATATCCCTTGGCCTCTTCGAATTCAGGTGCTTTGCGTTCGAACAGCACCGTGCCGCCACTGCCACCGCCCCCATAGATCACCGACTGACTGCCTTTGATTACGGTTACGCTGTCATAGCTCTCCATGGCTGAATAGGCGGTAGGAGGATCCATGCGATTCGGACAACCACCGTGGATGTACGCCCCGTCGAGGAGAATATTGAGTCGTGTCTGGCTCTGACCTCGGATCACCGGATCAATGCCATGCCCCCCCATACGGATGCCGGAGACACCATTCACATCACGCAGAAAATCACCGCCGTCCGCCGGCAGTCCCTGTGCTGCGCCGTTGGTTGGTACTCCTTTCACAGCGGGCGGTGTCCCGATTGCACCTTCCACATAGATACCCCCGAGTCGTTCCGCATTCTCATCGGCAAGCAGGCAGGCCGATGTCAGCACGGAGCCGACCGCCATGGTCAAAGCGCTAAGTCGCATTGTATTCACCTCATGTTGTCGTTATTTAAACCGGCATCACGAAGCAAACATCAGTCCAGGCAGTTAACTTGTTGTATTTGAGGGTAAAGTAAGTGAAAGCATTGGGTGTTCATCAACTAAATCGAGGCATTTGCCCGACTCCCCAGGGCATTTGACATACCCGCCTGCTTATGTCGAAAACCAATGCAGCCGACAATTGAACAATCGCGTTTTATCATTCACGGATTTCACATCCCTGCCACTCATAGAGAGCGATGGATTGAACCTAACTCGAATCAGCCAGACGTTTCTACTTAGGTAGATGTCTTGATTGTTCGAAATTCCCTGGTAACGTTCCAGTAATCCATTCCCCTTGGGAACCTCAATGTCATAATGGATTATTGTAATGGGTAGAAAAAACGCGATTATTCCAAATTATATTCGTAGGTGGTGGGTTTGCACTGGCAGCAACAGCATCTTTTTTAATTCCATATCTCAGGTAACTTTTTGCTACAGAATCTCCAAGTCTCTGGTTGATTCCTGCCGGGCAGCATGCTGGGCTGATAAATAGTCCCAGCAGAGCCGTTTGGATCAGTGCTAACAGAACCTTTATTACTGCTTGGTAACAGTGGCCTGTTGAATCAATATGTCGTATTTGTAGCCCATGCCGAAGTCGATATTGAGATCAACCGTGCCAACCGCGGATACCTTGTCTCCCACTTTTGCGCTATCTGTGGGTGATGTAACGATCACCTTACCGGTACCATCATCAATGTGAATGAAATTGCGGTTCATGATAGCCTCATTCACCTTCACCACCTCACCGGTGATCTTCACCTGCTTACCCTGCAATGACTGCATGGTAGCATTGAGTTTCTCTACAGTCAGCGCCGTTTCTTCGGCGTAAGCGTATGGGCTGGCAAGCAGTAGGGCAAGCAGTGAAGTGATAAATATTCTATTCATATTCCTTTGTCTTCAATTCTGTTGTCGGAAGGCGATTATTAACACATGAGCAGGAAATAATAAAGAGATGTAGTATTGAGGAACTGAAGCGCATCACGCTTTTACAATAGCTCAAAAATATCTGCGAACTTAATGAACACATACCAACAGTACTTACTGGTCTGCTTGTGCGAGATATCGGGGTACGGCGGATCCCGGCGCCTGGTAAAGTAGCGCTTGATTATTGTCGAATATTCTAAGGTACTTGCCAAATTGCCGTTTGCATTTCACTGGATGACATCGGTTAAACACTATTGCCATAATCGATTTTGTCATTTTTGGCGCTGAGTCAGCAAACCTCTACATTCGGCTTGGGTCGATCTACCGTCTTGCGATAGCGAAACTTAGAATAACCAAGTGTGGTTGCAGCATAGACTTCATGCTCATCGGGTAGCGATAGATGTGCCTTTAGCACATCGGGGGCGCCGGTTGCATATCCAATCATACAACTCCCGAGGCCATGGCACTGAGCGAGGAGCATAAGGTATTGCTGTGCAACTAAACAGTTATCTTTCGACATGAGATTGTTTTTGGGGCCATGGATGAAGATCACACAAGGGGCGTCACGAAAAACAGGCCTGGCGCCATCATCCCATTGCCGCACCATATTCTGCAGGTCGGCCAAGCTCCACTCGAGCCCACGGATCGACCTAGGCATAAAAAGCACCAGGAAACGCCTGACACTTGGCTTGAGCCAGAACAGCAAACGCTTATAGTAGTTGACGATTGCCTCTTCCAGGTTCGCAATCCGATCACGCTCGATCATTACCGTAAATCCTCGAGCCTGACTATTGTTGTCGCTGGCTGATTTCGCAGAGACATCGATCAGTTCATCAATCAGCTGGTGTGGAATCTGTCTGTTGGAAAAGTTTCTGATGGATCTTTTCGATTTTAAAAGTCGAGCCATCGCCTTGGGGGTCACTATGGTCCGGCCAATGGATTCAAAACCCTCCATTGACATCCGATGGTGGTATACTGCGCCCGTGGAACAAACTGCAACACAATGTCCACACCGGATACACCCATTCTCGATGGCAACCGATGGCCCTTCTTCCTTTATGAACACAAGCACATTTTCCGGGCACACCTCGGCACATGCACCGCACATTGAACATCTATTTTCATCAAACGAAATTAATGTCATGCGCGATATCCTCGTCTTGCGCAACGAGTATGGCGAAAATATCATATCCCAACAGATTCGACATATAACGGAATAACACTCGAGTCTCTAAGAACATGAGCTGGTTTCACAATCGAGCAAAGCATCATTTTGCTTAATGACAGGTTACTACTTCAGTACATCTGTTTTCTGACAGAGAGCCCCTGAATCAGGAGATACGTTTGATATTCAGCGCCTTTGCGCACTCGACCACTACTTTTGCCGAATGCAGTAGATCCTCTTCCTTATGAGCAGCACTCACAAAAAATCGCACTCTCGACATACCATCCGGGACAACCGGATGAAACACGGCATATGCGATAATGTTCCGTCTCCTCAACATAGATGACAACTTGATTGCCTTAACAGAACCACCTGTCAGTACAGGAACAATAGCAGTGCCGGAAGACAAACCTATATCGAGACCATGCTTCACCAGTTCATCCGCAAACAGCTTGGTATTGTGCCGCGCTATGCCCCCTAGTTCCGGACGCCTTTTCAATGTTCTCAACGAACCTAATGCCGCAGCAGTTTGAGCAGGCGGCATCGGCGCACAATAGAGAGAGGCACCTGACGCCTGGTAGCGCACTGCATCAAGCAACAGCTTTTCACCAGCGACATATCCTCCGACACTGGCCAATGCCTTCGACACCGTATTCATCAAGACAATATCCCTGCCATAAGGTATATCGAAATGTTCCAATACCCCCCGCCCTGTCTGCCCTAAGACACCGAATGAATGAGCTTCATCTATATATATATCGCACTCATAACGCCTAGCCACATCCAGCAGCTCTGGTAAACGCGCGATGTCGCCATCCATGGAATAGACACCCTCCAGCATTACCAGGCAGACTTCGGACATGTGGCGGTGCTTTTTGAGCATCTCTTCGAGATGATCTGGATCGTTATGTTTAAATGACAAGCGTCTAGACCAAGAAAGTCGCACGCCGTTTATCATGGAGTTATGAGACAACTCATCGTGAATAACGAGATCTGTTTGACCGACAGCATAGCCCAAAAAAGCAAGATTCGTCAGATATCCGCTAACAAAAAGCAACGCCGCCTCTGTCCCTGCGAAATCAGCGATCTCCGACTCCAATATTTTGTATAAGTCGATTTCGCCACCTACAGTTCGAGTTGCGGACAGGGAAGTTCCATAGGTTGTGACAGCATCCATCGCCATTTCTCGAATTTCTATATCATCGCCCAGCCCCAAATAGTCGTAGGAACTGAAATTCACCATATCACGGCCGTCTTGTGTCAAAGCCCTCCCATTACCCAGTTTACGTTGGGGCACGAAATACCCTCCTCCTTCCATGTCCATCCCATACTGCTTGGCCAGTTTCAATAGTGTCTGACTCTCGGCAATACCCGGATGATCCGCCAAATGTTTAGGTTTGTATGTGACTACCGATACCTCTTCCCTTGGAATATGATTTTTGTTGGTTTTTAATTTTCCTGCTTTTTTTGTCAAAAGGCGTTGAGCCAGTTCATTCTTGGCCTGTTCAACTATGTTCATAATGTCACCTTACCTACGTCCGATTGTGCGGCAGATTCATGGTTATCATCAGAGACATCAAAGCTTTCTGCCAAATACTCGGAAATATGTTCCGCTAATTGACCTATGGTGCCATCCTGCGTATACAAACTCGTCAACGGTAGCTCTTGCTGCAACATTTCATTGACAGCTGCCTGTACTTCCATGATTGTCAATGAATCTATTCCCAACGAAGAAAAGTTAGACTCCTTTGACAAATAGTCAGTATCCACACCAATCGCATTCGCGATTATTTTTGCAAGGGCGTTGCTTAGCAGCTCTGTGCGCTCCTCATGGCGAAGTCTCTCCAGGTTAGTGAATTCACTTGTGCCCGATCTCGACATTGCCGCTTGCACAATATGTCGTAATACGGAAGATGTTGTATTTGCCGGCTCCGCTCTACCATTCCTTGCCCAATCAACGTCATCAATTACAAAATGCGGAACCGTTGCTGATATCGCATGATCCAGTACGCCAAACAATCGGCGCGGTGGTATGGCTTTCAAACCTATAGTCGTAAAATATCGCTGAACAGCCTCTTCAGCCGCCATACCGCTTTGAGCTACTGGTCCAAGTTGAATGGCGCAAGCCTGAATGCCCCTATGTCGTAACTGCTCCGTGAGCCCGTCCAAGCCAGAGTTGGCCGAAGCATAAGTTCCCTGTATTGTCAATCCGACAACCGAACTTATCGAGGAAGTCATAATAATGAAATCAAGGTCCGGCATCAGCTCGGCTTCGTCCAGCGCTGAGATAAGATAGTTTGCGCCTTCCAGCTTTGGCCCAAATGAGCGCTCTATGCGTTCCTGGTCTATATCATCGAAAGGACCATCACTTATCTGCCCCGCAGCATGGATAACACCTCGAATCCTTTCATTCGAATTTCTGAGCTGCCTGATTAACTCTCGTACAGACTCATGATCAGTAGTGTCAGATTTGATGATTTCAATATTGACACCCCCTGTCCTGAGCATTTCTATCGTGCGCTTGGCAGCATCGTTGGTTTCACCACTGCTTCCGCTCAGAACGACGTTGCGAGCACCACGACTCACTAACCACTGGGCGCATATCAGCCCTACAGCGCCATAACCACCGGTTACAAGATACTGCCCATCGCGGCGCACTCTGTTATAACTGGCGTTTACGCAAGGAACACCAAAATCACCAGCCATTTCTATTGCCAAGCAACCAGTAGTCACTCCCTGCGCCAAATCACCAAGCAAGCGCGGTAACTCGCTGACATGGTACTTTGTAACAGGCAATATATTTTCTGGCAGTTCGATTTTTTTTATATATTCGTCCAACATTCTACTGAGCCATCCAGGCGTACGGGCCATGAGTTGATCGACATCAATGAATTGAAAAGACTTATTACCATCGAATGCATGCATTGCGAATGATTCATCGATAGCGGAAGGTTTGCCCAGATTGATGAATTGCCCTCGATTGTCTATCAACGACAACAGTGCGGAACAAGCCGGGCCAGCAAGTGTCGAAATGATCCAGTCGAACCTACGATGCCCCGCCTCGATCAATGCATCCGGTATTGCATTGGCACGCGCCAGGACGACTTCTATTTCCGGGTCATCCTCGATTAGCTGCGTCAACTTCTCCTCGGTACCAACACTTGTGACTACTTTGGCGCCTAATTGCTTTAGATAGTGGCGAATGACAGAGCCTACCGCCCCCGCTCCAGATTGGATGAAAACCTTCTCGCCAGGTTGGGGCAGGGAGCGATCAAATACCGCAAGCGCAGTCAACCATGGTAAGGCATGACTCACGACTGTCTCATCCGTGATATGGTCCGGTATCTTCTTAAACCCCTGCATCTCTTCTACTGTTACCGTCGCATGCTTTCTGAAAGAGCGCTTAAGTGCTCCGAATACTCTTTCACCTGCAGAAAATGGTGCATCCGGGCCTGCCTCGAGTACAACACCGGCAACCGCGGTGCCTGGATAGTGCCCTCCATAGGTGTTAACGACAGCTGTTCCTATGGTACCCAGAATCTTGCCGATATCTTTCCAGGTTACTCCAATATGATTAATCCTGACACAGATTTCACCTATCCCGGGGCGCTCAAGTGGCTCTTTCACTGCAACCATCGACTGTAAATGACCTCTGTAAAAATCGATGCTAAACGTATAACCTTCAGGATCGTCTGTACTGCCACCATTCAATAGTCGAAGATCTTGACCAGTTACTTTTTCCAGGCGCTTGAACAAAGGCTCATCTTTCTCAAAAACCATTTCGTGCTCCGACAGCAGGCCGACAGCGGCCTCCAACATGGGCACTGAAGTAGTATCATCCCGCATTATGGCTCTGATTTCGAAGCCATAGGAATTGGCGGCTGAACGACGCAATCCGAACACCCAATGTTGCCCGGGATTAGCTATTAATGTAAGTGTTACGTATTTACGATCGAGCTTGACGACTTTTTGAATCAATTGAACTGTTTCCCAAACATCCGATTTTAGTTCTTGGTTTGGCAGCAGCCAGATGAGATTGACTTTTTTACCTGCTTCAATCTCATTTATTGTGATTTGAGGCCGCTCGAAAAGTTTAGGAAGCGTTTCCGGCTCAGTATTCTTACTCGACACCCAGTATTCATCAATCTGCGCAAAAACCTGATCTACTTCTGTACAAGTATTCTCGTCTTTTGCGTCACTTGTTTCGCTCTCCTCCGACCCCTGTTCTTCTACGTATAGGTCCATGAACTCAGAAAGATCTTCCGGACTCAAATCCCGGAGAGTATAGCTGTTTCTATCGATATAGTTTGAGAGTTCAACCGAATCACTCATATTTCGGATACAAACTATTTCTTCAAACTCTACAGACAGATACCCTGTAGAGTCATATATACACACAGTCCCGATGAGTTCCGATTCAGTAGCGAGATTTATGCTGGCATGCAGTTTATAATTTCCGGGTTTAGATACAGGCGATATCATGAATATCCGCCCTATCCGATGGGGTAGATACATCGCTTCCCCCCAATCCCTGGCCGCTGCAATCAACAACTGTAAGCCGGCATCAAGTACCCAAGGCGCGCGTAGACCGTCGATAAACGTCTCATCGAGCCGGACACTTGCCCATGCTTCCCGTTTTTCTCCAATTATGACATCTGAGAGATTTTTGAACTGACCCCCATATTCCAATCCCTTGACACGAAACGCGTCATACAGTTGATCGCTTTGGATTTTTGTTCCTTCGGGTTTTGATCTCTCACCAGACAGTTCAGGCTTCAGCGATAAAGAATTTCGATTTTCACTGTTGGTTGCGATTGTCGCCAGTGCGTGCAGTGTCCAATCGCTGGACTTACCAACAGCGCGCGAAAGACATTTAACAACACCACTTTCCACTTTTATCCTAAGAATCGTCAAACTCGCGGTTACAGGCAGTGACTGAATAATCGTGAGGTTGACGAACTGGACGAGACGGTTTTCGCCGGCAGTTACCGCCAATGACATGAACTCCGCCCACAACGTCGCAGGAATAATCGAACCTAGCCCCTGTACACTGTGGTCATCAAGCCAAGGAAAATCCGTTATCGATATTTCAATATCATAGTTCGCAGCCGTACCTGGGATTCGACGCCCCAGCAGACGCACACCTTCCTTGGCCAAAACACCTTGGCGTTGATGCATTGCATCCGAGTCTTCATCCCATAGTTGCTGAGAAGTGAAAACCGGCCTGATTAAAGGTGCTGAATTCCGCCGTGGCGGTCTACCCACTCCGTCGATCGCCAATTCGCAGATTTTGGATAGAAACACATCATATTCTGCTGCGCGGCGCGACAGCAAATGATGAACTGAAACACCACTGTAGCCAGCACATAGCGAATCCAGACTTTGCGAAAGGACGGGATGTGGCGAAATTTCGACAAAGCAATTATAACCATCTTCCAATGCAGACTTTACACTATCGGCAAACAAAACGGTTTGACGAATATTCCTACCCCAATATCCCGCGTCCCACTCATCGCCTTTACAATGCCCACCCAGTACCGATGAATAGAGCGGCACGTCAGATAGAGCTGGTTTAAGAAACGATAGCTGCGATATAATCGAACCGGATATTTCATCCATTACCGGGCTATGGTAAGGCACCTCAACACGCAATATCTTCGAGAACACCTTCATTTGCGTAAGGTGCTCACTTAGCTTCTCGATCTCTTTTGTATTTCCCGCCAACGTCACTGCATTATCGTCATTGACCGCTGCTATCGAGATTTCGGGAATATCTTCGATAAGCTCAAGAGCCTGCCCATGCCCCATACCAACGGCCAGCATCGATCCGCGACCCGACATAGCGCTTTGCAACTTACCTCGAACAATGGCTATCTTAACAGCATCTTCCAATGTATAGACACCTGCCGCATAGGCGGCAGCAACCTCTCCGGCACTGTGTCCCAACACGGCCGCTGGCTGTATCGCTTCATCTATCAATAGATGGTATAGAGCTGCCTGGATCAGAAAATTCCCCATTTGCGCCAGCGCTGTCGGCAGCACTTCCGCGCCGTCATTGCGGAGGAGTTCCTGCCATATCGATTCGCCGGTTTGTTTAATGAATATTTTGTCAATGGCTGCGATATGTTCCGCGAATCTGGGAAGGTTTTCAGCGAGATTTCGCCCCATACCGCTCCATTGGGGTCCCATGCCGCTGAATACAAAAAACACCTTACGTGGATCGGCGTGACGCGTACCGGATGCGGCACATTTGCTCTCAAATACAAACTCCTCAAGTGCAAGCATGAGTTCATCATCGGTACGACCCGCCAAAATCCAGCGTTGTGGACCACGTGCCGCGCGCCAAGCTGCCTCTATTTGAGCGCGATAGGTGCAATCGTCCATTGTGTCCTGAAAAAAGTCCACAAAGCTGCGCGCTGTTTCAATGGCTCGTTCTACGCTTGGCGCTCCGATCGGAATTCGATCTATACTTCGATTCGGACTCAAATTGTAAGAATCATGGGTATCAAGGGCAATTTGTTCTAAGTTACGCATGACTGGTCACCACTACATGAGCATTTGTTCCACCATATCCGAATGAGTTAACCGCAGAGACCGTAGGCCTGTCCGTATGGCCAATCTCCACAGCTTCGCCCTGGATGATTTTCAGAGGTGATTCATCCAACTTCAGCTCTGGGTTTATCGTCTCTAACCAAGCTTGGGGTCCCACTTTTCTTGTAGCCACACAAATGCTGGCTTTAAGCAATCCAGCCACCCCGGCCGCTGCTTCTTGATGACCCACTCCGGCCTTCACGGATGTAAGAACGATATCCTGATCAGCTTTATGCTGCTTCAGCAGGGTTCGTATGGCACGAACTTCAATAGGGTCACCTACCGATGTCCCAGTTCCGTGCGCTTCAACCATATCGATATCTCTCGCGGAGATACCGGCTTCTGCAAGCACTTTGTTCATTAACATTGTTTGCGCTTCGGCACTGGGTACGGTAATGCCCATCGTCGCACCATCCTGATTGCAGCCTGAACCGATAATTACTGAAAGGATTTCGTCATTATCCGCATGTGCATCGCTCAATCGCTTAAGTGCAAGAATACAACAACCCTCTCCTCGGCCATATCCGTCCGCCGACGCATCAAAACTTTTTGATCGGCCGTCACGCGCAAGGAATTGCCCCTTGCACAACATTGTTAGTGTTTCTGCGCGTAACATGAAATTGACCCCACCCACCAGGCACATATCCGCGTCATGATTCTGAAGAGCGCGGCATGCCAGATGCGTGGCAACCAAGGATGATGAGCAGGCGGTATCCACGGTAAGGCTTGGACCGCGCAGTCCGAGTGTATATGAAAGGCGGTTGGACAACATCGTCATAGTTGCGCTGGTCGCGGAATGGGTCCCCAGTCTTTCCCTGGCGATGGGATGAGACGAGTTCGCCATGTGATCGAGCATAAAACCGCCGATAAAGACCCCCGTTCTTGACCCATGGAGACTGTCGAAATCCACCTTGGCTCGGTAGAGACATTCAAGCGCGACTTCCAGCACCAGTCTCTGCTGGGGATCCATTATCGCGGCTTCCTTCGGAGCAATCCCGAACAAAGCCGCATCGAAGTCTCGATAATCCCAACGAAGAAATGCTCCGTTTTTAACATAAGTACGGCCCTTTGCGTTTTCGTCCGTACTGTAGAACGCATCGATATTCCAACGTTCTTTCGGCGCTGGCCTGACAGCATCTTCTCCGCGCTCAACAAACGACTTGAATTCATCAATTGAGCACACATCCTTTTCAGCACCCGGAAATCTGCAATTAGCTCCTACAATAGCAATAGGCTCGTATTGCCTGCATTGAATTTCTGCTATATCTCTAGTAACCACGACCGCATCTCCTTATGTAAACTCTAACCAAGATCTGAAACAGCAACTACTACCGTACAGATTCCGTTTTATTAGTCGTTTTGTTATTTTGCGAAGATTATGTGGAAATTTGAGGAATCAAAGAATGAACTAGAATGAGGGCATAACGAGATGAAGTACTTCGATTCAAGGAGAAAAGCATATGAAGCCCAACATGCTAAATCTTCTTTCAACACGGAGTGGAATTGCATCATTCTCGACACCCCAATTTATGATTTTATCAGCGATTCCTTAAAAACTTTATCTACCATCATCGTCTTTTTGAAGTTTTCTCCGTAAATGCTGATTGACTGGTTTAATTGTGCGAATAACAGATAAAAGAACTATCCCTTGTACGCTACTGACCAAATACCAATAACGCACTAGCTCGATAATCAACCTCATCTGACTGCCTTTATGTATTGCATCAATAGTCAAATCAACACAATAAGCAATCCTGATTTTCTATATAAACACATCTAATATTCACGCATCGACTCCGGAATCCAAACGCAAATATCGTTAATGATTATTCGGGACTTCAACTCAGAACTCAGGATGATGCATAGAGCCCAAAGATCGGCTATTGCCGCTATCTTTCCGCTTTCATGAGACACTCACGCAACGGACTCAAACTTATGCACCTATCCTGATGATCGTGTCAGTAGCCCTTGAAACTGTGTTAGATAATATTTTTTTGCTATTCCGGTTTTAGCATTCCGGAGTCAGGGCGGAGAATGATACGCAATACGGCTTAGCTAGACAAATACTATAATTGAACATTTTTTACGTCTAACTAAGCAAAATACAAGCAAATCAACCTAAGAATTAGGAAGCTAGTAAACAATGAAAACAAGAAAATCTTGTAAAGTGCGCATTAAAAACAAAATGAACAAGGATGAAATCAATGAGTCGATGCAACACTTCATGTTTCAATTAAACAGCTAGCCAGACCTTTGTGCATTTACCACAGATTTGGATTATGCGGGCTTGAGTATATCCAAAACCTTCATGCGACAGATCAAGGTCGAGGGCTTGACACCGAGAAGCGCGAGGGCGACGCCCCGAACATCGCCCCGGACCATCCGGTCGTCACCTACCCGCTCAAATTCCCTCTCCTGCAGAGCAGGCAACAGCTTGCCCTGCAGGTCCGACGGATTCTTGCCCACTTCGTCCTGAAATGACGTGCCGTCATCAGCCGGGAGAAAGGTTGTGACCGCTGCGTCGCGGCTCACAGCTTCCTCGCCGGCAAGATGTCAGGCGTACCGAAAGAGGCCCGTCGACGAAGTTTTTTCGCCGCATGTGTGGCAGAATTGAGGTGCACTTGAAATAACGAATGGTGTAATGTGCAAGCACGTCAATCAGAGGTAGCCCTATGCATGATCGCCAGACCCTAGCCGGGAAGTTCCGAAGGATGCTGCCGCAGGAGTGCGTCATCTATCGCGAGGAGGAGCTGATCCCCTATGAGTGCGACGGGCTCTCCGCCTATCGCAAGGTGCCGCTGATTGTACTCCTGCCCTACACCGCCGAACAGATCGAAGCGATCCTGAGATTCTGTCATCAGCAACGAATCCCCGTGGTGGCACGGGGATCGGGCACCGGGCTTTCGGGGGGCGCGCTGCCTCACGAGGAGGGGGTTCTGCTCAGCCTGGCGAGACTAAACCGGATTCTCGGGATCGACAGCGAAAACATGCAGGCCCGGGTCCAGCCCGGGGTGCGAAACCTGGCGGTCAGCGAGGCGGCCAAACCTCTTGGCCTCTATTACGCCCCTGACCCCTCTTCCCAGATCGCCTGCTCCATCGGTGGCAACGTGGCCGAGAACGCCGGCGGCGTACACTGCCTGAAATACGGCCTGACCCTGCACAATGTTCTGGAAGTGACCTTGATCACCATCGACGGTGAGCGGCTCACCCTGGGCGCGGGCAGCCTCGATGCCCCGGGTCTCGACCTGCTGACCCTGATCAGCGGCTCAGAGGGGATGCTGGGTGTCGTGGTCGAAGTCCTGGTGAAACTGCTGCCGATACCGCAAAGACAACAGGTGGTGCTCGCCGCATTCGACGATATCGAGACCGCCGGCAATGCGGTGGCTGAAATCATCGCCAAGGGTATTCTACCGGCCGGGCTGGAGATGATGGACAACCTCTCGATCCGTGCCGCAGAGGATTTCGTCCATGCCGGCTATCCCACCGATGCCTCAGCGATCCTGTTATGCGAAGTGGATGGGGATGATACCGAGGTCGCCGAGGAGATCGAGCGTGTCGGAGAGATCCTGCAGCTCTCCGGGGCCACCGAGGTGAGGACAGCAGGAGATGAGCAGGAGCGCATCAGGTTCTGGGCTGGACGCAAGAATGCCTTCCCCGCCGTGGGACGCATCTCTCCCGACTACTACTGCATGGACGGCACCATTCCGCGCCGCCAACTGGGCAAAGTGCTGAAGATGATCGGCGAGATGTCGGGACGCTACGGACTGCGCTGTGCCAATGTCTTTCATGCCGGTGACGGTAATCTGCACCCGTTGATTCTCTACGACGCCAACAATCCGGGCGAACTGGAGCGTGCCGAGGCCTTTGGTGGCGAGATACTCGAACTATGTGTCGCTGTCGGCGGCACCATCACCGGGGAACATGGCGTGGGCATGGAGAAGATCGACCAGATGTGCGCCCAGTTCCGCGACGAGGAGCTGGAGACCTTCCATGCGGTCAAAAGCGTGTTCGATCCGCATAACCTGCTCAATCCCGGCAAGGCGATACCCACCCTGAACCGCTGCGCCGAGTTCGGTGCGATGCATGTCCACGCGGGCAAGCTGCGCTTTCCGGAACTGGAGCGTTTCTGATGGCCGCCGACCGAGATTGCAGCGAATCGCTCCGCACGAAGGTCGTGGATGCTGCCCGCGACGCATGCCCACTGAATCTTGTGGGTCACGGCAGCAAGGCGTTCTATGGCCGCGAACCGGTGGGAGAGACCCTGAACCTCGCTGAACATACCGGCATCGTCAGCTATGAACCGACTGAGCTGGTGATCACCGCCCGCTGCGGTACCCCCTTGCAGGAGATCGAAAGCAGGCTGGCGCAGATGGGACAGATGCTGCCGTTCGAACCACCCCGCTTCAATGGCAAAGGCACCATCGGCGGTGCAATCGCCGCTGGTCTAAGCGGGCCGCGGCGCCCCTGGGGCGGCGCCCCCAGGGATCTGCTTTTAGGTATCAAGCTGCTTGATGGCAGGGGCCGGATACTCCGCTTTGGCGGCCAGGTCATGAAGAATGTCGCCGGCTACGATCTCTCACGCCTGATGGCGGGGGCGATGGGCACCCTTGGCATACTGCTCGAAGTCTCGATCAAGGTGCTGCCCAAACCACCGCAGGAGCACACTCTCGGTTTCTCCGCTGCGCCACGCGCGGCTTGGACACTGTTCCACAGACTGCAGATTGAGGGCGTGCCTGTCACCGCCACCTACAGTCTGGGCGAACAACACCGGGTGCGAATCGCATCCAGCCCGCAGCGTCTGATCCAGATCCAGAAGCGGTATGGTCTCGAAAATATCGGTCAACAGGAGGAATTCTGGCGGGATCTGCGCGACCAGCAGCAAGCCTTCTTCAATCAGCCGGGAGAGCTGTGGCGGCTGGCCGTCCCACCTGCGACAGAGTTGGACGTGGATGGGCAGATGCTCTGCGAATGGGCGGGCGGACTACGCTGGCTCGTTACCCAGGATTCCGGGGGGGAGATACGCCCGCTGGTGGAAAAAAAGGCGGGACATGCCATACTTTTCCGCAATGGCGAGCGCAACGGTGATATCTTCCACCCCTTGCAACCAAGAATTGCCGAGATTCAGAAGAAACTTAAACTGGTATTTGATCCGGAGGGAATATTCAATCCAGGCAGACACTATGGAGACTACTGAAAAGGCGTGCCTCACTGCCCGTCAGCGGTTCCACGAGAACGACATCCGTCCCCAAAAGGCGCCAACGAAGAGCTATGCCCACCGCTCCCAGAACCGTTTTCCTGATAGTGCTGCTCAGCTGGCTCTCACCGGCACAGGCCTTCTTCTGCTTTTCATTCGGCGGGCACGCCAAGGGCAACGATCGGCACAACTTCCGCCAGCACTATTTCCGCCCTCCACCGCCGCTGTTCGCCCCACGGATCGCCAAACGATCCCGGTATAAACCAGACCTCGAACTGCCTGCAGTCACCCCGGCAAAAGAGAAATCTGAAATCATACAGGGTTTCCGTTTCAGACCGCTGAACCAGGGACAACAATCCGAAGCGAAGACTCCGGCCCACTACCAGCAGAAGTGATCGGCCAGTAGCCAGTCCCCACAGGTCTTATGCCTATTTCTTGGGTCTTGCCGCCTGCATACAGCCCTGCATCTGATCCGCAGTGGAACTCGCGTTGAAACACTTCTGCATTGCAGTGCCGATCATGATCGAGCGGTCCAGGAACATCATCATCTTCTTCTTGGTCTCAGGGGTAAACTCGATATCCTCTGGTCCTTTTGTCGGCGCATTCTGCCCCTGCTGCATACCGGGCACGGGCCCCATTTTGTCTCTGATCTCCTTTTCCATGGCTGTCATGATCTCGGAGCACTTCTCAAAGGATGCCTGATCCTCCGCCTTTTCCAGGCAGAACCTGGTCTCCTTCATGGCGGGAATGCTCTTCTCCATCATCGGCAGCATCTTCTGCTTCGACTGCTCGAAGAACTGTTGCGGATCCATTTGCGGCGCGCCCCCGGGAGGCGGCTGTTGCGCTGCAACCAGTGATGGTAGAAAGAGCACTAGTCGGTACCATTTCATTCTGTATTCTCCTCATTGCTATCGTTGTTTCCGGAGTCGCCATCCGATAAACAGGACCATACCGCAATCAACGAAAATGCAACAGTGTCCCATTTAACCTGAACGCATTTTCCCTGAATCAGGCATGGTTGGAGCCATACGCTGATCGGGGATGCTGTAATTTCATACCCAAGCCGTTAGAATCCCGATCAGCAGTAATTATCGCAGGAGATCTCCGTGACAGAAAAACATGTTGACGTCGCTATTCTTGGCTCGGGAACAGCAGGGTTGAATGCAACCAGCCGGGTCGGACCGAGCGGCAAAAGCTTTCTCCTCATCAATGGCGGCGAACCGGGAACCACCTGCGCGCGGGTCGGCTGCATGCCCTCCAAGGCGCTGATTCAGGTGGCCGAGGATTATCACCGCAGGACCCATCTCGACCGGTATGGTGTCGATGGACATACTGGAATGACCATCGATATTCCCGAAGCCATGGAGCATGTGCAGGACCTTCGCGACAACTTCGTCGACCGGGTACTCACCAACAGCACCGACAACATGGGCGACAAGTTCGTCCAGGCCTATGCCAGGTTCGTCGATCCCCACACCCTCGAACTCGACAACGGCGACCGGGTCGTGGCCGAAAAAATCGTCATCGCCACCGGTTCCCGGCCCGTGGTCCCGCAAGCCTGGGAGGCCTACGGCGACAAAGTTCTGACCACCGATAGTTTCTTCGAGCTGGAGGATCTGCCAAAGTCGGTGGCCGTGATCGGCCTCGGCGTGATCGGCCTGGAACTGGGGCAGTCACTAAGCCGCCTGGAGATCGATGTTCACGGCTTCGATATGGCGCAGACCATTGGTGGCACCAGCGACCCCGAAGTCTCCAAGATGGCCCTCGAAACCATGCAGCGCGAGTTCCCCATTCACTTGGGCGAAGCCGTCGAAATCAGCGCGGAGGGATCGCAGTTGCGCGTTACCGCGGGTCAGCACTCGGTGGTCGTGGACAAGGTGCTGGCGAGCCTGGGACGCACGCCAAACGTCGAGAGTCTGGCCCTGGAAAACGCAGGGATAGAACTCGACGCACGCGGTATCCCCCGCTTCAATCCGAACACAATGCAGTGTGGAGACTCCCATATCTTCATTGCGGGTGACGTCAACGGTGAACGCCCGATCCTGCACGAGGCCGGCGACGAGGGTAAGATCGCAGGCCACAACGCGTCCCATACGGAAGTGACCGCATTCAAACGCAAGGTGCCCCTGGCCATCAACTTCTGCGATCCAAACATCTGCCTTGTCGGCGCCGGCTATCGAGACCTCGATCTCGACACCACGGCCATCGGTGAAGTCAAACTGGCGCCGGTGGGACGCGCTCAGATCATGGGACAGAGCCGCGGCATCATTCGCATATATGCCGAAAAGGGCAACGGTAGAATCGTCGGCTCGGAGATGATTACCACCCGTGGCGAGAATCTGGCCCACCTGCTCAACTGGGCGATATCGCAGCGGCTCACAGTCGGTGATCTGATTCGCATGCCCTTCTACCATCCAGTCATCGAAGAGGCACTGCAGGCCGCACTAAACAACCTATACGAACAGGTAGAGACGAAAAACCAAGGGCCTGTCAAAGAGTTATATCTTTTGTAGGGCCCGGAATCTACGCTTGGAATTTTTGCGAATCGCGAAAGCTCTCAACGCAGGGGATCGATCTAAGGATGGATTGTGAAAGTGATGAGAAGAAAAAGATGATCGTCAAGGTCAGGTTTCGCCTGACTCTGCCTGACGGTTTCCCTGAAAAATATCGCAGCGGTATTGTCCGGGCAATGGAGCTCTGTGCCGCAAAGCGGCATATGCAGGATGCGCCTGAATTCTCTGTTGAGCTGTTGTAATGTACCTGGAAGATTCCCTTAAATGACCAATCCCTCATTTTACAAATGGAATTTGAACTCACCATTTTGCATGGGATCATGAAATAATCTTTTACAATTCATGTTTATTGACGCTCTTGACAAATGGCCAACCATTGCCTGCGAGCCACACCTTGATCAAGCACAGGATTGAAGCCCTGAACCTACCCTATTTGGTTGCCGGGTTAACATAATCCTATTACCCTGGACTTTCCCCACAATAGAGTTAAGCTAGCAGCCAATAGGTTCAAGGAATTGTGCGACGGCGCATGCAGCAACCAGACAAGGTGAGGGTGTGGAGCAAAACACCACCGACCAAAGATCTACGGATAGGCGTTCCGGTATCGAACGCCGCAATAGCCGGATCAACGGGCAGACCTCCGAACACAGGATGTCTTGGGAGGATCAACGCGCTCAGTATTGGACACGCTTGCTGTTTTGCATCCTGGCACTGATCTATTTCAATTTCGGTGGTGAAGCCCAGGTTCGTGAGTGGACCAGCCTTACAGCGGTAAACCTGCTGTTCACTGCCTTCGGCCTCGAAATCCTCTTCTTCATGCGACACGCATCCCGCGTACCGCACCTACCCTGGCGCCAACGCCTGACCATGTGGGTGGATATCGGCATGGCCTCCTTCGCCGTACTGGCTGACACAACCGTCAGCTCCCCCGGTTTTCTGGTCTATCTGATGGTGATCCTTGGCAACGGCATGCGCTACGGTCTGCGTCTGTTCGGCGAAGCGGTAATCGGCAGCCTCGGGGCGGCAGTACTGGTCGTACTCCTGCGCCTGCATGACTATGTCGAGCTGTTTTCGGTCAGCGCAATATTCTTTCTCGTTTTCTTCGCCATCATCGTGCTCTACTCATATTCACTGACGGCAAAGATCGAAGTTGGCCGTGCAAAGCTAGCCCACGAGCGCAACATTGACACCCTGACCGGGTTGCTTAACCGCCGTGCCCTGTTCGAACGATCCTCGTACCTGTTTCAGAGGCAGGAGAACGGGGATGGTGTGGTAGTATTGTTCGCGGACCTCGATGGCTTCAAGACCATCAACGATACACATGGACACCATGTCGGCGACCGTGTGCTAGCGGCAGTCGCGGAGAGCATAGCCGAAAGGGTGCGTAACGAAGACCTTGTGGCGCGCTACGGAGGTGATGAGTTCCTGTTGCTTCTTCCCGATGCCACCATGGAGGGGGGTGAATTGGTGGCGCGTCGAGTCAGAGAGGCAATCGACGACTATGCACGGGAAAATGGTATCGACTTCAGCATCACTATCGGGATGGGCAAATTTCCTGATCACGGCCTTGATCTTGAGAGTGTGATCGATTGTGTCGACAAGGCAATGTACCGTAGTAAATCGGAACATGGCGGCGGCGGAATCCTACATGTCGATGGCTGCCTGATGGATTCGTCGAATCCGGCTTCCACGACAGTTCACTGACTGCTCACCTTGTTACTCTGTAACTGCTTACCTTTTTATGGACGCAGTGAAGAATCAAGGTATTACCTACCACTCTATTTCTATTTGTGTACCCACTTCGACTAAATCCATAAACTCATCCATTTCTGAATTCGTAAGTGCTATACAGCCATTGGTCCAGTTAAACCGCTGGGTAATCCACGCAAACCAACCAAATCCGTTTCGTTGTCCATGAACCATTATCTGACCACCAGGCGAAACACCACGTTTTTTGGCATCACCAATATCCCTGCTATCTGGATAGCTGATATGCATTGATCTGTAAAACGCAGAGCTTTCGTTCTTATAATCCAGCTTGTAGCGCCCCTCCGGCGTTCTTTCATCGCCCTCTTGCCGCTTATGTCCTTTTGGGTTGGCACCAAAGGCGACATTGTACTCCTTTACTACTCTATCACCATCGAGTAAATACATTTTGCTTTCTGATTTAACTACTCTAACCAGATCAACATCAGCAAATACCATATTTGAGATGAGCAGAAAAACGGCAATGCTGATTCTCCTGGCTTGCAACGAAAGCTCCCTAGAGGTCATTTTATAGTCAAAACGAAATAGTCAATGAATCCAGCATTATCAATATTTTAATAGGTTACTGCTGTTTATCATCCAAGGCTACCCACAAATTATTCTAACGAGCCAAATTTATTAGAGCGTACCTATAACTTAATCAATGATTGGGATTATTAGCGATATTGCTAATAAGCGGTAGACAAAATGCCTATTGCCGCCGCTAACACCAATACATTCATTAATATTACCGGGCCATATACAGCTAGCAGTAGAGTTTTGAGACACAGCCAATGAATATTGCAAGGTTGTGGAAACCAGAAATGCTTCGCATAGATATGCAAGGGTTTAAGCGTTGAACTCAGAAATAGAGCAACTATTGCCATAATCTGAACCTCGACTAACATCAGGAATAATTCAAGCCCGATCGCATCAACGAATAACGCCAGTTCGATCATTTCGGGGTTAAGAATGATTAGTAAAAAGACGAGTAATGTCGCTAACTTCCATATCCTGTTGTTCATTTTTCATCGCATCCTGCATATTATGCCAAGTGCCAATCTCATCTCAAACCGACACCATGAACTGAACTACCAGGCCTGCTAATGCATGGAAATAGCTGAAAAGCGTTCCCTTGACTTAGATGTGGCCGATCCGGTTTCATTTGTAGAGCATTTGACTGCAAACCGCAAGATTTGCCAAATATGGGGTATCCGGATCAACTCACTGGATATAGGTGAGCGATTCCAGGTCACTATCGATGGGCGATGAAAATAGCCCTGCGTGGTGCAGGATATCCCTCGATGGTAAGGCCGGTGTCTTGAGGATCGAGATAGTCCGCCAGAGATTCAAAACGCATCCACTGTGTAGAACGCTGTTCCTCTACCGTTGTCACCGATACATCGATCAGTCTGACATCTCTAAATCCGGCACGCGCCAGCCACTTGTGCAAGGTGTCCGTGGTAGGGACAAACCAGACATTGCGCATCTTGGCATACCGGCCCCTGGGTACCAGCACCTCGTTTTCGCCGCCCTCTATCACCAAAGTCTCCAGCACCAGTTCACCACCGTTGCGCAGGGCACCCCTGAGTTCGGCAAGATGGGCGAATGGCGACTGGCGGTGATAGAAAACGCCCATGGAAAATAGTGTATCGAAAGCATTGAGATCCGGGGGTAGCTGTTCTATGCCCAGGGGGAAGAGATGTACTGCATGTTGTCCGCCTAAAAAATGCTTGATGGCCTCAAACTGCATAATATAGAGCTGGGTTGGATCGATGCCGATCACCAGTCGGGCGCCCTCGCCCAGCATACGCCAGGCATGGTAGCCATTGCCGCAGCCGACATCCAGTACAACCCTACCAGATAACGGTTGAATATGGGGTTGCAGGCGGTCCCACTTGAAATCGGATCGCCACTCGGTATCCAGGGAAATGCCGCAGATCTCGTAGGGCCCCTTGCGCCAGGGATGCAGCATGGACAGGAGTTGAACCAGGCTTTCCCTTGTCTTCACATCGCAGTCGTCTGCTTCGCCAGCCCTGACACGGGCAGCGTTGAGGTCGATGGACGAGATTGGCAATGTCGGCAATGCGCAGAGTATCCGGCGCCACGCCACGATATCGCCATGGGCCTGTGTTTGCCATATCCGCTCGACCTGCTGCGGCAGTTGAGAGAACCATCTACCGAGTGGTCCATCCATGAAGGATTCACGCCATGCCCATTGTTGACTCATTTGATCGCCAGCAGGGAGACAAAATTGAAACATTGGAACCAGGTTTCCACCGTGGAAAAGCCAACCGCATTCAAACGATCGACATGGGTGGCCAGAGACTCGGGAACCAGTACATCCTCAAGCGCGCTACGCTTTTGACTGATCTCCAGTTCGGAATAGCCGTGGCTCTTCTTGAATCCATGGTGCATCTCGGTGAACAGCTGCTGAGCGGTCTGATTGGGCAGCACTATCTTTTCCGAGAGAACCAAAAAGCCACCCGACGGCATAGCTTCATGAATCATCCTCAATACCGCCAGCCGATCCTCGGCCGGCACGAACTGCAAGGTGAAATTCAATACCACCATCGATGCTCGATCGATACGCAGGTTACGGATATCCTCACATATCAGTTCAATCGCCGGTTGACGCCGACAATCGGAAAGATTCATCCTGGCTCTGGCCAACATTGCCGCAGAATTATCGACACCAATGAGATGCACAGCCTTGGCATCGATGGCAGAGTGAATCGCCATCAGCGCCGCTCCTAGCGAACAACCCAGGTCGTAACAGAAATCGCCGTCTTTTATATGTTGCGCAGCCAGGGTACCAATCATGTTGATGATAGTCCCGTAACCAGGTACCGAGCGATTGATCATATCTGGGAAGACACGGGCCACTCTGTCATCGAACACGAAGTCGGGAACGATTTGCTGAACATTCGCATAGAGTCTGTCTTTTGTGGAATCTTCTGTCATTGGAAAGCTTTCAACTTCAACCTGATTAAGTCTGATCTACAGTCTGTGCCACCCGTTCGCCTTCGGCGACATCCACTAAGTTCAGCAACAGAGCGCCAACGATAAACAGTATGCCGATAGAGAGGATGGAAAGCCTGGTGTCACCGCTCAGTACACCTATCCATCCCATCAGCAGCGGGCCCAGAACAGTGGCGAATTTCCCCAGCATGTTATAAAAGCCGAAAAACTCCGCCGACTGGTGCTGGGGAATCAGGCGTGCATAGAGGGATCGCGAAAGTGCCTGTATTCCACCCTGTACCAAGCCAATCGCAATCGCCAACAGATAGAACTCCCAAACCGCCTCCATGTGGTAGGCCCACAGCAGAATCAGCAGGTAGATAAAGATGGCGAGCATGATCCCTTGTTTGGGGCCACGTCTGTTGCCGATCTCACCGAAAACCATCGCCGCTGGAAAACCGACAAACTGGGTGATCAGCAAGGCAATCATCAGATTGTTGGCATCGAATCCGATGGAGAGCCCGAAGTCCACCGCCATTCTGACGATGGTATCCACGCCGTCGATATAGCACCAGTAGGCGATCAGAAACAGAAATGCCACGCGCAGCTGTCTCAGTTTACCGAAGGTGTCTGCCAGCTGATGGAAGCCTGCCAGCAGCCAAGCTTTCTTAGGATCAACGACAGATGGCTCTTCGACCAGCAGAAACAGTGGTATGGAAAACAGAGCCCACCACAATGCGACCAGTACGAACGAGAGTTTCACCGCCTGGGATGCATCGGCGAGACCGAAGAGTTCAGGGAACAGTGTCATCAGTACATTGCAGGTGAACAACAGGCCGCTGCCGAGATAGCCGAAGGCAAAACCATAGGCGGAGACCTTGTCATAGTGTCGTTTGTCAGTCACCGATACCATCAGCGCATCATAAAAGATATTGCCACCGGAGAAACCGAGTACACCCAGGCCGTAGAGTACCAGCGCCATGGCCCAGTTACCCATTGCAACAAGGTAGAGAGAGCCGGTCATGACGATTCCCATACCTGCAAAAAAGAGTAGGAAGCGTTTTTTCGCCCCGGCCTGATCTGCCAAAGCCCCCAACAGCGGAGCCAGACAAACCACGATGATGCTCGCTACCGAGTTGGCCATTCCGAGGCGGAAGGTGCTTTCGGTTACTGCGACATCGGCACTCCAGTACTGTTTGAAAAAGACTGGAAAGAAACCGGCCATGACCGTGGTTGCGAAGGCCGAATTGGCCCAGTCATAGAGGCACCATGCGAGCACCCTGGGCTCTCTGATCAGCTTGATTGGCAATTGCGCCTACTCTTCGCTCTTCAACTCGGTGAGTGTAAGATTGGCACTGATCGCCATCCTCACCAGTTCTGCCAGTGAGTTGGCCTGCATCTTCTCCATGACCCTGGCACGATGCGCTTCGACAGTTTTGGCACTGACACCCAAGCTGCTTGCAATCTCCTTGTTCGCCTTGCCATTGGTCACCATTACCATTACTTCATGTTCTCTCGGGGTCAGGCGCGCCAAGCGGGTTGCGATCTCAGCGCGCTGTGCCTGCATGTCACGTTGCTTCAGATCCAATGCCAGGGCGTGACGGATACTTTCAAGCAGCAGTTCGTCATTAAATGGTTTCTCGATGAAGTCGATTGCTCCCGACTTCATGGCCCTGACTGCCATGGGGACATCTCCATGACCGGTAATGATAATTACGGGTATGGCTATCTGATTCGCCCGAAGATACTCCTGTAGTTCCAGGCCACTCATCCCCGGCATGCGAACATCCAATAGCAGGCAGCCGGAACGCCCTGGATAGTAGCTCCTGATAAAGGCATCGGCTGACTCGAATGTCTCCACTTGCATGGAAACCGATTCAATGAGCCATTTCAGCGAATTCCGCATGGCCTGATCATCATCTACTACGAAAACTGTCGGTGGATTGCTCATTGTTAAAAACCTGGTAACTTGAGTTTAGGATCCGTCGGCAGAATAACGTGAAAAGCCGACCCTGTACCCACCTGGGAAACAACTTCAATTTTTCCATGGTGATCTTGCATGATTTTCTGACTGATTCGCAACCCCATACCCATGCCTCCCTTCTTGGTGGAAAAGAACGCATCGAATAGATGACTCAGCGTTTCCTCCGGAATACCTGGCCCCGTGTCCTTGACGACAACCCGCACCGTTTTACTGTTCACGCGCTCGGTCTGCAATGTGAGTCTGCGTTCGCCCAATTCAACCTGCTGCATGGCATCGATGGCATTTCGTACCAGATTCAACAACACTTGTTCGATCTGTACCAGATCGACCATGACCGGCAGGACTTCATCGCTCAAGTCCACACTGGTTTCGACTCTTTTCCGGTTGGCTTCGAATTCTATGAAGGAAGCGGCCTCCAAAACCAGGTGGTTGAGGTTCACCGCCTCACGCTCCTGGGGGCGCTTCTCGACCAGCGAACGCAGCCGTTTAATGATTTCACCCGCCCTTTCCGCCTGCACGGTTATCTGGGCCATGGCATCCAACAACTCGGCTTCACCACCGCTGCCCGATTGCAGTCGTCTTACGCATCCACTGGCAAAATTGATGATCGCAGAGAGTGGCTGGTTCAGTTCATGAGCCAGTCCTGTAGACATCTCACCCATAGTACTGAGCCGGCATACATGGACAAGTTCGGACTGGTGCTGCCTGCTTTGTAACTCCGCCATGCGCATTTGTGTGAAATCCCTTCCGTAGATATTAACATAATCCAACTCCTGGATAGGAGCCAGGAGTAATGAGTATATCTGCTCCTCGATATTGATCTCATAGACCTTGTCAGCCCCTTCCCTGAGTACGCTGGCGACCAGATTTCGCCAATATACAGGCAGTGTCTGACCACGCTCGCAATCCCAATAGGTCAAAAGCGGATCACTGGCGTCATTGGCATAGACGATGACCCCTTTGTCATTGATGCGCAACACCGGATTGGGGTTTTCACTGGCGAGCCTGGCAAGACTTGCAATTTCCCGCTGAGCTCGCCTGCGTGCACTGACATCAACCAGATAGACATTGAAAACCGTCTGGTGCAGGAGATGGACTGATATCACCGAACACTCAATCGCCTTCTCTTCACCGTGTATGGTCTGCGCCAACATCGGCTGGTCGCGGCAGACATGTGGCCCCACACTCCGCTTGATGCACTTTCCCAGCATATCGCGAAAGCGCTCGCGGTCATCCGGTTTTATCGCAATCTCCTCAAGCCGTCTGCCGATCAGCATCTCTCTGGGATATCCGAATGTCTTGATCGCCGTTCCGTTGGCTTCCACAACGACCCCCTGTTGATTCAAGGTGACTATCGAAACCATGGAGTTGTCAAACAGCGCACTTTTCAGAACCTCGGTTTCACGAATTCGCTTCTCCTGCTTGTCATGAAGAGTATCGCGCGCGGTGATCAGCTGACGAAAAAACTTCTTTACCCAATCCTCGAGCTGCAGTAGTTGATTGCCTTTTTTGATGACCGGCTGCTGAACACCGAGCGCCTGTTGCCCATAGCGGGAGATACGCTGCAGAACCTGGCTGATCTTGACCGATATCAGATAGATAATGAAGGAGAAAACGATTACGTAAACCAGTGCTGCCAAAAGGCGGTCGAGCTGTGCCAGTTCGGTAATATTCTGAATGTTCTGTTGCACCACATCCTTGGACACCATGGTGGTGAACAACAGATTCTGTTCCAATGATTGGTATTGGGTCATCGACTGGGATGTCAACAGATAACTGTCATGCCAGTCACGCAAATAGGAGCCCCGGGGAATCTGTTTGTCATTGCTGCTCACCAACAATCGCAGGTCATCCGAATCAACCAGGGCGATCAGGGTGTCCGTCCCGTGGGCCATTTTCTGCGACTCAACAAGAAAATTCTCATCAATATCGACAATCAGCAACAGTACCGCGGGATCTGTATCCTGTTGATAGGCGATATTCGACCATACCAACAGGTAAGGCGATCGGTTAAACAGTGCCAGCATTGCACCTTCCCGCCCCGGATACGATTCGATGACGCGTTCCAGGCTGAACGGCAGCAGCTCTTTTTGATAGATTTCCCTGGCGTTGCCACGCGCATCCAGCAGTATGATCTGGCTGGGTTCAATGGCACTGACTTTGGGGTGCCCGATCTCCAGCCAGTCTGGCGATTTAGTGTAGTACTTCACACGTCTGCGCGAATCCTGCCAGGAAAATGAGTTGAGATATGTGATGAGCTGCCAGTGATTGGAGAGACTGTGCCCCTGAAGCTGCCAATCCCTCAAAAACTCCTCGAAGCGCCTGCGGGTCTCCACGGCGCGAATATCCAGTCGTGTCACCAGCTCATTGTGAAACAACTGCTCCAGGTGCTTACCCTGTATCGGCTCCAGCATCAGGGAAGTAACCAAACCACAAATAATGCCTGCCAGCAGAGAAAGTGCAGGTAGGGGGATATTGATTAACCTGGCCCGCCATTTTTGTGCTTTGATAATACTCATAGTGCGGATAGTCGGTGTGGACAGGCGAAAAATACCAATTTCATTGTCAGGTCTAACATCGGAATTCATGGATGCGTAAAAGCCGCCTACGGCACCCTTTTTACCCTGGTTGTAGTCACGATTCCAGTACAAACGTAGAAGATCAGGCCCATGGCGCAATGTATCGCCCTTGTACAGCGCTCTATCGGCCAGGGAGATAGATTTTATTGAGATGTCAAAAGCCAAAAAAAAGACGCAGAATGCGTCTTCTCAAATCGGAATCCAGCTAACTGGACCTATTATAGTTTTCAGGAGGCTCAATCAGGTCAATAGCTTAGACTGGCCTGCTTGGGTGGTGTCTGGGTCGTATCACTGTACCCATAATTCAAATAGGCCCTCTCTGCAACTGTGGCATAACCATACAGCATCTTGCGCAGCATCTGCCTGACGCCGGCATCAAGCTCGCTGAACATCAATCCCAGGCACCCCGACTGCTGGTGAACGATGAATGCCTTTGCTTGACACTGTTTACGGCTGCCGCAGGATTCGACAGGAAATGTCACGTCAACGATAGGGGTCAACTGATGTGAGCTGTCACCGAGGTCGACAAGCATGCCACTCAAGCTGATATTTCTTATCTTTCCATAAATTTTACTGTTATTTCTGTCGTTGATGACGATTTCTAAAGATAGCAATTTGCGATGGTCACGTCTGTGTTCCATGCTTTCGCTCCCTATAATCGCTCTAGTATCAGGACTTAAAATTATGGACCCAGATAGAAATAATTCAAATCGGTAGTAACGTATCTGGCGGTTAGGGTTTATCCTAGGCCAGGGACCAGGCAAGCGACGAAAAGCGACTCGAGGGTGAATAATCAGATGCCGGAAAACAGTACTGTCGATTTGAAGGAGACCCCCACTCCAGGGTTTATCCGTCGTCTTGCCGCCATCTTGTATGATGCCTTGCTGTTGCTTGCCCTGATGCTGGTGGCGACTTCCGTCATCACCCTGCCGCTGGGGTATCCAAGTGGTCTCCTGCTACTTGTATTTCAAATTTTTCTTTTTGAAATCATACCATTGCTATTCTTTACCCGGTTCTGGACCCATGGAGGGCAAACCCTGGGCATGCGTGCCTGGCGACTCAAGCTGGTGCGCATGGATGGGGGCGAGGTCACTTGGAATGATGCAGTCAAACGCCATTTTTCCGCCATCCTGTCGTTCCTGGCTCTCGGCCTCGGATTCATCTGGATCCTTGTCGATGAACAACATCTCGCCTGGCACGACCGGCTCTCTCAGACCCGCCTACTGATCGTCGATTAGTTGATGCAGATCAATTTTCACCACACCAGTATCGATCTGTCCTGAGTCGGTTGTGGCCTTACCGGCGACAGGGGAATAGCAGACTGGAACCGGTCCCGGATTCAGCCGTCATATTCCTCAAAGGGTGCTGGTTCAAAACAGGCGACAGGGCTACCCCCCGTTTCGGGTGTCAGCCATCGAAGGGATGACGCCGAATGATCGTCTCGTTTCTGTCCGGACCGGTGGAGATGATATCGATGGGTGTGTCACACAACGCCTCGATCTTCGCCAGATAATCCTTTGCCCCCTGCGGCAACTGATCAAATCCGGTGAGACCGACCGTGGACTCCTGCCAGCCCGGTATCTCTGTGTAGACTGGTTCGCACTCCTCGAACCGGTCTGCTCCGACTGGCGGTGAAGTGATTTCCTGGCCATTCAATCTATAGGCAACGCAGATCCTGATCTTCTCCAAACCATCCAGCACATCGAGTTTTGTCAGACAGATACCACTGACGCTGTTGATCTCAAGCGAGCGCTTCAGCGCCACAGCA
>JBNKLI010000087.1:0-2612 GCA_050292275.1 Candidatus Thiodiazotropha sp.
ATCGAGGTTTTCGAAAAACACTTCGGATTTCGACCTCGTGGCTGTTGGCCTTCGGAAGGTGCGATCAGCGGAGAGGCCGTCAAGATGCTGGAGGAGGAGGGGTTCAAATGGGCCGCTTCCGGACAGCAGGTGTTGAGCAACAGCCTGATGACATCCAGCGAACAGGCCCATCTGCCAGACAACTGGGTGCATACCCCCTATCGGCTGCAGGAGGGGAGACTCAATCTCTTCTTCCGTGACGACGGTCTGTCGGACCTGATCGGCTTCACCTACGGTGAATGGCATGCGGACGATGCGGTCGGTGACCTGATCAACCATTTAGTCAATATCGCCGAGGCCTGTAAAGGGAATCCCCAGGCCGTGGTCTCCATCATCATGGACGGGGAGAATGCCTGGGAGTATTACCCGCATAATGGTAGCTATTTCCTCGACGCCATGTATGCAAGAATTGCCAAGCATCCACGACTGCAATTGACCACCTTCTCGCAAGTCCAGAAACGTTCACGGCGTCTGGCGCCCAAGCTGGGCAGGTTGGTGGCTGGCAGCTGGGTCTACGGAACCTTCACAACCTGGATTGGTGACAAGGACAAGAATCGAGCCTGGGATCTGCTGGGGCAGGCGAAAAAGGATTTTGACCAAGCCTTGATGACGCATGATTACAGTGCAGAGAGAATGGAGGCCATGGAACGGCAGTTGGCGATCTGTGAGGGATCGGACTGGTTCTGGTGGTTCGGTGACTACAATCCGGGCGCTACTGTCAGCGACTTCGAAAAACTCTTTCGCATCCAGTTGTCCTACCTCTACGAGTTGTTGGAGATCCCCACGCCAGATCATCTCAAGCGTGTGTTTGCCGTTGGCAGCGGGGACCCCTCGTTGGGCGGCGTTATGATAAAAAATTGACAGAGTTTAAATATTTATGCTCCCACATCTGCGAGACGCTGACTGTTTGTCCACGGTGATGGCAGATGTCTGAGCCGACCCCTGGTGCCAGTCATCAGCTGTTGACGCGCCGCCGAGCCGGCATTCTGCTTCACATCACCTCACTGCCCGGGTCCGCTGCAGTGGGTGATCTGGGTAGTCAGGCCTGCCGCTTTGTCGATTTTCTGGTTTCGGCAGGTATGAGTGTGTGGCAGATCCTGCCTATCGGCCCTACCATGCACGACAATTCGCCCTACCAAAGCAGTTCGATGTATGCCGGGAATCCGCGCCTGATCAGCCTGGAAATGCCGCTGCAGAAGGGTTGGTTGGAAGCCATTCCGAAGGCCTCCAAACCACTCACTGATGAGACCAAGGCGAACTGCATTAAGCTGGCCTGGAAGGGCTTCAAGGCCCGGGCGGATGAAGCCGATCAGAGTGATCTGCAGCGTTTTACGGCGGAGCAGGGTTGGTGGCTGGAAGATTATGCCTTGTTTCAGGCTCTGCGGATTGAAGAGAAACGTTGCTGGTGGGATTGGCATCAGACATTGCGTGACCGGGATCCCCAGGCCTTGGCCATGGCCAGGGCCAGGCTCAAAAAGCTGATCGAAGAGACCAAGTTCGAACAGTATCTGTTCTATACCCAATGGATGCATCTCAAGCGCTACGCTAATGAGCATGGGGTGTTGTTGTTCGGTGATGTGCCGATCTTCGTCGCCCATGACAGTGCTGAGGTCTGGGCGCATCGGGAGTTTTTCGATCTGCTCGATGATGGACATCCTCGGGTGGTGGCTGGCGTGCCTCCCGACTACTTTTCAGAGACCGGTCAGCGCTGGGGAAATCCGCTCTACCGTTGGGGCGTGATGGAGGCGGACGGATTCAGTTTCTGGATCAACCGCCTCAAGGTCCAATCGACTCTGTTCGACTTTCTGCGCATCGATCACTTCAGAGGATTCGAGGCTTACTGGGAGATTCCCTCCACGGAGGAGACGGCCATCAATGGCCATTGGGTCAAGGCGCCTGGGGAGCATCTTTTTGGCAAACTCTACAAAGCCTTGCCCCATCTGGAACTGGTTGCCGAGGATCTGGGTATCATCACCCCGGAAGTCGACGCAATGCGTAAAGCTCACGGATTACCCGGCATGAAAATTCTCCAGTTTGCCTTTACCGGCGGACCGGATAACCCCTATCTGCCCTTTCACCATACGAGGGACTCTGTCGTCTATACCGGTACCCACGATAACGACACCACCCTGGGTTGGTATACCAGTCTGGATGATGCCTCCCGCGAGTTTGTCGACGACTACCTGGGCCACTCTCGGGAAGTCATGCCCTGGCCGGTGATTCGTAGCGCCTTGGCCTCCCGCGCTAATCTGGCAATCATCCCCATGCAGGATGCGCTGGGACTGGACGGCAAGCACCGTATGAACACACCGGGTACCACCCAGGGTAACTGGGATTGGCGATTTCAGTGGGAGGATATCGAGCTCGATACAGCTGAGCGCTTACTGCACCGGGTCCGCATCTATGGTAGGTGTTAGCGCCTATTGGGTATTACCTGAATCCGTGGGTTCATGACGGCACATAGCGCAAGCTATTGATTCCCCAGCGGTTCAAAAAATACCCGCTTAACCTATGGGTGAAGCTAAGATTTTTTGATTCCACTGGGAAACCCATATCTTACACTCTGCGCTCGC
>JBNKLI010000088.1:0-8501 GCA_050292275.1 Candidatus Thiodiazotropha sp.
CTGGAGAGGGTTGCCGACGACAGCGGCGCACGTGTGTTGCTGATTACCGGCGCCGGAGAGAAAGCCTTCGTGGCAGGGGCCGACATCAGTGAAATGCAGAATATGTCGGCGGTGGAGGGGATGGCGTTATCGCAAACCGCGATGTCGGTGTTCCGCCAGCTCGAACTGCTGCCGATACCGGTGATCGCCCTGGTCAACGGCTACTGCCTGGGGGGAGGCTGCGAGCTGGCCCTGGCCTGCGACTGGATCATCGCGGCGGACAGCGCCGTGTTCGGTCAGCCGGAGGTCAATCTTGGCATCACGCCCGGATTCGGCGCCACCCAGAGGCTGAGCCGGCTCATCGGCCCGGCGCGGGCCATGGAGATGATCCTCAGTGGCCGCCATCTATCGGCGCACGAGGCCCATGCCTGGGGATTGGCCAACCATATCTACCCCCGGGAGCGGCTCGTGGACGAGGCCCTGTCGATGGCGAGGCTGATCGGTGAAAAGGGTCCGTTGGCGATACGCCTGAGCAAGCAGGCCATCGTCAGGGGCCAGGGTCTCGATCTCGACAGCGGCTGCCAGATCGAAAGCCAGGCCTTCGGCCTGTGCTTCTCGTCGGCAGAGCAGAAAGAGGGCATGGCGGCGTTTCTGGAAAAGCGCAAACCCTCTTTTGATAAAGAATAAAAAAGTCCGCAAATGAACGCAGATTGTATCTGCTAGTTGTAGCTTTACCTGACTACAGCATTTCATGCTGACACCCTCTCCCCCGGCCCCTCTCCCGCAAGCGGGAGAGGGGAGTGAATACGCTCGCGCGAAGGATTGGAACCAGAATGGAGTCAGCGCTCTCGCGGGAAGGAGAGGGATCAGAAGGGAAAAGCCCCTCTCCCTTCAAGGGAGAGAGTATTGAAACAATACTTTTACAGTCTCAGGTGCGCAGAAAAGAGTAAGCACTATTGCTTGTCCCGGTATCTGGGAGCAGCTTGGCAGCCTAATTTAAAACCCGTCGAATTCCACGGGTTTAGAAAACCTAGCGGGTCTGAAAGGCTTTACCCATAAGACGTGTCCCCTGTTCCCATGAAAAAGCATTCGCGTTTATTTGCGGACTTTCTATTCTTTAATCTAAAAAATCCGATTCAGCCCGTTGAGCGCCGCGACGCGATAGGCTTCCGCCATGGTCGGGTAGTTGAAGGTGGTTTCGGCGAAATAGAGCAGGCTGTTGGCCTTCTCCGGCTGGGCCATGATGGCCTGGCCGATGTGTACGATTTCGGAGGCCCCCTCGCCGAAGCAGTGGATGCCGAGGATCTCCAGGGTTTCGCGGTGGAAGAGCAGTTTAAGCATGCCTACTTCGTGGCCGGTGATCTGTGCCCGGGCGATGGTGCGGAAACCGGCCTGTCCCACCTCGTAGGGGATCTTCTGTGCAGTCAATTCCCGTTCGGTACGCCCCAGGGAACTGATCTCCGGCAGGGTGTAGATGCCGGTGGGAAACTCTTCGATCAACTGCCAGTCGGGATCGCCGGTGGCGATCTGGGCGCCGATGAATCGTCCCTGATCGTAACTGGCGCTGGCCAGTGCGGGCGGGCCGACCACGTCACCGACGGCATAGATATGGGGCTGGGAGGTGGCATAGGTCTTGTCGATCTCGATCTGGCCGCGATGGTTGACCGCCACCCCGATCTCCTCCAGTCCCATGGCCTCGGTGTTGCCGCTGCGCCCATTCGCCCATAGCAGCACATCGGTCTTGAATTTCTTGCCCGATTTGCAGTGCAGGACGACGCCATCGTCCAGGGCTTCCACCTGTTCGTATTCCTCATTGTGACGAATCACCGTACCCTGGTTGCGCAGATGGTAGCTCAGGGCGTCGGTGATCTCGTCATCGAGAAACGAGAGCAGGCGGTCACGGGTGTTGACCAGGTTTACCTTGACATCGAGATTGCAGAAGATGGAGGCATATTCGCATCCGATCACCCCGGCACCGTAGATTGTGATGGAATCCGGTGTACGGTCGAGGCGCAGTACCGAGTCGCTGTCCAGGATATGCGGATGGCTGAAGTCCACATCCTTGGGATGATAGGGTCGTGAGCCGGTGGCGATGACGAAGTGTTGCGCCTCGATCTCCTCGATACCGCCCCCTTCCTGGAGAACCTCCACCTGGTGGCTGGTGCTGAAACGGGCGCGGCCATGGATGACATCCACCCGGTTGCGGGCGTAGTGGCGAAGCCGGCTGCGGACCTGTTCGTTGATCACCCTGCCGGCGGCCTGCAGCAGGTCGGAATACTCCACCTGGATCTGGTCATGGGTGTGCTGAAACAGGGGGTTGCGCCGAAAGTCCCTCAACATCTGGATATTGTGGCGCAACGCCTTCGAAGGAATGGTACCCCAGTGGGTGCAGCCGCCGCCTACCTTGTCGAATGCCTCGATGATCGCCACTCGCTTGCCCGACTTCACCAGCTTCATGGCGGCGCCTTCGCCACCCGGACCACTGCCGATTACCACCACGTCATATCGTTTGGCGCTCATTGATTCCCCAAACCCCCGTTCTGAATGGCTAAAAACCGCGCAGTTTAACAGAAAGCGCTGGACTGCACATGCTGGCAGTGGTTCGCCGATCGGCATTCAATGGGCGGATTCCGGTTGGGTTTCAGTCCGAAATGTAATCCCGTTTACTTTTATGGATTTCAGTTTTTCCGGTTTTTGCCGCAATGGGTAGTATGCGCAAAGCAAGCAATCTTGCGTTATGATATTGATTGTATAACTATCAGATTTGGCTTGAAATTATTTAACACGTTGCGAAATGGTGCAGGGAGGTTTGGTTGGCCTTCAAATCTGGTCTACTGGAAAACAGAAGTTACTTGGTGGTCGATGATTTCGGCGACATGCGCAGCATGATCAAAAACATGCTGACGGCAAGTGGCGTCAAGGATATCACTCTCGCAGTCAATGGCGCCGAAGCCGTCAACTGCATCGAAAAAAAACGCTTTGACGTAATACTGTGCGATTACAATCTCGGCGCGGGCAAGGATGGCCAGCAGGTGCTCGAAGAGGCGAAGCACCGGCAACTGATCGGTTTGGGCTGTATCTTTGTGATGGTCACTGCGGAAAGTACCCGGGATATGGTAATGGGAGCGGTGGAATATGAACCTGATTCCTATTTGACCAAGCCTTTCAACAAGGACCTTCTCAAGACACGTGTCGAGAAGCTGATAGCCAAGAAGCAGGAGCTGCTGCCTGTGGAAAAGGCGGTGTCGAAGCACGATTACGCACTGGCGGTAAAAATCCTCGATGAGAAGATCGCCCTGAAACCGGCGACCATCAACGAACTGAAAAAGATCAAGGGAGAGATATGCCTGACAAATGGCATGATCGACCAGGCCAGGCAAGTCTATGAGGAAGTTATTTCAGTGCGGGACCTGCCCTGGGCACGTCTGGGTCTGGGCAAGATCCTGTTCATGGAGAAGGCCTACAGTGACGCCCTGGCTCAGTTTCAAAGCCTCACGGAACAGCATCCCAACTACATCGCGGCATATGATTGGCTGGCAAAGTGCTACAAGAGCCTGCACCAGCTGGATAAGGCGCAGCAGACCCTGCAGGACGCGGTTGAGATTTCGCCCAAAGCGATTCTCAGGCAACAGATGCTTGGCGAAGTCGCGCTGCTCAATCAGGATGACGGCATCGCCGAGGCCGCTTTTACCAAGGCGGTGAAGCATGGGCGTTACTCTGTCTATAAGCACCCCTCGAATCATGCCAATCTGGCGAAGGTCAGCGCCAGGACCCAGAGCGGCGATATCGGTCTCAAGGTGTTGAGGGATATGAAACGTGAATTTCACAAGGAACCGAAGGCCGATCTCTACATGGCCACCGCCGAGAGTGTCATCCACGAGACGATGGGGAACCCCGAGGCGGCCAAGGCCTCCCTGGAGCGGGCGGCGGAAATCTATGAAAGCCTCGACGAGAATACCTCTTCGGACTGCTCCCTCGAACTGGCCAAGACCTACAAGACGCTCGATATGGAGGAGAAGAGTGTCGAGTTGTTGAAAAGGGTGGTGCTGAACAATCACACCGACGACAGCCTCATGGATGAGATAAAACAGACAGTCGCCTCTATGGAAATCGAGGAGGCCGCGCTTGGCTCCATCGATGCAATGCGCGAGGAGGTGGCGTCGCTGAACAAACAAGGCGTCGAACTGGCCCGTAACGGCAAGCTGGCCGAGGCAATCAGTCTGCTTAAGCAGACCTCCGAGCGCATGCCCGCCAACAAGGTCGTCAACTTGAACACGGCCCTGGTATTGCTGATGGATATGGAAAGGGACAATTTCTCGGTCAACAACGTTGACCAAATCAACGTCTATCTCGAACGGGTCGCCAGGGCCGAACCGAACAACCCGACATTGAAAAAGTTGCAAGACAGACTGAAATCAATGATCAAGAATGCCGTACAAGAGAGCTGACATGCAATTTTCCGATATTCTGGCCTCCATCATCCACGATATGAAGAACTCCCTCGGTATGGTAATCAATACCCTCGATGAGTTCGCCTCGGAGAACGACTTTCAGGAAAACAGCAAGCTGGCAACCCTGCACCATGAATCAAAGCGTCTGAACAACAATTTGATCGCCTTGCTTTCACTCTACAAAATCGACCACGGTCATCTCAATCCGAATATCGAAGAGAACAATGTGGAAGACTTCCTCGAAGAGATCGTGGTGGACAATCAAACCATCGCCAACACCAAGGGAGTGAAAATCAACTATGAGTGCGAAGCCGGGCTGGTCGGATACTTCGACGAATGGTTGATCAGGGGGGTGATCAACAATCTGATCGGCAACGGTCTGCGCTACACTTCGGAAAAAATCGTCATCTATGCCGAGATGATCGATGACTATCTTGTCTTCAGCATCGAAGATGATGGTTCGGGCTTTCCTCAAGTCATGATCGATGCACAAGCGGCTTTCAACCAAAACAAAAGCCTGAACGAAGGGCATACCCAGTTGGGCATCTATTTTGCCTCCATGGTGGCGCGCCTGCATAAGAACGGCGAGCGGGAGGGTTTTGTCAAACTGGCGAACAGGCAGCGGCTCGAAGGCGGGTGCTTCTCCATCTGGTTACCCTGAGGAGCAACCGGTTTCTCCAGCGTCGAGTTTGCGATAAAACCGCAAATAGATGCAAATCATGACCGGTCCGCAAATGGACGCACTGTTTGAGAACCCAAGGATGGAATCCGGGTAGATCAAGCACCCAGGGATCCGATAACGGATCGACCAAACCCTCCTTTATATTTTACGTTTATTCGTGTTCATTTGCGGACTGAATAAAAACAATCATTGGCAAGTTACCATCTCCAGACATCTCCCTTTTTAAGGAAATCGTAAACTTTTTTCGGTATTGAATATAAGTCATATTATTGGGAATTTAATTCCAATTACTGTGAGCAACTCCCAACGGCCCCTTTGCAACCCGATTATGCTCCCTCTCCGAGATGTTCGCCTGGTTAACCTGGTGGGTGTCTCACGGATTTGAACAACAATCAGGAGAAATGGATGTTTAGGAAAACACACACAACGGCTCCCACGTCCCAGTCGCTGATGGCGGCGTTGGTGACATTGGGTATATTTGGCGGCATATCCGATGCAAGTGCCTACAGCAGTCTGCTATCGAGCTGGGAGTCGAGGTATCCCGACTCCACATCCGCGGCCAATCTGCAGGATAGTTGCCTGCTTTGCCACGCCTCGAGCAACCGCTCTCAATTCAACGCATACGGCTGGGAGCTGGTACAGAACGGTCGCGATTTCGCCGCCGCGGAGAACCTGAACTCCGACGGCGATACCACCGGCGCCACCAACCTGGAGGAGATCAACGCCAATACCCAGCCCGGCTGGACAGTTGGTGCCAACAATGTCATCAACGGCGGCAGCGTCTCGAGCAGCGCACTGCCTCCCAGCGGGACCAACGGCGACCTCGATCCGGCGGCGTCGAATCAACTCCCCACCGCCGATGCCGGCGGACCCTATAGCGGAACTCAAGGGATCGCGCTGGATTTCGACGCCAGCGGGTCTTCCGACAGCGATGGCACCATCGTCGACTATTCATGGGATTTCGGTGATGGCGCCACGGGTGCGGGCACGACTGTCTCCCACACCTACCAAAGCACCGGGACCTACACTGTGACCCTGACCGTGACCGATGACGCGGGGGACAGCGACAGCGATACCACCAGTGCCACCATCGGTGCCGGCAACCAGGCGCCGACGGCCGATGCAGGCGGTCCATATAGCGCTACATCCGGTGTGGAACTGTCGTTCGACGGCAGCGCATCCAGTGATGCCGACGGCAGCATCGTCAGTTACGAGTGGGATTTCGGTGACGGCGCCAGCGGTACGGGCGAAACCACGGCACATACCTACGCAAGCCAAGGCACTTACAATGTAAGTCTGACGGTAACCGACGACAGCGGAGCCAGTGACTCGGCCTCCACCACGGTGACCGTCGATCCCGCCAATCAGGCGCCGAGCGCGAACGCAGGTGGTCCCTATAGCGCCAATGCGGGCGAAACCCTTGTCTTCGACGGCACCGGCTCCTCGGACAGCGACGGCAGCATCGTCAGCTATGCCTGGGATTTCGGCGACGGAGCCAGCGGTAGCGGTGAGACACCCAGCCACGTCTATACCACGGCCGGAAGCTACAATGTCTCGCTGACGGTTACCGATGACGGCGGCCTAAGTCACACCGACACCACAAGCGCCACCATCGGTGATGTGGTCAATCAGCCACCGGTTGCCGATGCGGGCGGTCCCTACACCGGTACCCTTGGCCAGGCGGTTGCCTTCGATGGCAGTGCTTCGGCGGATCCCGATGGAACCCTGAACGCCTACACCTGGGACTTCGGGGACGGTACGACTGCAACGGGTGCGAATCCGAGTCATACCTATACGACTGAAGGCACCTACAATGTCACGCTGACGGTGACGGACAACGACGGAGTCATGGATTCCGACAGCACAACCGCAACCATCGGCAGCGGTAATCTGGCACCTGTGGCGGATGCGGGCGGACCTTACAGCGGTACCGCAGGCAGTGATGTCCAGTTCGACGGCAGCGCTTCCAGCGACCCGGACGGCTCGATCGTCTCATACCTGTGGGAGTTCGGCGATGGTGGCGAGTCGAGCGAGATGAACCCGGTTCACAGCTATGCCGCATCGGGCACCTACAATGTGACCTTGACGGTCTATGACGACAACGGCGCCATGGCTTCCGATTCGGTCAGTGTGGAGATTTCGCCAGTGACCTCCGGTGCGGATGTCTACCTCACCGAACTGTGGGTCCGTGACCGGCTGCGTGCCAGGACCGGTCGCAGGGTTCGGCAAAATGTCGTTGCACTGGGGAGTGGAACCGAGGTGACGCAAGGCGCCACGGTCACTCTCTCCGTGACGGCACCGAGTGGTATCAGCGTCGCTATCCGGGATGACTCGCAGAGAGGCCGTATCAGACCGAACCATCGGCCGACGCAGTTTGAGTTTGAACCGAGTATCACCTGTGAGGCGTCCGGCAGCTACACGCTGATCTGGAACGCCACCATCAGCGCGGATCAGAACAGTGATCCGGGGAACGACACCCTGAGTGCCGAAACCGTCGTCACCTGCCGTGGGCGTTCGGACCATGATGGCCATGACCATGACCATGACCATGATGAGGATGATGACTGAAAGAGCTAGAACAACTGAGCTGAGGGATAATATCCTCGAGTTCAGTCGTTGATGGTCAAGGGGGAGGCAACTCCCCCTTTTTTGTGTCCAGGGCGAAATATAGCCGGATAGCCCGGGCTCCGCCCGGCAAGATGGTTGCTGCCGGTTTCTTGTCAATTTCCTCCGGCGCTGAATCAGTTGTTTGCGTCTATCTTGGCTCTTCTTGCCTTGTCGGCCTGCAGCAGCGTCTGCTCGACATTTTCAGCCTTATCCATGGCATCTCGATAACCCTGAAAGACACCGGCATCTTTGTTTTGTACCTTCTGTTTATTGTCATCGTCCGATGAGCAACCGGCAACGATACTCAAGATTGCCGTTATCAAGGCGATTCGATTCATGATCATTGAAAATTTCATAAGGGTACCTCGTGTATCGTCCATTGGGGCGCAGGTGTTGGATTCTGAATCTCAGACGAATCATTAACATAAATGATTCCCTGGTGCTATGTTTTGTCTCTGCCACGACTTGCCCCCATGTGGAAACATCCCGCGCCGGGTGGCGTACAGGCATCAGAAACACGCTGTAAACCCATCCCTGGGCGCTTGATGTCCGCATCCCTGCGGACAACAGTTTCTGCTACCTGTACGGCACCCAGCGCTCAGTTCGGCAGTTGTTCGTACAATGGGTGAGTAGTTACATCTCATGATCGATGTCCTTTGTAAACGCTCGGCCACACACCCTGTTTGCCAGGCGCCAGGATGCCGTTGGGATCGAGCGCGTCCTTTACCTTTTCGTTCAGGCGCAACAGCGCATTGTCGTTGAAGTCGTAGCTCGCGGCGACA
>JBNKLI010000089.1:0-86064 GCA_050292275.1 Candidatus Thiodiazotropha sp.
TTTTGTATCCCCCTCTCCCTGGCCCTCTCCCCAAGGGGAGAGGGAATGCATGGATCAAGGGCTGGAGCGAAAACCGGTTTGATTCCATAACCTGAAAGGAAGCGTTCGATGCACTCAAAAAGCACTTCCCCTCTCCCCCCGGGGGGGGGGGGGGAGAGGGCCAGGGAGAGGGAGGAACATAGAGATCGTGCGCAAAGCGCACACCACAGCTCAAAACTATTCAAATCATAACTCAGTCATCCCATCTACCTCCGCATGGCTGATTTTGGTAGCTGATCAAGTTAAGGTTAAGAACCCTTCGGGCCCGACCGGATTTGAAGTGGAGGTTATCCTGAAGTTCACTTAAGCCTGCTTCTTTTCTCCTTCTGTGTCATAATCGGCGGCTGATTTTTATCACCTGGCGGGATTTGCCAGAGAGATATCGTTTTGGCCCGAATGAGAGGTTAGTTGAAATGAGTTTTTTTATATCCGATGCGTTGGCTCAGGCACCGGCCGCGGGGGAACAGGCGAGTGCGCTTACCGGGTTGTTGCCCCTGGTGATATTCGGTGCGGTGCTCTATTTCCTGATGATTCGCCCCCAGGTCAAGCGCCAGAAAGAGCACAAGAAGATGGTCGAGGCACTGGCCAAGGGGGATGAAGTGGTGACTACCGGCGGCATGGCGGGAAAAATCACCGATATCGGCGAGAACTTTCTGCTCCTCGAGGTATCAGAAGGAACCGCGGTGAAAATCCGCAGACAGGCAGTCGACTCGGTATTGCCCAAAGGGTCGCTCAAGGAGCTGTAGCCGGCGGTCCGTCAGATCTGCTTTCACATTCGCTTAACAATTGAAACTAAGATGAACCAATACCCACTTTGGAAAAACCTGATGGTTTTGGCAGTGGTCCTGTTCGGTGGGCTGTTTGCCCTGCCCAATATCTTCGACCAGGATCCATCCATGGAGATCTCCGCGCAGCGTGACGCCACTATCGACCAGACAACCGAGTCCCGCGTCAAGCAAGCGTTGGATAAGGTTGGGGTCGAGCTCAAGGGTATGACGCAGAATAACGGCAAGCTGCTGTTGCGATTCAACAACTCCGAGGATCAGCTCAAGGCGATAGACCAGGTGGCCGCGGAGCTTGGTGAGAACTTCACGCCTGCGTTGACCCTCGCCCCCGACCTTCCCGAGTGGCTGGCCAGCTGGGGTATCGAGCCGATGTATCTGGGGCTCGATCTCAGAGGGGGTATCCATGTGCTCATCGATGTCGACATGGAGGCGGCGATCGAACAGGCCGCGGAGCGTTACAGCGACGATATCAGGACCCTGCTCAGAGAGAAAAAGCTGCGCTACATCCGAATCAGCCGTGAGAGCGACCAGATCCTGGTCAAATTCAACAATCCGGAAAAGCGCGACCAGGCCTCGGATCTGATCGGCGATGAGTTCCGTAACCTCAATCTGGAGAGCATCGATGAGGCGGATGCCTTCCTGGTGCGGGTCACTCTCTCGCCGGCGGAGAGGCAGGAGGTTCAGAAATTCGCCCTGCAACAGAACATAACCACACTGCGTAATCGCGTCAACGCCCTGGGCATCGCCGAGCCCCTGATACAACAACAGGGTGTCCGGCGCATCGTGGTGCAGCTGCCGGGTGCCCAGGATCCGGCGAAATTGAAGGAGATCCTGGGTGCCACCGCGACCCTGGAATACCGCCTGGCCGACACCGAGCACAGTGTGCAGGATGCGGTGAATGGCCGGGTTCCGCCCGGTTCCAGCCTCTATCACGAACGCGATGGACAACCGGTATTGCTGAAAAAACGTGTCATCGTCACCGGCAACCAGATTGTCGATGCATCGTCGGGCCTGGATCAGCAGAGCGGCCAGCCCGCGGTATTCGTCAGTCTCGATGGCGTGGGCGCCAAGCGTATGCGCCGCATGACCAACGAGAATGTGGGCAAGCCGATGGCTGTGGTGTTCATCGAAAACCGCACTACCACGCGTATGGTGGACGGCAAGCCGGAGAAGGTGAAAAGGCGGGTCGAAGAGGTGATCTCCATCGCCACCATCCGGGAGCCATTCGGCAAGCGGTTTCAGACCACCGGGCTGGATTCCACGGAGGAGGCGAGGGATCTGGCACTGCTGCTGCGCGCAGGTGCCCTGGCAGCGCCCATCGAGATCGTCGAAGAGCGTACCATCGGTCCCAGTCTGGGGCAGGAAAGCATCGACCAGGGCTTTAAATCTGTGGTGATCGGGATGGCCCTGGTGATTCTGTTCATGGGATTCTATTACAAGGTGTTCGGTCTGATCGCGGACCTGGCGCTGGTGATGAATCTGGTGCTGATCGTGGCGATCCTCTCCATGCTGCAGGCGACCCTGACTCTCCCCGGCATCGCTGGTATTGTGCTGACAGTAGGTATGGCGGTGGATGCCAATGTATTGATATTTCAAAGAATACGCGAAGAGATAGCCAACGGCAATTCGCCCCAGGCGAGTATCCAGGCGGGCTATGAAAAGGCCTTCTCCACCATCATCGACGCCAATATCACGACCCTGATTGCCGCAATAGTCCTGTTCAGTTTCGGAACCGGGCCAATCAAGGGATTCGCGGTGACCCTGGCGATCGGCATCTGTACATCGATGTTCACCGCAATCATCGGTACCCGTGCCGTGATCAACCTGATCTACGGTCGCAAACGCCTGAAGACGTTGGCGATATAGAGGAGTCTTGATATGCAGATCCTGAATAAAGCAGCGCGTTACGACCTCATGGGCAAACGCAATATCGCACTGGTCCTCTCCGCCCTGCTGATGCTGGTCTCTCTGGCCATGGTGATGGCGCGGGGTCTCAACCTGGGCATAGATTTTACCGGCGGCACCCTGGTGGAGGTGGGGTATCCTCAGGCGGTTGAACTACCGGCGGTTCGCGAGGCGCTGGCCAAGGGAGGTTTTGACGACGCGGTGATCCAGCACTTCGGTACCTCGAAGGATGTGCTGGTCAGGCTGGCGCCCCGGGAGGATGTCGAGAGCGCGGTACTCAGCGACCGCGCCTTCAGCGCCATGCAGCAGGTCGATGCAGGTGCGGATCTGCGCAGGGTGGAGTTCGTCGGTCCCCAGGTGGGCGATGAACTGACCGAGGATGGCGGACTGGCAATGCTCTACGCCCTGATCGGTATCCTGATCTACGTGGGTTTGCGTTTCGAGTACCGCTTTGCCGTCGGTTCCGTAATCGCGCTGGTGCACGACGTGGTGATAACCATCGGCTTCTTCGCCCTGTTTCAAGTGGAGTTCGATCTACCTGTTCTGGCCGCCGTGCTGGCGGTTATCGGCTATTCGCTCAACGATACCATTGTCGTGTTTGACCGTATTCGGGAGAACTTCAGAAAGATCCGCAAGGGAGAGGTGGTGGACATCATCAACACCTCGGTCAATCAGACCCTGTCGCGTACGCTGATAACGTCCGGTACCACTCTGCTGGTATTGATCGCCCTGTTTCTGTTCGGTGGCGAGATTATCCACGGCTTTGCGCTTGCGCTGATCGTGGGTGTGGTCGTGGGTACCTACTCATCTATCTATGTCGCGAGCAGCTCCGTGATATTAATGGGTGTCAGTCGCGCCGATCTGATGCCGGTAAAAAAAGAGGACGGCGCGGAGGAGATGCCCTGACTGGCAATGGCCAGTCAGGCGGTATTCACTCTTCTTTCGATCGCAGTGCGTCCTTTATGCTGCCTGAGGAGAGTGTGGGCATATCATCTGCGGCTGCCATCGCCGGTGTCACATCCGTTTGCATGTCCATGGAAAATTCCTTCATTCCGTGCAATACATCGAGCATGATCAGTTCCAGGGCATGATCACTCAGTTTTCTTTTCTTTGTCGGGTCATTGTCCATATTCACTGTTCCATACAAATAACAACTCAAATCAGCATCTTGGCTTTGCGATGACACTGTTTTTCAGTGTGTTCACAACAACTAACGGTTGCGATTGGACAATCTTGAGATGCTGTTGAGCGGTTTGCTTGAATCTGTGAACCTGGTTCTTCAGGATGGGAATTAAGCGGTCAGTTTCTTGTCGAGATGGGGCAGGATGCGTTTCAGCATCGCATTGTGGACCTTGATGTTACCGGCAATCACATTGCCGGTTTCGAGGTAGCGTTCACCACCGCCGATGTCGGTGACCAGACCTCCGGCTTCTCTGACCAGCAGTGCGCCGGCGGCAAAGTCCCACTCGCTCAGGCCGAGTTCCCAGAAACCATCTGTTCTTCCGGCGGCAACATAGGCGAAATCGAGGGCGGCTGAGCCGGGTCGGCGCACGCCCGCACTCTCCTTCATCAAGTCCTTGAGCATGCCCATGTAGTTATCGGTGAAGCTGAAATCCCGATAGGGCAGGCCGGTTCCCAGCAGGGCGCCGTCGAGTCCCCGACGGCTGGAGACCCGGATCTTTTTGTCGTTCAACTGGGCGCCTTCTCCCCTGCAGGCGGTATACATCTCTTCGCTGATCGGGTCGTAGACAACCCCGACCTCAAGGCGATTCTTGATCTTGAGGGCGATGGAAACGGCAAATTGGGGAAAGCCATGTAGAAAGTTGGTGGTGCCGTCCAGCGGATCGATAATCCAGAGATGGTCGTCACTCCCCTGTTTGCCGCTCTCTTCGGCGAGAAAAGCGTGATTCGGGTACTTTTCGCGCAGGGTGTTGATTATCACGGCTTCCGCGTTGCGGTCGACTTCGGTGACAAAGTCATTACTGCCCTTGTCGCTGATGGTCAGCCGGTCGATGCGGTTGAAGTTGCGGGTGATGATACGCCCGGCTTCACGGGCGGCGCGTACGGCAATGGTGAGCATCGGGTTCATGGGCGGCGAGGATACAGCAAGTGACGGGATGGATAAACCATTTCGTTCTGTAACCTATTTATTTATCCCCGGCGCCCGAGGGTCGTCTTTTTCCGACACCTAGCTGTGTTCATCGTGTGTTCGGCCCTAAATAGTACTCCGAACCCTGAAACTTGAGTTACTATTTACCTTTAATTGCCGAAAATAAAGAGGTTAAGGTATCTAATCACCCTTGGCAGGGGCATCCCGCGCCGGGTGCTGCACAGGTATCAGAAACACGCTGTAGACCCATCCCTGGACGCTTGATGTCCGCGTCCCTGCGGACAACAGTTTCTGATACCTGCACAGCACCCGGCGCTTAGTTCGGCTATTTGTTCGTACAATTGTTGAGTTACGTCTCGTAGTGCCCTACTGGTAAGTAACTAAGTTATATTCGCGTTCATTGGCAGACAATTTTAAGAGTTTACGAAGATTTGCGGCTTGCTTATGCAGTTCGCAGGCATCAAGCCGCTGGCTCAGTGGCTGTGTAGTGAAGGTATTGGGTATTTCTATGACTTCTGCTCGTCTATGTTGAAAAACATCCGAATCGTGCTGGTGGACACCAGCCATCCAGGCAACATCGGTGCCGCGGCAAGGGCCATGAAGAATATGGCACTGCGCCGCCTCCTCCTGGTCTGTCCGCAGCAGTTTCCACACCAGGAGGCGACATCGCGGGCCTCTGGCGCCGATGATCTTCTGAACGATGCACGGGTCGTCGGCTCCCTCGATGAAGCGATCAGCGGCTGCCGTCTGGTGGTGGGTACCAGTGCGCGCAACCGCAGTGTGGAGTGGCCTGTGGTCTCACCCAGGGAGGCGGCGGCGAAACTTGTCGAGGAGGCGGGGTCGGGGGAAGTGGCGCTGGTATTCGGACGGGAGCGATCGGGCCTGACGAACAGGGAACTGGATCGCTGTACGTTTCTCGTCCACATCCCGACAAACGAAGCCTACAGCTCCCTCAATCTGGCGGCTGCGGTGCAGGTGCTGGCCTATGAGATCTATCTGGCACATCAACAGTTGCCCGCCACCGGTCCCGGTCCGGGAAGTCATAGAGATCTGGCGACAGCGGATATGCTACAGGGTTTTCACGAGCATCTGGCGCAGGTGCTGGATGATATCGGCTTTACCGATCCGCGCCAGTCACAGAAGCTGCTGCGAAGGTTGCGAAGCCTGTTTCAACGGGCCAGGCCGGATAAGGATGAGATCAATATCCTGCGGGGGATGCTCAGTGCCATGCAGGGGCGAAAATCGATGCGACGCTGAGCTGTTATGCTCCCCCCCTGCTACCGTTAATGGGCATGAGTTTGCGATAATACCCTAGTAATTTGTGCGGGATTGTGGATAATCTGCTACCCTCATGCCAACATATTGGATGTGGCTTCGGAATTTACTCACAAAAGCGTAGGTAGGCAGTTGGAAACTTCAGGTGAAGAGAAGAGAGTCTCTCGTTGGAAAGAGGATATCCAGAGCGTTTTTGAACGGGATCCTGCGGCGCGCACTGCCTTCGAGATCGTTACCACCTACCCCGGTGTTCATGCCGTACTCTTTCACAGGCTCGCGCACGCCCTGTGGGGCATTGGTTTGAAGTGGCTTGCCCGTGTGATCTCAAATGTCGCCAGACTCTTCACCGGCATCGAAATACATCCGGGCGCGGTGATCGGCAGGCGCTTTTTCATCGATCATGGCATGGGAGTGGTGATTGGCGAGACCGCAGTGATCGGTGATGACTGTACCCTCTATCACGGAGTGACCCTGGGCGGTACCAGTTGGGAAAAAGGCAAGCGCCATCCGACCCTTGAGAACAACGTAGTGGTCGGTGCGGGAGCCAAGGTATTGGGACCTATCGTCATCGGCGAGGGTGCCAGAATCGGATCGAACTCGGTCGTCATCAAAGATGTCCCGGCGGAATCGACCGTGGTGGGTGTACCCGGAAAACTGATCACCCAGAGACCGGAGAAGGAGGGTCATCGGGAGAAGATCGCCAAAAAGATAGGTTTCGATGCCTATGGGGCGACCAAGGATGCGACGGACCCGGTAGCCCATGCCATCAACTGTATGCTTGATCATATTCATGTGATGGACAAACGAATGGAGTCGATGTGCGAAGCCATGAAGCGGCTTGGTCTGGAAGAGGCTGAATCCCTACCGGCGCTGGACTCCTGCGAGATCGTATCAACCGCGGAGGAGCTGCAAAAACTGGATGAAGAGGTTCCTGAGAAAGAGAAAACCACCGAATAAACCGGGTGGCCTAATCTTGACTATTTTGCTTGGGAATGTATATTAGCATTTGGAAATATTCACGGAGCTCTTGAAGTGAAGCTTACCACAAAAGGCCGTTATGCAGTGACCGCAATGCTGGACTTGTCCCTCCACTACGGGGAGGGCCCCATTACCCTTGCCGATATCGCTCAGCGACAGGGCATATCACTCTCCTATCTGGAGCAGCTTTTCTCGCGTTTGCGCAAAAAGTCTCTGGTCGCCAGTGTCCGTGGTCCCGGTGGCGGTTACAGTCTGGGACGGGGGGCTGATGAGATCTATGTCGGCGAGGTGATCTCCGCGGTGGATGAGAATATCGACACCACCCGCTGTAACGGTAGCAGCGGATGTCAGAACAACGAACGCTGTCTGACCCACGACCTGTGGTCGGATCTAAGCAATCAAATCTATGGTTATCTCAATAAAATCAGCCTGCAGGATCTCATGGATCGCCAGGCGGTGCGCGAGGTGGCTGACCGGCAGGATCAACCTGATAAGGAGCGGCAGGGGTTGGGGGTTTCCCTGTCGGGTGGTTCTAACGACATGGCAGGCGCCTGATCAGTTCGATGTCGGAGATTGAAATGAAGTTACCGATATACATGGATTACTCGGCTACGACGCCCGTGGATCCCCGCGTTGCTGAAATCATGTGCCGCTATCTCACACCGGACGGTGATTTCGGCAATGCAGCCTCGCGCTCGCACGCTTTCGGATGGACCGCCGATGAAGCCGTGACCAGGGCGCGCCAACAGGTGGCGGAACTTGTGAATGCCGATCCCAAGGAGATCGTCTGGACTTCCGGCGCCACTGAATCGGATAATCTGGCGATCAAGGGTGTGGCTGAATTCTATGCCAAGAAAGGCCGCCATATCGTCACCTGCAAAACCGAACACAAGGCTGTGCTGGATACCTGCCGGCATCTGGAGCGTCGCGGCTACGAGATTACCTATCTCGATCCGCAACCCAATGGACTGATCGACCTCAACAGGCTGGAAGCCGCACTGCGTGATGACACCATTCTGGTATCGATCATGCACACCAACAACGAAATCGGGGTGATACAGGATATTGAATCGATAGGTGAGATAACCAGAGCACGTAAGATCCTGTTTCATGTCGATGCCGCGCAGAGTGCCGGTAAGGTGCCGATTGATCTGCAGGCACTGAAGGTCGATCTGATGTCATTTTCCGCACACAAGATCTATGGCCCCAAAGGCATCGGAGCGCTCTATGTCAGACGCAAGCCCCGGGTGCGTCTGGAGGCTCAGATGCATGGCGGCGGTCACGAGCGCGGTATGCGTTCGGGTACCCTGGCGACTCATCAGATCGTTGGCATGGGCGAGGCGTTCAGGCTCGCGGGGGAAGAGATGGCGGCAGAGAACGAGCGCGTTCTGAGTCTGCGAAACCGCCTCTGGGAAGGTATCAGCGATATCGAAGAGGTCTACCTGAACGGCGACAGTGACCAGCGGGTGGCCGGTAACCTCAATGTCAGCTTCGCCTTCGTCGAAGGTGAATCCCTGATCATGGCGCTCAAGGATCTTGCGGTATCTTCCGGTTCCGCCTGTACTTCAGCCAGCCTGGAACCGAGCTACGTATTGCGCGCACTGGGCCGGGAGGACGAACTGGCGCATAGTTCCATACGCTTCACTTTGGGCAGATTCTCCACCGTGGAAGAGGTTGACTACGCGATCAACAAGATAAAGACCGAAGTTGAGCGGCTGAGACAGCTTTCGCCCCTTTGGGAGATGTTCAAGGACGGCATCGACCTGAAATCCATTCAATGGGCTGCGCATTAGTGCGCACTCTGCATTATTCAGAGGTTGTAGATCATGGCATACAGTGACAAGGTTCTGGACCATTACGAGAACCCGCGCAACGTGGGCAGTTTCGATAAGGACGATATCAGTGTAGGAACCGGCATGGTCGGGGCACCTGCCTGCGGCGATGTGATGCGCCTGCAGATCAAGGTCAATGACCAGGGAGTGATCGAGGATGCCCGGTTCAAGACCTACGGGTGCGGTTCGGCTATCGCCTCCAGCAGCCTGCTGACCGAATGGGTCAAGGGCAAAACCCTGGAGCAGGCACAGGAGATAAAGAATTCGGATATTGCCGACGAGTTGGCGTTGCCTCCGGTGAAGGTACACTGTTCAGTATTGGCCGAGGATGCAATCAAGGCGGCGATCAAGGACTTCTCGGAAAAAAACGGCAAATAACCGCACCTCCCACGGTGTGATCTGGTAGAGTTGTAGACATGGGCATTACGATTACAGAGGCGGCGGCCAACAGGGTACAGGCCTTCCTGGCGAACCGCGGTAAGGGATTGGGCATACGCCTGAGCGTGCGGACTTCGGGCTGTTCCGGTATGGCCTATGAAATGGAGTTCGTGGATGAGCTTCAGGAAGACGACCAGGTATTCGAGGATCGCGGGGTACAGGTGATCGTCGATTCCAAGAGCCTGATCTATCTGGATGGGACCGAAGTCGACTATGCTCGAGAGGGCCTCAATGAGGGTTTCAAATTCAACAATCCCAACGCAAAGAGCGAGTGTGGATGTGGCGAGAGTTTCAACGTCTGAGATTAGGTGAATAAAGGTATAGAACGGCTGCCACCAGGCGGCCGTTTTTTTCGATATGCTGGATTTTTCGAAAAACCATTTTGATCTGTTCGGTCTGCCGATTGGGTACATTGTCGACTCATCCGAGCTGTCTGAACGCTACCGGGAGTTGCAGCGGGTGATTCATCCCGACCGCTTCGCCAGCGCAAGCGAACAGGAGCGGCGACTCTCGGTGCAGAGTGCGGCATTGATCAACGAGGCGTTTGAAACCCTCAAGGACCCCATCGCCCGTGCCGCCTATCTGCTGTCGCTGCACGGCATCGAGATGGATACGTTGAATGAGTCCACCGAGGATATGGTCTTCCTGATGCAGCAGATGGAGATGCGCGAAGAGTTGGAGGAGGTTCGTGGACAGTCCGACCCGTATCAGGCGGTTATCGAGCTGCGGGGGCGGATCAACAAACAGATCAACAGTCTGGTGGCGCAGATGGCTGTCTGTTTTGAGACACCGACTGATGAGCAGTTGCAGGCAGCCCGCGAGGTCCTGCGAAAGATGCGCTTTCTGCAGAAGCTGCACACCGAGGCGGAACGTGTTGAAGCCGATTTGGAAGATGAATTGAGTTGAGTTTTTATAGATGGCACTGCTCCAGATAACAGAACCGGGCCAGGCACAGGCACCCCATCAACACCGCTTGGCGGCGGGTATAGACCTGGGCACCACCAATTCCCTGGTAGCCAGTGTGCGCAGCGGCAGCGCCGACACCCTGCCTGACGAACAGGGTCGCCATCTGCTTCCCTCCGTGGTGAGGTATACCGAGTCGTCGATCCAGGTGGGTCGAGAGGCGAAGCAGGCGGAAATGGATGATCCCCTGAATACCATCTCATCGGCCAAGCGGCTGATCGGGCGTGGCATCGATGAAGTCAAGAGACTTGGCAACAGGCTGCCCTATCGGTTCGCGCAGGAACATACCGCCGTGCCCCGTATCCAGACCGTTGCCGGTGAGATCAGCCCGGTTGAGGTCTCGGCAGAGATCCTCAAAGTGCTGGCGAAGCGGGCCGAGGAGACCCTTGGCGGAGAGCTCAGCGGCGTGGTGATCACGGTACCGGCATACTTTGACGAGGCACAGCGTCAGGCCACCAAGGATGCCGCAAGACTGGCCGGACTCTATGTGTTGCGCCTGCTCAATGAGCCGACCGCCGCAGCAGTCGCCTATGGCCTGGACGGAGGCGCTGAAGGGGTGCACGCGATCTATGATCTGGGAGGCGGTACCTTTGACATCTCCATTCTCAGACTCAACAGGGGGGTTTTCGAAGTCATGTCCACCGGCGGAGACTCGGCGCTGGGTGGCGATGATTTCGACCGTGAGGTAGCCCAGTGGATCATGCGCCAGGCCGGGATCGAGGATGAGGCCGATCATGCCCAGCTGAGACGCCTGATGGTGGCGGGCTGCATCGCCAAAGAGGCACTGAGCGATGCCCACGAGACCCTGGTCAGTGTCGAACTGGATGGGGGTGAAAAGTGGCAGGGCCGTCTCGATAGAGCGACCTTCGATGAACTGGTCGATCCCCTGATCAAGAAGACCCTGATCGCCTGTCGCAGGGCGCTGCGGGATGCCGGTATAGCCGCCGATGAGGTACAGGAGGTGGTCATGGTCGGTGGTTCCACTCGGGTGCCCCGGGTCCGTGAGAAGGTGGGTGAGCTGTTCGGCACCCGGCCACTGGTGGAGATCGATCCCGACCGGGTGGTTGCAGTCGGAGCCGCGATCCAGGCCGACATTCTCGCTGGCAACAAGCCAGATGACGAAATGCTGCTGCTCGATGTCATCCCGCTCTCCCTCGGCATCGAGACCATGGGAGGCTTGACCGAGAAGCTGATCAACCGCAATACCACCATACCGGTAGCCAGAGCACAGGAGTTCACCACCTTCAAGGATGGCCAGACCGCGATGGCGATCCATGTGGTGCAGGGGGAGCGGGAGTTGGTTTCCGATTGCCGGTCACTGGCACGTTTCGAGCTGCGGGGCATACCGCCGATGGTGGCGGGAGCGGCACGCATACGGGTGACATTCGCCGTTGATGCGGATGGTCTGCTCAACGTCAGCGCAGTGGAGCAGAGCAGTGGCGTGCAGGCCAGTATCGAAGTCAAGCCCTCTTATGGATTGACTGACAATGAGATCGAGACCATGCTGCGGGATTCGATTACCCATGCCGGCGAGGACAAACAACTGCGCAGTCTGCGTGAACAGCAGGTTGAGGCGGATCGGGTGATTGAAGCGCTGGATGCCGCACTGGCCGACGACGGTGACCGGCTCCTGGCTCCTGAGGAGCGCAGGCAGGTGGAGCAGGCCTTGGCTGCGTTGAAAGCGGTTGCCAGGGCAGATGATCAAAAACTGATCAAAGAGGCCGTGGCGGCGCTCGAAAAAACCTGTGGATTCTATGTCGAAAGACGTATGAATCAGAGTATCCAGCAGGCCATGTCGGGGCACAAGGTGGATGAATTCAATTTATGACGCGCATTATTTTCCTACCCCATGAAGAGATCTGTCCCGAAGGCGCGGTAATCGATGTCGAGCCGGGTATTACCATCTGTGATGCGGCACTGCAAAATGGTATTGAGATCGAGCATGCCTGCGAGAAATCCTGTGCCTGTACCACCTGCCATGTCATCCTGCGCGAGGGGTTCGATTCACTGGCGGAAGCGGACGATACCGAGGAGGATATGCTTGACAAAGCGTGGGGACTCGAGCCGGAATCTCGTCTCAGTTGCCAGGCCGTGGTCGGCGAGGAGGATCTTGTGGTGGAGATACCCAAGTACACCATCAACATGGTCGCGGAAAGTCACTAGGAGACAACGATGGGATTGAAATGGATCGACAGCCTGGAAATCGCCATAGCGCTCGATGAAAAGCACCCCGAAGTTGATCCTCGTTACCTGAATTTCGTCGATCTGCGCGACTGGGTGATCGCCCTTGATGATTTCGACGACGATTCCCACCACTCGGGTGAGAAGATCCTCGAGGCTATCCAGGCGGCATGGATTGAAGAGCGGGAATAGAACCAGCCAAGCCGCACCCTACGCCTGAGGGAGATCCGTTGCCGGATGCCGGCCCAACCCGCGCACTGAGTATAAATCTCAATTTGCATAGGGCAGGGATATCACAAAACTGACACCATCTGTTTCGTTCTCCACCCAAACACTGCCTTGATGGAACTCGGCGATCAAACGCACTATGTAGAGCCCAAGGCCGAGATGAATCTGCTCGGTGTCGCTGTCCCTTTTCGAATCCATGGTGCGGAAGAGTCCGGCCAGTTCATTTTCGGGAATCAGTGGCCCCCTGTTCCTGACTTTGATAAAGAGCGCATTTTTTTCATCGACTTCGACATCAATGGCTATGGTGCTGCCGGGGCGATGAAAGTCGATGGCATTGCTTATCAGTTTGTCTACGGCCTGGCTGATGAGATCGGGTGACAGATTGATCACTAACGCCTGATCCGGCACCTGGCAGTTGAAGTCGATATGCGGATAAGTGATGGCGTAACCGTTGCTAAGGGATTGGCAAAAGCCCGTGATATCGATCTGTTCCATTTCACTGTTCTGCAACGACTGCTCAAGCCGGGTGGCTTCAGCGATCCTGGTGAGTATGAGATTGAGTCTTCGGGTGCCGTCGAGCGCTCGTTCAATATAAGGCGAAGCTGCGTTTGGGTCGCCATTCTCCTGCATATTCTCCAGTGAGCTCTGTACCATCGTCAGTGGGGTACGGAATTCATGCCTAAGCCTGGAAGCCATGGATTCCAGGTAGTGTATATACTCGCTCGAGCGCTCGAGTACCTTGCTGAAACTCTGATCCAACTCTCCCAGTTCGTCTCTGTTACTGACTGCTGCTACCTTGCCGATGATCCTGCCGTCCTTGCTGACCGCACGGTTGTACTTATCGCTGATGTAGATGATGCGCCGTGTCAGGGATGTAGCGAACAACAGCAGTATGCCTGCGGTGACGATAAACAGTATCAGGCTGATAAGGAAGAGTCGTTCGAGGGCACTCTGCTGCAATAGCAAAATCTCATGCGTGCTCTGTTCCACCACAACCGATCCGGATATCCTGCCATCGACCCTGATCGGTTGTGCGGCAGAGAGTATCAGGGTCTTCGCATTGCCCATTTTATAGCGATAGACCGCGCCGTTGCCGGCAATTGACTGGCGGATCTCCGGTCCATCCAATAATCCCGCGCCCTCTCTTGCATCGATCACTCTCTCCTCTGGCGAGAGCGAGATCAGGGAGATGAGGCGGCTCAGGAGGGTGGAGGTCGTGTCGGCCACAGGTATGACCTTTCCATGGCGGCCGATGACCTGACGTGCTTTGTTGAGGACAGTATAACGATGACGTGCATCATCAAGTCCATGCAGGAGCTTGTCCACTTTCATGGTAGGCATGACCAATCGTGACAGATTGCGATTACTGTTCCATCCTGAAGTGGAGGCGATGCCGATCGGTCTTGTACCGAACTCATCGATATCGACGGCCGCCAGGGAGAGATGTCCGGCACACAGCGAACGGGGTATCTGCAGTTCCACTCGATAGCCCCGGGCACTCTCCTGCCATTCACCGCGAATTGCGGTTTGTTGACGATTGGTATCGTACTCGACGATGTTGACCCAACCGGGTGCGGGTGTCCCTATACGGTACTTTCTGCTCTTTCCCGATGGGCCGGGAAGCGCCAGGATCAGGTGGTCGCCCTGGTGCAATTTACGCTCTGACCGGGGATAGATCAGGCGCTGGTCCTGGATCTCGAGCATCAGATAGATGGAATCCCCGTAAAATCCCGCGAGCCATTCGAGGCTGACTGCATCTGTGCTTGTTGCATTGGCCCTGAATTGGCGGGATTGAGGCTTCAGGTCGAACCACTCTTCATCGTAGCCATCTATCTCCGGAGCGTTATCGAGCGGATGAACGTATAGGGAGTGCCTTGAGTCCATCCTCTCTGATTGCGTTTCCGCCAGCCAGTCGCCGCTATTGGTGGCGAGCATGGTGGCTACCACCTCAGCCCGGTTAAGAAGCAGTTCCTCCTGGGCATGGCGCAGGGAAGACTCCATCTCCAGAACATAGTGGTAACCCGCCCAGGGAATCAGCAACAGGCTGAGCGATGCGAGCAGAAGTTTGAAGCGCAATGTTTGGGTTATACGCAGATTCATCTTTACCGTCGGCAGACCATTAAACCTGGTGGATAGGTGATAAGTTTTCCTGATTGCCTACATTCCTCAGCCATTTGGTTTCAGTCCGCAAATGAACGCGAATAAGCGCAAATAGAACTGTTTTCTGGGTATTTCATTGTTATTGCAAACAGTGTCAACCAACAGAGAATATGGGACTGCCACATCGTGATTTATCTGCCACTTTCATCGTATGCACCAGGGTATGGCTCAAGCAGGTTTGATCCTGATATATCATAACATTTGCGTTAATTAGCGTTTATTTGCGGACTTTTCAAGCGGCCCGCCTTATTGCAGTACCCAGATGTAGAGGCAGGATGAGAGGGTATGGCTGAGCATGATGGATAGCCGTGTAAGGCTAAGGTGTCCAACGATAACCGGCACCGTAGACCGATTCAATATGGCTGAACTCAGCGTCTACCTGTTGGAATTTCCGGCGAATTCGCTTGATGTGGGTGGTGATACTGGCGCTGTCCACATAGATATGTGCCTCCTCCATCAGCTGGTCCCGGCTACGTACATGACCGGGACGTCGCACCAGTGCATGAAGCATCCAGAATTCAGTGACTGTGAGATCGATCGGCGTCCCCTTCCAGTGGGTCGCGAGGCGGTCGCTGTCCAGTTGAAGCTCTCCCCGGGTCAGTAGCGATTCGGCTGGCTTTGCCTGAGCCATGGCATCGATACGGCGAAAAAGCGCCGCTATGCGCGCTAACAGGTGAGGCAGGCTGATATCTTTGGTCAGGTAGTCATCGGCACCAAGCCGCAGGCCGGCTACAGAGTCGAAGTCACTGTCACGGGCGGTCAGAAAAATGATCGGCAGGGTCATTGAACGGTTGCGTAGCTCGCGACAGATTTCGAATCCGGCATCGATATCTTCCGCCAGACCGATATCCAGGATAACCAGTTCCGGCAGCGACTTGTTGAAAGCCGTTATGGCCTCCTGGCGAGTGGCATAGCCCGTTGCGGCATAACCCTGTCGGTTGAAGTAGTCGATATAGTTGTTTCGAATTACCTCTTCATCTTCGATGATGGCTATCTGCTTTTTTGCCACGTTGATCACTCTTGCTTTGCTTCTATTGAATTACGGTGTCTACTCAGCCCCTGGTGGCAGCATCCCGCGGCGTCCAGTGCTCAGATGGACAGTTTTCTACAGTGGGCGAGACGTTACGAATTATGAACGTTTTGGCCGGTAGTGTGAATCGGGAGGGCCGGATCAAAGGATGACAGTGGAGTCCAGCTTGGAGACAATGGGGATCTGTGCTGATGGACGGCCAATATAATATCCCTGCGCATAGCCGACACCCAGTTCGGTCAATAGTTTCAATGTCGCCTTATCCTCGACGAACTCGGCAACCGTCTCTTTACCAAGCGCGGTTGCCATCTCTGTCAGTGCCTTGACGAAGACTTGATCCTTTGTGTTCGTTGTCAGGTTTTTGATGAAAGAGCCGTCGATCTTGACGATATCCAGGGGCAGTTCCCTCAGATAATAAAACGAGGAGAAACCCACACCGAAGTCATCCAGGGCGAAGCGGCAGCCAAGTGATTGCAGTTCGCTCATGAGATCGATCGCTGCATTGACATCCGCGAGCGCGGCGGTTTCGGTCAATTCGAATACCAGGCGTTCCGGATTGATGCCGCTGGAGTTGAGGAGGCGCGTCAATTGCGAAAGCAGCTCCGGATCCTCGATCACCCGTCCCGAGAGGTTGATCGAGAGGGTGATATCCTGGTCTGTCCGGTTTATGCTTGCCAGCTGCTGAATCGATGCACCCAGCACATATCGGTTTATCTGGTGAATCAATCCCGTCCTCTCAGCGACTTGGATGAACTCCCCCGGCATCGCCAGCGAACCATCGCTTTCAATCATCCTGATGAGTACTTCATAGTGTGAGATAATGCCACTGGCTATCTCCATGATGGGTTGGAAATGCAGGATAAAGCGGTTATCGGCAAGGGCTTGCTCGATTTTGTCTTTCCAGGTTACCCGGGCATTCATCTGCTCGCGCGCCTGCTCTCTCTGAGAGAAGATATGCCATTGGTCCCTGCCTCTCTCCTTGGCCTGGTACATGGTCAGGTCGGCATTCGATAACAACTCTTCAGTTGTAGTTCCATGTTTGGGATATATGACGATGCCGATGCTCGCCGATATACGGTGGCTGTGCCCCTTCAGGGGAATGGTAATGTGTTTGAGTTCTGATAGTAGTTTTTCGGCGAAATGGGTGGCGCCCGGTATGCCCGTCTCGGGTATGACAATCGCGAATTCGTCGCCACCCAGGCGCGCGAGAAGATCGGTGGATCTTGTTATTTCACGTACTCTTCTGGCGACGATCTGGAGCAGGGCGTCACCAGCTTGGTGACCACTCGCATCGTTGATGTATTTGAACTGGTCCAGATCGAAGAAGAGCAGGGCGGTTTCGTGATGATAACGCTCTGCGAGTGTAATGATCTTCTCGAATTCGGTTTGAAAATGACGCCGGTTGTAGAGTTCGGTCAATGGGTCGTGATTGGCCAGCCATGCGAGACGTTGTTCGGCCATCTCCCTGTCGGTAATGTCGAGGCCAACGGAAAGTACTACCGGTTCGTCTGAATCCATTTTACCCGCAAGGGGGGAATGAACCCAGGAGATGGTCTTTTTCTGTCCATCGGAGCACAGGGCGCTGGCATCGTGCTGGTACGAGCTGATCATGTGATCGCGCAGCCGCAGCATGACGTGTTTCATCTCTTTGATATCATCAACATTCATGAAAAGGTCGCAGAAGTGGCGGGTTCCGCGCTCGTATTTTCTGACACCGATGAACTCCTTACCCTCTGGATTGATCGTCAGAATGGCGCCGTTGCAGTCCTGTGTCAGTATGATTACCTGGGCGCTTTCCATGATTGTGTTGAGAAAATCACGTTCGATCGCCAACTCCTTGCCGCGTTTCACCAGGTTTTCGGTATTGCTCTTGATTTCATGATGAAGGTGCTCAAGTGTATATGTCAGTTGGATAGCCGAATCACCGGCGATATCGATCTCATCCTGATACCAGTCCCGATGTTTGAGCGTGAGTTTGCTTCTCACTTCATTAAATGCATTCTTTGCCAGTAGTGGCAGGCTGTCCGATATCATCAGCAGCCGTTTCATCGGTTGCCAGAGAAAGAGTGCCAGCAGAAGCTCGGAAACGGCGAAGCCGATCACGCCGATTATCACGGATTGGGTGGTGGCTTCCTTGATCTGGTTGACTACGGGAGTGATGTTGCTTGCGATCACGAAATCCACCGACACCACTGAGGTGTCGCTGCTCGCGGGTATCAGGCTGAGCGCATAGTGTTCGCCGTTGCTGATAGCCGTATATTTGCTTTCAGACAACTCACTCAGATCGATCTTGGTTGCGGTTGCCTGCAACAAAGGCACTAAACCGTCCAAATTGCTCGCTGCCGTAATATAGCGTTGCCAATCTATCAGATACCGGTTCCTGCCCAGTAGCTTTTCCGGGTGTTGCGGACGATTGATAATGGCGACATCTGTCTTCGCGAGCTCTTTGAATTCAATGACCACATCGGCCATGGAACGACCAAGCAGTATCACACCGGCATGCTTGCCCTTGTCCAACAGAGGGACGGCGACATACTGATTGCATCGAATGTCGCAGTACAGTGTGGTTAGGGGTATCTCAAGGTGATTCACTGATTTGATCAACTCATCGAACGTATGGTCGAGTGTTTGAGTCTGCCAATTGAACAGCAATTTATTATCCTGGCTGTAGAAGGCCGCCATTTCCAGGCCCCAGTCTATCTCAAGGGTGGCCTCGCTATGTTGGAAAAACCTCTTCAGTTTTTCCGCCAGGGACAGATTTTTCGGTGGCGTCGCCACCTCAGACAATACTGGTATCATCAAGGCAATCTGCTCCAATCGATAGAAGCTGGTATCGAGCAGCGATCTGACCTGTCTGCTGTGTTGCTGGAGTATCCTCCCCTGATAGGTGTCGAAGAGCTTGCGTTGCTGGAGATATCCCAAGCCCGCCAAGCCGGCGTTGATGATGAACAGAACCAGACTGAACAGCAGTACCACCTTCCACTTCAGGCTGAGAAAGAAACCACTCCTTTTCAGGTGACTTGTGGCCCCCGGCTCGGGTTTGTTGTCGGATGGCTTCATGGCGGCTGTTCAGAAACTGTAGGAGACAAGCAGGGAAAACAGGTTCCAGTCCCGCTTGGCCTCGCCGGGATTGGGATTTTCCAGACTGGGGAGGAAGATAGTGCCTTCGATCTGGCTGAATTCGGCTCGTAGCATCAGCTGTTGGGTGGGTTCCCAAAGAATTCCCATGGTCCAAAGCTCACTGAAGAATGTATGCGAGGGCATGCCGGTCTTGGCGCTGCCCTTCTTACCATGCTCATCGTTTTTATCATAGTGACTCTCCTCGTAGCGGGCGAAAACCTCCCAATCCTCATCTACTCGATAGCTTCCCTGGAGATAATAGCCATCCAGGGTCGTATCCCCACCATCCATCATGCCGTCGAAGCCATCATAGTCTATCGGTTCCTCCACATACTCCAGGGTAATGCTCAAAGGGCCATTGTTGTATTGTGCCGATAATATCTTATAGTCGATCCCGATTTCTCCGGGAGAAAACAGGTTTGTCTCCGCATCCAGGACCAATGAAGCGCTGCTCAGGGCCAACCTGAAAACCCCTCCGTCCCACTCATACAGCAGTCTGCCCCCCAGGGTGATACCGTCATTTTCCATTTTAGGATCGAGAGCCAGGCTGAGATAGGAGTTCTCGACGTTTTCATCGATCGGCGTGGTACCTGCGATCAAGCGTAGCTCAAACAGGTGATTCTCATGGCGTTTTTCGCCATAGAGCTGTACACCGTCACTCGATAGCACCATATTTCGCACCCGGTCCCAATAGATGGCCTGCGGCATGAAGATACCGGGCCGGGTGGCCGCCACATCGCGGGTGTTATTGTAGAACCCGAAGGGGTTTTTCGTGCGACCGAGGAGAATTCCCAGACGGTCGTACTCATCCATGAGCAAGGTGTAGTCGAACTGCGCAAAGTCCAGATCGAGGGAGCCGTCATACATTTCGCCGGCGTTGCGGGAGAGAAGTTGCGCCGATGCCATCATCCGGGGCGAAAAGCGATAGGAGGCATTGATGCCCAATTCGCGAAAATCGAAGCTGCCGTCTTCACTGTCGCCGAAAAAGCTGTTATCCGTTGTCTTGACATAGGCTTGGGTAAGAAATCCGTGGATCTGAAACATAGGGTCGAATGCAGCCGGTTCCGCGGCCGACAATACCAGGCACGGCAGATAGAACAGCATGATCAGACAAACAGTCCGTAAGCTATTCAATACTGATTGTCTGTATATGTTCATTGAAATTTCCTTCAGGTAGATAGCCGATCGCCCCAGGGGTATTGGCCACTTGTTCCCTCATCTCATTCTCGGACTCCACCCTGATGGGTGCCTGACCCATACCTGAGTAAATCTGTCGGTTCCAGGCGCGGCGCAACTGGTGCGGGAAGAGTCCCAGCAGTTGCTTGCTGAAACGCTTGTGCAGTTCGCTCTTGTCACCCATTACGAAGACCTGGATGGGTTTACCATCAGGCCACTGGGTCATGCGCATGCTGAAAATCAGGCGCAGGGTATTGCGCGTGAGTGTCTTCTGGGAGACATCAAGATTGCTGACCAGGTCGATCGATTGCGCCGTTTCGCAGAAACACACCAGCAACCCTAAAACTAATGCGAAGTAGGCAGATTTCATTATTGGTATTGGGAGATTCCTTGCGTTTACCTACGGCTTTGCGGCATCCATAAATAATAACTTTAGTCCAATTCAGGAGTATCTATTAGTAATTTCATACCGGAAATTTTGCCACGGGGGGGGCGGCTGCCAGAATGTTGCCATCTTTCGCCCCCATCCTGCCCTATTTTAGTACCCCTGATGCCATAGGTGTAAGCTGAAATTGATCTCGGAAACAGCAGATACCGGCGCACGACAGGAGTTACACCACAATGCCATGGATGGCACGCTGGGCCAACATCACGAGGTCTTAAAAATGAACAGAAAAGTCGCAGCATTGGCAATTTCATCCCTTCTCATGTCATCACCCCTGGTGGCCGAAACAGGGGCTCAAGAGGTCAATAAAGGAACAGTCAAGGGACCCATGGTCGGATTGGTACTGGGGGCTATCCTCGGGGGGCCGCCCGGCGCCGTCCTGGGCGCTACAGGTGGTGCGATGGTCGGTGAGCTGCAGGCACGCAGGCAGCACATCGGTGATCTGGACAGCGAATTGTCGGAACTCCAGGCCGTGCAACAGAGAGAGCAGCAGGTTGCCGCGGAGCACCAGGCGCTGTTTCAGCGTCAACGCGCCAAGGAGACTGCCCGTATAGAGGCCTTGCAGCGAGGATACAGCTTTTGTCTCGGTTTTCGCAGTGACAGTGCCACCATTGAACCTGGGATCGATAAGCAGCTCCAGGCCCTGGCAGTGATGTTGCGGGCATTTCCCGAACTGAAGCTGCAGATCAGTGCCGGGGCGGACATGCGCGGAAGCGAGGATTACAACAATCAGCTCAGCAAGCGGAGAGCAGAGGCGGTTGCCGCTGTGCTGAGGGCCTCGGGACTGCCTGAGAAACGTATGGAGATCCGCTACATAGGTGAGGCACAGGCGCGCTATTCCATGCAGGACCACGAGGGACTGGGCTATGACAGGACAGTCAAGATCTCCCTGTTCGAGGGTGATGCGTCGTGAAGTACTACCGGCAACCACTGAGTGAGGAGTTTTTCTACAGCTCACCGGAAAGACCGCTCGGTAACAGTTTTCGCTGGGTACGCGAGTTACCGCTGGCAGTCACAGATCAGCGACCACGCAGTGGGGAGGTGCGTTATGTTGCAAAAAAGCGCCATTAACCGGCAGTCAGTGCGCAGGCAGGCAGTGTTGCTCAATGACAAGCTGTTTCTCCGTGACCTGGTGCTGACTCTGCTGGCAGCTATATTGACCGGGGTTTCCAGCGGCATTCTGTTGATTTTGCTGATTTTCAGTTGGGGTGCCGTGGAGGCGGGCACTGTTCATGAGGAAGCTGCAGAGCTGCAACTGCGTTCGTTGGATGGTCAATTGATGGAGCAGGCGCCACTGCTGACAAGCGATATCGACATTGATATCAACGGGGTGCTTGCCAGGGTTCGGATTGAACACAATTTCATCAATCCCAGTCGATCCTGGATGGAGGGGGTATACCAGTTCCCCCTCCCCGAAGCATCAGCTCATCTTTCCCTATACAAGTCTGGTGGCGGTGGAGGAGCGGGTCTCCCGGCCCGATGGGGCAGGCCTGAAGGGAGGTATGATGCCGGTCAACCTGCCAGCGGGATGACATGCCGAGTCGGTCTTCGGTCGGCAGCCGACGGGGACAACAGGGGATTGGTACTGGTTACCTGCGATCTGTTCGAAACCCTGCTGCCTGGGGGGGAGTTGCGCCATGTGGTGTGGGCGGAAGCTGAATCCGCAGAAAGATTCGGGTTAGAATCCGGGTCTGACCAGAATACAATTACAAAGCACAATGAAGCCGATCCGCATATTTCGTCATCTCGTCTGCCAACACCCGGGGTATCTGGGTGAATATCTGCAGTCGCGATCCATTCCCTGGGAGATGGTCTGTATCGATGAGGACCATCCCATTCCGCAGGGGACCGATGACGTCTCCGCACTCGTGTTCATGGGGGCCGGTGTCAGTGTAAATGACAGGCTGTCGTGGATGGAGGGTGAACTGCGACTGATCCGAAAGGCGTTTGACCGCAATCTGCCGGTAATGGGGATCTGCTTCGGTGCCCAGTTGATGAGCAAAGCCCTGGGAGGCGAGATCACCCGGGGCGGAGGCATGGAGATCGGCTGGCATCCCGTGGATAAGCTGGAGGAGAATGATCCCGATGGCTGGCTGACGGGAATTCCAAACCAGTTCATGGCCTTTCATTGGCATGCGGACACCTACTCATTGCCTGCACAAGCCCGGCATCTGTTGCAAAGCGATTGTTTCGAGCAGCAGGGATTCGTCATCGGCGATCATATCGGTATGCAGTTTCATCTCGAAATGACTCGGGAGATGGTAGAGAACTGGATCGAGCGATACGGCAGCGATCTGTTGCTCGATTCGGCGTGCAGTCAGTCGGCAGAGGCTATCTTGAGTACCCTCGATCAAAGGATTGAAGCCCTGCACCGGATCTCCGATCTCATATACGGAAGCTGGTTGCAGCGTGTATTGAGCAGGCAGGGAGAGTCATGAAGCGGCTGCTGCTGATGCTCGCGGTGTTGATGAGTCAGTCATGGCCGGTAGATGCTACGGACATACAATCAGTGTTGGGCCATATCAGTCTTGCTGCGGAACAGCGGTTGAAAAGCCGCTTCGAGCGTGCCGGAGTCGGTTTTCCGCCGCAGCGGATACAGCTGATCGCGCTGAAACAGAATCGGCGGCTCGAGCTCTGGGCATATCAGCAGAATCAATGGCATTTTATCCACGATTACGCCATCTTCGCGGCCAGCGGGGGTATGGGGCCTAAGCTGACCGAAGGGGACAAACAGGTACCTGAGGGCTTCTACCGCATTGTGGAGCTCAATCCCAACAGCCACTTTCATCTCTCAATGAAACTCAACTATCCAAATGGGTTCGATTGGCTCAATGCGACCAGGGAGGGGCGTGTGGCACCAGGCTCCAATATCTTCATACATGGCAGTGCCTGGTCTGCGGGATGTCTGGCGGTTGGGAACCGCTATATCGAAGAGCTCTTCTACCTGGTCGCTATCGTGGGTATGCAAGAATCGGCCGTGCTCATCGTTCCCTACGATTTTCGTCTAAAAGAGATCGTCCCGGTGAAGGATGGGCCGTCCTGGTTGGGTGAGCTGTACGCCTATCTGAAACTGCGCCTGGCGCAATTTCCGTTGACCGACAGGGGGGGGAGTTGTGCCCATGATTGCCGGGAGGCGGCAAACGCCCGGCAAAGCGCTATCCCCTGAATGGCAAGGATCCGGAGTGAAGAATAAAGGTCTACTCCAGGTTGGCCAGATAGGTCGCCACCGCATCCATATCACGGTCGCTTAAGCGTATCGCAACACCCGACATCCATACATTTATTCGTCTGCCGGTGCGGTCGCGGAACTCCTTGAGCATTTTGACGACATAGTCATGTCGTTGACCGGCGAGTCTGGCATAACCCTCCTGGCCGCGTGCGTCTTCGCCATGACATTTGACACAGACTTCGCTGTAGATCTTCCTGCCCTCGGCAAGGAGTTCGGGATTGCCGCCACCTGAGGGTTTCATCTCCATGTCCGAGTAGTAGAGTGCGATTTTGATCTTGTCCTCGAAACTGAAAGTCTTGGCTAGATTGCTCATCAGATAATCATTGCGGCGGCCGTCGCCAAAACGTTGAAACTGATCGACGATATAGACAGGATTCTGTCCAGCCAGATTGGGTGCCAGGGGTTGAACTGCCATGCCGTCTGTACCATGGCAAGTACCGCAAAGCACGGTTCGTTCGCGTCCCTCTCTAATCATCTGTTTGCGCATTTTTTTGCTTTTCGATACCGCTTCAATACGCTTCTCCAGGGTTTTCCGTAGTTGGAGATCCTCTTCCATGTCACCGGCCATAACATATTGATCCATCGGCATCATGGCCATCGCAACGAGTGCGATCATCAGCGGCCAACTGTTCAATGGAATTCTGGATCGCATCTGGTTTTAACTCCCTGCTATGATGTGTACTTCACCTCAACATAGCGGCCATTGTTTTTGAGACTTGATTCACGGATTGGATGGTTAGGAATCTAACGCATATGGATGGGCAGGCGTCAAGTGGCGACTTTTTAGAGTGTTAACAGGCCCTGGCAAGCAGCAGAGTATGACAAAAAGGCGAGCAAAGCGTAGTAGACGAAGATCGGTCCCTAGTGGGGTCAAGAGATGGAAGCGCTGGCTCTTGCTGCTGGTAGTCACCTTTCTCCTGACATCGGTTCTCTACATTATCTATCTCGATAGAATCGTGCAGAGCCGGTTTCAGGGACGTCGATGGGACATTCCGGCCAAAGTCTACAGTCGTACCCTGGATCTCTATCCTGGCGCCAGGGTGAGTGCGACCCATTTACAGCAAACCCTCGATGGTCTTGGTTATCGTCGTCTCGAGCACCCGGATCGTCCTGGTGAATACTCCAGCTACCGTGGACGCTACCTGATCCGAACCCGTCCATTCAGTTTTCCCGATATCGCCCGGTCCAGTGATTACCTCGAAGTAGTGCTGAACGAGAACAAAGTGTCATCGCTCAAGCGCGCGGGCAACGGAAACCCTGTCGGTCACTATCGTCTGGAACCCAGACTCATCGGCAGTCTCACCTCCACCCAGGGAGAGGATCGGATCCTGCTTACACGCAAGGAGCTTCCGCAACTGCTGGTCGCAGGCCTGATTGCAGTAGAGGATCGTAATTTCTATCACCATGTGGGCATAGATCTGATGGCGATCGGGCGTGCCCTTTGGGCCAATCTGGCAGCCCATCGTGTGGTGCAGGGTGGCAGTACGCTGACACAGCAACTGGTGAAAAACTACTTTCTCAGTGCTGAACGAACCTTCTGGCGCAAGCTCAACGAGATCGTAATGGCGCTGATACTCGATACGCGTTACGACAAGGATGAGATTCTGCAGGCCTATGCCAATGAGGTCTATCTGGGGCAGCAGGGAGGCAAGGCTATCCATGGTTTTGCCCTGGCCAGCCGTTTCTACTTCAACCGTCCCCTGCATGAACTCGACCTGCCACGCATGGCGTTGCTTGTCACCCTGGTTCGCGGTCCCTCTGCCTACGATCCGAGACGCCACCCGGAGCAGGCGAAACGCAGACGCGATCTGGTTCTGCAACTGATGGCGGATCAGCATGTGATAACGCCTCAACAGGCGCATCAGGCGGGAGCCACTCCCCTGGGTGTCGAACAGGGAGATCTGCAGAGCTCGGGCAGTCCGGCATTCATGGATCTGGTCAAGCGCCAGTTGAGCAGGGACTACAGGGAGGAGGATCTGAGCGCAGGGGGGTTGAGGATATTTTCCACCCTCGATCCCTGGTTCCAGAAGCGGGCGGAAGAGGCGCTCTCACAGCAGCTCAGGGAGTTGGAGGCAAAACGTGGAATCAAGACCGCCACACTGCAGGGCGCCCTCACCCTGGCAGATGCGGAAACAGGCGAGATGCTGGCGGTCGTCGGGGACAGGAATCCGCGCTATGCCGGTTTCAACCGCGCCCTGGATGCGGTGCGACCTGTGGGTTCTTTGATAAAACCCGCTGTCTATCTCAGTGCCCTCGCCAGCCCTGAAGATTATCACCTGTTGTCATTGTTGGAAGACAGGCCCATTCAAATCAAGGGCGAGAACGGAGAGATCTGGACACCGAGCAACTATGACAATCAGAGTCATGATCAGGTAACCCTCGAGCAGGCACTCATCGAATCGTTCAATCAGGCGACCGTCCGACTCGGCCTATCGGTCGGGCTCGATTCGGTAATGGATAATCTCCACCGACTGGGGATACGTCGCCCTCTCCAGGCTTATCCGTCACTGTTGCTGGGTGCTGTATCTCTCTCTCCCCTGGAGATGACCCAGATGTACCAGACCCTCGCAAACGGTGGCTATGGCGCCACCCTGAAGTCGATCCGTGATGTGACGGATGCCCAGGGAAAGCCGCTTTCACGATATCCACTCTCCATCGAGTCCAGGGTGGACAGCCGGGCAGTCTTCCTGTTGCGCCACGCGCTTGTCGAAGTGACCCGAAGAGGGACCGCCAGGGCGCTCCAATGGCTGTTGCCGCAACAGGTTGATGTGGCGGGAAAAACCGGGACAACGGATAAGCTCCGTGACAGTTGGTTTGCCGGCTTCGACGAGAAGCATGTCGGCGTTGTCTGGGTAGGACGCGATGACAACGAGCCCACCGGACTGACGGGATCTTCAGGGGCGATGCGGGTCTGGGCCAGGCTGATGGAGAGCATCGGTATCGAGTCCCTTCAGGCGAATAAGCCGGTGGGAGTGGAGATGCTGGCTATAGACCCGCAGACCGGCCTGCTCGGTGAGGGTTGTCCCCAAGCCCGCGAGTATCCGTTTATCAGCGGGAGCGGGCCCAGTTCCAGGGCGCCTTGCGCCAATTCCGGATCGGTGATGGAAGACGGGGTACTGTGGTTTCAACGTCTCTTCAGATAGAGGTATGGGAGCCTGGCTGAGTGCCGCCATGAGATGGAAATATCGGGTAAAATATCTGTTTTGGTACCAGTATAAGGTGTGAGTATCACTTTTTTCCCTTCAAGCTCTGTCCTCATGGGCCGATAATGGGATAATTTGGAACAATACCACATGGGTAGCAAACTGCTTGGAGTGGCTGTTGCTATGGACTACCGATGAAGAATCGCAGAAGGCATCTGAGGTTGGAGATCGACCTCCCGGCAAGTCTGGCTTTTCAGGGTAAGCGATTCGATGCGTGCAGGATTTGCAATTTTTCCGAGGCAGGAGTCTATCTTCACTGTGATGACGACACTCTGCAGACACTCCTGCCCGATGGCTATATCGACGAATCCGACCGACAGGACGCCATCCTGACGGTAGCCTCCCACCAGGTTCGTATTGCCATTGTCTATCTGCATAATAATGGGATTGGTGGAAACATTGTTGATCAGGAGGAAGGCAGGGCGCTTTACGACTATCTTCAGAATCTAAGGAATAAACAGCAGGTCGAGCAGAGTAGTCTCGATAAGAGCGCGGTGTCTCGAGTACTGGCAGAGCTGCAGTCTCAGCTGCTCGATTTTCTAAGGCTTCATCTATCCTCTTTTTTCGCACAATCCAGGGCGGCTTTGCTGGCCGGCGTCAATGAACCTCGATACATGAACCAGGAGTCCACGCTTATCCTGCTGATGGCGGCGCTGGAACGGGAAGAAGCCGATCTGTCGACTGCTTTTCTCGGACAGGTTGAAAAAGGATTTGTGGAGCTTGCCGGCCTGGCTGGCATCAACTCAGCATCATCCTCGGAGATCAGCCGGGAACTCGAGTTGGTCGAGAAGGTCGAGATCGATCATTGGGTGGTGATCAACGATGTCGCCAGAGAGATCGAAACAGAACTGGCGCGCAACCTCTACCACATTGAAACATCACTCACCTATCTGACCGAACATACGATCAAGGATGAGAACAATCCGTTCTCTCCGATAAGTCTGCTCAATGCAATAAAACACGCTTTGGACGGGTTCGATCTTGAAATCAACAGCTTTCAACTGATGCTGAGTGTGTTTCAGGAGACGATACTCAAGAAGCTCGATACACTCTATGCAACTGTCCTTGGATTGTTCAAACGCAGTGGTATCGACTTCACATCTCAAAATCAGATCAGTGTCGACCCTGGTCAGGCCACGAAGAAGATTGTTCACCCGAATGTGGGCAGGGTGCTGCAGCATCTGTCCAGCCTGTTGGATGTCAAGCATCATGCCAGTCAGGATGATTCCGTATCGACGAATGGCGGTGTCGGAAAATCCCGGGTCATCAGTTCACTCAACAACCTCCCCGTGAGGTTAGGCTCCTCCGTGCTCAAGCAGTTGGAGCATGAACTGGCTAGACAAACCCCTGACAATTACAAGATCGACGCGTCGGTCAGTGCCGCCATCAGTACCGGTGAGGAGTTGGTCTCGGCACTGCGCGAAGACCCGTTAGTGCCTGCAGAGCTGAAGAATCTGCTGAATCGGATGGAGATTCAAATCATCCAGGAAGTTGTGAATGACCCCTCGCTGTTGGAAAACAGCAAACATCCCGTGCGCCAATTGCTTGCCACCATCGAGTCACTGACCCCCTATTTCTCTGCCGCAAATCAAATCACACAGATACGCGATCTGGCGAGGATTTCTCAACTGCTTGATGCCATTGACGGAAATCAGCTGACCAGTGTGTCCGATGTAATACGTGCGCTCGAGGCGCTGAAGCATACCCAGCTTGAAAAGTTCCACCGCAACCGTCAGATAGCCATTGATCGCTGTGAGCAAGACGAGCAGCACATTGCAGCGGAGCGCGCGGTGCTGCATTTCATACAGGAGCGGTTGACTGGCAAATCGATCTCGAGTGCGTTGGACCGGCTGTTTCAATTCGGGTGGGTCAATCTGCTGGTACAGACATATGCGATCGAGGGAGAGGAGAGTACGGCCTGGAAGGCTTACTCCCGGGTCATCGAAATACTGGGGAAACTCTTTTTAAACCGGGTAACGCCGCAGGAGATGGGTGTAAACCGGATTCGTGATTTGGTATCGCTCATCAGAAAGGGGTTTCGTGACTATCCAGTCCATCCAGAGGGCAGTCGGAGTTTCGCCATAGAACTGCAGACTGCACTGTTGAGGGGTGGTGAGGAGGCGCAACTCTTTAGTGAGCAGTGGGTTGAGATCGATGCGAACTGGCTTGGCCAGTATTTCAGCGAAAGGGTTCTTTCCACAGAATGTGCTGCCGAACCGCAAGTCGATCAGGCATCGATGGCGATTGTCAAATCTCTCGATATCGATACCTGGATGGTAGCGGATTCAGGAACGCGAATACTCTACCTGGCTTGGAAGAACAGTGATGCAAGCCGGTTTCTTTTTGTCGACGGTGATGGGCTGAAGACATTGGATCTCTCGGATCATGAATTGGCGAACCTGGTTTCAAGCGGGGATTGCTGTCCACTCGAGGACAGGGTGCAACCGATTGTGGACAGGGCTATCGACCGGATCCTGTTGAACAGCTATAACCAGGTCAAGGATGATTCATCGGTCGATGAATTGACCGGCCTCTATAACCGTCGCAGTTTTGAAAGATACCTGCATGAACTTCTGGCCGAGACGAAAGAAGGTGATACCCAACATGTCCTGATGCTACTCGATCTGGACAAGTTTCATGTGGTCAACGATCTGTGCGGATTCGATGGTGGAGACCGGTTGCTGCAAACGGTCGCTTCGATACTCTCGAGTTATCTGACAAAAAATAGCATGGTGGCGCGCATAGGCGATGATGAGTTTGCGCTGTTTACGAGAAATGCCGATCTTGATATGGGGTTTCAGACAGCTGAGTCGCTAAGGCGTGCGATCGAGGAGTATCGGTTCAGTTGGAACGATCGCCTCATACCTGTTTCGGCAAGTATCGGTGTGGTTCAGATCGACGCCAGGGAACATGCCAATTCCAGTGAGCTGATGCAGGCCGCAAAATCAGCCAGTCATATGGCCAAGGAGAACGGTAGAAACTGCACCCGACTCTATTCGGCATCCGACTCAGCCTACCAGAAGCACATGCAGACCATCCAGACGATTCCTGCCATTCAGGAAGCATTGGCGAATGATCGCATGGTGCTGTACGCCCAGCCCATCGTTCCGTTGAAACATGACGCCGGGCTTAAGCCGCACTATGAAATCCTGCTTCGCATTCTCGATGACGAGGGCGAATTGCAAACGCCTCAGCGCTTCATCAGAATCGCTGAGCAATATGATCTGATGCGCTCGGTTGATCGCTGGGTCGTGGACAACTTCTTCGATGCCATCAAAGTTTACGACGATACAAAGTTGGGGGAGGTCAGCTTTTCCATCAATCTATCTACCAAGTCGATCGTGGACAAGGAATTCAAAAACCATTTGAGGCAGCGAATCGAGGGGTCCTCTATCCCCACCCGACAACTTGGATTTGAGGTCACGGAGACTGCACTGGCGAGAGACATCGATGACACGGTGACCTTCATGAACGAGGTCAGAGCGATGGGCTGTTCCTGCTACCTGGATGATTTTGGATCCGGGTTTGCCTCTTTCTCCTATCTCAAGGACTTTCCTGTCAACTATGTGAAAATCGATGGGATTTTCGTACGCGAAATGATCCAGAATACCGCAGATCTGGCGATGGTGATATCGATCATGGAACTGGCCCATTTCATGGATAAAATGGTGATTGCCGAGCATGTCAGCGATGCCTCAATCGGCAAGGCATTACAGGAGATGGGGGTCGATTTCGCTCAGGGCTATCATTTCGGGCGCCCGCGGGACTTTTCCGATGTCTTGCAGGAGATAGTCGGAAACCGGGCACAGGCTTCCCAGGCCTGATACAGGCGAAAATTCTCTGCTTTTCCCCCGGGCCAGGCGGGTAAAAGAACAATCAAGCCGCCAATAAGATACGTCCTCAAATGAGTGCGAATAAACACAAATTTAGGGTATTTTGATTGTCTGCTCCCTGTGGCTGGTTGCACAGGTGGTCAGCGCACGACATTTCCACCGCAGGGTGTAACAAGCACCAGGCATTTATTGAGGGGCATGAGATGGGCTACAATCCAAGCAGAATCCGATTCCTGATAAGTGAAGGAGCCAAGGCTTGACCCTGTATGCCGCCGACAAACTGATTGCCCAAGCCCGGGTATTGGCAGCCGAGTACCGTCGAACCATGGGTAAGCCGTTACCTGGCATCAGTAACGAGATAGCAGAATTCGATGCGGTAAAACTGCTGCGACTCGAGCCCAAGAACCAGGCTGAAGGTGGTTTTGATGCCATAGATCCTGCACGCGGCGGTAAACAGATTCAGATCAAATCAAGAACCATTTTTGATGAAACCAAGTCCGGGCAGAGGATCGGACAGCTCAAGCTCGACAAGGATTGGGATAGCGTAGTGCTGGTACTCATGGATGAGAACTATGAACCCTATGAGATTTATGAAGCGGAGCGCGAAGACATTATCGAATATGTCGACAAGAGCAGCAGCAGCCGGGCAAAACGCGGGGCCATGTCCGTGGCTAGATTCAAAATCATCGGTCGTCTGGCCTGGACCAAGGAAAACGGCCTTGAATCCGAAGTCTGGGACAATCAGGTTGAATAGTCCCGGGAAGTAGGAACGGATGACGGACATAGCTGAGATCTTTGGGCCGGAAGGCTGGCTGGCTGCGCGTATCGAAGGCTTTTCCTATCGACCACAGCAGCAGGAGATGGCACAGGCCATAGCCCGGGTCATGGATCAGGGTGGCGTGCTGATCTGCGAGGCTGGGACGGGAACAGGCAAGACCTTCGCCTATCTGGTGCCGGCACTGATGTCGGGACACAAGGTGATCATCTCAACCGGCACCAAGAATCTGCAGGACCAACTGTTTCACCGTGACCTGCCCATGGTGCGTCAGAGTCTGTCGAGTCCGGTTTCAACGGCATTGCTCAAAGGACGCGCCAACTATCTCTGTATCCATCGCCTGGAGAACACGCTGCTCGAGGAGTTGCGCCTCACAAGGGAACAGGTCGAACAACTGCAGATAATCCGGGAGTGGTCTTCGACCACGAAGAGTGGTGATATCACCGAGATGAAGCAGATTCCGGAAGATGCCGGAATCTGGCCCTATGTCACTTCGACCACCGATAACTGTCTGGGTCAGGAGTGCGCCGCATACAGTACCTGTCATCTGATGGAGGCGAGAAAACGCGCTCAGGAGGCCGATCTGGTTGTGGTCAATCACCACCTGCTGTGTGCCGACATGGCGCTGAAGGAGGAGGGGTTTGGCGAACTTCTGCCCAGTGCCGACTGCTTCATCCTCGATGAGGCTCATCAACTACCTGACATTGCAGGTAATTTCTTTGGAGAGAGCATAAGTGGACGTCAGGTGCTCGAGTTGGCTCGGGACACTGTTACCGAATACCACCGTGAAGCGAAGGATTGTCCAGAGATTCCCGAGCGTGCCGAGCGTCTGCAAAAGGCAACCCGGGATCTGCGTCTCTCATTCGGTCTGGAGCCGAGGCGGGGTGCCTGGTCGGAAATTGCAGCGAATGCTTCGGTAATCGCATGCCTCGAGAGGTTGCTCGAGTCCATCGAGCAGTTGGCTCAAGCACTGCGGGCCGTTGAGGGTCGGGGCAAGGGACTCGACAGTTGCAATGAGCGTTGCGAGTTAATCCTGCGACGCCTGCATGGACTGCAGGAGGAGGACGATGACGAATCCATCCGTTGGTTCGAAACCCACCGGCAGAGTTTTCGTTTGAATCGGACCCCGCTGGAGATAGCCGGTAAATTTAAAGCTTTAATCGACGATCATCCTGCTTCCTGGATATTTACTTCAGCTACCCTGGCGGTGGGAGGCAATTTTGAACATTTTTCCAGCCAGCTCGGACTGACACAGGCAGAGACATATTGCTGGGACAGCCCGTTTGATTATCCTCGCCAAGCCGTATGGTATGTGCCCAAGGGGCTGCCGGAACCCAACAGTCCCCAGTTCAACCGTACCGTATCCGATCTTTCGCTGCCTATTCTGGAGGCAAGTGGGGGCCGGGCCTTTTTGCTCTATACCAGCCACAGGGCGTTGCAGGAGGCAGCGGATTACTTAGAGGGTAAGCTTAGCTATCCGATGTTGGTACAGGGTACTGCACCTCGCACCGAACTGGTCGAACAGTTTCGCAGACTCGGCAATGCGGTACTGCTCGGTACTTCCAGTTTCTGGGAGGGTATAGATGTACGCGGGGAGGCGCTCTCCTGTGTGATCATCGACAAACTTCCCTTCGCCTCGCCAGGCGACCCGGTGCTGCAGGCGCGTATCGATGCGTTGCGTAAGCGGGGCGGAAATCCCTTCATGGCATACCAGTTGCCACAGGCAGCGATTGCCCTGAAGCAGGGTGCCGGGCGGTTGATTCGTGATGAAAAGGACCGGGGGGTATTGGCCGTATGCGATCCGAGGTTATTGAGCAAACCCTATGGGAAGATCTTTATTCGCAGTTTGCCGGCGATGACCAAAACTCAGGATTTGAACGTATTGAAGCGTTTCTTTTCACTGTCGGAGGGCTGAAAAAAAGCGGGACCAACGCGTCGGGGGCACTCGTAGGTCCCGCAGAGATGAAGCCAAAGGTGGCTTAGCATCAAATCGATAAATTCAGTTACGATAAAACTAGTTGCTCAGGGCGGGTCCGTAACGTTTGTCGATGATCGGAATGTGGTGATCCAGCCAGTTCTTTATATAGGTCATCGTACCCTCTTCGATATCCAGTTCACCGGAATGGAACTTGTCTTGTATATCGGTGCATGTCTGCACCAGCAGGTCGTGTTCCTGGCGATGTTGATCCAATCCGTTATAGCCGCGCTCTTCCATCAGTCGCTCTTCAGTTTCAAAATGTTCAACGACATATTCGATCAGGTTGTCGAGGCGATTGCCGATATCGCTGCGGTCTTTATTGGCAACCGCATCATTGAGTGCGTTGACACGATCGAACAACTCCATGTGCTGATTGTCGCAGAGATCGACATTGGTACCGTATTTATCGCTTGTCCATTGCATTAGTGACATACTAAAACTCCTTTTCGTTTCTGATATTTCCCTGTCTATGTCATACAGTTGGAATGATGAGTGGAGATGGTCCGTTGAGTCATCCACACGGTGTGATTCGCCTGCCGCATCCCGATCGGTCCATGCCTGGGATCAGCGATTGATAGCGTCTGTGTAATGGATTGGGTATTTGAGATTGCCCATCTGTTGTGCTCCTCCATGTGCGCGATGACCATTGCGCGTATCGCCAGACTCCTTTCTGCAACGCCGCGGTGTTTCGACCCGCAACCTGTGCATGTGGGTGGATTTTATACAAATACCACGATTTGTAAAGTTTTTTGTAGAGAGATTTTTGTTAAACGCCGATGTCGATATAGGAGCGCGCCAGTTTTTGCAGGGCAATAACGTAGGCCGCTGTTCGATAATCCTCAAGTTCCGGCTTGCGACTGCGAATATCGATGATCTCCTGCAGCGCCTGACGCATGCTGTCATCGAGACCCGAGCGAACCAGATCCAGTTCGTCGGCTCCCCGGGAAAGGGTCGATCTGATCCAGTCGGGGACCTCCTTTCCGGTCGCCTCCTCCAGTGCAGCAACCACGTTTCTGCCGCGGGACTCGTCCAGACGGCGCTCGATGCGGCCAAACCGCATATGGCTGAGGTTACGAATCCATTCGAAGTAGGAGACCACGACGCCACCGGCATTGACATAGGCATCGGGCAGAATGGTGATGCCTCGAGCGCGCAGGATACGATCGGCTTCGAATGTGATGGGGCCGTTGGCTGCTTCGGCAATCAACTTGGCCTGGATATTGGGCGCGTTGTATTCGGTGATCGCGCCTTCGATAGCCGCGGGTATCAGAATGTCACACTCATGCTCCAGCAGTTTCTCGCCCTCTTCGATGAACTCGCCACCGGCGAATCCCTTCAAACCACCGTGTGAACAGCGATGGAAGTAAGCCTCTTCCACATGGATTCCCTCGGGGTTGTAGATCGCGCCGTCGCGCACGATGATACCGGTTATTCGGGCACCATCTTCCTCGGATAGAAACTTGGCGGCGTGATAGCCCACGTTGCCCAGGCCCTGGATAATGATGCGCTTACCCTCCAGGTCACCATCCAGGCCAGCGGCATTGAGCTCTTCCTTGTGTCTGAAAAACTCCTGAAGTGCGAATTGCACCCCGCGTCCTGTTGCCTCGGTACGACCGTTGACACCCCCATGCGCGACCGGTTTGCCGGTAACGCAGGCCAGTGCGTTGATATCTTCCGGATAGAGGTGTTTATAGGTGTCGGCTATCCAGGCCATCTCCCGCTGTCCGGTACCCATATCGGGTGCCGGTACATTGGTGGCTGGATTGAGAAAACCCGGGGCCGCCAGTTCGCGGGCGAAGCGGCGTGTTATGAGTTTCAACTCGTCACGGGTGTAGTTGTTCGGATCGATGCACAGTCCCCCCTTCGATCCACCGAAGGGCACATCGACAATGGCGCATTTATAAGTCATCAGCGCCGCCAGTGCTTCGACCTCCTGTTGATCCACATTCTCTGAATAGCGCAAGCCCCCCTTTGCCGGCAGCCGGTGCACACTGTGTACCGCGCGCCAGCCGGTAAAGAGTTCGATCTTGCCTCTGATCTCCACCGGAAAGCTTACCTGGAGCACGGAAGTGCATGATTTGATTGCATTGGCTATGCCCGGATCGAGATCCATCAGTGCCAGTGCGCGGTCGACCATATGATCGACGCTTTGTCTGAATGTCAGGCCGGGGGTTATATCCGTCATAGTCTATGGCTCGTGTTCAAGTGGACGCAAATGGATTGTCCGTCTTGCAGACACTGTCTTGGCTGAAAATACAAACAGTGATTGCAAAATTGATAGGACTCTACCCCAGTTCGGTTGGGTAACGACATGATATTAATTCAAGCGGCAAATGAACACCAATTGCCGCAAACAGGCGGAATCCGGGGGATGAGAGGTAGTGATGCGTGCAAGATGTTGATTCTGTTTTATATTGGCCGAATCGGTAAAGAGTGGTTGAACATGCGAAGGGTGTTTGCATCATTGCATTTACGGCTTTTGTTGCCCATTGGCAGTTGCTCGCCCTGTCATTCAGTCCACATGATGTTGTGAAGAACCACTGATAGCGGTCTTGCCCGTCCAGTGGGAAGATCACTGCTGCAGCGTCCTGCCGCCGTCGACAGCGATTATCTGACCGGTTATGTAGGGTGCGTCCCGATAGAGGAACAGCAGGGTGCGTGCGATATCTTCGGGTGTTCCGGCGCGCTTCAATGCGGTTCGGTCGAGAATCTCCGCGCGCTGCCGGTCGGACAATCCCTGTTCAGGCCAGAGGATGGCGCCGGGCGCCACGCCGTTAACGCGGATTTCTGGACCCAGCTCCCGTGCCAGGGATTTCACCAGCATGGCGTTTCCCGCCTTGGCTACCGAGTAGATGGAGTAGTGCTTGAGGGGGCGTTGTGCATGGATGTCGACCAGGTTTATGATAGATCCCTTGCTTTTGTAGAGCAGGGGCACGGCCGCCTGTGAGAGAAAAAAGGGCGCTTTCAGGTTGCTGCCGAGAAGGTCATCCCAGGCCTCCAGTGTCGCTTCCTCGAACTCTGTGGGGTAGAAACTCGAGGCGTTGTTCACCAGCAGATCGAGACGCTGGCACAGCTCCCCGACCCTGTCTATCAAAAACTTGTAGCTCTCTGCCTTGTGAAGGTCCGCCTGCAATAACCATACGGAGTCTTTTCGCTTGGTTTCGAGTTCGTGCGCCAGTTGTTTCGCCACAGTTGCGGAATGTCGATAATGGAGCAGGATATTCATCCCTTCGGCGTGTAGCAGGCGGGCAATAGCTGCGCCTATTCTATGTGCCGCACCGGTGATGAGGGCGCAATGTCCTGTCAGGTCGACACGGTTTTGCGTCATGTCGGAACTCCATGGTTGAATGTCGCGTCTACTCTAACGGATTCATCAAGGTTTCAAAACATATGCCTCAACATCCAGGTGACAAACCTGCTCGCAATGGCAGCACGCTTCCGCTGCCCGATGCCACCTCCCAGGCCGTCAGTGAAAGATTGGTGCGCCAGATAAGGCGCAGCATCGAAAATGCCAATGGCGCCATTCCTTTCGACCGCTTCATGGAGATGGCACTGTATGCTCCAGGGCTGGGATACTATGTGGCCGGTAGTCGAAAGTTCGGTGAACAGGGGGATTTCATCACCTCTCCGGAGGTCTCGCCGCTGTTTGCTCAATGCCTTGCCCGTCAGGTCGATCAGGTATCGAGGGAGATTTCTGGCGCTGGCCTGCTTGAGTTCGGTGCAGGTTCGGGCCTGCTGGCGGCAGACCTGCTTGTAGCATTGGAACAGCTCGGCAGGCTTCCCGAAAAGTATCTGATACTGGAAGTCAGTCCGGAGCTCAGGGCCCGGCAACGTGAGACCCTGGAGACGCGGGTCCCCCATCTGCTCTCTGTGGTGAAATGGCTGGATGTGATACCGGCTGGTTTCGCCGGGGTAGTGGTTGCCAACGAGCTGTTGGATGCGATGCCGGCGAGCCGGTTTCGTATAACAGATGGGATCATCGAGGAGAGCTTCGTCGTATGCGATGGCGATCAGCTGAAAGAGCTCTTCGGTCGCCCAATCACGCCGGGTCTCGAACGGGCCGTCGAGACGATCTCCCGATCCCATGGCACTCTGCCTTCGGGCTACGTATCCGAGATCAATCTCCGGCAATCTGCCTGGATAAGCGCTTTGGCGGGGGCAATGGATCAGGGTGCCGTGATTCTGATCGACTATGGCTACAGCAGCGCCGAGTACTATCACCCCCAGCGCAGCCAGGGCACATTGATGTGCCACTACCGTCATCGCGCCCACAGCGACCCTTTCCGCTGGGTGGGATTGCAGGATATCACCACCCAGGTCGATTTCACCGCGCTTACCCGGGCCGCCGTGGAGGCAGGGTTCAGCCTCGGCGGCTACACAACCCAGGCCCATTTCCTCATTGCCAATGGTCTGGACAGCCTGCTGGCAGACTCGGATCCGAACGATCTTTCCAGGCATATGTCCCTGGTCCAGGGAGTCAAACGCCTGACTCTGCCTTCCGAAATGGGGGAGAGGTTCAAGGTGCTGGGACTGCTCAAAGGGCTGGATATCGCGCTGCAGGGTTTCAGCCTCAGGGATTTCTGCGAACGTCTCTAGATTTGCGGTGATTGGCGTCCATTTGCGGCTTGTTTGAATAGTATGTTGTTACTCACCAGATCTGGGGAAGAGCCAGCCTATATTTAGCAATAGTCCAGCTACAGTGTCAGTGGCTGAGCATGATGGGTAACCAGGTACTATTTTGATACCACCCGATCTCTTGGGAGGGATTAGTGCAGTAATCCCGCCTGGAGTGATGCCGGGTCAATGTCAATCTTTCGTCGCCCGCATCCTGGTGGTGGCCTGCTCGATTGCATCGTCGATATAGAGGAGCAGGAAATCGACTGTATTGATGCCGACAATGCGTTCGGCGGCCTCTCTACCGGCGGCATCCAGAAACAGCAGTGTCGGGGTGACCGATACCTCATATTGACTGATGAACTCGGACGTGGCTTCCCTTAGGCCACGCAAGGTGGTCAGCGTCTCGCCTGGATCGATGGAGAGTTCCCGGATCAGGACTCGTTGCCGATAGGCAGGATCCAGCTGCATGGGTTGCAGTATCTCTTCTTTCATCCGGTCGCAATAACTGCAGTGGTACTGAGATACAAGCAACAGGACGGGAAGCTGGCTCTGTGTGGCGAGCCTGCTCAGTTGCTGCAAATCATCCAGGGGAGGCAGCTTAGCTGTATCGGCAAGGCACAAAGGGGTGCTTGAGAGACAGGTGATGAGGAGAAAAATAGATATGTATTTTAGTAAGTTATCGCGTTTATTGGGCGAAGGCATGGATACAGAGTCCGGGGGAGTTTGGCAAATCCTTCAATGCTTATTCAAGGGCCTGGAAAGAGGCGACCAGGGATGTTCGCAGCAACTCCAGGTATTCATCGTGCGAATTATACCCCACAATCGGATCAGTCAACGGTTTTCCGTCAGCATCGAGTATGATCAGGGTTGGAATCGCAAAGACGTTATACCGCTTCTTGAATTGACGCGTGCGTATGGCATCACCGTTGAAATCGATGATCTTGCCGCTCGAGTAGATATCAAACTCCCGAACCAAGGGGAGTAAGATCTCGGTCTCCCGGGACAGGGGCTCAATAACCTCTTCTTTCAGGCGTTTACAGTAGTCGCAGGTTTCAGCATTGAAAACGATGACTATGGGTGAGTGGGTCTGGCGCGCGATGTCTGCCAGGCTGGCCCAGTTATTTGTCGTCAATCCGGGATCGGCATGGCAGTTGCCGAAAAAGAGGATAAGCGCCGCGAGTAAATACTGCTTGATCATCAATAGATACAACTGAATGGATGATGAGGTCAGTATATCAAAGTTTTCTAATATATCAATAAACTTCGCTTTTCCCGGATCATAAAAGAATTATGTTTAATTTGGTTTTGAGAAGCTGTTCTCGCTGCAAACCATCTCTTTGGAGAGAGGCCCCCAAAATCTTGCATTACCCGCTTTCCGGCGCTCGCGTAACCTGCGAATGGGATTATCTGTTGCCTTGAATCAGGCTATAGGGCGGTATCGGAATCGGAAGCTGCTTGAAATAGAGAAGGGTTCCCGATTCACTGCGCATGGCCATCTTGCCACTGTCAAACAGATAGTCATACACCTGGACAGACTCGGTTTCCGGATCCAGCATATAGAGCTTGTTTCCGATGATACGGTAGCGTCCGTCGCGATAGAGCTCCGCGTTGGCATAGATCCGAAAGTGGCCATACATGACCAGTACGATTTCTCCGCCGCGGCCGATCCATATACCGTCCAGAATCGATCTGTGGCTGCCGGGATTCGCGGCTGCGGTTGGGGGCGGCATGCCCGGGCCGTAGTTGGGCCTGCCGTCAAATCCCGGCATCGAGTAGGTATAGGGGGAGTTCCCCTGCAGCGGTGATACATACCCCGGATATCCCCAACCGGATCCTCCCCGGGGCAATCCGCTCCAAGCGCCGTATGGGGACGAGCCGATGTCGTGGTTCCAATCCCAATCCGCATCGCCCTTGAATCTGTGTGCCAGCTCTCCCATGGTGTCCATCATTGCGATCATGGCCTTGCTCATGATGTTGGAAGGCGAAGCCGCAAGGCTCAAGTGAGGCATCATGCACAGCACTGGTATCAACCAAAGCCATGGATGGTGGGAAATACGCCAAAATCGATGCATATTGTGAAGATTTCCGAACTAGGTCAGTCTGGCGGGGCCATTGTGAGGGGTAATGATAGCCGAATATGGGCTTGGGTATCGACTCTTGCCATATTTGTTCGATGGTGGTTAGCTTGCAAATGACATTTGTTGCGTTGGGATATAGAATTTAGTTCATACTGTCCTGTGGTGACAAATCGACCGATAATTAGAATTAAGGCTTGTGGGAGGGTCCTGATGAGTTCACAAGAAGGGAGCGTCGAGGAACGTAGAACAGTCACCAAAGATCTGATTGACAAGCTGCTGGCTGAGCGACAGGAGATGTTGGTGAGCTTCTGTGAGGTTGCGGGGCTTGAACCCTATCATCGCTCTACGTCACTGGACCAGCAGTTGCAATCGTTTTGTCAGGTATTGATCGATTATACCGCTTTTGGCCACTTCGAGGTCTTCGGCCGTATCAGTAACGGCAGCGAACGTCGCGGCGGTATCATCAGGATTGCCGAAAAAATCTATCCCGAGTTTGTCAAGGCGAGCGAAGTTGCGGTGAATTTCAACGATAAGTACGATCTTTCGGATCATCAGCTGGTGCTGGATCATCTCGCGGAGGACCTCTCACAACTGGGAGAGGAGCTGGCGGTGCGTATTGAGCTGGAAGACCAATTACTGTCTGCCATGCTGGAGAGGTAGCGAAACGGATCCCCTAGTTGTCGGTATTTCTTCAAATTTGATCACAAAACTTGGCCTTAATTGCTGCAATTGCCCTAAACTAAGTTTAAGTGTGCCTGATCATCATCTAGACTCGATTAGTGTAACGTCCTGAGTTACAAGAGACTTTTCTAAATCGACCGTTCTCTGACGCGAGCGTGGGGTTTGGGGCTGGACCGGGTATCATGACAGATGGTTTTCATTAATGGTCACAAAGGTCAGTAGACTCTTGCATATTCAACCGGATATCGGTGAATTCCTGGCACCGCTGAAGAGCGGTGTTGCCCCCCATTGCAAGCTGGATCTTTTCCAGATAGGCATAGATAACCACCACATCGATGTCGCACTGAGTCATCAGTTTCGCTCGACAGTGACCAGCTTCGTACAGAAGATCGTCTACGAAGATCTCACCAAGCACGGCTGGGTGAAAATCGATACATCACCCTCCGGTACCGATGTCGAGGCCTTTAAATCGATCTATCGCAGTATGATGCAGGGTGCATTGGAGCAGGTGCATAGAAATGCGGCGGTAAAGGAACTTCTGAAATTGCTGCACCTGGTGTTGCTGAAACTGCTGCTCGAGTCACCTGGCGCGGTTATCGCCGATTTACGCAACAAGCTGGATCAGGATGGTAATCAGCAAGAGGGGCCAAATAGCGGGCGTGCGCTGGAGCTGCATGAAAGAATCGTTACCCTGGCACGACTCGAGCCGGGAATCCGCTACCGCACGTTGCGCAGGATCTTCAAGATCGTCCAGCGTCTAGAGTCAAAGGAGCTGCGCAAGTTGCGCAAATCGGTGGTGGGCAGTTCCTGGACGCTTTCCAAGCAGCTGCTGTTCAATCCACTATTGCACTTGCCCAACCTCTCCAGTGAGGAATACTTCATGAACCACTATCCACTTCTTTGCGTGGATAAGGAGCATGAAAACTACTTCGACATCACCAACAGGATCATTACCAGCACCTACCGGGACTATCTCCCTGCCTGGACACAGGCTCCGAACCATGATGATGGCGAAAGAAACCTGTCGGATGGACAGGGATTTCAGATACGCAACCGGGAATTGCATAGCGGTTTTTCGGAATTTCTCGAGGGACAGCGGATCTTGGAAAGCAGTCTATCTGAAGCCGAGTTCAAACAGATCGATGTCTCCTGGTTGGATGATCCGAGGAATGCCGAGCTTTTGCTTCAGCGTCCCGTCGGGGAGACAGGTGGATGGTTCTCCCGCGCCAAGAGTGATGAGAGAAAGTCCCCCTGGAAGAGTCCTGAGTGTGACAATCTACGGCGCGAGCTCCAATCCAGACTGTTGAAGCAGATCGACAGGGCTGGCCTGGTGCAGCGTGCCATCGCTGCCTATCGCACACCCAGGCTCCATAAGCAGTTGAACGGACAAGTATCGATCAAGGACCTCTATCGCTTTCTCAGTGGGGACCTGCCGCGCAGGACATTGGTGAAACGGCTGCTGAATACTCCGGACAAAGGAAGCGCTTCGCTAAAGGCACTGGATGTGGTGTTTGGTTATATCCGTCGCATGCCGGCGATTAAACAGCAAGAGTATGCGATTCGATATGTTAAGGATTTCCTGATATTTCGCCGGGATCTCAAGCTCGCCTATTATACCTATCAGCAAATGAGTCATCTGCGTGTTCTCCAGGATGCTGAGAGCATTAAGCTTTCCCGTGACAATGGCAGTCTCCATGAGTTCCGCCTTGGCCGGGATCCCGACAGCCAGGACCAGATAAAAGCACATGTCATATTAAAGGCCGATATCAGAGGGTCGACTGAAATAACCCGTCAGCTGATCGAGAAAAAGCTCAATCCCGCAACCCATTTCAGTATGAACTTTTTCGGACCGATAACAAAACTTCTGGAACGTTTCGGCGCACAAAAAGTATTTGTTGAAGGTGATGCGCTGATACTCGCTGTACTGGAGACCGGCAGGATAACAACTCAGGCGTTGACCGTTGCCAATGCCTGTGGACTGGCTCGTAGAATACTCTCCGTCATGGAGGCTCAAAACAGTCAAAACAGGGCGCATAACCTACCTAAACTGGAGTTGGGTCTCGGCATCGCCTTCAGCAATGATGCGCCTGCTTATCTCTATGATGAGCAACAAAAGATCATGATCTCACCGGCTATCAACGAAGCCGACAGGCTCTCTTCGTGTTCGGCTGAGTTGAGGCATGACACAAGCTGGCGTAGAAGCCAGCGTCACCGCATTGAGGTGCTGCGCGAGTATGCTCAGGAAGATAAAACGGGTTCCCCGGCTCGTCTTCGCTTCAACATCAACGGAATTGAGCTGACCGAGGCGGCATTCATAAAGCTCAAATCCGAAATGATGTTGCACAAGCTGAAGATTCACAGTCGCTCCGGAGAGTCCCACTACTACCATGTGGGGCGTTTCGTCGACAGGCAGGGCAGCTCACATTGGCTGGTAGTCAGGCAGGGGACGGTAAAAGTCTGGAAAGACGGCAATATCGAGGAAAGCAGCGATATTCCTCAGGAGAGTTTCTACGAGATCGTCACCGATGCCAACCTGATCGGGAGAGTCAAGGATAAGCTCCACTCCCGGAGTGCGAGGCTGAAACAGGCCGATGATCCAACGGGTGAAATACAGTTGTCGCTGGAATCAGACACCTGAATCGGATATTGACTGACCACTCTGTTCCGGACTTTTGGCTTCGATGGGCCTCAGCCACTCCACAGGAAGCGTTATCGGCAGATCACCTAGTCTGTAGCTGTAGATTACGGTATAGGCCAGAACGCGCTTTAAGTATTCTCTGGTTTCTTTGAACGGTATGGTTTCAATCCAGATATCGCTTGCTTGTGACTGTTCCGGTAACCAGCTTGTCACCCTGTGGGGACCCGCATTGTAGGCCGCGGTGGCGAGCACAGGGTTCTCCTGCAATTTACGGTAGATCATATTCAAATAGCCGGTACCCAGTTTGATATTGACTTCAGGTTGATAGAGGTCCTCGACCCCGACGGGGGATTGTTTCAGTTTTTTCGCCACCTCGATTGCCGTTTTAGGCATCAACTGCATCAACCCACGCGCACCTGACGATGATCTGGCATCGCTCATGAAAGCGCTTTCCTGACGCAGGATGGCATAGATCCAGGCACTGTCGATCCCGTTGTCCTTTGCCTGATCGGTGATCGCTTCTCTATGTGCAAGGGGGAACCTCAGTTCCAGATCGTTCCAAAGCTTGAGACGGGCGAGCGTGATGATGCTCTGGGATGGCCATTCCCATTGCTGAGCAAGACGGGCAGCCGCTTTCAGCTCATTTTGTCCCGCATTCCTGAGTGCGAGGTTCCACTCCTGACGGGCCAGCAAGGGGCGCTCCAGTCTAATCAATTCACGGGCGCGAATGAGCCCCGGGCGCCTGGCCAATGTCTCGACGAGCTGCTGGTCCGCCTGCAGTGAGATATGAGTCAGGTTCGGTTCTCCCCCAAGGCGCTGCGCGGCGAGGAAACCATAGTAACTGCGTTCCTTGGCGAGGGTTTGCAACAACGCCTCTCCCTCCTGCTTGCGGCCTAATTCAATAAGGGCACGTGATCGCCAGTAGCGCCACTGTTCCTGTTGTGACTTCTCCGGTGAGAGTGCCTCGACGGTTTGTAATACCCACTGCCAGTCGTTTTCCTGAAGCGCTGCCTGTAGCTGCTTTTCCGACAGCCTGCTGTCCAGCTGCAGGTGGCTCGGGAGCAGTGCGATGAGTCGCTGGTTGATTTTTTTATTGGGCTCACGTGCCAGGCGACTCGCCAGGGCATAGACGATTTTGCGTTGTTGATAATCTGAAAATGCGGTGTTATCGCGGAATTTTTCCCAGGCGATGAAAGCGCTGTTAAGGTCCCGCCAGGCGAGTCGGCGGATTGCCTGCGTAACCATCTCATTACGCATTGGATGGGTATTGTTGAGGAGTGTCGCCACCTGTTCCGGGTGGTGATAGAGCTGCAACCATCGATCAACCATGGTTGCCTCGGAATGCGGGAGATAGCGTTTGAGATAACTTGCCAAGCGGGTTTTCCCGGCACTCATCGCCAGCTTGATTCGCTGCCAGACCAGCGTCGAGTCCAGATTGCCGGCAGCTATCCAGGCTTTGAAGACAGGGTCACATGTCTTGGGTTGCGAGCGTCCGCTAAGCCAGATTGGTCTTACCGCACTGAAAGCCTCTTTCTGGCGACCGGTCTCGATAAGCGCCTGAAGGCGGTTGCACTGCTGCTCGATAGATCCACCTTCCCGGGAAAACCTGAGGTAGCTCGCCCACAGTTTTTCATCGGCCAGTAACGCCAGCCAGTGAGTCAGAAGTTTTTTAGCGAGGGGGGTACCCTCCAACCATTTGAGTCGATTGGTAATGCTTGCTATCGATTGCTGATCGAGTGTTGCACGGGTCTCCTGGTATTCGAGATAGGGAAGCAATGGGTAGTCGAGTAATTCGTCCTTCAGTTTCTGGTAAGTTGCCGTCTCCTGCTTTGTCAACGCCTCTTCTGCGGCGACGAAAAGCGCCCTTTGCTCGAGTAAACGGGGCCCTTCCTGAGGGGATGCGAGGCTGTCTGCCAGTGAAGTGTTGCCAGACAACCACAATAGGATCAGCAGTAGGCTTGGTTGAAGAAAACGCATCAGTTCGGAGGTTTAATCTGCTTTCGAATTAACTATCGGTCGGAACAATTGCAATCAAGGTGCCCTCGGGCCTTTTAACAGGCCCTAGCAGAATAGTAGCAGTTACTCGGACTCTGTGTTCCGAATTTGGCCACCATTTGTATCTGTCAATTCGTTACTGTTCAAAAGTTCAATCCAGTGAATGACAGGTCGAGTCGTGTACTTCTGCAGATGGGTAAGGCATCCGATGTTGGCGGTGGCGATAAGGTCTGGTTCGTCTGCCTGCAGAGAATGGCTCTTGCGCCGTCCCAACTCATCGGCCAACTTGGGTTGCAGCAGGGAGTATGTGCCCGCCGATCCACAACACAGATGGGCATCCGCAACCCTGGTCAACTGGTAGCCGAGTCGCTGCAGTATCTGTTCGACACACCCCGCCAGGCCTTGACCGTGCTGCAGTGTGCAGGAGGAGTGGAATGCGATTCTGGTTCCTTTGTTTTCTCTCTTTTTCAGTGTTTCGAACGCCTCCTTTTCAATGACTTCGGCAATATCCCGGGTACGCGCCGCCAGGTGCCTGGCCGGTTGTGCATACCTGGGGTCATCTGCCAGGAGATTTCCATAATCCTTGACCATCTGGGCACACCCGCTGGCAGTTACGATCAGGGCTTCGGCGCCGGCCTGTAAATGGGGCCACCAAATGTCGATATTGCGTCTGGCGCTGCGTTTGGCGGCAATCTCATCGTCAAGATGGTACTCGACAGCACCACAACAGCCTGCCGACGGGGTGTGGATGAGGCTGATTCCCAGGCGATCCAGCACTTGTGCCGTTGCGAGATTGATCGAAGGCGCCAGTGAGGGTTGTACACAACCATCGAGGATCAGCATCTTTCTTGGGTGGTTTGGTATTGGCCAGTTCCCGGAGGAGATGTTGTTTTTGTTTGGAATGGTGCCGCCGATTTGTACCGGAAGCAGTGGTTTTAGGGACTGACCGATTTTCAGTGCAGTAGCGAAATAGGCCCGTTTGGGTATGGTTTTGCGCAACAGCCACCGCCTCAATCTGTCAATCAGCGGTCTGTGGTAGTGATTTGCCATAAAGTGTCGGCCGATCTCGAGTAAACGACCGTATTCGACACCCGAAGGGCAGGTCGTTTCACAACTGCGACAAAGCAGGCAACGGTCGAGGTGCTGCTGTATGCTGGCGGATGGCTCTGCCCCCTCGAGAAGCTGTTTGATCTGGTAGATTCTGCCACGCGGGCTGTCCAGTTCGTCGCTCAACAGCTGATAGGTGGGGCAAGTGGCCGTGCAGAAGCCACAGTGTACACAATTGCGTAGAATGGATTCCGCTCTACGTCCCGAGTCGGTTGTCAAAATCTGTTCGCTTATCTGGGTCTGCATGGCATTTCCACGATTTTGGCCAGGGGTCAATTCTGATGAGGTCTGGCAGAAAAACCAACATATTCCATAATATCCCCGAGGGAGTTTATTGTCCCGGGGAATGTTATAAAATTTCTAGGATGCCCATGCAGGCAGCAATGCAGTCGAATCTAGTATGAAACACCACACTGAACGACTGTGGCGATCTATCCTGAAGTGAGACCAAGTAGATGAGTGATTCGAGCAACGAGATTGAGTTTGAGCTGAGCAGCGGTATCGCCGCGTTCGAAGGAAAAAACTTCTCCCGTGCAGCCACACTGCTCTCCCCGCTGGCGGAAATCGGTAACGTAGAGGCCCAATATCGGATGGCTATCATGGCTCAAGGCGGACTCGGTATGGTTGTCAATGAGTTGATGGCCTACAAGTTCATGAAGGCGGCCGCCGAAGCAGGTCATCCGATGGCTCAGCACGGCCTCGGGTTCATGTATCTTGAAGGGGAGTGTATCGAGCAAAACCCGAACAGGGCAGCCGAATGGTTCAAGAAGGCGGCCGAACAGGGGCTGGCAGGCTCACAAACCACCCTTGCAATGATGTACGAAGAGGGACGCGGTGTGGAGAAGGATCTGGATGAAGCAAAACGCTGGTACGAGAAGGCCGGTTTCTAATTTCGGTTCTTCACCTGAATATTATTCTGTTACCCACGCGATCCGGGTCAATAGTAGCCAATCCTCTATAGCGACTCAGGTCAAGGTCGACCAAAGGCCGTCGAAATCCGAGTCACTCTCTTCTTCGTCATCGCTCTCTGAGGATGAGGAGACATTGTCCAGATAGATGAATTGGTATTGGGATATGGAACCGCTCGACTCGAGCAATCTGGTCAATTTGATCTCTTGGCTGTTTTCGCCATCGTTTATCGTCAAAACCTTGCCCAGTTCGAACGAGTGGGCAGCGCATATGAAGCTGGTCGGCTGGCCTGATGTCCCTACTTCGGGCAATAGCAGGCACTCATCGATCTTTTTCGCCTTCTGCTCCTTGTCTGTCGCGGTGATAGCCAGGGCATTGGGGGCGATCATCTGAATGCCCACCTTCATCGAATCGAAGTCGGAACTGCGCATCCAGCGTACGATTCCCACGCCGAATTGAGAAGCCGACATGGCGGACTGCACACCGATCAACTCGCCGACCTGTATCTTGGGAATCTTCTTGCCTCGCCAATCCAGGCAGTAGCCACCGGCACTTTCGTTAATGGTGTGGAACAGGCTCGTGGTGCTGTCCAGCTTGTTTTTGTCATAATCCTCCCAGATCTTTATCTCGCTGTCGGGGGGGGTATCGAAGCTGCTGAAATCCGTGGAATTAGGGCCGAACTCCTCGAAATCTCCACGGCGGGGATTGTAGGCGGCAACATCCATCGGCATCAGGGAAAATTGCTCGGAAACCTTGAGCTCGTGGCCATTGGCAAACTGAGTCTCGATCCAGGTGCCGTCGTCCGCCGGTTTGTCAGCGGCAGAGGTGGGTGCATCCCCCAGCGTGATGAGCTTGTAGACAGAGCGAAGCCCAACCGCGATGCGTAATTCGAAATTCAGCTTTGTACGCACGAAGGCCCTTTTCTGTGCCTTCGACCAGAGCATGATCATTTGACGTATCAAACTCTTGTTGAGTTCATCGATTCCATAGAGGGTTGGGGATTTGTCCGCAGAGTCGATAAACAGTTCGCGCAGGCTTGAAAGCAGAGGCGATACATCCAGTACCAGCAGATATTTCGTGTCGCTTTGAGCAATCCTTGCCTCATGGCTGGGCGCCAGATCGGTATTCTGGTGGATTGTGATGGTATTGTCCTCGGGTGCATCGTCATAGGGATAGATCAGAGTGTAACGGCTCCACTCCAACAGGGTGTCGAAGACCTGAATATTCTCCTGTTGCCGCATCTTGTAGGGGGAAGAGAGTGAAAACAGCAGACAGCGGCGATACATCTCATCGATGCTGGAACGCATCGCGCTTGGTTCAAGCTTGTCTTCGACAGTGTAAGAGCCTAGCGAATAGCGGCTGGCCAGGCGATGCAGTGTGTGGATCTCCCGCCAGGTGTGTTTGGGATAGGCGTCATATACAACCACAGAGAGCAGGATTACCCGCGATAAATAACTCATGCAGCGATGGATCGCCAGAGTCATTTGGGTCTCGTCGGGAGTGCCTTTGCTTTCCATCAGCAGGTCGACGATGGCTGCCTTATAGGCGGTTGCCATGCCGCTGTGAAGCTCCCGGTTGAGCAGGGCGATCCTATGGGCCTTTTCACTCAGGGGAAAGCGGATCCCCATATAGTGCTTGTTCAGACTCGTACTGACATAGCTCAACGGTTCCCTCAGTTGTTCGGCGCTGAGGATGCGTTTTGAGTTCTTCAGCTGAGTTCTGTTGAACATGCGCAATGTCTGGAACAGCTTGCGCGCGGTTTCTCCGACATTGGCAACAGGCAGTTCTTTGGCCCAGGCTGAAAGTCTTTTGTTATCGAGAAAAATCGGGTTGCCGGATGGGGGGGACTGTTCGGGAACCCTCAAGCCTGTGGGATTAGTCATTGCCATATCGATTGTACTGCCGAGGCTTTTATGTTGCTCATATAGTGTAGAGGATAGTCACTTTTCCGATCTGTTCCACAGGCAGATCAATTTGTCCATGTGTTTGCCGGTTCTAGGAAAATTACTCCATTGCGACTGATTCAGTCCAGCCCGAGGTTGATTTGACAGTCGATAATCCCTCTCAATGCAGCGAGGGTAGATCGCAAGACCATGATACCGGGGGCGGTGTATCAAATCTTGCCATTCAAGCTGTCGAGTTATTATTCAAATAACGTAGACTCCTGATTTGACAACAAAATACAGAATTTGTGCCAAATTGTAAAATACCTTTAATACTATAAAATCTCTGTTGGTCGTATTTCTCTATCGGACAGGGTGTTATATGCAACTAATTGAATTTAAGGCAAAAATAAATGGTTTTGTCGATTGGGCAGGAGGTTTTCCGGGAAAAGGGTTAGTAAACAGACTGGAGTTCGTCCATTTTCACCTCGCTCAGGGTGGCGCTCGAGTCCGAAAAGTGCATCAATATGAACCATGAAACAGTAATCAAACTGGTCAGTTTTCTCCTCTGTCCCTATGTACAGCGCTCCGTAATCCTGCTTGATAAAAAGCGGATTCACTATCAGCTTGAATATATCGACCTGGAGCGGCCTCCGGAATGGTTTCCGAAACTGTCTCCGATGGGAAAGGTACCGCTGCTGCTGGTCGATGGGGAAGTGCTGTTCGAGTCGGCTGTCATACTCGATTTTCTCGACGAGAGCTTTCCACCCAGGCTGCATCCACAGGAGAAGCTGAGAAGAGCGCAGCACAGGGCCTGGATAGAGTTCGGATCCAATCTGCTGGTTGCACAACACGCCTTTGCCCTGGCGCCGGACAGGGAGATCATGGCGCGAACAAGGGAGACTGTCGAATCCTATCTGTGGCATCTGGAGGCTCCCCTAGAACAGGGACTGTTCGGCGATCCCGAGGGTTTTTCCCTGGTGGACGCCGCCTATGCGCCTCTGTTCATGCGCTTCGATCTGCTGGCCCTTCTGAATCCATTGGCGAAGGTTGATTACCCGGTAGCGGTTGCGGAGTGGGCAGAGAGACTCGCCTCTCTGCCTTGTGTCAAAGGTTCGGTCGTGGATGACTTCCCGGAGCGCTACATCGCATTCCTGCGGAAAAAGGGTGCCTGGCTTGTCAAGGGGTAGCCGTGGTTTCCTTGGCGATCAACTTGGAGACGATCTCGAACATCTTGTTGTAACTGCCCGCAAGACTGCCGCTGGTTTTGTATTTACCGTTGATACCGATGGCCGGAACACCGTCGAGCTGGTAGCGCTGCCCGAGTTTTCTTGCATTCTGTACTTTGACGTAGACGCCGAATGAGTTCAGGGCATCGACGAATTTCTGTCTGTCCACACCTTGTTCAACGGCGAAGTCTATGAGCGACTCCTTGTCGTAGAGCTTCCTTTTCTCTTCGTGCATGGCCTTGAACAGGGGGGTGTGGAGCTTGTCTGCCAATCCCAGAATCTCCGCGGCATAGTAAAACTGGGCGTGGACTGTCCATTTCGGGTTCAATGGTGCGGGTACGCGGATGAACGAGACGTTTTCGGGTTTGTTTTCCAGCCATGCCTCGAGTTTGGGTTCCAATTCGTAGCAGTGCGGGCATCCATACCAGAAAAATTCGACCACCTCTATCTTACCGTCTGCAGCGGTCGTGGCGACCGGGGGATCGATAGGGTCCCAGCCTTCACCCCAGTCAGCGTATGCTGCCTGAAAGATCAACAAGGGAAGAAGTATGAGTATTCGATAGTTCCAGGGCATGATATGTCCTTCATTGAGTAAACGATATTGTTCAGGGTTGCATCCTATTGGATCCTATTAGAAATTTGAATAGCATTAAGGTTCCCGGTATAACGATTTCGGGGCAATAACTCAGTTTTGAAACAAATCTACGTGGGCCGGAGTTCATGCGAAGCGCATCGATAGATCAGCATGTTGAAGCCATCTGTGAAAAAGGGTGCAGATCGGTGCGGGAGGATATTCGGCTGCTCAGCCAGGGGTGTGTGCTTCCCGAGCTGAGGGATCTGGACGAACTTGCCCGCCAGATGGTGCTCAAGGAACTGCGATCGATCATGGCCGTCTATGGCGATGGATGTCCGGCCATGCAACCTGAAATAAGTGAGAAGGGCGATATAACAGATGACCACAGAAAGAAAAACTCGTCTCGGCGATAGAGTCTATCGGGCGCCTTCAAAGATCCATGGTAATGGTCTGTTCGCCAAGACCGCCATTGGCGAGGGTGAGTATATCGGTACATACGAGGGGCCTGCCGCCAAGCGGGACGGCACCTACGTGCTATGGGTGTTCGAGGATGACAAGGAGCCGGTAGGCCGTAGCGGGCGAAATCTGCTGCGCTACCTCAACCACCAGGATGATGGCAATGCCGAATTCGATGGTTTCGATCTCTATGCACTATATGACATCGAGCCCCATGAAGAGATCACCTTTGACTATGGCGGCTGGGAAGAGGTCTAGGCGGGGTACACACTAGGGATTCAACGGCACCAGACCCTCTGGTTGTTTCTCAGGTCGTTTCTCCTGGTGCATCTGTTCGATCAGCGTGGATACTTCATAGTTCGCCCAAGCGGGTTCATCCATGGGGCTGTAGAGTGCTCTTTCCAGGCTGCGCACCGCCTCGGCAACGGCCCTGTCACAACGGGTGGCCAGGCGTGTCAGATTGTGTGGTGGCGCTTGTGTCCAGCGAAGTTGAGCCCAAGCCAGCCAGGCGGACCTGGCGGCAACCGCGTCTTTCTCGTCATAGGCCTTCTGTAGTCGTTGCAGTGCCTCGGCAATGGCGGTTTTACCCGGATCGGCCTCGGCATCATCAGCTGTTGCACCTTGCCCTGGCCCGGGACGATCGCTGCGGCGTGTATACCACCAGGCAAAGAGGGTCAGCAGCCAGGCTGCAGCGAACAGCCAGACCAGCCAATGGATGCCCTCGGAAGCACCTTCGGGAACGGTGGATGGGGTGGATCGATCGCCACCGGCGCCGGTCTCGGTCGGATTTTCCCGGGTGGCTGGCTCCAGGGCAGTTTGCGGCTGCTGTTGCTGGGCACCGGGGCTGGTGTTGGGGTTCGGCAGTACATCGATTGAGACAGCGGGCAGCCGGGCGGTTTCCTGGCGGTCGGTTTCGGTGTTCCACCAGGGGATTTCGATCCCCGGCAGCTGGTATCGTCCCGCTTCGGTTGCGATGAGTGTTATTGCGCTCTGACGGCTGCTGCTGATGCCTGTCCTCGCTGGTGTCTCCTTTAGCTGAGGCCTCTCCTCGTAGAGTTTTATGCCGGAGGGTTGCTGTTGCTCGATGGCAGGCAGTTGATTTACCGTCAAACCGTCCGCCAGGACCATAATACGCCTGAGCAGCGGTTTGCCTGCGATAACGGATGTCTGTTGCGTCAGCCCGTTCTCCACGATCTGAAGGTTTTTCGCGGGCAGCCATCGGTCACCGCTAAAGCTCTCGGGTATCGGCACGACCTCGAGATTGACCTTGTTGGATTCGGTTCTGAAGAAGCGGGTATCCTGCGGTTGGGTGTCGAATGGATCATTGAATAGCGAGAACAGCCTGTCGCCGCCGCTGCGGCCACGATACTTCACTCCACCGATCTCCAGGTTGCCGCTTTGGTAGGCATAGACCGCATATGTGCGTTCAATGACATGGAAATCGATACCCTTACGTTCGCTGCGATAGCTATCCTCATGCAGCAGCCTCAACTGAGTGTCGGGCATCGAAGTCTGGGGCTGATCCAGGGATTCAGCCCTGATACCGGGCGCCTGAAAGAGTTTGAGCGTAAGGATGACCTCCTCCTCGATATAGGCCTTGGATTTGCTCAGGCTCAGTTCCACCATGACCTGCTGTCTGTCGGCTTGCGCCTCCTCTCGGGGCTGCTGCGCTACCTCCAGCACTAGCGGCTGGGTCGACTCCTTGCCTATCTTGATGGGAGGAATTTCGAGGGTACCGGTCTGTCTCGGCAACAGGGTCAGGGTGAGGGAGCGCTTTGCCGACATCTTACCGTTGATGATTGAAATGCTCTGCTGTGTGGAACGGCCCAGTATCTCGAAGCGCTGCTCCAATTCGCTCAGGTCCGGGCTCAATTCCTGCTCTCCTTCCGTCTGCAGTGTCAGCCGGACTGGCTGGTCGGGACCGGTGGCATTGCTCGAGAGTGTGGCGGAGACACGGGCATGCGCGGGGCAGGCGATCAGCAGTAGAATGATCAGGAGGCCATTCAGCGCTATGGTGGGAAATGGTTTCATTGGGAGCTTTGTGTTCAACAGCATCTGACTATGTTTTGTTCTGTTGTGCTACTTGGGCTGTATAATGGGCCATCCCATTAGATGGGGGCAACAAGCATAAGTTTCCAGGGTAATTTGGCGAAGTGAAGATTCTCAAGCGTGCACTTGCGGCTCAACCGAGTTTGTTGCCGGCGTCCATCCATCCGGTTATGCAGCGAGTATACACCGCCAGGGGGGTGACCAGAGAGCGCGAACTCGATCTTGAACTGGTGCATCTGACCCCCGTGAGCAGAATGAAAGGGGTTACGGAGGCCGCAGACCTGCTGTTTGCTGCGATGCAGCAGGAAAAGTCGATACTCATTGTCGGTGATTATGACGCGGATGGGGCCACAAGCACCGCACTGGCAATGCTGGCATTGAGCGCCTTTGGCGCCACCAGGGTCTCCTATCTGGTGCCGAATCGCTTTGATTACGGCTACGGGCTGACCCCTGAGCTGGTTGAGCTGGCGGCCGAGCAGGAGCCCGGACTCCTCGTCACCGTCGATAACGGCATCTCCAGCATCAGCGGCGTTGAACGTGCGAATGAACTCGGTATACCGGTCCTGATCACCGACCACCACCTGCCCCCGCAACGCCTGCCCCGCGCGGCGGTCATCGTCAACCCGAATCAGCCGGATGATACTTTTCCCAGTAAAAATCTCGCCGGTGTAGGGGTGATTTTCTATGTCATGGCGGCCCTCGCCAGGCGGCTCGGGAGAGCCGACTGGTTCAGACAGCGGGGATTGAACGAACCCAATCCCGGGCAATGGCTGGATCTGGTCGCCATCGGCACAGTCTGCGATCTGGTTCCCCTCGACTACAACAACAGGATACTGGTCGCCCAGGGTCTGAGACGGATCCGTGCCGGGAGTTGCCGGCCCGGTATATGTGCACTGGCGCAGGTCGCCAACCGCACCCTGCCCAATATCGTCGCCTCGGATATCGGGTTTGCCATCGGCCCTCGTCTGAATGCCGCCGGGCGACTGGATGACATGGGGCTCGGCATCGAGTGTCTGCTCACCGACTCGGCGCAGCAGGCGCAAGGGATGGCACAGGCACTAGATGCACTCAATCAGGAGCGGCGATCGATTGAACAGACTATGAAGTCCCAGGCGGACAGTGTGATGGCGCAGCAGTGGTTTGTTGACGACGGTGAGTTGCCCGCAGGACTTTGTCTCTACGATGAGCAGTGGCACCAGGGTGTGGTGGGAATCCTGGCTTCGCGCATGAAGGCGCAGTACCACCGCCCGGTGATCGCCTTTGCAAAGGGCGATACGGGTATGGTGAAAGGTTCGGCGCGTTCGATCAGCGGGCTGCATATGCGCGATCTCCTGGCGGATATCGACACCCATAATCCCGGTTTGATATCCCGCTTTGGTGGCCATGCGATGGCTGCCGGACTGACCCTCGCCGCAGAAGACTATCCCAGGTTCAAGCGAGCCTTCGAGCAGGAGGCCGGCGATCGACTGAGTCCGGAATTATTGGAGCAGGTGGTGCTCACCGATGGAGAACTGCCGGCGCATGAAATGAACCTGGAGATGGCCGAAATCCTGCGCAATGGCGGCCCTTGGGGACAGGGATTTCCGGAACCGCTGTTCGAGGGGGTATTTGAGTTGCATCATCAACGCGTAGTCGGAGAGAGTCATCTCAAATTGGAGTTGTCATCCACCGGCAGCAGCTGGACAATCGATGCGATCGCCTTCAATCAGCCGCCGCTGCCCGATACCGATAGACGAGTATGGCTGACCTACCGGCTGGATGTGAATGAATTTCGCGGCAAGCGGTCGCCGCAATTGATCGTGGAGACAATCCAATCGACCAGTTAGACAGAGATGAGACCGGGCCTGAAGCGCCCAGCAAGAGCGAGAGAAAGCGTGAAATGCTGGTCCTGCAGCAGCTTGGCGAGCGCCTTACCACGCTTTCGTCCAGGGAGCTGTCTCGCCTGCCCATGAGCGATGCGCTGCGCGAGGCGGTGGAAGAGAGCAGGCGGATAAAGTCGCTCAACGCCCTGCGTCGTCACTATCGACGCCTGGGTAAGCTATTGCGCCGGGAGGATCTCGACTCGATCCAACAGGTGATATCCGATCTGGACGATCATCATCAGGCCGGTGTCGATCGGTTTCACGCCCTTGAGCGCTGGCGCGAGAGGCTCCTTGCAGAGGAGAGAGATGCGTTTGGCGATTTCCTCCAGGCATATCCCTCTGCGGACCGTCAACAGCTGCGGCAGCTGGTGCTGGCTGCGCGGCGCGAACAAGAGCAGGACCGGCCTCCAGTCGCCTATCGTAAATTGTTCAAGTTTCTGCGCGAGGTGGCCGGGATCTGACGGCGGCTTGGCACCGAGGCCAGTGACCAGTGTGACACTGCCCATTGCCAAAACATATCGAGGTTATCCGGACGCTGTGCAGGAAGCGGCTGATCGAGGAAGGCGAGGGCGTGCAGCAAGGCCTCCATCGGGTGTCGAGGGTCGACCGGGGCGTCCTTGAACTGTTTGCTCAATTTCCGCCCATGTTGATCAACGGCGAGGGGAAGGTGGGCGTAGACGGGGTGGGGTAGCTGCAACAGTTGCTGCAGATAGTGCTGTCTTGGGGTTGATCCGAGGAGATCTGCGCCCCGAATCACATGGGTTATACCCTGCCAGGCGTCGTCGACCACCACGGCGAGCTGATAGGCATGATAGCCATCGGCCCGGCGGATCACGAAATCCCCTGTCTCGTTGCTGATCTGCTGGCTGATCCCTCCCTGAAGAGAGTCGTGGACGCTGACTGGCTGTGTGGTGGTCAGGACGCGGATACTGCGTCCCTTTTTTCCTTCAGGTATGCCCCCGCGGCAGGTGCCCGGGTAGATCGATCCCCCGGGGCCGCTGTCGGCATGCTTTTCTATCAATCTGCGGGAGCAGCCGCAGGGATAAGCAAGACGAGCCTGTAACAGCCTGTCGAGCGCATCATTGTATGCGTCGGTTCGACGGCTCTGGTAGAGGATCTCGCCATCCCATTGAAAACCAAATCGCTCGAGTGTCAGCAGGATCGATTTTGCGGCGCCTTTGACCTCCCTCGTTCGATCCAGGTCCTCCATGCGCACGTACCACTCTCCATGGTGCGCACGGGCATCGAGATAGCTTCCCAGCGCCGCAACCAGGGAACCGAAGTGGAGCCGGCCTGTCGGCGAGGGGGCAAAACGCCCCCGGTATTGCCTGTTTGCTTCAGGATCGGACATGATTGCCGGTCATTTTCGAACAGATCGATGTAGCCGCCAAAAACAGAAAAACCGGCAACAGCCGGCTTTTCGGGGGACCTGCTGGAAGGAGGCTAACCCATCTGCTTTTCGCGAATCTCATCGAGGGTCTTGCAATCGATGCACTGGGTCGCGGTGGGCCGGGCCTCGAGTCGCCTGATCCCGATCTCCACGCCGCAGGATTCGCAGTAGCCGTAATCGTGGTTGTCCAGTTTCTCCAGGGCCTCGTCGATCTTTTTGATCAGTTTTCGCTCACGATCGCGGGTACGCAGTTCGAGGCTGAATTCCGATTCCTGGGTCGCGCGGTCGTTGGGGTCGGGGAAATTGGCGGCTTCATCCTGCATATGGTGTACAGTACGGTCAACCTCCTGCATCAGGTTGGATTTCCACGCATCCAGGATGGCACGGAAATGGGCTTCCTGATCATCGTTCATGTAATCTTCGCCCTTAGCGGACTCATAGGGCTCTATTCCGAAGGATTTTGCCCCTTGGGGTGTGGCTTTCTTCTGGGCCATTCATGGTACCTCTTCAGTGAAGGCGCATATCTATACCAGAAAGGAAAGAACGAAACAACAAAGCGGCGTCCGCTTTGTTAATCGTTTTCCTATCCAATAAGATTGGTCCATATCGAGTGAAATTAAAGGGGAATGTCGCGATAAACCTTGCCTTAGGGCATATATTGCGTGGATTTTCACCTTTCGCTGTGACTTTGCGCACCAATCATCACCAGGTAAGCTTGGGTGGTCATTGGGTAAATACCCTTGTCGTTATGGGTATATTTGTTTTTAGGGTGTATTGATGGCAAAACTTGAGGCATTGATATTCGATGTGGACGGTACCCTCGCCGATACAGAGCGTGACGGACACCGGGTGGCTTTCAACAAGGCATTTTCAGATGCGGGGCTCGAATGGGAGTGGTCCGAAGCGCTCTATGGCGAGCTGTTGGCGGTTACCGGTGGTAAAGAGCGGATTCGCCATTATCTGGATCACTATAACAAGGCGTTTCCCAGGCCCCGGGATCTGAACGGATTCATCGCGGCGCTGCATGCCGGCAAGACCGAACACTACACCCGGATGCTGTCCCAGGGATTGATACCGATGCGCAGCGGCGTGGAGCGTCTGCTGCGCGAAGCGTTACAGGCCGGGTTGCGTCTGGCGATCGCGACCACCACCACCCCGGCCAATGTGATTGCCCTGCTGCAGCACAGTCTCGCCCCTGATGCGCAGCAGTGGTTCGAGGTGATCGCAGCGGGCGATATCGTGGCTGCGAAGAAGCCGGCACCCGATATCTATCTCTGGGCGCTGGCGCAGATGGGTCTGCAAGCCGATGCCTGTATTGCCTTCGAAGACTCCCATAATGGAATGGAATCGGCCAGGCGGGCCGCTATCGCATCAATAGTGGTGACCACCAATGGATATACGATGGATGACGACTTTAGCGGGGCCACGCTGGTGGTCGATCAGTTCGGAGAGCCCGATCAACCCTTCCAGGTCAAGTCAGGCGATGCCTTTGGGCACAGATTGGTCGATCTCGAATTGCTCAGGACACTGCACGGCGGATTGACTCCATGAGCTCCATCGCACGGCGCATGCAGCGTATCGCCCCCTTCTACGTGATGGATCTGCTGGCGCAGGCGCGGCGCATGGAATCCGAGGGGCGATCCATCATCCACATGGAGATCGGTGAGCCCGATTTCGACACCCCGGCACCGGTGGTTGCCGCGGGCCAGGCCGTCCTGTCCGGGGGGCAGATCCACTATACCCCCGCAAAGGGGCTGGCGGCGCTGCGCCGGGCCATTGCCGATTACTACGGCGAGCGCTATGCCAGCGCGGTCGATCCCGAGCGGGTGGTGGTCACACCCGGTTCCTCCGGCGCACTGCAGCTGATCATGAGCGTATTGATCAATCCGGGCGATTCGGTGCTGATGGCAGACCCGGGTTACCCCTGCAACCGCCACTTCGTGGAGCTTGTCGATGGCCTGCCCGTGGCCCTGGCGGTGGGTCCGCAGAGCGGTTACCAGTTGACGGCGCAGATGGTGGAACAGGCGTGGCGGGATGACACCAAGGCGGTGTTGGTGGCGTCGCCCTCCAACCCCACGGGCACCCTGATCCCCGATGACGAGATGCAGAGGCTTCACGCCACGGTAGAGCGCCTGGGAGGGGTCCTGATCGTCGATGAGATCTATCAGGGACTGGTCTATGAGGAGACCGGCGGAACGGCGCTGAGGTTTGCCGACAACCTGTTCGTGATCAACAGCTTCTCGAAGTTCTTCGGCATGACCGGTTGGCGTCTGGGATGGCTGGTCGCCCCGCAGCCGTTCGTCGATGCCATCGACCGACTGGCACAGAATATCTTCCTCTCGGCACCCACCCTCTCCCAGCATGCCGCGCTGGGTGCCTTCTCCGCGGAGGTGATGGAGATTCTCGAACAGCGGCGCCAGGCCTTCCAGGCGCGTCGTGACTATCTGCTGCCTGCGCTGCGCGATCTGGGATTCTCCATTCCGGTAACCCCGCAAGGCGCTTTCTATCTCTATGCGGGCTGCAGTGAATTGTGCGATGACAGTCAGCTGTTCGCTCAAAGACTGCTGCAGGAGGCGGGGGTGGCCGTGACCCCGGGGCTCGACTTCGGTTTCAATCAGCCGAATACCCACCTGCGCTTCGCCTACACGACCGACCTGGAGCGCCTGCGTGAGGGGGTTGAACGAATCAAGGGATTTCTCGCGCACAAAGCGTAGGGTGCGGTTTGCCGCACCGTCAATCGAACCACAGCGCTTGAATTGCGCAAAAAGGGTCTTCAGCGGAGTCGATTATCCCTGCACGCAATCCTGCGGCCAATCGGTGCGGCCAGCCGCACCCTACATGGAGTCAGCTCTCGATATGGCGCAGCCGTTCGTGCCAGAAGAGGGTGGCGCCGGCGACGGCGGCCGGCATCGCGACGAAGTTGAGGACGGGTACCATCATCATCAGGGTCAGGGCGCCGCCGAAGACCAGGGATGAAAAACGGGCCTGTTTCAAACGCCTGTGCTGCTGTTTGAATGCCAGTTTATGATTGGCCATCGGGTAGTCGCCATACTCCAGGGCGAGAAACCAGGCGCTGAACGCCATCCAAAGAAAGGGTGCGGCAATGTTGAGCAGCGGGATGAGGAAGAGGATCAACAGAGGGACGGCGCGCAGTAGAAAATAGACCAGCTTGCGCAACTCCGAAAGCAGTGAGGGTATGACGTCCTTGACGACCTGTTTTGCCCCGGAGGGCTGATTCGGCAGCTCGCCCCCCAGGTGGAGTTCGACCTTTTCCGCCAGCAGCCCGTTGAATGGGGCCGCAATCAGATTGGCTATGACCGTGAAGGTATAGGAAATGATCAATACCAGGGTTATGGCGAACAGTGGCCACAGCAGCCATCGGAGCCAGGATAGCCAACTCTCGTCAGCGGGGAGAAAACGATCCATCAGCTGCTCGAACTGATCGACGCCGAGCCAGATCAGCAGGCTGAATACAACGATATTCACAAGCAACGGGATCAGTACGAATGGTCTCAGCCCCGGTCTGTTCAACAGGCCGAGACCTCTCAACAGGTAGCCTGCACCCGCGAGTGGGTTGTTCATCATGCTGAAATCCTGGGGTCTCTTTGTAAACCGCACAATATAACCTAATGTCATTGAATATGCTTGCAGGTGAGTTCTGTATCCTTTTCTCGGGGGGGATATTTTTCTATGAGTCGAGTAGTGCAGAGAGCGGCTGACGCGCCCCTGGTCATCGGCCACAGAGGTGCCTGCGGCTATCTGCCGGAGCATACCCTTGCCTCCTATCGCATGGCGATCGGGATGGGGGTCGATTTCATCGAGCCCGACCTGGTCCTTACCAAGGACCAACGACTCATTGCCCGGCATGACAATGAGTTGAGTCTCACCACGGACGTTGCACGACGTCGCGAGTTCGTGCACCGTTTTACCACCAAGCTGGTCGATGGTGTGCAAAGGAAAGGGTGGTTTTGCGAGGATTTCGAGCTGTCTGAAATCAAGGCCCTTCGAGTGCTGGACAGTTATCCCGATCGGCACGGCTCACTGGAGATGGATGAAGCGGAGCTCCGCATACCCAGCATCGAGGAGGTCATTGCCCTGGTCAGGGAGGAGGAGGCCAGGAGTGGATCGAGGATCGGTATCTACCCCGAAACCAAGATTCCAACCTACTATGCCCGCAATGGATGCTATCTGGATGGATCGCCAATCCACCAATCCATAGGCCGATTGCTGATAGAGGCATTGCTGCGGGAGGGATTTAGCGCACCGGACCGGGTCTTCATACAATCCTTCGAAATCGCCAATCTGATCGAGTTGCATGAACGGATCATGCCGTCCAACGGTCTGACGCTGCCGCTGATCCAGCTGTTTGGCGACATTGAAGGGGGAATGGTGCTCCCCGAAGGTGATTTCTCTATGCCCTACGATCTGCGCTACCATCACCAACGAGGCGATGATCTGGGGAGTTACTACGGTAACCTGGCCGAGATTGCCGAGGTGGTCTCCCGCCGAAGCTATCGCTCACTGCTGTGCAAGGAGGCAATCGAATGGATGGCTGGTCACTATGCAAGCGGAATCGGGCTCTGGATCGGGAATCTTCTTCCGAAGTCACCCCTTGGCGGTTTGGATGTCGGCGCCAGTGCCTTGACAGGCCGCAACGGGGCAGCCGATCATGGAACCATGTCCGCCCTCATTCGATTTGCCCGCAAACGCGGGATGCATCTGCATGCCTACCCATTGTGTCTCATGGCGCCATCCCCTCAATCCTCCGGGATCGCCTGGCGTGATAGGGAGATAGAAGAGGCTCTGCAACTATTCAACCAGGGCGTGAATGGGTTGTTCTGCAATCTGCCCGATATCGGTGTCGAGGCGAAGCGCCGGTTTCTGGCAGGTGGGGATCGCTCGGAGTGATCCATGCTGGAAAATCTTCTCGCACTTTTCGTGACCGCCCTGGTGCTGGCGCTGGTTCCTGGACCTGACAATCTGTTCGTGCTCACCCATTCGGCGCTGCATGGCAGAGTGATGGGATGGTATGCGACCTTGGGTTTTTCCACCGGGCTGATCGTACATACCACAGCGGTATCCCTGGGCGTGGCCGCCCTGTTTCAGACATCCGAACTGGCCTTCAATCTGCTCAAACTGGCCGGTGCCGCCTACCTGTTCTACCTTGCATGGCGCTTCGTCCAGCGATCCAACAGCCCTTTGCCGCTGCAACGGCAACCGCAGCTGACCCCCTGGCTGATCTATCGCAGGGGTATCATAATGAATGTGTCGAATCCCAAGGTCTCTCTGTTCTTTCTTGCCCTGCTGCCTCAATTCACACTGCCCGATGCCGCGCCGATCGTACTGCAAATGGTCAGCTTTGGCCTGGTGTTCATCGTGGCCACGCTGCTGGTGTTTGGCGCTATCGCTGAGCTGGCGGGTATCATCAGTCCCTGGCTCAGGCGCAGCGAGTCGGCGCAGCGGGTCATACATCGGCTCGCAGCGCTGATTTTCTGCCTGCTTGCGCTGAAGCTGCTGCTGGCCGAGCGGCTCTGAGTCCGGGCCACCCGGTTGAGCATGCTGGGTAACCAGCTGGCCCGGTATCTTTTTATCAGCAGCGGTTGTGATCAGAGGCCGCTTCATGAGAGGGTGGCTTTTTTTTGCTGATTGAACAAGGTATCACTCTATGAAATATATCGGTGCCCACGTCAGTGCGTCGGGTGGGGTTGAGAATGCGCCGCTGAATGCGCAGCAGATCGGCGCCAGGGCGTTTGCCCTGTTTACAAAAAACCAGCGTCAGTGGCATGCCAGGCCGTTGAGCGAAAAATCGATCCTGGCTTTCAGGGAGAATCTTGAACAGGTCGGTATCGCAGCCGAACATGTTCTGCCCCATGACAGCTATCTGATCAATTTGGGGCATCCCGAGAAGGAGGGTCTCGAGAAGTCGAGAGCGGCCTTTCTGGATGAGATGCAGCGTTGCGAGCAGCTTGGTCTCTCGCTGCTCAATTTTCATCCCGGGGCAACCCTGGGCAAGATCAGCGAGGAGGAGAGCCTGCGGCGGGTGGCCGAGTCGATCAACCTGGCCTTGGATCAGACTCACGAGGTAATTGCCGTGATCGAAAACACGGCCGGTCAAGGGAGCACCCTGGGCTACCGTTTCGAACATCTGGCGGCGATCATCGATGGGGTGGAGGATAAACGCCGTGTCGGTGTGTGTCTCGATACCTGTCACACTTTTGTCGCAGGCTACGACCTCAGAACGGAGGCGGCCTGCGAGCGGACATTCGCGGAATTCGACCAGATCGTCGGTTTCTCCTACCTGCGCGGCATGCACCTCAATGACAGCAAGCCGGATCTGGGCGCCAGGGTCGATCGCCACCACAGTCTGGGCATGGGCAAGCTCGGTTGGGAGGTGTTTCGCTATATCATGCATGACAGGCGTTTCGACGACATACCCCTGGTGTTGGAGACCATTGATGACAGCCTCTGGGAGGAGGAGATCGCCGCTCTCTATGCCTTGTAGGGTGGAGATATCCTGAAGTTGGCAAGATATCGGTTTATTCGTACAATTCCCGAGACAAAAGGGACTTTGCAAGGATCTGAATTCACATGACATTATTGGAAGAGCTCAAGCGGAAAGCCCAGGCCCTCAGGGAGGACGACAGCGAAAACTGTGAAAGGCTACGGCGCGAAGCGCTCTATGAAGAGCGGTTCAAACAGCCGATGCTGTCGATTCTTCACTATCTCGGCGAACTCATCGATCAACTGAAAATTCTCGACTACGATGTGAGACAAGACTATACGCTGCCGGGCCTGGGCCTGGTGCCCGGTCTGCGGCACACCAACTATGTGGTGAATGCTGATAGTTCGGATAATCCACGGGTGATTCGCCTGCGCTTGAGCTGTGAGGCCGATGATGAACGTGAGTATGCCGTTTTGCCGAAACCCAAAGCGGATGAAACACGCGCCTTTCTCGAGTCGCAGAAAATGCGCTATTCCGAATGGCCGATCAGAGATCATGAACAACGTATCATCGGTCTTAATTTTCAGTTGAAACCCGAGATCAGGATAAGTTTCCTGTTCCAGGTTGATCAGGAGGTCGGATCGATCAAATTCATTATCGCCAATTTCAATGGCTTCAAACTCGATAAGAGCATGGTTCAGCCGGAAATCGTAAATGAGCACTGGCTGGATAATCTGGGCAATTTCTTACTGCGCAAGCGGGCCGATCTCTACGATCTCGATATCGACGAGAGTCACAAAGCGGCAATCAGAAAAAGGTTGCAGATGGATAAGCGCCAGCGCGAGCAGGAGCTTCAGCAGGCGATAGAACTCGAGCAGGCCGAGCACGAAGAGGCCAACCGGCGCTCTCTCCTGGGTAGGTTGAAATCCATTGCCGAACGCGTGGAACGCCAGCCTTAAACGGACTCATCCGCTCATCGGCCCGTGGCTGAGCAGGAAGCTTGTAAGCGCAAGGGATTTCACATAACCTCGTTTCATGACGATATACCGGCACACCCTCAGCCTCTGGCTGTTATGTGTACTTCTCCAATTATTCCTCGTGGTGCCTCTCTATGCCGGACCCGAGGTTGTGCGTATCGGTGTGTTGAGTCATCGCGGCGATAAGGCTACCTTGAGAATGTGGAGTCCTACGGCCGATTTTCTCTCATCCCACATACCATTACATAAATTCGTCATCCAGCCCTTGAGGTTCGACGAAGTCAATCCCGCAGTGGAGATGGGAAAGATCGATTTCGTACTGGTCAATCCGGGTATCTATGTCAATCTCGAAGTAAAATACCGGGTCTCGCGCATCGCCACTCTCTACAATCGGCGCAACGACGTTCCCTACAAGATCTTCGGCGGTGTCATCTTCACCCGCAAGGATCACCCGGAGATCAATACCCTGGAGGATTTACGGGGCCATACCATGATGGCGGTCGATACAACCTCCCTGGGCGGTTTTCAGATGGCGATGCGGGAGATGGTGGAGAAGGGTATTGATCCCTATGCCGACCTCAAGGCGCTGCGTTTCGGCGGCATTCACGACCGGGTGGTGATGGCGGTGCTCAAGGGTGAAGTCGATGTCGGTACCGTGCGAACCGATATCCTTGAGCGCATGGCATCGGCCGGGACCATTCAACTCGATGACTTCCGCATCATCAATCCACAACAGGTGGCGGAGTTTCCCTTCGCCCTGAGTACCCGTCTCTACCCGGAATGGCCGTTCAGCAAGGTGGCCCACACCGCCGACACACTGGCACAGAAGGTGGCGGTGGCATTGATGAATATGCCCCATGATCACGCCGCCGCACTGGCCGGAAACTACGCCGGCTGGACCATACCACTGGACTATCAGCCGGTGCACGACCTGTTCATGACCCTCAAGTTGCCGCCCTACCAGTATCTCGGCAAGTTCACCTTCTCCGATGCCATCAACCGCTATTGGTACTGGTTTCTGGGCGGTCTGATCATGTTGCTTTTCATGGTCGGCATGACTCTCTGGGTGATGCGTCTGAACCAAGTGATCAAGAAGGCGAAAGAGCGTCTGGAGCTGCAGCATGAACTGATTCTCGATTCGGTGGCGGACGGTATCTATGGTGTCGATCTGCATGGCAGCTCGACCTTTTTCAACCGGGCGGCGGAGCGGATCACGGGCTGGAAGGCCGCCGATGTCATAGGCCGCAACCAGCACGAAATTCTCCACCATACCCATGCGGACGGTTCGCCTCACAAGGCAGCGGATTGCCCTGTCTACCAGACATACCGCGAAAACCAGGCCCGCTATGTCTCGGACGATGTCTTCTGGCGCAAGGACGGTAGCAGTTTTCCAGTGGAATACAGCAGTACCCCGATCTGGGATGACAGCGGCAAGACAGTGGGGAGCGTGGTGGTGTTTCGCGATATCACGCGGCGTAAACACGCGGAGGAGGAGGCGCGCCAGCATCAGATCGAGCTGGCCAGGGCAGGGCGACTCAGTACCCTGGGAGAGATGGCCTCGGGCATCGCCCATGAACTCAACCAGCCGCTGACGGCCATTTCCACCAATGCCCAGGCGAGTATCCGTCTTCTCGAATCCGACAGTTCGAATATCGATGTCTGTGTAGACGTCATGGAACGCATCGCCGCGCAGGCGGATCGTGCCGGAGAGATCATACGCCAGCTGCGCCGCCTCGTTCGCAAAGAGCCCCTGGAACGTACCGAAGGCAATGTGAACGATCTGGTCAACGCCGTCGTGGTGTTGATCTGGCCCGATGTCAGGCGGGAATCGGTAAGGCTGGAGCTCGATCTCGATGAGTCGTTACCCTCCATCCCGCTGCAACCGATACAGATAGAACAGGTCATCCTGAATCTGGCGCGCAACGCCATTGAGGCCCTGTCAGAGAAAAAGGGGGGCGAGCGCATGCTCTTTATCAGTACCCGGAACACGCAGGGGAGGTCGATCGCGGTGATCGTTCGGGACAATGGTCCAGGCGTCAAACCGGAACTGGCCAATACATTGTTCGATCCCTTCGTCACCACCAAATCCCAGGGGATGGGACTGGGCCTCTCGATCAGCTACGGGATCATCGAGGCCCACGGTGGTAAACTTTCCCTCAACCCTGCCTGCGAAGAGGGTGCGGAATTCAATTTCTATCTGCCATATGTGGAGGCGTGCTAATGGATCAGTCAAAGCCGACAGTATTTGTCGTCGATGACGATGAGGAGGTGCGCGGGGCGCTGAAACTGCTGTTTGAATCGGTTGGTTTGCCTGTCATCTGTTATCCTTCGGCCGTCGATTACCTGGACCAGTTCGATGAGTCCCTGCCGGGGTGTCTGGTCGTCGATATCCGCATGCCTGGTATGAGCGGGCTGGATATGCAGGAGAAGCTTGTAGAGCGTCCGATTCATCCTCCGGTGATCATCATCACCGGCCATGGCGACGTGCCGATGGCGGTGCGCGCGGTGCAGGCCGGCGCGGTGGATTTTATCGAGAAGCCGTTTCGTGATCAGATCCTGCTAGACAGTGTGCATCGCGCCATCGAGATGGATGCGGAGCGCCGTGGCGAGGCCTCGCGTCTATCGGAGATTCGCGAGCATCTGGATCAGCTCACACCGCGCGAGAGGGAAGTGCTCGATCTGGTTATCAGCGGTATGCGTAACAAGAATATCTCCGAACAGTTGGGAATAACCCTGTCTACCGTCGAAGCCCATCGTTCCAGGGTCATGGAGAAGATGCAGGCCGATTCGTTGTCCCATCTGATGCGTATGATGCTTACCCTGGAGAGAGGTTAAGGAAAACCACAATCAGGTCCCATGTATGCCGGGATTTTCATGCTCCTGCAATGAGTTGGATAATACCGAAATGGTATACTTGGTTGGCAAGCCGAAGTAGGCTCCCCAGGATAGGTCCGGAGCAAGACAACAGGGACAGACCAGCTGGATGGCTGGGAGGTAGTGTTGATACAGGTGCCTTCCGGCGATTCAGCTGGTTTTTTGTTGTGCTGTCGCAGTCCGTTGTCGCTGGCGTGAACGGGTTGTCGGATTCCCCCGGGAAATGACCACGATATGATAACGAGCCTGACGTTCCAGCCGTGATCCGGTCTGGAGAGTTCAGCGATCAATGACTGGAGGATGAGAGAATGACGATTTCTAGACGCGAATTTCTTCGCCTGATGGGGTTGGCTGGCGCTGCCGGCATGATGCCTGCATCGGTTTTCGCGGCGGCGAGACAGCCGGCCGATCTCTATGAGGTACCGAAATTCGGCAATCTGTCACTGCTGCATATCACCGATACCCATGCCCAGTTGAATCCGATCTACTTCCGTGAACCCAATGTCAATCTGGGGTTGCATTCCGCCTTCAACAAGGCGCCCCATCTTGTCGGTAAGCATCTCCTGGATCACTTCAATATCGCACCCGGCAGTATCGAGGCCCACGCCTTCAGCTATCTGGATTTCGATGCCGCAGCGAGTAAGTACGGCAAGATCGGCGGTTTTGCCCACTTGAAGACCCTGGTGCAGCGCATCCGTGACGACAGGGGGCCCGGTAACAGCCTGTTGCTCGACGGTGGGGATACCTGGCAGGGCTCGGGTACCGCCTACTGGACCCGCGGCAAGGACATGGTGGGTGCCTGTAACCGGCTCGGCGTCGATGTCATGACCGGACACTGGGAGTTCACCTATCTCGATGAGGAGGTGATTGCCAATATCGCCGACTTCGAGGGCGATTTCGTTGCTCAAAACGTGAAGGTCCGCGAAGAGGCGCTGTTCGACTACAAGTTCGAGGACTTCGAGGGTTTCAACGAGGATTCGGGCAGCGCCTTCAAACCCTATGTGATGAAACAGGTCGGTGGCGTCAGGGTGGCGGTGATCGGCCAGGCATTTCCCTATACGCCGATCGCCAATCCGCAGCGTTTCATTCCCGACTGGACCTTCGGCATCAAGGATGAGCTGATGCAGGGTGTGGTGGATACAGTGCGTGAGAACGAAAAACCCGACCTGGTGGTGGTCATCTCCCACAACGGCATGGATGTGGATCTGAAGATGGCCTCCCGGGTCTCTGGCATCGATGCCATCTTCGGCGGCCATACCCATGACGGTATGCCCGCACCCACGGTGGTCAAGAATGCCGGCGGCAAGACCCTGGTCACCAACGCGGGCTCCAACGGCAAGTTTCTCGGCGTCATGGACCTCGATGTAAAAGGCGGCAAGGTACGGGAATTCCGCTATCGCCTGCTGCCGGTCTTCTCCAACCTGCTGCCGGCGGACAAGGAGATGCAGGCCTACGTCGACGAGGTGCGTGCACCCTACAGGGAGAAGCTGGAGGAGAAGCTGGCGGTCACCGAAGAGACCCTCTATCGCCGCGGCAACTTCAACGGCACCTTCGATCAGGTCATTTGCGACGCCCTGACCAGTGTCAACGATGCACAGATCTCTCTCTCCCCGGGATTTCGCTGGGGCACCACCGTGCTGCCGGGCCAGACCATCACCATGGACAATGTCATGGACCAGACCTGCATTACTTACCCCGAGACCTATCGCCGTGAAATGAAGGGCAGCGATATCAAAGCGATTCTCGAGGATGTCTGCGACAATCTCTTCAACAAAGACCCCTACTATCAGCAGGGCGGGGACATGGTGCGGGTCGGCGGCCTCGACTATGTCTGCGAACCGGGTGCGGACTTCGGCAAGCGCATCTCCGACATGACCCTGGACGACGGCACCAAGATTGAGGCTAACAAAAACTATGTAGTCGCAGGCTGGGCCACCGTCGGTTCCAAGTCGCCCGGTGAACCAATCTGGGACACTGTGGCGAAATACCTGCGAGACCAAAAGACGGTGAAGATCAAGAAGCTCAACACGCCGAAGCTGGTGGGCGTGAAGGACAATCCCGGTCTTGCTGATTACCTCGGATAGTAGGGTGCGGCTTGCCGCACCGTTAATCCAAAACGACAGGTTCGTGCTAGCGTATATGGTTCTGTAGGGTGCGGCTCGCCGCACCGTATAACTAGCCGATACATCCGTGCTGATGTCTGTGTATCGGCGCGGCAAGCCGCACCCTACGCATGCAAGCAATATTTGCGTTCATTTGCGGACAATCAGGGCGTGGTTAAAGAGCTAATCAGCGGCTTGGCGGTAGCGGTAACCTTTATCGCCTTTTTTCCCTATATACACTCCATCCTCAGCGGGCGGACAAAACCCCATGTCTTCTTGACCACTATCGATGTGATCGGTTTCGGGCCGACTATCAGGAAAGCTTTCGCTCATCCATACGATGAGGACTTGAGATTCTTTGCCCTGTTCGCATTTCGCAATCTGCTGGTCATCATGGCGCTCGAGCGCTATTCCATGGCGACAATGCTTTTCCCTGCGGTAATCGCCTCAGTATGTCTGTTGTTTATCGGCATGATTGTCCATAGAAGACGGATTGTCGGGTAGTTGATTGATTCATAACCGTCTTGGTATATGATGATCCACTATTCTGGTCAATCGTCGGTTGACAGTGGACAATCCTAACCGGTACTGATGATGCTGATTCTGTTGTCGCGCCAACAAGTATTCTGGATCCCGGCCTGCGCCTGGATGACAGAGTTCCTGGCCAAAGCAAATGCCATTCCAGTTAGAGGCTGTTTCTTGAGAAAAGTCGTTATTTCCGGATGAGCATGATGTCAAACACAGCTGGTGCTGGATTATACGCCCCAACCCAGAGACGCTCCCTGATTGCGCCAGGCAGTGCGCTGAAGTTTCTTACGATCCTGATTCTGTTGCTCACTTCAGAACTAACCCCTGCGCAACCGGTGTCAAGCGAAGTGTCCGGGCAACGCCCCACCATCGGGCTCGTGTTGAGTGGCGGAGGTGCGCGAGGTGCTTCCCATATCGGAGTCCTCAAGGTACTGGAGGAACTGCGCATCCCCATCGACATCATTACCGGCACCAGCATGGGTGCCATCGTTGGTGGTCTGTATGCCTCCGGCTACTCTATAGAAGAGATAGAAAAGCTGCTGGAGGATACGGACTGGAACACGATGTTCAGCGATGAACAGCCGCGAAAGAAGAGGAGTTATCGCCGAAAACAAGACGACTTCAACTTCTTGATCAAGCAGGAAGCGGGATTCAAGGATGGGAGAGTCATACTTCCGAAAGGATTGCTGCAGGGGCAACAACTGAGGCTGAGGCTGACATCACTCAACCTTTTCGCTGCCAGGGATTTCGATGCCATGCCGATCAGGTTTCGCGCCGTTGCCGCGGATATAGAGAGCGGTGAGGCAGTCATCCTGGGTAGTGGAAGTCTCACAACCGCAATGCTCGCCAGTATGGCCATCCCCGGCGTCTTTGCCCCGGTCGAGTGGAACGGCAGGCTGCTGGTCGATGGGGGCTTCGCCAATAACGTACCGGTACAACTGGCTCGTGATATGGGCGCCGATATCGTGATAGTGGTTGATCTGAGCAGCGAGCTGAAAGGGCGGGAAGGACTTTCATCCCCCTTCAGCATTCTCAATCAGATCCTTGGGTTCACATTACAAAGCAACACTGCCGTGCAGCTCGGCACTCTCGGCCCTGACGACATACTGATACAACCGGAACTTGGCGGCTATTCATCAACGGATTTCTGGCGCGCTTCCGAAATGGTCGACATTGGAGTTACAGCGGCACGCCTAAGCGAAAAGGAGCTCAAGAATCTCACTGAATCTGAAGGTATGTATGCGAATCACTTGAGCGCTATCCGGCAAGGGAGTCAAACTCAACCGATCATCGACAATATCGAGTTCGATAATCAATCACCGTTGAGCGCCGATGTTCTCAGGTCGCACATCCCCATCGAGCCTGGAGACAGGTTTGATATTTCAGCTTTGGAAAGGGGTATCCAGGATCTGTATGGACTGAATATCTTCGAGCGCGTCGATTACGATCTCTTGGAAGACGAGGAGCAGACGGCACTGCTCATTGAGGCGAAAGAGAAGGAGTGGGGGCCGAACTATCTGCGATTCGGATTGAGCATGGAAACCGATTTCGAGGGTTCCGGTACCTACAATTTCGCCACCGGCTACACCATGACGCCTATCAACAGACAGGGGGGGGAGTGGCGTACGGAACTTCAAATCGGCAATGATCGAGGAGTCGTTACCGAGCTGTATCAGCCCCTCGATGACCGTCTCCGATACTATGTCAAGACATCCCTTGGACATCGGGAAACGCATGTCGGGCAGTTTGAGTCCGGACAGAAGGTTGCCGATTGGAAGGTCTCTTCTTCGTACTTCTCACTTGCCGCAGGGCGCCAGCTGGGCAACTGGGGACAATTGGAGATCGGCGCCTATACGGGGTCCGGCGATGCCAGTCCTTACATAGGCGATCCCTCGATCCCCACCCAGGACTCGAATTCAGGAGCCTGGGAGCTCCGATTCACACTCGATCAACTGGACAGTATCAACATTCCCCGCTCAGGGTTGCTGGGCAATCTTTCATGGACAGCCAGCAGGGAAGAGCTTGGGGCGGATAATGAATATGATGCATGGCATGCCAACGGAGTCTGGGCCGGTACATGGGGTAAACACACTTTCGTGCTCTGGGGCGGCATGGCCGGTGTGAGCAATAGCGATGTGCCGGCCGAAAGCGCTTACTCCATCGGCGGACTGTTCAACCTGTCCGGGTATCACAAGTCGGAACTCTCGGGCCGCTACGCCGGTATGATGCGTCTAGTATATCTGAAGGAGTTCAGTGAAAGCCGCTCTGTGATGAAGGTGCCGCTCTATTTTGGTATGTCTCTGGAGGCGGGCAACGTTTGGAACCAGCGTGATGATATTCGTTTCGATTCACTGATTTCGGCGGGGACCATTGGCCTGGTGATTGACTCACCCATTGGGCCGATCTATCTCACCCGTGGTTTTGCCGAAGGTGGACGCACAGCGACCTATTTGCTTATTGGCCGGACCTTTACTTTTTTCTAGGGTATCTACTCAACCCCTGTTACAAATAGAACATTCGATCCGTGTCTACGAGCCTGGATTTATAGTTATCCAGACAACTGCAGTCGCTGCTGCATGCCCTCTTTTCGATTGGAACATCGAACCCTCCCTCTCTCATGGCAAGCTGCAAGGCACCATATGCCATGCTGAAGTAGTCGATGTGATGCCTGTCTGTCTGAAGCCTCGGGTCATCGAGAACTATGCGTTTCAAATGCCCATGTATCGGTACTTTCCCGGCACAGTGCCGGAACACGATCATATGATCGAAGCTGCCGTAAGAAAAGTTGTCCTCGAGGTCGTTTGCAGAGACGAACCATCGCCTTTCATGACTTAGATTTGCTTCCCATTTCGCAGGATTGCTTTTGGTAACCCAGACCTTGGCGGTGTAGGTATTCCTTATTATTTCAAGATCAAGTTCCAATAGCACGGGGCCATCTTCATGTGCTTGGTTCGAGCGTTGATGTATATCCACGGTATCAGTGAAGATATCGTTCAAAATAGTGTAATTACCGGCAGCCGGATCCGTTTTGACAGATGTCGTATGGGCACTGAGCCTGCCGATGGATTCAAGGGACATCAGACAGCGGTTTCTGAGAAATTCGCATGATGTGCTCACACTGTTTGCATGTACTATCGAAGAAACACCTTTATCTTTAAGTATCTCGTAGATCCTCTTGGGTAGAATTTTCATTTGAATTTCCGGCCTGCCATGCGGGATTGGTATAATAACTTGCCGCTGACTGTCATAGGTAGACACCCATCACACTTATTCAGCCATCGGGGGTTGAGCCGCAATGTCAGGCGGTCTGTTTCCATACAATAATCCATCCAATGAGGAGATTTCGATGAACCATGCACTGGTGGTACACGAATATGGTGGTTGTGAAGTGCTGCAATGGCAGGAGGTTCCGCTCACCGATCCCGCTCCAGGAGAAGTGCGCATACGTCACAGCGCTGTGGGACTCAATTTCATCGACGTCTATCACCGCAGCGGACTCTATCCCGCCGGCACTCTGCCTTTGATTCCGGGTCTCGAGGCTGCCGGTATCGTTGAGAGCGTCGGTGATGGAGTTGTTGAATTGTCTCCCGGGGATCGGGTTGCCTATGCCGGCGGTCCCTTGGGTGCCTACGCCGAATCGCGGAATTTTCCCGCGCAGCGGTTGGTCAAGTTGCCCGAGGGGATCAGTGAACGGAAGGCCGCCGCGATGATGCTCAAAGGCATGACTGCGGAGTACCTGCTATGCAGGACCTACCCTGTGCAGGCCGGGGAGACGATTCTTGTCCATGCCGCGGCGGGGGGAGTGGGCCAGTTGCTCTGCCAATGGGCGGGGGCTATCGGCGCCGATGTCATTGCAACAGTGGGAAGCGAAGAGAAGGCGGCGGTGGTGCGTGGTCTCGGTTGCCGGCATGTCATCAATTATCGGGATGAGGATACCGTGGAGAGGGTCACGGAGATCACCGCGGGTGCGGGCGTGCCTGTGGTTTACGACTCGGTGGGGCAGGATACCTTCGAGGCATCTCTCAGGGCATTGGCGACCCGCGGCACCCTGGTCTCGTTCGGTCAGTCCTCGGGCAAGGTCCCGCCGTTCGATATCGCCCGGCTGAGCGCCGCTGGATCCCTCTATCTGACCCGCCCGACACTGTTCGACTATACCCGGTCCAGGGAGCAGCTGCTGCGGAGTTCAGGGGCGTTATTCGAGATGTTTCTGACGGGGAAGATAAAGCTGGAGATTGCCCAGGAGTACCCACTCAAGGATGCGCCGCAGGCCCACCAGGCACTCGAGTCCCGGATGACCAGGGGAAGCACCCTGCTGCTGCCCTGATGAGACGAACTGCAGGGTCAGCGGATCAGCGGCAAGACCGCGTAAGGTTCGATTCAGCAGCGTTGCGCATCACCGGGCTTGACCTCGGCTGAGATCTGGTTCAGCTTTACCTCTTTTTCAGCAACGAGCAGATTAATGTCCGCGAACCTGAAACCGGCAAAACAGACGGCCGTCGAGCGTTTCTGCGACGGCTGCAACTGCTCCCAGGCGGTGTTGACGGCCTTTGCCGAACGCCATGCCGCCGATGAGGCACCGGCGATACACATCGCCTCCCCGATGAAATGTACACCAACAAGAAGCCCAATATGAAACAGCAAATTCTTACCATGCTCGAACTCCAGGACGCCATGAATCGAAAGGTCAATGAGGAGTGGCGGGAAGCGGGCTATCCCTGGTACCGTGCGATCTGGACCGAATGCGCCGAGATGCTCGACCACTACGGCTGGAAGTGGTGGAAACATCAAAAGCCGGACATGCAGCAGGTCCACCTGGAGATCGTCGATATCTGGCACTTCGCCCTGAGCGACCTGATTCTGCACAATGCAGGCTTCGAGGAGGCTGCGCAGACCGCAATGGATGGTCTGGGTCAGGCGGCTGAGGTAGTCGATCTCAGGACCTCCATCGAACAGCTGGCAATGGCCAGTATTCAGAAACAGTCGGCCGACATTGGTCGCTTCGCCACGGTGATGCGCGCCGCGGAACTGGATTTCGATGAACTCTTCAAGACCTATGTGGGTAAGAATGTGCTCAATTTTTTTCGCCAGGATCACGGCTACAAGGAGGGGAGTTACATCAAGCTATGGAATGGGCGCGAGGACAACGAATGCCTGGCCGAGATCCTCGCCGATCTCGATGCGGAGAGTGCGGAGTTCGGCGACGAGGTCTATCGTCGGTTGCAGCAGGCCTATCCTGGCGGGTGATTGCATTTCTTGATTACCCGCCAAAATCAGTTACGTGGTTGTAGACGCGAGTGATCCATGCATTCCCTCTCCCCTCGGGAGGGTGTCGCAAAAGTTGTGCGGTAACTACTCATCCCCTGGTAGTAGCATCCCGCGCTGGGCGCCGTAGAGGTATCAGAAACACGCTGTGAACCCATCCCTGGGCGCTTGATGTCCGCGTCCCTGCGGACAACAGTTTCTGATACCTCTACGGCACCCAGCGCTTAGTTCAGGTGTTTTTCATACAGGGGCGATTAGTTACACTTTTGCGTCCACAAATGTTAATCCCAAGCGGTAGGTGCGGATTGCAGCACCGTTAACCGCCTCGATGATCGGTTATGTTTATATGGGCGGGCCGGCCCTCGCCAGGGCCTGCCGCGGCAATATCGGTTTTAAAAGCCCTTGCTGTGTTTACCGAACCCCCTGTCCGACCAGCGCAGATCCTGCAGCTGTTGACGTTGCTTCTCGGTCAGCAGGCTGCTGATCTTGTTGCGTACCTCCGCTCTTAGCACGATCATGCGCGCAACCTGGTCGCCCTGCTTCTGTGCCAGGTCGCGAATGGTTTCGAGATCGGCGTTGTCCACCATCGCATCCTGCAGGTTGGCGCGGTTGTCCTGCATCTCGTTGCGCAGCTCCCGCATAGCGTCGCGTGTCGCCCTGCCGATCTCCTGAAGTTCCTCCCGCTGCTTGGCACTCAGGTCCTCGAGCTGCATCAGGGCCGCCATCGGCCCGCGATATCCATCCCGGTCGCCATCCCGGTCACAGGCGCCGTGGTCCCGGTGGCCACCGAAGGCCAGGGCCGCACCGGCACTCGCGAACAGCAGGGTGGTAAGGGTGATGGCGGCAATTTTTCGGTTCATCGGTTTCATCTTCAGTCTCCTGTCTGGTTGAGTGATTCTGCCTCATGGCAGTTGTCTGAACTACGAGTAGCGGGCTTCAGGCCAGCGCAATCCCGGTACGCCGTCTGAGCCGTCTGCGGCGCCTCAGCCAGGAGATCGACCCGCTGAGGATGAGCAGGCTCAGGGCGGACGCGCCCAGCAGATTGACGACGCCGCTGACGGGGCCGCCCCAGGTGCCTTCATGCAGTGTCTTGACCAGGTTTTCCTTGGGGTGAATTGGGGTCACGGCATCATCGGTCACGATCAGCAACTGTTCGCCAGTGCTGTCCTGGGCCCTGAGCATGACGCTGCCGCCGCGAAACCTCCGTGCGCTGTTGAGGCTATCCAGGCCGTATTCCCGCTGTGCATTCCTCACTGCCTCGGCCAGCGACAGGCGGGTGCCGGGCTGGCTCATACTGGGCAGTTCCGGCATGCCCACATGCAGGCTCATCAGAATCCCTGTCAGTGGCAGCATCAGTACGATCGGCAACAGCAACCAGCCGACGCTGCGATGCCAGCCCATCAGGTTGTTGCGCAGGCGTGGCCAGGCCAGCAGTGGTGCGATGAGTAGCATCGACAACATCAGGTAGCTGGCGGTCTGGATCAGGATATCGGCGCCCACCAGCAACTCCTTGTGCAGGTGTTCGGCGAATTCGAACAGATCGAAGTGCGAGGCCCCATCGTCCTGCTTGAGAGATCCATCGGTGAGATCGTAACGGCCCTCGATCCCGGGATCCCGCGAGCGCACCTCGACAAGGTTTGCAGTGGAGTCGATGGAGATTGCAGCCACATCCTGGCCAAGCGGATCGATCCGTTGAAGCAGACTGATGAGCTGATTTACCGGCACCGCACCCCTGTCAGCCGTTGGCTGTTCCTGTACGAGCGGCTTCATGGCCAGTATGGCACCCGACAGGGCGATCAGCAGAAACAGAGGCGCCAGCCCGACGCCGATCCAGCGATGGAGTTTGAAAAGGGTGGGTTTGATCTGCTTGAGTTTCATGCTTGTGCTCCGCTAATGCCTGGTAGGGGAATCATATGAGCTGGAGCGTCAAGTGAGTTGAAACTTATGCAAGTGAGTGCAAAGAAGTGCAAATCCTGCCTGCAGTGTGCTGGGAGCGGGGTGAGAAACAGTCCAGAATAGACATGACAGTCAATCTCCCCCGAAAGGGGGAGGGCCAGGGAGATGGGCAGTTCACTACCGATCCTTTGGCTGAGTGACGTGGGCAGTTAGGTAAAGAATTGATGAAAAAGATTTTGCTGATCGACGACGACCAGGCACTGTGTGAATTGCTGAGCGAGTATCTGCTGGGTGAGGGGTTCGCGGTGCAGAGCGTGCATACGGGGCCGCAGGGAGTCGCCTGCTGTGTTGCCGAGGCTTGGGATGCGATCGTGCTCGATGTCATGCTGCCTGGGATGAACGGCTTCGATGTGCTGAAACAGATCCAGGCGCGAAGCGGTGCGCCTGTGCTGATGCTGACCGCCCGTGGCGATGACACCGACACCGTACTCGGGCTGGAACTCGGGGCCGACGACTATGTGGCCAAACCCTGCAGCCCCCGGGTGCTGGTGGCGAGATTGCGCAACCTGATTCGCCGCAACCGGGATCAGCAGCCTGAGCAGCTCCAGCAGAGGATCGGCGATCTGGAGTTCGATAAGCAGAATCGAAGGGTCGCAGTGGGAGATCGCAACATCGAGTTGACCGGAGCGGAGTTCAATCTCCTGGTACTGCTGCTGGAGCATGCCGGTGAACTGGTCTCCAAGGAGGTCCTGGCAAAACAGGGTCTGGGACGGGCACTGCAGGCCTATGACCGCCGCATCGAGACACACATGGCGCAGATCCGCAAAAAGCTCGGCCCCCTGTCTGACGGTTCACCCCGCATCAAGACCATACGCGGCGCGGGCTATCAGTACCTGTTGAACCGATGAGCCTGCTGCTGCGAATCTTTCTTTCGTTCTGGCTGGCGAGCCTGTTGCTGGCCCTCTCTTTCTTTCTGATACAACGCTACTACGGCGGTGAGGTAGTCGAGCAGGTAGAGGCGGTGATGCGCGCCCAGGCGGAGACGGCGGCTGTGCTGTGGCGCGAAGAGGGTGAATCGGGGCTGAGGCGCTGGCTTCAAGACCAACCTAAAAGGCACAAATTGGCGCTGGTGGATGCCCAAGGCGCATCACTCATGCAGAGGCCGCTGCCGCGCCATCTGGATCAATGGCTGCCGCGAGAGGTGAGGCCGGGGGTCGAGCGCATGCGCGCCGGTCATCTGATGCTCTCCGTGGAACTGCCGGGTGTGACTCCCGGGCTGTTTCTCGTCACCGCGATCGATCCCGGCAGGCTGCACGCTATACCGTTGTGGATGCGTGGCCTGTTGGCGGTGTTGATCTTCGGGCTGGTCAGCCTGCTGCTGGCGAGGATGCTGACCCGCCAGGTACGGCCGCTGCGCCAGGCTGCCCAGCGTATGGCCGAGGGGGATCTGAGTGGCAGGGTCGAGATCAGGGGCAGGGGGGAGATCAGCGCCCTGGGTGCCGATTTCAACCTGATGGCGGAGCGTCTCAACGATCTGCTTCAGAGCCAGCGCCAGTTAGTGCGGGATGTATCCCACGAACTGCGATCTCCCCTTGCCAGGTTGCGGGTGGCCCTGGAGCTGGCGGAGAGGGAGGAGGACCGCAGCAAGGCTCTGAGCCGTATCGAAAAGGAGGCCGATGAACTGGAGCGCCTGGTAACCGAACTACTCTCCCTGGCGCGGCTGGAATCGGGGCAGGCGGGCCTGGAGCGACAGCGCCTGCAGCTGGATGAATTGATCGCCAAAGTGGTGACCGACGCGGCGTATGAGGCCCAGGGAAAGGAGAAGCGGCTAAGCCTCGACGCGCAGCCGGTGGCCCTCGTCGGAGATGCGGTACTGCTGCGTTCAGCGGTTGAAAATGTGGTGCGAAATGCGATTCGTCATACCCCGCCGGGGAGTGAAGTCCAGGTGTCGCTGAGTGGGGAAGAGAGTGCTTATGTAATCCGGGTGAGGGATCAGGGGCCTGGTGTCGAAGCATCGCAGATCGAATCGATCTTCGACCCCTTCACACGCACTGCTGAGGCGCGGGAGCGGGGCAGCGGTGGATTTGGCCTCGGGCTCGCCATTGCCCGCCGAGCCATGCTGGTGCATGGCGGTGATGCCTCCGCGCGCAACCACCCTGAAGGTGGGCTGGAGGTCAGCTTGCGGCTGCCCGCGCCGTAGACCGCTTCGGGGCAGCGTTCGTTACTGGGCCTGATCGGTGATGTCGTTGAACTCGTGTTCGCTGACACCGAGGATGGAGAAGATCTGCTTCTGCGCGGTCAGCAGGATGTTCCGCTGCTCCTCTTCATGGGGCAGGCTCTTGGCGATGGCCACCGCTCCAACCAGGGAGGCAAGGATCGCCCGCGACTTCTCGGCCACGGTCTCACTGTCTGCCGGGAAGGGCAGCTTGTTGAGCCGGCACAGCGCGGTAATACGGGTCTCCAGGTTCTTTTTCAGGCTGGTATAGGACTTCTCGTAGAGTTTCTTGATCTCGAAGTTGTCGCTGGCGATCTCGTTGAACAGGATCGACTCGGGGCCGGGTTCATCCGGTTTTTTACTATCACGCAGGTTCAGATAGTCGGTGACCAGTGAAGCCAGGTGCTTAATCGAGAACGGGCTCTTGGTGAGGCGCGAGGCGCCGCTACGTTTCAGGGTCTCCACGAAAGAGGCGCTGAACAACGCCTCCTTGGACTCGAAGTGGGCATAGAACGCGCCATGAGTCATGCGTGCGAGTTTCATGATCTGGCTGATCGAGACCTTATCGAAACCGTATCGGAAGAAGAGTTCCGTGGCCGATTTCAGGATACGGTCCTTGGATTTGGATTTGTGATCTTTTGCATATGGCATTTCAGGCTCCCACGGATACCAGCCGTGAATATTATCTTGATCATATTTTGGTGCGGGCTAGTGTGATTTTATCTACTAGCAGGAGGTACCATGAACCCGCCCATTGTCATCACAGGTATGGGAATAATCAGTCCACTCGGATGTGGAGTCAAGCCTGTCTGGCAACGCCTGACCGGGGGCCAATCGGGAGTGCGCCGCATCGATCGCTTCGATGTGGACGATTTTCCCATCCGTATCGCAGGGCTGGTGCCCGGTATCGAGGATGACGCAGAAGCGGGATTCGATCCGGATACGGTGGTCGAGATCAAGGAGCGCAAGAAGATCGATCTGTTCGTGCTCTACGCCCTCGCGGCGGCCAGGGAGGCGCTGGAGCAGGCCGTGTGGAGGCCGACGAGCGAGCATGAGCGAAACGCCACGGCGACCATTATCGCAACGGGTATCGGCGGTTTTCCCACCATCACCCAGGCGCAGAAGACCCTGGACGGCCGTGGTCCGAAACGCATCTCCCCCTTCGTGGTGCCTGCCTTTCTGGCCAACATGGCGTCGGGCAACACCTCCATCCGCTATGGTTTCAAAGGTCCTTTGGGCTGTCCGGTGACCGCCTGTGCCGCCGGCGTGCAGGCGATTGGCGACGGTATGCGCCTGATCCGCAGCGGCGAAGCCGAGGTGGCCCTGGTGGGTGGCACGGAAGGCTGTGTCGATCCCCTGGCACTGGCCGGTTTCAACGCCCTCAAGGCGCTGTCTACCCGCAACGACGATCCGCAGCGGGCCTCCCGTCCCTTCGATCGCGATCGCGACGGCTTTGTCATGGGCGAGGGTGCCGGTCTGATGGTGATCGAGACCCTGGAACATGCCGAGGCCCGTGGCGCCAAGCCGCTGGCAGTGATAAGCGGCTACGGAACCAGCGCCGATGCCTACCATATCACCGCAGGCCCCGAGGATGGCTCCGGGGCCGCCGCCGCCATCCGCCGCGCCCTGGCGATGGCCGGGCTCGAACCCGCCGATATAGGCTATGTCAACGCCCATGCCACCTCCACGCCGGTTGGCGACCGCGGGGAGATCGCCGCCCTGCGCAATGTGTTCGGCGATGGTATCGGCAGGCTGCCGGTCTCATCGACAAAGTCGGCTACCGGTCACCTGCTTGGCGCGGCCGGCGGTGTCGAGAGCATCTTTTCCGCGCTTGCCGTAATCAACGATACCCTGCCCCCGACCCTCAACCTGGATAACCCGGACGAAACCATGGCCGATCTCGATCTGGTACCCAGCAACGCCCGCGGCCAGGCGCTACGCCATGCGTTATGCAACGGCTTCGGTTTCGGTGGGGTGAACGCCTCTCTGATCGTAAGCAAGCTGGAGTAATCTGCCGAGACCCGATGTTTCATCGGTTATGCCTGAGAGCTTGATGTCCGCGTCCCTGCGGACAACAGTTTCTGATACATCTACCGCGCCCAGCGCGGGATGCTGCTACCAGGGGTTGAGTAGGTACCCCCCATGTTTCTTCCGGGAATCCTGTAATCGTGCATCAATATGAGACACTACACCATGCCATGATGCACTTGACGACTTTATGCTCAGATTGTCATCGCTCACCTGGATGGCCGGGGTTTGGCTGTGTAAAACGGTCGACGCCGCAGGGCGTCGACCACTGGTTCACTGCACGCAGAGAAACTAATCTTTGTATCTATAGCGGTAGCCGTCAGAGAGTGCACGCAAGAAAGCCACGATTGCATCCTCCTCATCTTCGGTTAATCTCAGATCGCCCAGCTCGGTCCTGTTGATATTTTGCGCAACTTCAGGGGCAGGCCAGCAGTCCGCGGCAAGTGCCTCCGATTCGCTATAGTCGCCAGGACATTGTGGTTTGATATCCCTGGTATTGTAGAAGTGAACCAATCCTTTCAATGTCTTGAAGTAGCCATTGTGTGTATAGGCCTTGATGGCGCCGGGGTAGGGCTTCTTGTCGACATTACGCAGTGTCGGTACTTTCATTTTTCCGATTTCGGGTTCATAGACAGCAGCCGCATCGCCGCGATTTTTGAGAAATCCACCCAATCCCAAATCAACGTAGTACGGATCGGCGACAAGTGCAGGATTCTGTGGATTACGCGGTACGCCAAGGTTGTCATAGGCGAAGTTGGTAAACGGCGCATTACGGCCGCTGCTGACATGGCAGCTATCGCACTTTGCTTTTCCCTTGAACAGTTCATACCCTTGGCGTTCCTGTGTTTTGAGTGACGAGATATCATCGAATCTCGAACTGAAGCGGTTCACGGCCGGCGAATCCTCGAAAGCGGCGATCGAAAGCGCAATGTTGTCATATTCCATCTCGACCTTTAGCCTGTCTTCATTACTCAAAGGGATGCTGATCCCCTCTTGTTCACAAAGCGAGTCGGTATCGGATGGGAAACTTATACTGTCGATATTTTTGCCCCAGACGTGGTGATATATGGGCGCATAGGATGCCGTGGAGACCCGGTATACGACACAAGCCATGTCGGGCAGGCCTTGCTCCACAGGGTTGAGAAATGGCCCCTGTGCCTGATCAGCGGCAGGATTGCCTAACTTTGTACCTGTAGCTCTGCCGTCCCAGAAATTGCCGCCGGCAAACTCACCGTTGATTCGCGTAGAAAGATGAAAAATCGGGCTTAACGTGGCGTAGGTGGAACTCGGTGGTTTGCGGTTTCCGAACCGGTCTGTGAAAGATCCTTCGTGCACGGCCCCTGCTGCATTAGTCGATTCATCCGGGTTTGTTCCTCCCCAGCCTAGATCATGGCATGAAGCGCAAGACTGATTGCGGTTGATTGAAAGGTTTGTATCCTCGTAGATAAACCCGCCTAACTTTTCAATGTTATATAGATGTGCGTGTGCCTGGCTTGCAAATGCCAGGCCGGAAAATAACAAAGCATGGCAGGCCAGGTATGGTGATTTCCGTTTCATATTGAATCTCCTAGAAAGGTCATTTTAACAAAAATATGTAATAACGTTTTTCCACCTTGTTGGAAATGAACGGCGCAAATTTTCCTAACAATCGTTAGTCGACATGCTATCTGCGAAAACAGTTTTTGTGTTCATAATAGAGCGTTGTCACTATTCAACGATCATGTACACAGGTGGGTAAGAGATCCTAGCTCAGTCGATAAATGAAAAATTTCGATTGGGCCACAATAAATAATTAAGTTTTCCTTAACTAAATTAGTGAATTATGTTTAGATAGTTCTTTATACATACAACCGCTGCATGGCTATAGCGATGACATAGAGTATGTCGCGAGAGGCATATTTCTCAGAGTGCTATCAAGAGATCTGTTTAGCTAAAAAAGGGGCTTTCATGACTATTCACAAAACAACTATTTGCGCGTTGAGAACCCATGAAGAACCTCAAACGAAATGATATAATACTCCGTACTTTTCTCACCGTGATTTTTCGAGCCGTTTACGAAGTATTTTGCGTGGACTCATTGAAATAGCCGCTAGGGAGACCTCTATATGACTAAAGGGAAATCAGAATCCAGTAGACAAGCTGTTAGACTGGATGCGTTTTTTATTGTCATTGAAAAAGGTGGATAATGAGCAAATATTGTCAAAGTTGCGGCTATCCACTGAACAAGGATAAAAATGGTGGTGGAAAAAATGCCGATGGTACTACAAGTGATAAGTATTGTTCCATGTGTTACGAGAATGGAGTATTTCTAAGCCCTCCGGACGTGGATACTGCACAAAAATTTCAAAGATATTGCATTCAACAAATGAAAGAAGACGGTATGAACGGAATTCTGGCTTGGATACTAACCCGGGGCATACCGAGGCTAGAACGCTGGCGAACGATGGAAAAAGGAGGTGAATAGTACTTCTACTAATTCACCTAAACCAGCAGGCTGAGAATTATCTATGTAAAAGTATCGTAGTTCATGTGGAGTGCAATTCTTGCAAAATGCTAATTCAAATTGTTTCGATAGAGAGACGAGGAGTGTACGGTGCTTGAGAATTGCATTGCCTGGGATATGCCAATGAAAAGTGCAAGTGATTATGCAATGCAAGACAATAGCAAAGACTACTCTAGGTTTTGCTGTAATGAAGATGGCAGTATGCAGTCTTATGAAATCTAGCTGAAATCAGTGATGCAATGTATTATCAATAAAACTTTTGGATAAATACATGGCACGACAATGAGACAATTAGTATGGCATCCATTTTATTTGTTCGCATCAAATCAGATATGGCTCTTGAAGAGCTGGATCGTCGTATAGAACAGCGTAAACCGCGATTTCTGGAAGTCCCAGGCCTCATCCAGAAGATTTATGGGAGGGATGAGGCAACCGGTGACACTTGTGGGATATATTTCTTCGAGAGCAAGGAGGCACTCGCTGCATACAAGGACTCTGAACTTGCCAGGACAATTCCAACAGCATATGAAGCAACAGATGTCAGGCGCGAGGTCTACGAACTGCTCTTTCCATTAAAACCTGAAACCTGGCCATCGGAAAATCAATAGCTTGAATAAAAGGGAATTGTGCGGGTACCCTGGAATTTGAATAATCCATATGAAAAAAATCAACTTTCCATATTTTGCCCTGGGTCTTGGCCTGTTGATCATGCTTATCGTTACGAAGGGCGTCGAGGCGCGTAATGAAGGGGTCACCGTGATTCCCCTGTTGACCATGCTGGTGGCCAGTGAGTTTGCCTTTTTTGTCACCGCAATCGGCGGATATATAGGCTTCAGACATATCAAGCAAACAGGAATAAGACCGCTCTACACCGGTACTACGGCACTGTGTATTCTGCTCTCCATAGGTTTCCTGTTGATGGGGATAGCACTATGGCCAAAATGAAGCGGCTCAGGAAGGAGCGTCTCCGAACATCTCCTCCTGCAGTTTACTTCTGACCGCCATCAGGATCTTGCCGAAGGCGTTGTGTCCACGCCCGTCGCGGCCGCAGCCCCAGAAATAGTCGAACTGGCTGTTCTCGACGATCTTCCGGTCTCTGGTGGCAAGCAGCGCGTTGGCGGCTTCCGGATGGGTGCGGCATTTTGTGTAGATGCCCCTGGTCATTACCGTCTCCCTGACATTTTTCCAGTCGCTCCTCACGTCTTTCCTGTATCGCGAGGCTAGCTTCTTCGCCTTGGCGGGATGCTCTGAATCCCGGATGGCATCACGCATCTCGCCGGGTTTGAATTTCATCCCCTGGTAATAGTGTTCCACGGATGGCCAGTCGTTGCCGTCGAGCCCGAACCCATGCTTGGAATAACTGGAGAGGGGATCAAGGGGGTCTGAGCGTGATACATAAACAGGGGTGGATTCCGGCCGCGAAAAAAACATTTCAGGACACCTTCGATAGATATGATAAACACATTGTCCCTTAAGACGATTCGCAATCCAAGTCATGAGGCATTGCTACATCGGAACTGCTTCCCATCAGGTAAGAAATACCCTGTTGGTTGATGTGGAGGTATGAGGACTACGCTATGGACCCATTCCCGGGTGCTTAATGTCTGTGTCCCAGCGATTGCCTGCCTATAATTCTTCTATGCACCTGCCCCAAAAAACGACAATTTCTGCGTTTTTTGTGCGTAGAGTGAGTGGCTAATAAGCAGCTTGACAATAAAGCTGTCACCAACTTCGTCTAATACGTGGAGCTTGCAGCAGGATCAAGACAGTGCAGCCTGAAGCAAGGCCAAGAATACCCAGCATACTCAATGACAGCATATAACTAAATGCAACTCCCGTAATGGATGCTAGCAAGGTAAAGATTATTGATTTTCCACTGGCATCCCATAGTACGCCGATCACCACCGGCATAATAAGCCCTATGAACAGGTTTATGCATATTACGATAATCAAGCCGACAGACGGAAAGATATTGGCAACGCTTACTCCAGCTAATACAGGTATGATGACGGAAAGTGTTTTGATTGATGAAATATCGAAGCGGGCAAGGCTTTCACGCAACGAAAAAGCGGCAATGTTGAGTGCC
>JBNKLI010000090.1:0-25373 GCA_050292275.1 Candidatus Thiodiazotropha sp.
GGGAACTGTCGTGCAATTCTCGAACGAGACGTTGCCAGGCAGATGGAATTTTATTTGTGCATTCATAATCCCGGAAACTTCCATGCCTTCGATCACTTTACAGCCGGTTGTTTCGACTGCATCGCGTACCGTTTTGGTCGCGGAGTCGCAGCCCAAAACTATTACGGCATCATATTGTTCGGCATATGCTCGCAGTTTTCTCCGCTTGCCTGAAGTCCACATGCACATAAACCATTCGTGAGAAGGAACGCTTTTGAAGACTTTTGTTTTGACACCATGTTCTTTCAATCGCGATTGAAGTGTCGTGATGTAGTGTTCGAAGGGAGCCGATTTCAGAAAGGTTCTAAATAACTGAATGAAAGGCCTGTTTTCCCGTGCCGATACAGTTACTGCCGGGCACATGTAGCAGGGCACTATCAAAGCGGAACTCAATCCCGCAATCTCAGAAACTACGTCGCGGTCATTGAAATGGATCGGCATTTATCGCTCCTCCAGTTTAGATTCTTTCTTTAATTTAAACGGTTAGGTTAACGAGATCCCCTGTATTTTTACTATTATATAATCTTGTCTTCATCATCGGCACCATAAAGGTGAGGGATGAAGAGTCTTATAGATAACACAGCAAACCCAAAAAAAACAATTAGCGAAGAGAACCCGCCCCTATATACCAACTCAGCGATATTCGGTGGTTGCACATCGTGCATTCTGGAAATAGAGGCATATTATATTATAGATGAGATTTTTTGCATGATGAGCTGCATAATGGGAATCATTCTCGCCATGACAGCCGAAAGTGGTGTGGTGAGCCACACCAAAAATCGCCTGATCTGCACTTATGGCTGCGTAATCAATCGTTCGATGCGCTATTTATCGCGAGGCATCGGCTAGCCCGTCCGAAGTCATCATCCCGCCATCTTTGTCGATGATCACCGCATCGACATCTTTCAGGCGATTGATCAACGCAATTCCCTTTTCCGCGCCAAGCACGAAAATGCTGGTTGAGAGGGCATCCGTGCGGGTGGCATTGGGGCCGAGGATGGTGACGCTTTGCAGGCTGTCCGCGGAACGCCCGGTTTTGGGGCTGATGATATGGTGGTAGCGAATGCCGTCGCGCTCGAAGAAGCGTTCGTAGTCCCCTGAGGTGGATACGGCGGTGTCGGCCAGGGGCAGCATTGCCGCCATGCGCTCCTTGTCTCTCGGTGCCTGGATGCCGATGTGCCAGGGGCGCCCCCGGTGGTCGCCCAGCAGGCGGCTGTCTCCGCCGGCGCTGATCAGCGCATGGTTTATACCTCTGCGTCTGAGTAGTTCGATACCACTGTCGACGGCGTATCCCTTTGCGATGCCGCCGAGGTCGATGCGCATCCCGGGCTTTTCGAATGCGACCGTGCTTTTATCCGCATTCAGCCGAATGTTGCGATAGTCGATCAGAGGCAGGGTGCGCTCGATCAATGAATCGGTCGGCTTTATTCCCTTTCGATAGTCGTAGCGAAAGCCGATGGACGCGAAGGTGATATCGAAGGCACCGGCTGTCAGCACGGAGTACTCCAGGGAGGTCTCGAGAAGCCGGTAAAACTCCTCCGAGATGATTACGGGTTCGCGGCCCGCCATGCGGTTGACCAGTGCGAGTTCACTGCTCTCGATATAGGGACTGAGTTTCCTGTCCAGGCGGCGGAACTCATCCATCACGGCTTGTATTGCCGCTTCACCTTCTGCTTGGTCCTGGTGCCATAGCTGGACACTGATCCTGGTGCCCATGATCGCCTCTTCGCCGTTGACCCAGGCTGCGTTCAGCGGCTGAACCAAAGAGCAACAGAGCGCTATCAGCAGCAGGTGACTATGAATACTCCACATATTTCTTATACGAAATTCACAACAAAAAATTGCGCATATCAGCGGTGATTGGCGTCCATTCGCGGCTTGTTCTTTTAAAAAAACCGCCTGGTTGCAACCGACCGCCTGCAAAGCGCGGCAACGCTGTTGCAGGCGGTTGGTCGATGCATCAGGAAGGCAGGAAGTCGATCGGATAGGAGACTACCGCGGTATCAACGTCCCTGGCGGGGAACTTGAACAGTTTGATGCGTGATACGAGCTTACGCTCGAGTTTCGGATCGTTGAGTTCGGATGATAGGATGACACACTTGGTCACCTTGCCCGCTGGGGTTATGGTCAACTCCAGCACCACCTTGCCGCGCAGCGAGGGATCTTTTCGCAGGGCGCGGTTGTAGAGGGCATAGACCGCTCCCTTGTTCTGATCGAAGACCAGCTGAATCTCTTCCCGTGTCCGGTATCCTTTATAGTCCTTACCCTTACCGCCGCCGCCACGGGCTGCAGCCTTGGCATCATCGCTGATGGCGGCGCTCTCCACCTCGGTGGTCTCACGGCCGGTGAGTCCGGTGCCGCCGGTACCCCTGCTAAGGGCGGCGGTATTGATACCACCGCTGCCGCTGGTGACACCAGAGGATATGATCGAGCGCTGGGTACGATAGGTCTTTTTACCCGTGGTGGAGATTTTCTGTACTCCGCGGACATTCGATTCGATCCGCTCATCGCGTAGGTCCGCCAGTTGATCGGCAAAGGCGAGCAGGCCTGCGCTCGCTGCTTTCTTGCGCGCATCCTCTTTGGTCGGCTTCTTTTTCGCCAACTGCTTTTCAGGTTTCTTCTGCGGCTCTGGTTTCTTCTTGGCTTCCGGCTTTTTCTTCTTCGGTTCCTTTTTCTCCGGCTCCGGCAGTTTTTTCTTGACGATCTTCTTCGGCTTGGGGGGCTCTTTCTTCTGTTCCAGGATCAGCCTCGCCAGCCGGGGTGGCAGGGTCTGTTTCTTGAATCGTTCTTTTTCCGGCAGATCGATCATCGGAATGATGCTTCCAAACAGCAGCGCGATGATGAGTACCACCAGAGTGATGACCTGGAATCGTCGCTCGTCGGCGGATGCCGTGTACCAGGGTAGATAGGGGGAGTGTCGATAGGAGGAGATCACAACGGCTGTCCTCCATTCCCGTTTCCGTTCGGCTGCTCACTCTTTCTCAATACGGCCAGGGATACGTGGGGGTATTTCGACTCGGCACAGGTTGCCATGACCCGCTTCAGCAGAGTGTAGGGAATCGTTTTCTCACCCATGATTGTGATCTTGCCCTTGAAGGGTTCCAGAGTGCTCGTCATGGATCTCTGGGCATGGCGGTTGAGTTCACTCTTCAGGGCAGGAAGCGTGGTCCCTGCGGGCAGGGGCTGGGTAAGGTCCATCACCCTGTAGCCTTGTACAAGGATCTCATTGTGATTGACCATCACCACCAATGTCTCCTTGGGTTTCAAGGTTGCCACCGACTCGGGCAGGCTCAATGCCTTGGCATTTGGCAGCACCTGAACCTCACCGGAGTTGACCAACAGGAAGAAGACCAGGATAGTGAATATATCCATCAATGAGACCAGGTTGAGCACCGCATGGCCCTTGTTTCGCCGGTGGTGGCGATCCATGCGTTTGGCACGGCGTGACATCTTCATGAGGCGTTACCTTCGTCCTGTTTCTGCGGGGTCGCCGGAGGGGCGTCGCCCAACGCGATATCGGGGAACAGCTCATACTGAACCACACCGCCGGCTTCCATGATCTCTTTCATGCGCACCGCATCCATCACCTGAACCATGGTTTCGTATTTTGTATTCGGTTCAGACAGAATGAAGATGTTGCGTTTGTCCTGGAAGCGCACTTTGATCTGTACCAGCAGTTCATTCAGCCCTTTCACGTCGTAACCGTCCGGGGTGTTATTCAACCGCCTGATCAAACCGCCTTGCTGATCAGCAACCTCGAGACTGTCCTTGCGTATGATCACCTCCAATTGCAGTTCCTTGATCGCTTTCAAGGTGCCTTCACTGGCAGGGGGCAGATAGAGTTCTATGATGGAGAACCGGGAAAACGCCGCCGTGATCAGCAAAAAGGGAATCAGGATCACCATCAGGTTGAGAAAGGCTGTTATGTTCAGCTCTTCCCCATGCCGATGGCGCCTCAGCCGTTCTCTCATGCCTTGCTCCGTGTGCTGAATGCCTGTTCACTGAAGATGTTGAGGAATTTCACCGAGGCCATCTCCAGGCTGTCTACGATCGCAGTGGTTTTACTCTGCAAAAGGGCATAAACCAGTAGTAGAGGAATGGCTGCCATCAGGCCGAATGCCGTGGTGTTCATGGCGACTGAGATGCTGGCTGAGAGCAAGTCGGCTTTTTCCGCCGGATCGGCGTTGGAGACCGCGGTAAAGGCCTGGATCAGTCCGATGATGGTGCCCAGCAGACCGAGCAGGGTGGCGATGTTGGCGAGGGTGCTGAGGTAGTGGGTGCGTTTTTCCATACGTGGAATCGCCTCCATCAGTCCCTCTTCCATGGCCACTTCGACATCGTCCCTACGCCTTGCGGTGCGAGCCCGGGCCAGGCCATAGGTCAGCATGGTACCGATGGCCGTCTTGGATTTGTTGGCGGCATCCATGGCCGATTTGAAGTCACCGTCATTGAGAAGGGGCAGGACCCTTTTCCAGGTGCGTTTGTTACTGCCGGTCGCCAGGGTCAGATAGACCCAGCGTTCAATGGCTATTGCGATACCTCCTGCAAAGATCAGCAGGATGGGATACATAAAGAGTCCGCCTTCCTGAAAAAATCGGATGATGGGTTCAATGAGCTCCATAGGATTCTCCGTTGTTTATACACCTGAATATGGTTGTGCTGTGACTGACTGCCCGGGTCGAATTGACAGGTGTCAGACGGTAAAAGCTGTAAATCGGCATGCTCTCAGTCATACGGCAGGAACTGCCAAATTCTTTACGGTTTTTCATTAAAAGTCTGGTACCAATCGATCTGTCTGCGAAATACATCACGATCCAGCGGGGCGAACAATTCGTCTCTGCGACCTGTTTCCGGGGGCATCATGTTGGTCAGCCGTTTTGCCGAACGCCAGGGCACGACGTAGAGGATGTTGGGTGACTCCTTGTTGCCGAAAATTGCCGTACCCTCCAGGTCGATACGTTGTTCGGAATGTGCTGGCTGAGACAACAGCAGCAGGGCCACAAAGGGTATCGATAATGCTGTTGCGTGAAATCTGTTCAACATGTCCGCTTTCCGCTATTTTGTCGATTTGATCCGGCGTTCGAGTTCGAGAATCCAACCATCGATCTCCTTGTCTTTCGAATCGCTCAGGCTCTGGCAGCGTTTATAGTGCTGCAGTGCCAGTTTCGGTTTTGTCAGATAGAGATCGTAGAGTATTCCCAGGTTACGATGAGCGAGCAGGTAGTCGGGTTCGATCTGCAATGCAGAGCGGTAGGCCTGTTCCGCCGCTTGGAATTTCCCCTGCATCCTGAGCGCAACCCCCAATTGATTGTGGGCGGGTACGCTGTCGGGTTTTAACTGCAGCGCCGTGGAGAACGACTGCTCGGCCTTGCTCGGCTCACCTTCGTTCAAATGGATGATTCCCAGGTTGATATAAGGTCCCGCCAGACCGGGATTCTGCTCGATCAACGCAGTCAGGCTCTGTTTGGCTTTGTCGATATCATCCTTGCGCATCAATGCCACTGCCGCGTCGAACTGCCTTTGCAGTTGCGGATTGGCGGTGCTTGGTTTCAGCGTCGGGGCAGCGCCACCCTGCTTTGTCCCCAAAGCCTCGTCTATCGATGGTATGCCGCTACAGCCTGAGATTATCAGGGCAAGGGTGAGAAACGCAGCGGCTCTCCTGGTGATCTGGCACGTTCGCACAAGGGGGCTAGTTGATCGCATCGATCCACCCCTCACGCTTCTCTTTTTTCGCATAGCGTCCCGGAATCAATTTAGCCAATGCCTCGAAACTCTTTCTTACCCACTCGTCATAGATCCCGTTGGTGACGCCTTCGATGTTCGATTCGAACAGAGTGATGGCCTTTTCCTCGAAGGGATAGGCCTGTTCTTCAAGCAGGATCTCATACTGTTCCAGTTCTTCAGCGCTCAACCCTTTGGGCCTTTCTGATTTCATCAAGGCGTTACCGAACTGTTGATACATTTTTGCGATCTGGTAGGTAGCACCGGTCGTGACTTCCGCAATGCCGTACTTGATGGCCTTTTTATAGGCTTTGATCGCTGTCTGCATACGCTCTTTTTTGAGCTTCAGGTTCTTTTCCAGAGGCGCTTTCAGCTTGATACTGTGGAAGCTCTGCAGATTTGCTTCGGCTAGACGCAGGGAGGATCGAGCGGCCAGGTAGCGGGTGCGGTCATTACGCTGTTTTCCGGCATCGGCATCCAGCTTGATCAAGCGTTTCATCCACCAGTCCCGCTTGCCGCTCTCGCCACGCTTATGGTAGAGGTCGACCAGTTTCTGACCCGCCTCCATGGCCTGGTCGAGGGGGGCGGGGAACGTCTTTACATAGTGTTTGTAGGCGGCGATGGCCTTTGTTGATTTACCGGCCTTTTCATACAGTTCCGCGGAACGCCAGGCGGCTTCGCGGCGCAGTTCCGGAGACTCCGCCTGGGTGGAGAGGGTGGCAAGCTCCTCGGCGGCCTTGAGTGGCTGCTTGGTCTCCATGTAGGCAACGGCCAGCTTGCTGTTTACCTCCGGTATCAACTTGTCTTTCGGATACTTCGCCTTGTAGGCTTCGAGAATCTTGATCGAGCCTGCCCAGTCGCCAGCAGCGATGAGACTGGCTGCGGCATCGTACTGCGCAGTGGCGAGTATCGATGCCTTCGGAGCCTGTTTGCCGATGCGCATAAAAGCCTGGGCCGCACCTTTATTATCGCCCTGGGAACGCAGTGTCGTACCCTGTTGATAGATACTGGCGGCCAGCCTCTCCTCGAGGGCTTTTTTCTCCTTGTCTTTTGCAGGCGTCAGGCTCAATGCCTGTTGATAGGCAGTTTCCGCGGCTTGATAATCCTGCTGTTCGAAGGCGGCATGGGCGGCAATCGTCCAAGCGGTGCGTCGCAGCTTTTTCTCCGCAGGCGGTTTGAGATTGGCGACCTGAAGCGCGGCGCCGCGTGCACGTCCGACCTCCTTGAGTTGTAGCAGCTGATCTGCCGCCTCGGTCAATACCGAGGCCCTGCGTGAATCCTTGGGGAAGATATCGCAGAATTTCAGTGCGCTCTCCACACCCTGCCTGTGCCACGCCGTTTGGGCGCTTTTCGGGATCTGTTTGTTCTGCTCCGCATAGGCGAGAAGGGCGGCATAACCCGCTTCGGCCTGCTTGTCGTGGGCCGGAAGGCGATAGGCGCTGTCTTCATAGGCGGTCACTGCCTCGGAATATTTTTTCAGCTCAAACAAAATTTCCCCGAGTAGGAAGCTGATGCTGCCGGCCGTAGGATCGTCGGGAAAGGTGTCCAGGTAGAGCCGGTACCAGCGGGCAGCCTCGGTGCCCTGTTCGGTCTGTTGCGCGGCCAGCTTTTTATCCTTGCTTTTCTTGTACTGCTGCGCCAGTGCATGGTGATACTCGGCAAGCTCCTTGAGATAGGTACGCTGTTGCTGGTTCAACCAGGCGTGGTTCTTTGGATCCTGTTTATTCCAGGCATCACCCCCTATGGCATAATGTTGTACGAAGGCCTTTTTGCTCTCAATGGCCAGCTTCGGAAAACCGTTCTTGGTATAGATGTCGACAACCTTCACTGTCAAGCGGGGCGATTGGGGGTGGTCTGGCGCGAGGTCCACGAAGGCGAGATAGGCGTCCGCCGCATCCTGGATTCGCTCTTGCTTGAGGTAGAGATCCCCCAGTCCCTGGTAGATCATATACTCATAATCGCGGCGACCCTTGTTGTCGAAATAACGGCTGATACGTTTGGCGCCACCAAGTTCCGAAAAGGTCAGACTGATCACCCTGATGGTCTCCTTCATCAGCTTCTGATCGGCGGCGGAGAGCTTGTCGACTGCGGTCTCGGGGCTGTCCCCCAGGTTGCGATCCAGCAATCGAGTGAATGAATCGAGACCAGGTTCGATCTTACGCTGCTTGAACAATGACCAGCCATGCTTGAACAGTGCCCGGTCATAGTAGGGAGAGTCGTCGTTTTGTTTCAGAATCGCGCTGTAGGCAGATTCCGCGTTGTCGAACTGCTGCAGGATGAAAAAATGCTCGCCGCGCCTGAACTGGGCTTCCTGCCAATGCGGGCTGTCCGGGTGTTGGGTGATCAGTGCGCGCAAGGTCAACATCATGGCGTTCATATCGCCTTTCAGTTCATAGGCCCTGGCCAGTTGATAGAGTACAAGATCGCGCGATGCATAGTTGGGGTCTTTTGCCAGCAGGGATTCATACAGCTTGATCGATTTTGACAGTTCGGCGTCACTGGGCACGGGTTCATCCGCTGATTCCAGCAGTTTCGTCTCGCTGCTCTCCAGCTCGAGATCGGCAAGGCGACGGGTCGCTTCACTGTTGAGGCGCTGGTCTGGATTGAGCTCCAGGATAGCGCGATAGTTTTCCATCACTTCATTGCGGTCGGTGGGTGTGAGCGCCTGCTTTTCAACCGTTACAGGCTTGCTCGCTATGTCCGCGAGGGTGGGCTCATCGGATTTCGACTTGCCCGACATGTTCGCGCAACCGTGGAGTGCGAGACCAAGTAGTGAAATCGCGAGTGGCAGCCTCATTCCTGTCCTCCCGCTCTCGCCGTACTGATATCCAACAGGTTGGCAACGCCGAATCTGGCTTGAACCAGGTAGTTGCTGATCAGGCCGCGGCGTTGTTCAAGCCTTGACAGAGCCATCTCACGCAGCAGATCCGCCTCATCCCGATGCAGCTTTTTCACTCGCTCATGAAGATTCGGAAGTGCCTGTTCGAGTTGCTCGATGCGTTGTGAAAATACGTCAAACCGCCCCTTGGCCTCGGTGCGTGCCTTGGCCAATTCAGCTTCTTTCTGATGAGCCTCCTCTATATTCTGCTCCAACTCGATCATCTGTTTCTTCAGCGACCACAATCTTGCGGGATGTTCAGTGGAGATCCGCCAGGTAAGGATGCCTTCCATCAGACGTGCCATCTCTTTTTGTGCCGCCAGCCTGCCGTCCCCGTCATATTGCTTGATGATCCGCTTGATGCGGTTGATTTTTTCAATCCAGCCCTTCTCCTGCTGATTGGCGAGGGCGAATGGTGGTTCTTCCGTCTCTGCGACCACTTCATAGAGGGTCTGCATCTTGTCTTTCCTGGCAATGACCTGTTTGAGATTATCGCCTTTCAGGTGCTCCTCGACTCGGGGCAGTTTTTCTTCATAGGCCGCCAGTTGGTTGCTGAGCATTGTGCGATATGAACTGATTTTCTCTCTCCATTGCCGCAGGTTATTCTCCATGTGGCCCAGGTCCTTGTAGTCCTGCAGCCGTTCCTGGAAGGCATTGCCGGAGAGCAGGTACGAGAGCAGGGAGCGAGAAGCCGATTTGGTTTCGTCCTCACTGGCTTTATCGCTCAAAAGGTTGTCAGGGAAATCGTCCTGCCTGACTTCCGCCAGAAGTTGATCCAGCTGATTGAGGGAATCGTCATAGGTTGCAATTGCGTCGCGATAACCTTGCAGGGACTGTTGTTCCGCCTCGAGCTGGGAAAGCACATAGGGGATTGCGAGTTTGGCCTCGAGTACCGCCGGGTCACTGGCATTGCGTTCAGCCAGGATCTGCCAGGGAGCCAGTGCCCGTTCCTCTTCGCCCAGTTGCAGATCGGCCCAGCCCAGACCCAAAAGCGCCTGGCTGCTCGCCGGACTGCTCAGGCGGACACGTTGCAGAGCCAGTTTGGCGTTTTCGGATTGGTTCGATTCCAGCAGCAGATAACCCAGAGCAAGATTTGCCCTGTCCCGGATGAATTTTGCCTCCTGGTCATCTTGTTCATCCGAACCGCTTCCGATCTCCTCCAGCAGGACCAATCCCTGCTCCTGTTGTTCGCTTCGCAGTAAGGCAATGGCCTGGTTGAAACGGCCATATAGCGACCATTCGCTTTGCTGGGAAATTTTGCTGAGGTCGGTAAGTGCCTCGGCCTCATTGCTCTGAAGCAGACCAATGAGCCCGCTCAGATATTGCCGTTCATCAATTGCCTCGGGTTTCAGGTTATCGCCGATCTGACCCAGTGCGCTTTTCGCTGCACGCATGTTTCCCCGGCGGTGGCGGGATTTTCCCAGTTGTAGCCAGGCGCGGTTCATCACATCGGGGGATTCACTCTGGCTCAGGATCCGGTTGAAGAGCTCTTCTGCGGTATCAGGCATGCCGTACGCCAGATAGAGACCACCAAGGAGAAGCTCGGGTTCATCCGCATAGGCCTGCATCAATCCCTGTTTTCTGGCGGCGAGAAGTCGAACGATCGCCTGAAAATAGTTTTGTTGATAGAGCTGAAACAGCGCATCGCCGTAGTGCAGGTCACGCAGTTCCTGAGGCTCGCCGCTACGGATATCCGCTGTTGCGCAGAGTGGTATGGCGAGTGAGAGCGTGAGTAGGAGGCGGGAGGTCAGGCCTGATAGCACCCGTATCACTCCCACTCCCGGACTTCAAAATCCGGCTGTTGCAAGGCGACGCTGTCAACGATCTTGAGCTCCAGGTATTTCGGGCCAATCCCCTTGCTGAAGCTAACTGTCGCCCCCCGTTTGTAGTCTCTTCCCTTCGGACCCACGCCGGTGAAGAATGCGACAAGTTCATGTTCGCCGGCCTTGATATTCCCAAGGTAGAGGCGTTGAACTCCGCCGCGCTGAAGCGCCTTGACTTCGCGCTCCGTATAGAGATGATTGGTAAGCTCCTTGTTGTCTATATGCAGTTGTACCGAGTCGAGTTTGAAATAGTTACCGATATCCAGGGAGAGGAATATCGATACCTGCGTATTCCCCGGAAACAACAACTCCTCCTCCAGGATGAAGAGTTCGCGATTGAGTTCGATAACGGCCTGTTTCAGATCCTCGACCTGTTTATCGAGGCCCTTACCCTTGTCGGTCAACGGCTCAGCGGAGATGGAAAAACCGAGGCAGCACAGCAACAGAATTGCATTTCGGATTATGGTCTTCAAGATATTGATTCCCAGAACATTTTTTAGCGGCGTCATGAAACAATAAATCTATATGAATTAGTGCGTTGCGTTTGCGATCATAGTCACAGGTTGAAATGTAAAGTTGGTATTTTATGCCCAAAATCACGGTGAATTGTATGAATTAAAGTCGCTGCTTATCAGGCAGTGTAATGATAATGTTCGGCTCAGCTAAAAACCAGTACTCTCTTTATGAGTGCAACTAATTGACTTACAAGCTGTTTTTTAATTTCTTAACAAACGATTAAGGTCGTGTTGGCCAGGCTTGCCCGTCGATCGACACAAAGGAACGATTTTGTCTCATATCCAACCCATTGTCTGCTGTCTCATCCTGGCTGGCTTCATTACCTCTCTCCCCGCATCTGCAGACAACAGGGATGTCGTACCTTTCCACGCGCGCAATATGAATCCCTTTGCCCTGATCTATGGATTGCCGGTAGCAACCTCATCCCGGCTGTTGCCTGAGAATGAATCCTCTATACGGCTTAGCGCCGACTTTGCCAACAACTCCATCCAGAGCGCCACGGACAGTGAGCTTGTCAGACTCGATGGAGAGACATACAGAACGTCTCTTGTCTGGAAGAGGGGGCTTGCCTCTGACTGGCAGGTCGGTATCGAAATACCCTACCTTTCACACAATTCAGGAGTAATGGACGGTCCGATTGAACAGTGGCACAACCTTTTCGGTATATCCAATTCCAGTCGTGACGACTGGTCGCGCAACCGCCTGGTATACCGCTATGACAATGGCGATGGCGAACAGCTGCTGGTCGACAGCACCAGCAGCGGCATAGGGGATATTGCGCTCTCTCTCTCCCATGCCCTGAAAGCGGATGGTGACAGGCGCGTGGCAGCACATGCTAGCCTCAAGCTGGCGACCGGTGATTCGGGTCAACTGCTGGGCAGCGGCGCTCCCGACCTGGCGCTCTGGTTGAGCGCTTCAGGGCATGAGCAATTCTGGCAATTGCCGCTGAGCATCTATGGACAGGGAGGGGTTCTCTTCAAAGGTGAGGGCGACCTGGTGCCTGATCAACAGAGGGATCTGGTCCTGTTCGGTTCGCTGGGTGCGGGCTGGCGCCCTGTGGAGTGGCTGGAACTCAAGGCGCAGATCGATGGTAACACCCCCCATTATCACAGCAGGCTGAACCAGCTTGGCAGCGAAGCTATTCTGTTGACACTTGGCGGTTCCCTTTACCTGGACGGTAACAATCAGCGTATCGATATCTCATTCGGAGAGAATCTCACCACCGACTCGGTGCCTGATTTCATGATCAACCTCTCCTATGTGTATCGATTCATTAACCCGGCAACCAAATAGGTTAGGTTGCCTGGTTAATAATTAACCGGAACGCCGATCCATAGGGGCCGATTTGGGGGATCTCAGCACCAGAAAGAGAAGCGCGCACCCAGCCAGGATGAAAGGGATGCTCAACATCTGCCCTGTATTCACCCAGAGGTCGGTGGAGTAGGCCGCCTGCTTCTGTTTTACGAATTCGATGGCGAATCTCGTGCTGAAAACCGCGATCAGGAAAACGGCAAATATGAATCCCGGTGTCTCGGATCTACTGCTGCGACGATACAACTGCAGCAAGAGTGCGAATATGACGGCATAGGCAAGGGCTTCATAGAGCTGTGCCGGGTGTCTTGGCAGGTTGTCGATGCGCTTGAAGACGATGGCCCAGGGTAGTGAGGTTTTTACCCCGTAGATTTCGGAGTTGAACAGATTCCCCACGCGTATGAAAGCACCGGCAAGGGCGGTTGGGATGGCTATCCTGTCGAGCAGCCAGAGGTAGGAGTCGCTAATCTGTCGCTTGTAGAGGTAGAGCGCTATCATCACCCCCAGCCCGCCGCCATGGCTCGCCAGTCCCCCCTCCCAGACGGCTATTATCTTCAAAGGATGGCTCAGATAGTAACCGGGATCATAGAACAGGCAGTGGCCCAGGCGGGCACCGACAATGGTGCCGATCACCAGGTAGAGCGACAGCCGCTCCAGGGATTGGGTGTCACGTCCCTCGCGCTGGTAGATCCAATGCACGATCTGGTAGCCCAGCAGGTAGGCGACGGCGAACAATACGCCGTACCAGCGGATATCCAAACCTGCGAAAGAGAACAGTGTCGGGTTGGTATTCCAGATGAAATAATCATGCGCGGGGAGTTCCATCCTACTCGATTCGCCTCCTGGGTCCTATGGTTTTTGGCTTGTTAATCCTATTCCAACTCCAATCGACCCTGAGGCGAATGGCACCAGTTACAAATGCCCATTGTACACGATGTGCTGCAAGGTCGTTCTCAGGAGATTCACCGCAAATTTCAGAGTTCCAAGCCTTAGCTGGGGCAGTTCCCGCGGACTCGGCTGTACTAGACTGGTTATTTGCACTCCGAAACTTTGGTCTTAACTAACTAGCATTCCCAAATCTAAGTTGTTCCATTGGCGCAGATTTGCGGTGATTGGCGTCCATTCGCGGTATTTTAAAGGACGCGCTGCTTCACTTACTAATCGAGCGGCACAACAGATGTGCCAGGAGCCGGCTTTACATAATTGGATTGAACGCAGTCAGGCTATCCAGCATCGTGGCGTTGCCGAGACTGGTGCCGAACAGGGTGTTGAACTGTCCCTGCTCACCATGCAGCGCCAGGTAATTGAGCGCGACTGTCAGCACCAGCTGGTTGACATTGTTGGCCGCCGGACTGGATCCATTGTCCACGGCGCCGTCAGCGGTGAAGTAGCCGATCTGTTGATGGCGTAGCTGCTCATCGGCGGAAGCTCCAGCGAGCACGGGTTGGCCCCCAGGGTTGTAGACCAGGAAGAAAGAAGCGGCGGTCGACTGGTTGTCGCCCGTCCAGACCCCTTTGCCGCGTCCATCCACGGAGTTGTCGACGGTGCCGTTGCTGGAGAGCGATCCGTCGCTGAAGACATAGAGCATCAGTGGTGTGCCGATGCGGGCGGCATACTCGATGCAGGCTCCCATGCAGCGCCCGGCGCGCAGGTCCCGCAGTTCACCGGTGGAACGGTCGCCGGTGTGGTAGTCGAAACCGCCCATGGTGATGGTGCCGGCGCCCGCATAGCCGTTTATGACCAGTTTCATGACCGATGCGGTCTTGCGGAATTCGGCTTCGCCATCGAACTCCTGCTGGGTGAAGATAGGTCCGATGATATCGGTATCAGCGGTGACGTCGAGCGCTGCCGGATCACCGTAGCGGTCGACCAGGTCGGCGCTCTTGACATAGCCGCAGCGTATCAGTTCCTTGACTACATCATCGCTGCTGATGCCGGTGCTGACACTGTCCAGTTTCATGTCGGAGATACGCTGAATCGCTTCCATGACCGCAACCGCGTCAGCCTGTTCGAACATGCCCACCAGCTTGCCGGTATCCACCAGGCCGGTGGTGTCGCTGGGTCGGTCGATCTTGGTGGGGCGTACCGCGGGATCGATCTGATCCGCGGGCGCCACCGAGTTGCCACCCGAATCGGAATTGCGCGATCCGATCAGGGTAAGCAGTTCACCATCGGCACCACAGCGGTTGATGGCGTACATGGGATTATGGGGATTGTTGCCGGTATCGTTTTCGGAACGGGCCGGGATCATGGCGCCGTTGATATTGGCGCGGTTGCCTACCGAGACCTTCTCCAGGATACCGCGCAGAAAGGCACTGTCGGAGTGGAAGGCGAGACCGAGTTCGGTGTTGATGAAATCGTTCAGCTGGGTGTCAGGATTGACGATGGAAGGCACCATGTCGCCGGGCAGCCCGAGGCGGTTGTAACCGGCGGTGGAGAGAAAATCAAATTGGCCTCCCTGGCCGCCAACCAGCACATTGGAGCCGGCGATATTACCCCCGCCAGCGAGATCAAAGCAGATGAATGGGACCTTGCCGCCGCCAAGGGTGGTGATGCCGCAGACGTTTTTCAGTGCCTGAAGATCCGACGAAAGCGCAGCTCTCGCCTCGCCGGGATTGGCGAACAGGCCGAACAGTGAAGGGGCGGTGACGGCTCCCAGTCCCGCCATCAGGCCCTGACGGATAAAGTCCCGACGTGTTACCGGACGCGGATGATCCGGGTATTGCAGCGGGGCATCGGGAGAGAGGTTTTTCACTTTTCTGCGCATGATATTGTTACCGTTTGTCACACTGTCTCTGTGATAGCCATCTGATCGTCATCCCCTATTGCAGCAGCACCACTGCGCTGCCCAGCAGCGAGGCACAGGCCGCCTTGGCCGCCTTTTCGGTACGGTCCGAGGCACAGGTTCCGCTGCACCTCGCCAGTCCGGCGCTCCCTGTCAACAGATTCATCAGTTCAGCCTCGACGAGGGACGGAGAGGGTTGGGATGATAGCTGTTCACCCATGAAGCGGCTCATCAAAGGTGCGACCACCTGACTCTGCCAGGTCGAACTCTGGACATCATTGGCGTTCGCATTGAAGTCGAATCCGGGAAACAGCGTGGCGCGAAGCCCGGTATCGTCAATCAGCGCGCTGCAGTACTCGATCGCCAGCTGTGATACCGCCACCTGATGAGATGAGAGGAATCCATTGATGTCGGCTGAGGAGGGGAGCTGTTGCCTGATCGTGGTATAGGTGGTCTGTACCGCTTCCAGGGTGGAGCTGACACCGGTCAGCGAGGCCATAGTGGCATTGATCTCGTCAAAGGTACGCAGGCCTATCTGCGATTCCGGATCACCATCCGCCGGCACGGCAGGTGGCGGCACCTCCGGTTCGACATAGACGTTGGTATGACTTCCCAGGCGTTCGAAAGTGAGGAAGAACTGATCGTTATCGGCGCCTTTTTCCGAAGGGATGGTGGTGGCGATGGTCGACAACAGCTGCCCATTGGCGGTGTATTCGCTGTCATTGATCGTGGTTGCCAGTCGTGCATAGGCCTGGCCGACTTTCGCCTCCTTGCCATTGATACCGATACGCATTCCCTCGATGGGTATGGAGCCGGGCAGTACGCTTTCGTCGAGGCTGATGAACTTCGGCTGGCGGAACAGATAGCTGTAGTTGTCGTACTGGCTGACCTCGAACATGACATAGCTCTGAGGCAGGCCGACCAGGTCGGTGACGTTGAACAACAGGAAGTATTTCTCGCCCACGCCGGCATCGAAGTTCTGTTTGATCTGCTCGGCGGTCAGGGCACGGTTGTGGATCGCCAGCAGACGTATCTTGCCCGCCCAGGGTCGGTCGCTGGAGGCCTCGTTGCCCAATACCAGGGCATAACTGTCATCCCAGTCGTTGAGGTTGCCGGGCTCGGTTTCGTCAAGATCATCGGTAAACACGCCATCGACATAGAGGCGACGCCCGTTTTCGGGATCGAATGTGGCTACGACATGCTGTTCGGTCGCCTGTAGATCCTCATCGTCGTCGGCAGTGGAGTGGGCCGGTTCGCCATTGCCATCGGTGGTGCTTGAACGATGGAGGTGGTTGTAGTTATAGAGTGTCTGGCCAAGGGTGAAATTGCGTACATCGGTACCGGCGGAGTAGCTGATGATACGGGCAGGCCCTTCCTGGGTGACATTGGCCGGTACCACCCACGCCTCGATGGTGTATTCACCCGTGGCCTGTATCAGTTGCGTGATTTTGCGACTGTCGCTGGTGCTGCCCTGTGCCTTGCCGTCACTGAAGTCGAGGCCCCAGCCTTCCACCCAGGCGACACCGCCGCTGAGGGTCAGGTTGATCGCCGGATCGACGCCGCTGGTGTCGTAGGCGATGTTGCCACTGCCCGTCTTGAACTCATAGAGGGCGACCACATCGTTTTCCTGCCGGCTGCCGCCGCTGGCGATGGTCCCTTCAGGCAGACTCAGGGCCCGGCTTACCACCAGATCCGGATCGACGGGGGTAGGCAGGATATTGCCCGCCATCTGGGTAATGGCATTCTCCATCTCCTGCGCATTCGAACTACAGTCGTCCCAACAGTTGTGGAGCTCGATCAGACGCTGCACCAGCCGCGAGTTGAGCGGTGTATCGAGGTCGATCGAATTCTTGACCGCCGCATAGGCGATGGTACTGTCGGCGGTGGCGAAAAAGGGTGATTGGGGAGCGGGGGCATCTTCCACATGACACCCCGAACAGTATTCCGTCAGCAGCGGATGAACGTAACTGGTGAACAGGCTTGGATCATCCGGAAAGGCCTTGCTTTCACCGACGATTTTGTCAACCGGCGGCTCGAGTTCGATCTGCCTTCCATCGCTGAGGCCGTTACCCACCCAGGATTCGATATAGCTGGTGATGATGGTGGCGCAGGCGGTGTCACTGGCCTCCCAGCAGTTGTGGCCGTTGGCGACCTTGGTGACCAGGGCGGATTGATCGGGCTCCTCTCTGTTGACATGGGGATTGGCCGCCTCGTAGGCCTGATTGACATCGTCCTCGCGCACGAACTGGGGTGCCTGGCCCCCTGCGCCATGGCATGCGCCACAGCGGTTCTGCGCGCGCAGCGGTTCCCAGACATTGACCCGGAAACCCTGGATGTCCGTGGTGCGCGCCGCCGGACCATTGTAGGTACTGCTGGATACGGTGTTGGGCTGCAGGGTTTCGGTACTTACTCCGTCCTGGCAGCCCTGGAGTCCGGCGATTGCAAACAGGAGAAGGATGACGGGTAGCGAGTTGTTGTGCTTGTTCACTGACTCAATCCCCCGCACAGTAGACCGCGGTTTCGGCGAATACGCGTTTCATGTTGTAGCCGGTTTTGAAACTTTCGGTGATCTCTGCAATGCGTGTCCTGTCGGCACTGTCAACCGGGGCGCGCAGGCAGACCGCCTGGAAGGCCTTGGTAACCTGGCATTCGGCGAACGCCTGGCTGTTGGCCAGCTCCTCGCCCATCGATTTTGCGCCGATGCCCGAACCCGGGAGGTTGGGGTCCCAGCCCAGTACCGAATTGGGTCCCTCCCGCCAGTAGTTGTCCCAACGATCGTCCGGTGTGATATAGCCGCTCTTGAAGACACTGCTGTTTTGCAGATACTTGGGTCGCACCGTACCCGGGGTGTAGATCAGGCGGCCGGTCTCGATATCATCGGTATATTCGTAGTCGTAGAAGGCGTAGGCCTGCATCAGCGGCGCCATGCCGGCGTGACACCCCAGGCAGTTGTTGAACCAGACCCGGCTGTCCCCGCCAGGGCTGCGCGAGGCGTCCTGATGGATCCGGTCCGCGGGGCGTGTCGGGTCTTTGATCTCCTCCTGCACTTTGCACAAGTGATTGAGCAGGGTGAAGTTGAACATGGCCCGATTGGTACCGTCGCTGAAGAATGCCCTGGCGGCGGCGCGGGTGGTGATGACACCGGCTGTGCCCTCCGGTGGCAGACCCGTCACGCTCGATTGAGTGGTTCGTTGCAGTACATCCTTGAGGTTCAGCCCCTGAGTCTCCATCGCCTCGTAGTGGGCGTTGTCGTTGTTTGAGTAGGCCGGTGCATTGCTGCCTATATAGAGGATGTCAGCGGAGAGCAGCTGGTTGAACGGGACTTCATCGCGTACCATACCGATAACGGTGGCGCTGTAGTCGTTGAGTGGCGCAAACGGGTCCATCTCCTCGTTGGTCCAGGGCGAGGCCCAGTTTTTGAGGGTGACATTGTAGAAGTCGGGATGCTCGGTGGCGATCATGGCGGCCGCCAGAGGATCGTTGTTGTCTGCGATTTCAGTGACCATCTGCTCCAGGGTTTCGGCACTGGGCGGCACCCCGGCGATACGGTCGTGCATGCGTTTGGCCTGTTCACGGGGGCCGGCCATGGCCGTGACTGCGAAGAGTGCGAGCACAATCAGTATGGAGAGTGACTGCTTTTTATTGGGAATTGAAATACTATCTCTGGGTTGACACGGTAGTGACATGATGAATGTGCCCCTGAATCCATCCTTATGATCTGGTCCCGAAGTCGCCTCCGGATTATGACCTAGCGTTTCCTTATCACTTCTATATGGTTCGTGGTTTTTGTCAATTCGAAGTGGTGATTTCGTGACTTGAGTTTTTTCAGGGTGTGAACTCGCGCACTGATTGGTGACTTCGATGAGGTAGACTCTCAAGTCCATGATTTTACTAGTCGATAGCACGAGTCATACCTCGTACTGAACAATGTTCGATGATACTGCCGTCTATCACCCCGGCCGGGTGGTTGGAGGCTCAAACCTGATTCGCGCGATCAGATATCTCGGTCGGATTTCCAGGAGGATCCAAGCTACAGATGAAACTGGCTAATCCCAAGTTGACGCTTGCGGGGCTCTGCATTGGTTTGCTCTTTCTTGGCTTGCAGGGGTGTGGAAGCGGTAGCGATCAGGAGCAGGATCCGGTGGTTGTGGATTACCCTGTTGCCTATGTGAAGCGGCCCATTACCGAAACAACCAATACGGACATCCGTGTCAGCCAGACCAGCGAGGCGGGTGGTGATCTCTATCTGAAGGATTTCGCTGCAGGGGGCGCCGAGGAGACTAACCTGACCGGATCGATCACCGGCGGTGAAGGCGATGTGCGTGATATCAGTGTCTCGTTTGACGGGACCAAGCTGCTCTTCTCTCTGAGGCTGCCCCTTATCGAGGACGCCGAACCGGAAGATCAGCCGACATGGAACATCTGGGAGTACGACATCCCCAGCCAGATCCTGCGCCGGGTCATTGTCTCCGATATCACTGCCGAAGACGGCCATGACCGTTTCCCCTACTACCTGCCTGACGGGCGCATCGTCTTTTCATCCACCCGGCAACGGCTCGCCAAGGCGCGTCTGTTGGATGAGGGCAAACCACAATATCTGGCCATGGAGAGGTCAGTGGATGAACCTGCCATGGTGCTGCATGTGATGAACAGTGACGGCAGCGGCATTACCCAGATATCGTTCAACCGCAGTCACGACTTCTCGCCCAGCGTGCTTGCCAACGGTCAGATCGTGTTCAGTCGATGGGACAATGCCGATGGTAACGATGCCATCAATCTCTACCGCATGAATCCCGATGGCACCGAGATGGAGCTGCTGTATGGATTGAACAGCCATGATACCGGATCGGAGGGTAGCACCGTGCAGTTCCTGAGACCGGTGGAGATGCCTGACGGGCGTATCCTGGCGCTGCTGTTGCCCTTCGATGGCACGGACGAGGGTGGTGACCTGATCCTGGTTGACACCCAGACCTATGTCGACAACGAACAGCCCACCTGGGAGAACATGGGGCTTGCCGGGCCGGCGCAGAGTCAGGCAACCAGCCTCCAGGTCACCACGGATGGGAGTCTGTCGAGCGGTGGACAGCTGCGAAGCGCTTACCCGCTGTTCGATGGCACCGACAGGATGGTGATCAGCTGGAGTCAGTGTCGTGCGATGGAGGACGATCGCATCGTTCCCTGCACCGAAGAGCGGCTTGCCAATCCCGATACCGAGCCGGCGCCACCGCTCTACAGCCTCTATATATACGACGGCGATGAACACACCATGCAACCGATCGTGACACCGAAAGAGGGCGTCATCTACACCGATGCGGTGATCGCCTCGGCACGCACCCAGCCGATCATCAGGCATGACAAGACCGCCGGGATCGATCTCGATCCGACCCTGGTTTCCGACAAGGCGGGGCTGCTGCATATTCGCAGTGTCTACGACCTGGATGGGGTTGACGTGGCTGAACCCGATATCGCCACTGTGTCCGACCCGTCGCAGACGCGTGCCGATCAACGCAGCGAACGGTTTGTACGTCTGATCAAGCAGGTTACGCTTCCCGATAATGATGTGCTGGAGTTTCCAAACAGTGCGTTCGGGGCCACCACCCAGTTCGGGATGCGCGAGGTGATCGGCTATGCGCCGGTCGAACCCGATGGCTCGGTGCAGGTAAAAGTGCCCGCGAACGTGCCCGTCAGTTTCAGTATCCTGGATGCCGATGGGCGGCGTATCAGCGAACCCCATGAGTTCTGGCTGCAGTTCAGGCCGGGAGAGGTGATCACCTGCGCCGGGTGTCATGCCGCGGACAGTCCGTTGCCTCACGGTCGGCTGAGTGCCGCGCCGCCCAGTGTCAACAGCGGCAGTGCCGGCAGCGGTCTGCCCTTTCCCAACGCCAACCCCGATCTGTGGAGCGATTTCGCGGAGACCATGGCACAGACACGCAACCGTATCGAGTGTATCGCCGGTGCCTGTGATCCGACAATGGACCTGACCTATACCGATGTCTGGACGGATCCGGCCATGCGGGATCCGGACCCGGCTTTCAGTTACCGCTATGCCGACCTGGAAACCCAATCGCCCTTGAGTGACGGGAATTGCGCTACCGATTGGAATGTGTTGTGCCGCGCCATCATCCACTATGAGCAAAACATTCACCCGCTGTGGTCACTGCCACGGCCGGTATTCGATGCAACCGACACCCAGATTGATGACCATACCTGTATCCTGTGTCATGATACGGAGGACAATGGCGAGACCGTGGTGCCCGATGCCCAATTGGATCTGACAGACGGTCCATCCGAGGATGAACCTGACCACTTCGCCGCCTATCGGGAGCTGCTTTTCCCCGATGGTATGCAAGAGGTTGTGGACGGCCTTCTGGTTGATATCCTGGTGCCGCAAACGGATGGAAATGGCCAGCAACTCTATGAAACGGATGATAATGGTGAGCTGATCCTCGATAATGACGGCAATCCTATTCCCCTTCCCGATGTTCCGGTACCGGTGCCGGGTGGGCCATCGATGGTGGCGGGTTCAGCGACTGAGGGGCGCTTCCTTGGCGTGTTCGATGCGGGTGGTGTGCACGCGGGCTACCTGAGCGACGCGGAGAAAAAACTGATAGCTGAATGGCTTGATATAGGTGCTCAGTATTACAATGACCCCTTTATGGCCTCACCGGATAATTGAGTTTGAGACTTTTTAGGTTAAAGCGGTACCTGTGGACGAGCTGGTTGTTGATCTGGCTGATACCTGCATTTGGTGAAGCGGATGAGGGCTATCAACGGGTCCAGGTGACAGCCCCCTACATCGAGATGCACACCGGGCCTGGTGAGTCCTATCCCATCGTGCAAGTCGCCGAACGCATGGAGTGGGTTGAGATCCGCAAGCGCCGCACCGACTGGTTTCAGGTCTACACTCACCGGGGGCGTTCGGGCTGGGTCAGTCTTGCGCAGATGCGCCGGACCCAGACCGAGGAGGGCGAACCACTGCATCTGGTCTCCTATACGCAGGATGACTTCAGAGAGCGGGACTGGGAGTTCGGCTTCTATGGGGGTGACATGGAAGGTGCCACCCTGCTCGGCATCTATAGTGGCTATTCGTTCAATGAAAACCTCTCTACAGAGCTCAGTCTTACCCAGGCACTGGGTGATTTCTCGAGTGAATACCTGATCGATGTCAACCTGCTGTCCCAACCCTTTCCGGAGTGGACATACAGCCCTTTCTTTACCTTGGGTGCGGGTATGATCCGTACCGAACCCAAGTCAACCTTGGTTATGGCCGAGGATCGCACAGACACCACGGCCCATGTGGGCGCTGGTTTGCGGGTCTATCTGACACGGCGTTTTTTCCTGCGTGGGGAGTTTCGCCACTACACCGCTTTCACCAGTCGTGAAGACAATGAGGAATTTGACCAGTGGAAAATCGGACTCGGTTTCTTTTTCTGACTACAGCGCCTCTTGTGCTGGCCTCGATGGTGTCGCCAAGCATGGCGGACGAGCCAATTGGAGACGAGCCGATTGGAGAGGGGTTGCGTGAGGAACTGCTCATTGAACCTGAAATAGCGCGCAGGGAGATCGTGGAACCCGAGATCGATACCGAGGATTTCGAAATCGGGATCTATGCGGGTCTGATGAACATCGAGGATTTCGGGACCAACACGGTCTATGGGGCCCGTCTTGCCTACCACCTTACGGATTCGGTCTTCATCGAGGGGGCGATCGGTACCACCGAGGCGGAGAAGACGAGTTTCGAGCAGTTGGGTGGCGAAATCCAGCTGCTCCCGGATGACGATCGCAGCTTCACCTATTACAACATTTCGACGGGATTCAACTTGCTTCCGGGGGAGGTGTTTCTGGGTGGGAAGTACGCCTACAACAGCCAGTTCTATCTGATTGCCGGGGTTGGGAGTACCCGCTTCGCAGGTGACGACGAGTTTACCATCAATGTCGGTGCCGGTTACCGTCTTTTGATCAACGACTGGCTGGCGGTGCATCTCGACGCAAGGGATCACATGTTCGAGTCGGACCTGCTGGGTGATACGAAGACGACTCACAACTTCGAACTCCAGGCCAGTCTGAGCTATTTCTTCTGAGGTAATCATGATGTTGAGTAGAAGCCAAATACAAAAACCATTGACTGTGCTGATCCTGGCCGGTCTGATGCTGGTGGCTTGCGGACAAGCCGTCGCCGCCAAACAGCCACCCATGGCGCCGGACTTCACGCTCAAGAGCAGAGAGGGTGTGAACATCAAGCTGAGCGAACTGCGGGGACAGGTGGTGATGGTCAACTTCTGGGCCTCCTGGTGCGGCCCCTGCCGTCAGGAGATGCCGCTGTTGCAGCAGCTCTACGACCGCTATCAGTCCCTGGGATTCTCCCTGCTGGGCGTCAACGTGGACGAAGACAAGACAGCGGCGGATAAGATGCTGAGTGATATTCCGGTGAGTTTTCCCATTCTTTACGACAGCCGCAGTCAAGTGAGCAAGGAGTATCAGGTCAAGGCGATGCCGAGCACCTTCATAGTCGACCGGGACGGGCGGATCCGCTATCTCCACAAGGGTTATAAGCCTGGTTATGAAAACGATTACCAGGAACAGATTCGCGAACTGTTGCGTGAGTGAAGTCGAACGGATGAAAGCGATGCGAAACAGTGTCTTTCAACTTTTTCTCATGCTCTGCATGCTTTGCATGGCCGGTTGCAGTATCGAACCCTGGGTTCAGCCCTATGAACGGGCACATCTGGCCGATCCGATCATGAGTTTTGAGCGCGACCCGGTCGCCGGTGCCTACCGGCATCATGTCTATCAGACCCGGGAATCGGCCCGTGGCGCCGAGGGCGGCGGTGGAGGGGGATGTGGCTGCAACTAGTCTCATGCGCGTGGCTGATCCTGGCCTCAGAGCTTCCAGTCGACCCACTGGCCGTGCAATTTACAGTCTCTGTCTGGTGTCGTTGCTGTTTGCGAGTCTGTCACTGCGTGCCACGGTTCTTCCCGAGGACCGCGCGGATGTCATGTATCACCGCTACGATGGCGGTGGTATCGAGGTGGACGGGCCATCGATCCTGGTGCGCAAATCCTTTGGTGGCAATCTGTCGCTGAACGCCAACTATTACCTCGATTCCGTCTCCAGCGCATCGGTGGACGTGGTCAGCATGGCGTCGCCCTACGACGAGGAGCGTACAGAGACCAGCCTGGCCATGGATTATCTGCACAACAAGACTCTGATGAGCCTGTCGCTGACCCGAAGCGACGAAAGCGACTACCAGTCCGAGACCGGCAGCTTCTCCATCAGTCACGATATGTTCGGCGATTTGACCACGGTCTCGCTGGGCTACTCGGTTGGCAATGATGATATCGGCCGCAACGGCGACAGCGACTTCGGCGAGACGGTGAAGCGACAGAACTACCGCGTCGGCGTCAGCCAGATCCTGACCAAGGATAGCATCCTCGGTATCGATCTGGAGACGATCACCGATGAGGGCTACCTCAACAACCCCTATCGCTCCTATCGCTTTCTCGATCCGCTCAGCGCGAACGGGTTTGGATTTCTTCCCGAGAGATATCCGTCCACCCGCACCAGCAATGCCTTGGCACTGCGGCTGAAATACTATCTTCCCTATCGGGCCGCCTTGAGCGGCGAATACCGTTTCTTCAACGATACCTGGGGTGTCGACGCCCACAATTTTGAGATCGGCTATACCCATCCGCTGCAGCAGGATTGGTTGGTCGATGTCCATTATCGCTACTACACCCAGACAGCGGCCGATTTCTACAGCGATCTCTTCTTGCGCCAGAACGAGCAGAACTTTCTGGCCAGAGACAAGGAGTTGAGTACTTTCCAGAGCCACACCCTGGGCTTTAGCGTAAGCTACGAGATCAAACCGCTGAACTGGCAGTTCATCGATAACGGAAGCCTCAATCTATCCTTCGATCTGATCCGCTTCCAGTATGATGATTTTCGCGATATCACCCATGGCGGTGTTCCCGGCGAGGAGCCCCTCTACTCGTTCACCGCCAATGTGATCAAGGCATTTGTCTCGGTCTGGTATTGATTCAGGAATAGGCCGCGAAGGGACGCTAATCGCCGCGAATCTACGCCAATGGTTTCTAGTAGCAGAATAGATTGTGCGGTGATTGGTGTTCATTTACGGTTTTCATCTCATTAAGGTTACCTGATTACCCATCATGTTCAGCCATGAGATGAGAGTTGCTAGAATCGTGGAACTGCCTGAAAAGTTTTGAGTTTTAGTGGATGTGTTTATTGCATTCACGGATTTTGTATCCCCCTCTCCCTGGCCCTCTCCCCAAGGGGAGA
>JBNKLI010000091.1:0-2562 GCA_050292275.1 Candidatus Thiodiazotropha sp.
AAGGTAAAGACACTGCCGCCCCAGGCATCGTCCTGGCGTGGCTGGGCAAAGCGTCGGATCTTTCGCAATCTGGGCAGCCACACCATGTAGTCCTTATTCCTGTCATCATCTGCATACTCGGTGACAAGCATTCCGGTGCCACGCATGTTACCGGAGTGAAAGATCGCCAAATCCCGCGAGTGGATGGCATCTTCGGCGGAATAATTGTTATTGAGATGCCGCTCCACCGCAGTGGTCAGGGGGATACCGCCTTCCGGCTTGTTAACCAAGACGCTCAGGGTACGGCCACGACGCTCGATAGAAAAATTGTTAAATGCGTAGAAGTGATTGGCAAAATAGACCTGCCTGGCCACCTCATTCGCATCCAGTTCCACACCCGCCTGCGGGTAGGCCAGGCTGCGATCGACACCCGCCTGACTGTTGTCAGAGAGAGCGCCCAGCGCAAGCAACAGACAGACTCCGTTCATCAGAGACTTTTCAATTCTTTTCATTTTCATTCCCTCAGGTCTCTTCCACCGAGATGGCAGAAAACCACTACCGTTTTACTTCGCGGGTAAATTTGAAGATATCTTCTTTGATGCGATCCATATCGCCTGTCGCCAGGTAGTCCTGGTGCAGCCGCTCCTTGTATTCGGTCGGCAGCTTTTTGTAGAAGATATAGCTGCCCGGCGATTTTTCCTGAAGGAAGCCGGAAAAGCCTCCTAGGTCAGCAAATTGTGGCGTCTCGTCTTCTTCGGATCCCAACCAGCTAGATTCGTCGGGTGGCAAGAACTCTTTTGTGGTGAATTCCGCCACATCCGCTTTGACAGCTTCGATATAGCCCTCATCAAGCGCTGGGGCTGAAAATGACAGCAGTGCGCCTATGAGCAGACCTCCAAGACGGAGGGCAATTAAACGGTCCAACACAGATTCCATGAAGTAACTCCTTACAACGAATGGTGTTTTTTTATCTTTATCCAACAAGTCTACATATTCCTTGCAGCTGTAATGCCGGCCTCCTTCAGCTCAATGGCCAGCTGCCAAGCAACCTGGGAACGGGATAATTCTCAAGTTCTGTGACTGATCGGCCAAGGAAAGAAATTCTTTATTTTTTTACACCATACATCCACTTTTTTATAGCTTACCGAGGAAATAATCGGGTAAAACCTCGGAAAACGCCTCAGAGAGCAGGCCATCACACCTCTCCGACTGCCGATCAGTGCTTGGGAAGATGCAAAAAATATTCGTTATAATGTAACATTACTCTCCCTCCTCCTAGCACACCCATCGGTATCACAATGCTAAAAGGCTATTTTCGCAAAGACTTCTTGCAAGCTTGCGTTGCCCTAATCCTGTTCCTGTTTCATACACCAATACTCCAGGCCGCGCCCAACGTGGTCGTCAGCATCAAACCGGTCCACTCCCTGATCTCCGGCATTATGCAGGGAGTCGGGGAACCCAAACTGCTGATCAAGGGTGCACAGTCGCCACACCATTTCAGTCTCAGACCCTCTGACATGAGCCTGTTGCAGCAAGCCGAGCTGATTATTTGGGTTGGACCGGACGTTGAGGCCTCGATGGCCGGTTTATTTGAAAGGGATGTAATCAAAGGCCGTGTGGTGACATTGACGCAACTGGGAGGCATGACTTGGCTCCCTCCCCGCAAAAATCACGAATGGGAGGCACCGGAACATCAATACGAAAATCACCCGAGCAGCGGCCACGTTCATGGCCAGGCTATCGACAGTCACATCTGGCTCTCCCCCGAAATCGCCAGTGGGATCGTACGCCAGATCACCGATCTCCTATGCGACCTGGATAGGGCGAATGCATCTCGCTACCGGGAAAACCAGCGTCTGCTCGCGGAGCGTCTAGATCGTCTCGATGCCGAGCTGGATACAAAACTGTCGCCTGTCCGCCAGACTCCCTATGTCGTCTTTCACGATGCCTACCACTATCTCGAACAGCACTACCATCTCAATGCTGTCGGCACAGTGAGCATTAACCCTGAACAACAACCTGGCATGCGTCACATCCATGGATTACGTTCTAAGATCATCCAACTGAAGGCGCGTTGCCTCTTCTCAGAGCCGCAATTCCAGCCCAAGCTGGTGCAGACTCTGATCGAGGGTACCGAGGCAAAAGCCGGTCAACTGGACCCGCTAGGGAGTGACCTCGATGCTGGCCCCGATGCCTACTTTCAGCTGATGCAGCGATTGGCCGACAACCTGGTCAGCTGCCTGCATTGAGAGACAAATCCATGACCGACAAACTCTTCCCCGAGCGCCGGCACGACCACGCCGTCTGTCGCCAACAGGCCCTGCATCAAGCGGAAAATTACTGCCATCGTCATGGACTTCGACTCACAACACTACGCCGTCGTGTACTGGAACTGGTATGGGCTGATCATCAGCCGGTCGGCGCCTACGCCCTGCTGGAGAAACTCGTCAGTGAGGGCCGCAAAGCCGCCCCGCCGACAGTCTACCGCTCACTCGATTTCCTCATGCAACACGACCTGATCCACCGCATCGCCTCACTCAACGCCTATGTGGGTTGCAGCCATCCGGGCAGAGATCATGATGC
>JBNKLI010000092.1:0-10570 GCA_050292275.1 Candidatus Thiodiazotropha sp.
TCAACTTCTTCCGCCAGGATCACGGCTATAAAGAGGGCAGCTACATCAAGCTCTGGAACGGGCGCGAGGACAACGAGTACCTGGCCGAAATACTCGATCAGTTGGATGCCGACAGCGCCGACTTCCAGGAGCAGGTCTACCATCAGCTGGAGCAGGCCTATCCGGCACCATCACAGGCTGAGTAATTTATTTGTCTTGTTGTTTGATCCCGACCGGTGAGGCGCTGAGGTTTAGTTCAGGCAATCCGGCATTGTTCAAGATTCACTGCTCTGCGGCATAGAGATATTGCTGAAATCCGACAAACACCTCTCGAATATCCGTGACGCTGCCGAGTTCGGCGGTCGCATCGCTGATGGCGGCGTATCTCAACTCGAGTAGATTCGGCAGTTTTGATTGATCCAGCTCTTCAACGCCTTCCTTGATGTACTGATTGAGCACAAACTCCAGAAATGCCTGTTGCTTGTAGTCGTAGTGGCTGTAGATCCTTCCCTTGTGTCGCTCTACGCGTTCTTCGCGCGTGAGGGTGGCTCTGGCAAAGGCGATATAGGCGAGTACATCGAAAATATCACTGTTGTCGGCATCGATGATGCGTTTGATTTCATCGAGCTGTTCTCGCGCAAATCCCTTCTCGGCCAGACTCTCCAATAACACCCGGCGGGTGGACGGCTCGCCCCAGAGGGTGCGTAGCTCGTCCTCGTCCTTGAACAGCGCTGGTAGCTCGCCGTACAGGCGTTGCAGGAATTCGGCGGCGGAGATCGGCTTACCGTCCGGTCCCCAGAAGGTGGTGACCGCCATGTGCTGGATTGTCCGCTCCTTTCCGTCTGACAGTCTGATCTTGACCTTCTTGCGCTTGCGTTCACAAACGCAGGGGATTTCACCACACACCGGACAGGGCTCAGGGTTGGGCTTGTCACAGATGCAGGGGTGTTGTCCGCAGGCGGGGCAGGGCTTGGGTGTCCCTTTCTCGCAGGTACAAGGTGAATTACCACACTTGCTGCAGGGGGCCGGGTCCAAGGGATCACCGTCCCACTCCGGGTCGGAGAAGTGGTGATAGGCCTTCACGAAATCATAGATGGTGAAGTAGTCCTTGTCGTCGAAGAGGCGGGTGCCTCGGCCGATGATCTGTTTGAATTCGATCATCGAGTTAATCGGGCGCATCAGTACGATGTTGCGTACATTTCGGGCGTCAACGCCGGTGGAGAGTTTCTGTGAGGTGGTGAGAATGGTAGGGATGGTCTTCTCGTTGTCCTGAAAGGTGCGCAGGAAGGTTTCTCCTTTGGCGCCGTCATTCGCGGTGACACGCACGCAGTAGTTGGGGTCTTTGCTCTGCTTGTTCTGGTTGATCAGGTCGCGCACCGCGGCGGCGTGTTCCTGGTTGGCGCAGAAGACCAGGGTCTTCTCGCGCTGGTCGATCATATCCAGAAAGGTCTGCACCCGGTAGCGTTCCCTCGCCTCGATCTCAATGATGCGATTGAAGTCCTCCTCCTCGTAGCGGCGTCCCTCCTCCAACTCACCTTCGATCACCGTATCGTCCGACGTGTAGACATAGTCGTCCAGAGTGGTGGCGATCTGCCGTACCTTGAAGGGTGTAAGGTAGCCGTCGTTGATCCCCTCCTTGAGCGAGTAGACAAAGACCGGTTCGCCGAAATAGCGGTAGGTATCCGCGTTGATCTTCCGCTTGGGGGTCGCGGTGAGGCCGAGCTGCACCGCAGGGGCGAAGTAGTCGAGGATGTCGCGCCAGGTGCTCTCGTCATTGGCCCCGCCGCGGTGGCACTCATCAATAACAATGAAGTCGAAGAAGTCGCGCGGGTAGTCGCCGAAGTTGGGGGCGGGGTTGCCTTCACTGTCCGTGCCTGACATGAAGGTCTGAAAGATAGTGAAGAAGATGCTGCCGTTCTTCGGTACCCGGCCCTTCTTGCGTATCTCGTCTGGGGCAATGCGTACCAGGGCGTCCTCGGGAAAGGCGGAGAAGGCGTTATAGGCCTGGTCGGCGAGGATGTTGCGGTCTGCCAGGAAGAGGATGCGCGGGCGACGGCTTGGCTCAGCATCCGCCCGCCAGTCTTTTACGTTCCAGCGGCTGTGGAACAGCTTCCAGGCCAGCTGGAAGGCGATGGCGGTCTTGCCGGTGCCGGTGGCCAGGGTGAGGAGGATGCGGTCCCGGTTATCGGCGATGGCCTCCAGCACTTTTTCGATGGCGTTGTGCTGGTAGTAGCGCGGCTCCCAGGTGCCGCTGCGGTCCTCGAAGGGGACGGTGGCGAAGCGGTCGCGCCAGGGGTTGGGTTTCTCGAAGGTGAGGGCCCAGAGTTCGTCGGGGGTGGGAAATTGGTCAACCGGCCCCTCGGCACCAGTCTCCATGTCGATTTGGTAGATGGCGTCGCCGTTGCTGGCGTAGGTGAAGCGGGTGCGTAGTTTCTCGGCATAGGCCTTGGCCTGTGCCACCCCTTCGCCTACCGCAAGGCTGCGCTTCTTCGCCTCGATCACCGCCAGTTTCTGGTTGCGGTAGACCAGCACGTAGTCGGCGATCTCCGGGCGGCTGCGCTGTCCACCACCCTGCAGGCGGCCTGGCGTAATGACCTCGCGGCGTATGCGGCTGCCGTCGACCATGCCCCAACCTGCCTCTTTAAGGGCGGGATCGATCAATTCGGCGCGTGTTTCGGCTTCGTTCATCCGTAATCAGTGTAGGGGCCATCGCACAAGTACCTTATATCAGCTCAATGAAGCTAATGCACACAATGTTGAATTCGTGAGTTTTTTGAGCCCTCTATTCAGCTATGAGTCACTGGGGATCTACGCGGTTTTTAGATGAACTGAAGAGAGTGTCCTTCGATACAGGAGGCACTGTGAGACGGAGTTGGAAAAAACCAGATGTGCGTCTGATAGGGGTTTGCATTTGTGCCGAGACTTGGTTAAATTTCGGACAGCACAAAGGAAGTGCAAGCAGACAATATGCGATGTAAAAAACCGGAAAGGACGCCGGATGAGAATAATCGATTTCATACACTCTCCTTCGTCTCCTCTCTGCGCGATGTCCCTATCGCGGCCAAAAGGATATGCAAGCTCTCTTTCATTCCCGTTGGCCGTGACAGGTTGCCGCTGCATCGGGTCTTATTTGTTCAATTTTTGAAGGAGTAGTATCTATGGCTATACCCGCATACATGTGGTTGACTGACGATCAGGGAAATACGATCCAGGGTTCGGTAAGTGTTTCCGGTCGACAGGGATCAATTGAGGTCCTGGAGTTCGACCACTCCATCTATATCCCTACTGACAATGATACGGGTGAACTGACGGGTACCAGGAAGCATGGTGCCGTCACCCTGGTAAAAGAGTTTGACGCCTCATCCCCCTATCTGTTCAAGGCCTGCTGTAACGGCCAGCGTTTGAGCAGCGCGGTCATCCGCTGGTACAAAATAAACGATAGCGGCCAGGAGTCCGAGTATTACCAGCACGTTTTGGAAGGGGTCAAAATCAATTCGTTTTCACCAAGGATGGCGAATACGAAAGATGTTGCCTTGGAAAAAATACCCCATATCGAAACAGTCTCTCTGCGATATGAGAAGATTACCCATAGTTTTCTGGATGGAAACATCAGCCATTCGGATTCATGGAATGAGGGAAGATAATTTATATATACAAGGGCCTGCGAATTGGCCCTTAGTTTAACATCGATAAGGATATCAACTATGGCGCCAACTCATTTTCAAGCCAAAATTACAATTGGAAAGCTGATTCAATTGGCATATTCCGAAAAGGGAGAGCTGACGGGAAGTATCGTCTTATCAGGAAAGAATTTTACGCTTGTTGTCGATCAAACAGGTGAAGCGAAACTGATAGGCACAGCTGGTAGGGTAAGGTTTAATGGTGATCCGGCGCTTAAGGGACTAGGTTTTAAAATCAAACGAGTGTCAATAGATTTTACACCTACAGGTGACGGCAGGAGTGTAAATTATAAGGGAACATACCGTTTTGTAGCGGGGACAAGTATATCTGTAAGTGGAGATTTTGATGTTTTTGAGGCTATAAAAAGTTGTAGTGGGTTATTGTGTAAGGCAGCGCGATTGTTGGATGGACGCGATGCAGAGATTGAACGAAAGCTTGCGCCTTATTTTCACTAAGGGATGAAAAAATGAGAATTTGGTATCTGCTTCTGACATTTGCGTTAACTTCTTGTGCGTCATCTATAGATCGGGAGGATGGGGTGCTTTATAAGGAGTATCAAGAGTTTAGGGCCTTGGCGTCATTGAATAGTGAAAAGGCTGTGAGGCCAAAAATTTCGAGAGACTATATGGAAATAATAAATGAGATAGATCGAAAGATGCCACCAGAGTTAGGGTTTCATCCTCCTCTATGGAAGAGTCTGGCGAGTGAAATCAGAACAGAATACTCTCACTACGAGAGGATAGAGGGAGACAAAGGCTGTCTTACGGTTAATGGATTGGATAAACAAGAAAAACCGAGTTCGCTTTCGCTCTATTACATAAATGAAAACGGTAACTGGGTCTTCAATTACTTTGAGTCATCGTTTCATGACAGTATCAGAGAATACTATACAGAGCCAACATGCCCCGATTGATCATCATTGTCTTGTCTTTTGTAATTTCGTCTTGTGCATCTAATGCAGAGCTTAATTCAGATGCGCTATATAGGGCATATCAAGAATATAAAGCTGTAGTCGAATCCAAAGATAAATCTTTGTTGAGTTCGGTCATATCGAAGCGATATCTGGAGGTAATGGGCGAAGACGCTAAACACATTCCAGAAGAGTTAGGGCTTGATATGCCTTTATGGAAAGACTTGGCCAAGGAAATACGAACCGAATTCTTTCATGTTGAAAATAAAGAGGGGGATTCTGGTTGTCTGACAATTAATGGTTTAGATAAGTTAGATAGGCCTCGGTCGCTTTCTTTGTATTACATCAAGGAAAGTGAGGGCTGGGTATTCGATAATGTCATGGTTACTGCGCATGATAGCGTGAATGATTACTATACAGAGCCAATGTGCCCTAGATGAAAATAACACTGTGTAAACAAATTACATATATATCAATTGGATAGTGCGCTCCTTGGTGTTGATTGGAAATGCCTAACCTCATCTGTTGTTAGTCTGGATATGCCCTTGTGGTTGTACGATTTAACATCTCAACCGAAAATAGCGCCACTGTTCTTAATCAGATCGATGAAGGGAATGCATTCAACCTTCACCTCATCCAGGTCGCAGACAGTGGGAATCTTGCATTTCGACATAACATCGGGGACACGAAACTGGCGTCCCTCATCGGATACCAGGGTAGAGCCAGTAACCTTAGCCGTAGCGATAATGAAGATATCATTTTCACCCACACCCTTCGGATGATAGTCGTCCTCAGCAATGCCCAGCAGGTGCTTGATGGCAACTGCCTGTTGCAGGACGGCATTAGTCAAAGGTAGTACGGTTATCTCATGATCCTTCAGCCAGGCGCCGCAATCGGGTGACTTTTTAATCACCTCTTCCAGCGCCACCTGAGTGATTTCAAAGTCATCAGCATCAATCTGCTCCGCAATCCATTGCCACAGTGGCGGAAAATTCTCTATGGGGTAGTTATCCCAGGCAAGGAGGATGGACGAGGCGTCAAATACGTGCATGCGTTTCTTCCAATCTACGCAGGTCTTTTATTTTCAGGTTGTCTAGATAGGTACTGGCCCTTGCCAGGGTGATTTGCTGGCTGTGCAGAGCGTCGAGCACGGTACGCACGAAGGACTCCCCGAACATGCGCAGCGGCTCTTTATAACGATAGCGGGCGCCGCCTCCTCCCTCTGGGATAGGCAAGGCAGCCTTGTAATCGCGATAGGCCTGATAACGTTCCTGTGGCAACAGCCCCTCGTCTAGAAGGCGGCGTAGGATGACCTCGCCACTCACGCACCAGCGCTTACGGTACTCCTTCAGGTAGTTGTCATATGCAGTAACATCGTCCGTAGGGAAACTTGCGGTATCCACCTGCGCCAGGTAGTTGTCAGGTACTAGCACATTTCCGGCGAATTCATTGGCCACCCGCTCCTTGCCTTGGTAGCTGTAAAAATCGGCCTCGTCATCGATAAAACTCTCACGATGGAGCAACAGGTGGGCCAGCTCATGCATCAGGGTGAACGCCTGTGGGCCTTCGCTGCTCTGTTTCTTGATAACGATGACGGGGAAGATGTCGAAGTAGAGAGAGAACCCGCGGATCGGATTCTCTTTGGCGATCTGCCACTGGCCGTTATAGCCGTTACTGACAAAAGCCAGTATCCCCTTATTCTCTACAATCCGGCGGATCTGCCAGAAGTCGTTGCCATCCGTCAGTCCCAGCCATTCGCGTACACTGGCCGCTGCCTGTTTGACCCGATTGGCATCGAGTTGGAGGATATCCGGGTACCAGTTATTACCCGTATCCTCCCCAAGGTCTTCCAGCAGGCTGATGTAGACCTGGCGCTGATGCTCTACCCGTTCGACGAGCGCTTTGAGCTTTGGAGAGAGTTCTGGCTTCTGGTTGCTGAGGGTACGGAACTGGGGAGAGTGAACTTTCGTCTCATTGACAGGCTCATGCTCTAAAAAAAAGAGCATTCCGCGATTAAAGTAGGCGGCGATATTTCGTAACTGATTGATACTTAGAGCGTCTTCGCCATCTATTGCTCGCTCTAGAGTGGCTAGTGCAATGCCAACGTCTTTCGCCAGTTGCTCAATCGTGAGCCCCTGCTCATCACAGCACCATGCGATGCGATGTGGATTGATTGCGTGTGCCTTTTCCATAAGACTAATAATAACAGCAAGTTAGATTGAATCCATCCACCTCGGTCCTCCCTGGTGTATTGAGGGTAGGGTGGATCATTTCAGTGTGTCCCTTAGAGAGATTATTGCTGATTTTGTTCATGTGCTCACACATGCTCGGTGTTCTATTGCAGCTCTCCGGCGAAGGCCTTTTGGAGGATGGATTGTTTTAGCTCTGCCAGTTCATGCAACTTATGCTCATATGTTCCTTCAAGCTTCTTTGTTTCTTGCATAATATGATCAAGCAAGCTTAATTTCTCTCTTGCTGCGGATAACGGAGGCATCGGAAAAACTACTGCACCAAGGGCTTTGCCTGTGAAGTGCTGAATCCCTGCGCCTGTAAAATACTTGCGTAAATCACCAGTGGCATCAGATAAATATAAAAAGTACAGCAACCATTTTGCGTATTCTGGATGCTTGAACCTTACACGGTGAATAGCTTTTTGGAAATACACCGGCTCGTCCTTTTCCCATATTGCCGCTCTTCCAGGGTACCCGCCTTCACAAACCATCAAATCACCTTTGATAGCCGTATAGCGCTCTGTCTCTTGTGGCAGGAAGCGCATTTCGATTAAGTCATCCAAATTAAAGTCAAACCACCTGACATTTAGGTTGCGCAGGTAGGGTTTAAACTCACCTTTGTTTTTATTTTTGTCCAGCATTTTCCCCAGACAATGCGAAGCGACATCTTTAACCTGAGCCATCTTCCACCCCCCACCCTTTTCGGCAAAGACTGATTGCAGGGTGCTTTCAAACAGCTCGCGGGCGTTTTGCAGGTTCTTCTCGGCATTGGCGGTGGCGGTTGCGATGCCCGCAAAGGCCTCGTCTAGAATAGCGACGATGCGTCGTTGTTCTTCCTGAGACGGCAGTGGTATTCGGTAGTTTTCAATAAACTCTTTCGGAACTCGCTTGTGTCCAACAGCGCCAGACATAACGCGCTGTCCTTCTTCTCTGAAGCTTTTTTGTGCTAGATAGTAATAGAGATACTCAGGAAGTACCCTCCCTGTTGAGCGGAAGACAATGTATTCACTTGATCCAAACCCCACCCCATTGCGCAGATCTCTGGCTATGCCTAGTTTTCCATTCTCAAAGCATGGTGTGATCTTAGCCAGTAATACATCGTTTTCAGAAAAATATGTGTAACTCCCTGCGACATCGGCTAGTGACTTCTCTTGTTCGGGTTGGAAGTACTTTACAGTTTCGCCAAGATCATTCATTGGAACGAAAGAAACCAAATCAGTACTATCAAGCTTTTGTCTGGCTTCCTTCTTCGGTGGCTTTATTATGAATGCCTCCGATAGACTTATTGTTTTCCAACCAGCCTTCACAACAACTCCCGAATCCCTTCAAGGATCTTCGCACTATCTGCATCAAGCCGCGCCATCTCTCCTATAATCTCCTGCGGTTCGCGCAGGACCACTTCATCGGTGCGATTGGGATTTTTCACTGAAAGGTCCCAAGTTGCGGCATCGATATCTGCGACATCGACGTACCAGGACTTCTCCGATTCGGCGAAACGCTTTTGCAGCGCGACGAACTCGGCAAGGTCGTCGTCATTGAGAGGATTGGTCTTACCCAGGCTTCTGCCGGGGTCGAGCTGGTAGTACCAGACCTTTCTGGTCGGCGCGCCCTTGTCGAAGAAGAGCACCACGGTCTTCACCCCAGCACCCTGGAAGGTGCCCTGGGGGCAGTCGAGGACGGTGTGGAGGTTGCAGCTCTCCAGCAGCTCCTTTCGTAAGGAAATAGAGGCGTTGTCGGTGTTGGAGAGGAAGGTGTTCTTGATCACCACGGCGGCGCGGCCGCCGGCCTTGAGGTACTTGATGAAGTGCTGCAGGAAGAGGAAGGCGGTCTCGCCGGTCTTGATGGGGAAGTTCTGCTGTACCTCCTTGCGCTCTTTGCCGCCGAAGGGGGGATTGGCGAGGATGACCTGGTAGCGGTCCCTCTCCTGGATGTCGCTGATGTTCTCGGCCAGGGTGTTGGTGTGGATGATGTTGGGCGCCTCGATGCCGTGGAGGATCATGTTCATGATGGCGATGACGTAGGCGAGGCTCTTCTTCTCTTTGCCGTAGAAGGTGTCGCGCTGCAGGGTGGTGAGCTGGCTGGTAGTGAGGTCGGTGCGTGAGTGGCCTTTTTCGTCAAAACGCAGGTAGTCGTAGGACTCACAGAGGAAGCCCGCTGAGCCGCAGGCGCCGTCGTAGATCTTCTCGCCGATAGTGGGATTGACCACCTTGATCATGGCGCGGATGAGGGGGCGTGGGGTGTAGTACTCTCCGCCGTTGCGTCCGGCGTTGCCCATGTTGCGGATCTTGGCCTCGTAGAGGTGGGAGAGTTCGTGCTTCTCCCGCTGGGAGCGAAAGCGCAGCTCGTCCACATACTCCAGGGCGTCTCGCAGGCTGTAACCGCTGCGGAACTTGTTCTTAATCTCGCTAAAGATCTCGCCGATCTTGTACTCGATGGTGTCGGCGCCGGCGGCACGCTGCTTGAAGCCTTGCAGGTAGGGGAAGAGCTCGTTGTCGACGTAGCGGATGAGGTCGTCGCCTGTGAGGGCGGTGTCGTGGTCGAAGCTGCCGTCGGACCTCTTCGGCGCGGCCCAGCGAGACCAGCGATGTGACTCGTCGATGATGTAGCTGTATGGCTTGCCGAGCAGATCGGCCTCCTGCTCTTTTTGCCACTCCAGATCATCGAGGTACTTGAGGAAGAGCATCCAGGAGGTCTGTTCGGTGTAGTCGAGCTCGGTGGTGCAGCCGGCCTCTTTCCACAGCACGTCATCGATGTTGCGGAAGGCCTGGACGAACTGGGCGCTCTGGTGCTGCGGCTGGGCGGTCTTGTTCTTTTTCCGTCCAGGTGTGGCGGGCTTCTCCGCCCGCATGTCGTGTGCGGGTTCACTGCCCAGGAGTCGGTCGATCAGCCGCTGCTTCTCCCGGCCGCTGCTGTCGAGTTCCATTGTCTCGCACAGGGATTTGAGTTCATCGCGTTTGAGCGCAGTGAGCACCGCTTCCGGTTTGAGGCTGCTCCTGCGGCTGAGTCTGTCGACGAGATCGCCCTTGTTGAGACCGGAGAGGCCCTCTACGCCAAGATGGGCCAGCAGCTCACGGGTGCGGGAGAGGGTGAGGTGTTCGAAAATCTGCCTGCGGGTGATCGACATAACCTGTTGAATTTAATGCTGAATGGTGGGATGTGGACTATTGTATCCTGGAATGGGGGTTTGCGTCAGAGTGGAGTGCTTCCTGCTTAGGCTATGTCTCGGTGCGGCGAGCCGCACCCTACACTTCGAATTTCAGGTAGGGAAGGGTTCTCACTCCCTGCTAAGGTCGTTCACCCCCCCATGCCGCTATGGGTTATTCTGTTATTGCACAATTTCTCAGCCAGGAGGCCTGAGTTCTTATGCAAGACACCCTTGCCCGCTCTCTCTTGATTGGCTGTCTGGTCGCCACGCCGCTGCAGGCGGAGGAGTCGCTGGTGACGGCGGAGCCCGCTTACCGTCAGGAGGTGCTCTCCGGCTTCACCCGCGAGCGCACGCGGCTGGTGCTGTCGGCGGAGACCAGCGGGCGGGTGGAGAGGGTGACCGGCGACGTGGGCGACGAGACCCGGGCGGATACCCCCTTCGCCTGTCTCGACACCACCTTCATCGATCTGGAGCTGGAGGCCAACCGGCAGGAGCGGGCGACGCTGGAGGTGGATCTGGCCTATTACCGCAAGGAGGTCAAACGCATCCGCCAGTTGCTGGCGCAGAAGAGTTCCTCGGAGAGCCAGCTCGACGCCGCCGTGCGCAACCTGGACAAGACCCGGG
>JBNKLI010000093.1:0-6204 GCA_050292275.1 Candidatus Thiodiazotropha sp.
GCGAAGCGGCGGGCACCAGTTTGATCGCATCGGCGACCACCCACTTGTGGTTGGCGTTGTCGTTGATTTCGATGGTTCCATCCGTGCCCTTATTGAACCTGTATGGTCCTCCAAGACAGTGCCACTGACCGCCGCCGGGCCCGGCGTCCGTCTGATCGACCCGTATACTTTCACTGCCGTTTGCATGATTGACCACATAGGGCGTATTCGTGGCTCTCCACTTCGCGCTGCCCTGGGACCACCAGGCGAAGAGGTAGTAGTCCGCCGATTCTTGAATGCTCGGCCGGTAGATGACCTTGGCGCCACCGTTGGCGATATCCTTGAAGTGGAGACCCGGGCCGAACTGGTCGGGAGCGGTTACATAGGGCATCCAGTCTCCAACGAATTCGGCTTCACTGTCATCGATGACGATCTCCCCCTCCTGTGCCACATAAAGCAGGATATGGTTTTTGCTTGTCACCCCCGCGCTGTCCGTCGCCGTGACGGTCAACTGGTAGAGGTTGTCCGCGACGCTGTCGGGCACGGTGACGAACAGGCTGTAGAGGTCACGTCCCTGGACAGTGCTCCCGTCATCCAGGGTCGCCAGCTGTTCGCGGCCGCTATAGGCCATGGCCATGGGTGGCCCGCCGATGCCCAGCGGTGTGAGATCGACGCTTACCGATTCCACCGAGTCGCCATGATGCAACACCCTGGCCGTCAACTCGACCTGCCTGTTGCCGGGCGTCACCAGATTCGGCACCGCCCAGGCGCCCAGGACCATGGGGTAGGTCTTGACGACCCGGCCGTAGTTGGATGGTTTGCCGTGACAGCCCCGGCAATACTGAAGATTTCCGCTTTGACCGAAGCCACTGCGGAACTGCATGCCGATGCTATCCCGAATCTCGGCGTTGGGATCGGGCAGCACCTCATAGACAAAGCGCAGACTGCCGTTGTAGACCGATGAGCCGCTGCCGGGCTGAGGATCGACGAAGGTCTTCCAGGCCTGTGTCGTATCGTAGATCGCGGCCGTATGTTCGACCAGGCTGTCGCTCTGGCCACTGGTATCCTCGAAGAAGAGGGCATCGGCGATCACGGCACCGTTGGTGTCACGGGTCGACACCACCACGGATCCGTTCGGGCCGAAGGTGAAGCTTCCCAGGCTGTTCCATCTGCCGTCGTTGACCAGCAGTCCCGGTTTGTCCAGGGTCAGAAACTGGTTGCTCTTCTGGTTCAGATATACGGTCCGGGCACCTGATGCGGTGTTGATGATGTAGGGTACGTTGGAAGCCCGGTTATAGTACTCGGCACCCCAGGCGTAAACACGATAGCTTCCCTGGGGTGCCGGGTAGGTTGCGGTGAAAGTGTCCGGAGACTTCCGATAATAGATAAAATCGAAACCCGGATCGGCGTTGGCCTCGGCGGGATGGTGCGACAACTCGCCACTCCTTATCATGCGCGAATTTCTCGCGCCGTGTACGTTGTGGCAGGTGGTGCAGCTGACATTGGAATCGAGTACGCCATCGTAGTCCGAATCCACTTCCGGACTTCTCATGGCGAAATAGAAGTGGAGCATATGCAGGCCATACCCCTCGGAGCTCGCGCCGCCGTTGCTTTTGCGGCTTATGTAGTTGGTATGGCTCATATCGGCCAATCTTTCGGCGTAGCTGGCCCCCGACCCCAGGACCTCGTCCTTGGGATGGCAGGAGGTACACAGATTGGCGTCGTCCATCGCCGGTCCACGGTGCGGGCGGGGCATTTTCAGGGCCCTGCCGTTCTTCGACCTCAGGCGGTAGCCCTCCTGGTGGTTGCCGAGCGAACTCTGGTATGTCCTGTGCCTGCCGTCGATGTGTGGCTTCAACGGATCATGGCACTCAAGGCAGTCGATCTTGTGGCCGGTGACGTAGTAGCCGTAGTCGTAGACGCCATCGCTGTCCAGATCCTGACCGGCGACGTTGGGGGCCGGGGTGCCCCTGATAAGGGCGTTGTCCGCGTCGTGGCAGGATACGCACCATTTCTCGTTTCCGGGTTTGAGACTCAGGCCGTCGGCTTCATAGATACCGTCGAAAGTGTTCGCCTTGGCCATGGCCGAGCCGTTCACCAGCCCGCCGGGGCTATGGCATGTATCACAGACCCTGGTCGTTTCGATGGGTAGACCGTCGGCGAAATTCAGTCCCACCGGAAAGGTCTCGTGGCAGGTCAGGCAGATCTCCGCTTCAGTCTTGTTACCGATATCCTCGATGACGCTCCCTTTCGGGTCGTAAAGGTGAGTTTGGTGGAGCTGCCTGAAGGGCGCCGAAAACTCTTCGCTGTGCAGATGGCAGTCTGTGCAGACCTGGCCGTCGAAATGGGGCGACAAGCCGCTGCCGTCGTTGCGGTGATGCCTGGTGCTGGTGTGGCAGACTTCACAGGGACCGTCATAGGTGGCGTCTCCGTCGGCAAAAGAGTTGGGGCCGGTACCGCTCCAGAAGCGCACGGGTCTGATGCCACTGTTGGGTGTCTGCAGATCGCATTGGAACAACACGAAGTTGCCACAGTAGTTATTGCTCGACATGTCGTGACAAACCGGACATTCAGCACCGTTGTGGTTCCAGCCGGTGGTGCTGGCCGCATTGGCCTGCGACAGTGAAAAAGAGAACGCGGCAATGGAAATGCCGATGGAGCAGAAAAATTTAAACATAACCACACCAGGTAAAAAATTACTGGTTGCAGACCCGTGCAATGTCGAACAGCGCCATGAATTACCCGGTCTGATCCAAGCCAAGCCCCATGTTTGACTGCAGAGTCACGGAAGCTGATTTGAGCGGCATCGGTTCCATTGCTGTATGAGCCTCACCCATTGGATAGAGGCGAAGCCAGGTCGCACGAAACGATTTACCACTTTTTCAGTAAGTGTTTTTGGGAAAATTTTGTCAAATTAGAATATCTGATGTGTTATTATTAATTTTTATGGATGTATAAAATTAAACACATAGAGAGCAATCTTTTTTTACATGTCAGAATTGAAATTATTCTTATTTTTCTTCATGTTATATGGATTCGGCAGTCTGAGAGAGATCCCGCCTGTTGAAGCGAATACCCGTTTATCGGGTAAACCAGGCCATAGGAGCCACCCCAATGCAGATCAAAGATGGTGGTTGGTCGTCATTCCCAGACCCGCGGGTTGATGAAAGCGACTTCTGATGGCATGAACTGCGATATTTGAGCTATCAAGTAAGCTGTCCCTTTATCTGTCAGTCTCTTGCGGATTTCAGGATATCCTGTGAAGGGTGACCGATCTGCACCCCATCTTTACTTCTAATGATGTCGAACAGGCGAAACTCACTAAGATAGTGGTCAGCTGTCGTCCCCACAACAAATCCATCGGCAACGGCTACCCATCGTGAACTGGCAAAGTCCGCAAAGTAAAAGCTTAGAGCCCGGTTTGACTGGTCGTAGATGATTCGAATCGGCAGATCATGACTTGCGATTCGGTTTTCATCGTAGTCAACCATGAAATCGATACTCATATCATCTTGGCCGCCTGACACCGGGAGCAGTGTGCCTGAGTCCCAGGTTGCTGGGTTTGTCCGTATTTCCATTGATTTCAGGCGTCTGCTTTTGTCCAGCAAAACATCCATCTCCCCCAGTACAATTCGATAGTCACCTTGGTCGATATTGAATTCCTGACTCAATCTGTCGGAGAGTGTCCAAGTGTTCTGATCGGAATCATCGTCAGAATAGGTGAATATGACTGACAGAGTCAGGGAGTCCTGCTCCCAGTTCGTGCTCGCATAACATTGATAATGCCTTGATTCGGTTTTAAGGCGAATGGGTTTAGTATTCATGTAAATGATCATATATAAAAAGACGAATTACTTGTATAAAAAATGGAGAATGGTCCAATCGCTCTCTCTCACGACAACCTCCAGGGTGTATGCAGTACCGTTTTTGAACATCTTTGTCGTGTACAAAAAAGCGCCTTTGACACCCTGGGGATCCACGCTACGTTTTCCGTATTTGATGGCGAGATGCAGAATATGTAATGGCACATGGCGTCCTTTTGCTGCCATGCGTGCGGCGGTTGTCGCTGTAAATTTCAAGCTGCGTATCGAGAGTCCTTTAAACGCGGCACGCATCGCGCCGAGCACCGAAGTGGCGAGAAACTTCCCTGCCATTTTTACACCGGAACGCGCGGCGAACTTAGGGACGCTTTTTGCCGCAGTGGTAAACAGGCCCTTGCCAACGACTCGAAAGATCCCACCAGCGAAAAATATCAGATCGATTGGATCGATCAGTGGGCTTTCCAGCCCCTTCTCTACCGCACATACTACTTTGCCATCGAGGTTATAGTGCCTGTTAATCCCCGCGGAACCTTCATGAAAATAGCCAATTACCGCACACAATTCGTCATCATAGATTGGAGTGGCACCTGCCGGCAGGTTAGGAGGACGCACATCATATATCGTGTTGGCTTCGGTATTCTGGTTTGAAGGGAGATCGATCGCTTCTTCTTTGCCGTTGTAATCCGCCATATGTTCACCTCACTTTGTTACGATTTGGCACAAATGCAGAATTTCCTAAAGACTATGAGTGACTCCCTTTTTCCGCTTATCATCATCCGCGAGATTCGGGATAAGGGTACAGGTAAAGAGAAATATGAATGTCTCTACCGGATAGAAGGAAACGATTAGATAAAGACGATATTAAGAGTAGCCAATCCCAAGTTGACGTTGTGCAACTGTGTCTATGTACGCTATCTTTTGATTCTCTCTCATGATTCGCTCTATCCTTGAACATACCGATTTGGCACTTTTCAGTCCGTGCGGCCATAGAGGCACTACGGAACAAGTTAACCGCCGGTCTGGTCAGTCGATATTACTGTCACCTATGGCGACACCTTCCAGAGCCTCACCAGTTGCTTTTATAGATCAGGATCAAGGCAACAAAGCCTTGCTTCGATTGCAGTCTACTGGAGCTCTTTGAGGCTTGGGATTGATCGGTTCTGTTTATTGCGAGTCCCTAAAATTATTGTCTTTCCCTATGTGTTGAGGTTGAATGGATAAAAGTGTTGTAAGGAACAACACTGACGATATCACTAACCATCTGGCTGTAGCATACTCCGACACCGAACGGCTGTACACATTGATGAATCCTCTACTGTTCCACTCGTCACGAGAGACAACGCGGCCTGATCATAGAACAATTATTCACATAGAGTATTCAGCTATGGAGTTACCGCTGCCTTTGGAGTGGTGTGGATGTGCATAGTATTTTCCGTGAAAGAATTAGGACAGATATCATTTGAAGGGAGAAACACTATCACGGTTTAAAGATGGAAGAAGTTGGTGGTGGATGTCTACATTTTCGGTGTTATCGTTATGATTTAATACTTGGTTGGTCGAATTTGGTCGTCACGCCTCCATGATCTATGAACAATCAAAGTTATTGCATCACGATATTCGTCAGAAATTGTTCAATTATCTATTTCGGAACCCGACTACACGGAAATGTAGGCATTTTCACATATTGTGTTTGGGAGACAGCCTTCATGATGACCAGCCCGGGCATTTCACCCGGGTTTCCTGCCGATCGGTACAGGGGAGACCCGCCAAATATGCTCGCAATACTCTTTGATGAAAAAACCTAGACACCCACCCCAAAGCCTATCGGAATATTCCCCCAACAAAAACCTGTTGACACCAGGCTTGCAGCATCACTTTGGACATCAAAAATGGTTGTCATCAGGTACAGACACCCCAATCTGTTCCCATTATGTGAAACAGGAGCCAGCCACATCCCTCAGCATGAAGCTGATTCCACATCCGACTTGTCTTAGGCGAGAACGTCTAGGAGAAATAGCGTAAAGCAACACCAAGGTTGGGCGTTCGCTGATACTTCAGTTTTCGGCAGGCCGCCTTCAGTTTGTAGCTGGCACCCACCAGGCCTTTGAAGCTGCTTTCGAAGTGCTGGGTCATGTAGAGCCAATGCTGGGGTTCGATCTGCAGCCTTTGCAGTATCAGCGGTTGGTTAGCTGGAATGTGGCCTCGTTTGTCTTCCTGGATGGCACGCCCCGTCCAATCCACAAGTTCTAGATAGTCTTTCAGTCGAAACGGCAGGCCTTTGGGCATCTCTTTGCGTGGGTTTCCTGCAAATGGGAATAAGCCGCTCGGTTGACTTGCTTCCTTTGCCGATTCATTGTCTTGTTTGAGCTTCTCTGACCGCTCTGCAATGGAGGTGTACTCGGAT
>JBNKLI010000094.1:0-2715 GCA_050292275.1 Candidatus Thiodiazotropha sp.
ATGTTGAACTAAACCGCTCCGCGGTAGCTCCCCCTCAATAACCCTCTCACCAATCGTCATCGACAAAACTTCTCTTTAGACCCATGTGGGTCGTAACCAAAGAGGAGTTGCAACGATGACACCTTTACGTAAACAGATGATCGAGGCCATGAAACTGCGTGGCTTCTCCCCACGTACTCATGAAAGCTATCTCTATGCGGTAACCAAGCTGGCCGAGTACTATCACCGATCACCCGATCGCTTATCACCGGCACAGATACAAGCCTTTTTCAAATACCTGGCACTTGAACGCCAGCTTTCGCCTGCCAGTTGCCGGCTCTATCTCAATGGCTTGCGGTTTTTCTACGTGAAAGTCCTTGGGCGGAAGGATTTCGAGCTCTCATGGGTGGTACCCAAACGCCAACAACGCATACCGGAACTACTCACACGCAATGAAGTGGCGCGGATCATAACGGCTTGCTCAAACCCCAAGCATCGCATGCTCCTGGAGGTCTGCTACGGTTGCGGCTTGCGCGTCAGCGAACTGGTATCGCTGCGGGTAGGCGACATTGATGGCGAGCGCAAGCTGTTGCGTATCGAACAGGGTAAAGGCGCGAAGGATCGTCAGGTGTTGATCGCCCCAAGCCTGTACCAGCAGCTGCGCCATTACTGGCAACTACAGCGCCCCACTGACTGGCTATTTCCCAATGAACAGCAGCCGCAAAGACACCTCAATATCAGCACCGCACAGCGGATCTTTCGCCGGGCCAAAGCTAAGGCGGGTATCGATAAAGTCGGCGGCATACACGGTCTGCGTCACGCCTATGCGACCCATCAACTGGAGAACGGCCTGCCGGTGCATCAGCTCCAACGCCTACTCGGTCACCAGAACCTGCGCTCGACCATGCGCTATGTGCACTGGGTGCCCAGTGATCAACACGGCGCCCGAGGCCATGCCGATCTGGTGAGCGCCCTCGGGGTGAGCCATGGATAGCCCCGCTACGGTTCAGAACGCCCTGGCCTGCTTCCTCGATGAAAGCTCGCTCGACGGGCATAGGCGCAAAGTGTGTGGCCACCTGCTGGCCTGCCGCACCGAGGCGATGGGGGGGCAATTGTTGCGCTGCGAACGCTGCGCTGAGGAGCAGTGTTGGTACCATAGCTGCCGGGATCGCCACTGCCCACAGTGCCAAGGCCGCGCCACGCACCAATGGGCCGAACGCCAGCATAGCGCGGTGCTGCCGGTGACATACTATCACTTGGTCTTTACGCTACCGCACCGCCTCAATGGCTGGGTACAACTCCATCCCGAGGTGATCTACCGACTATTGTTTCAAAATGCGTGGCAGACACTTAGGCGTTTCGGTGAAAATCCCAAACACCTGGGCGGCCAGTTGGGGATGAGCGCGGTACTGCACACCTGGGGCCAAACCCTGATCCAGCATGTGCACCTGCACTGCCTGGTGCCCGGCGGAGCGATCAGTGATGATGGCCAGTGGCGGGCGGCCAAGGGCAACTATCTCTTCCCGGTCAAGGCGCTCTCGCGCCACTTTCGAGGTGCTATGGTCAGTGCACTGCGTCGGTGTGCCGATGCCGGCGAGCTCGCGCGGGTCACGCGGTACGGCGAGATCGAACAGATGCTCGATGAGCTAATGGCGCAGGACTGGGTGGTCTACGCCAAACACTGCCTGAACCACACCGACAGCGTTGTTGACTACCTGGCCCGCTATACCCACCGCATCGCCATCACCAATGCCCGTATTTTGAACGTCGATGAAGACGGTGTGAAGCTGCGCTACAAGGATTACTCAGACAACGAGCGATCCAAGACGATGCATCTGGACGGCGAGGAGTTTGTGCGACGTTATCTGCTGCACGTGCTGCCCAAGGGATTTACCCGGATTCGTCATTACGGCTTTCTGGCGGGATGCTGTCGTGCCCGGCGGTTGACGCAGATCCGTGCGGCGCTGGACGTATGGGAAGAGAAAGCCAAAGAGGCGAGTATTATCGATGAGTACGAAGCACCAATCTACCATTGCCCGGTATGCAGAATCGGACAGCTCAGACTGATCGGCGAAGTGATGCCTCACAGAGTGCAGGTACACACGATGCGACGACGATGAGAGACTGCTGAGGAAAGCGATTCGCCCTGAAAATGATGGTCTGCGCCGGCGGGCCAGGTGCCTCCCTGTGTCAATGGCTGGAAATTACCGGAAAACGGCGATAAATTAGGGATATCAGGACACAAAAGGAAGCATAGTGATGGCCGATGAAGGCCGATGGAAGCTCATCTCCAGCATATCAAAGGCACCGGCTGCCGTGCCACGCCATGCCTGTGAAAAACTTTTCCCTTTACTAAATAGTGTGCCACGCTGATGGGCGGCTTAGTCCAACAGTCATTTATCCGCCATGCTGCGCACGGCAGACAAATGCTTAGATGTTAGGGCTCAATAAGGATTAAGTACGTGGCAAAAATATTTATATCCACAAGCAGAGATGGTTCGGAAATAGAATCTTTGCTTATTCACAACCTGAAGGAAGAGCACGAGGTTATCCGTATGGATGCTCAACTTGGGTATGAGTGGCGAGGATCAATAAAAGAAGCGATTTCGAGAGCCGATGTATTTCTTGTTGTTATTACAGAAAAATATACACATTCAAACTACGGCTTGGAGGAACTTAGATTCTTATTATCCTATGTCGAAAACAACAACCAGAAGCTGCTGTTGCCGATCGTTG
>JBNKLI010000095.1:0-30489 GCA_050292275.1 Candidatus Thiodiazotropha sp.
CCGACAAACCAGACAAGGATAAGGGCTGTTTCGCCAAAAAATCGATCATCAAGACTCTATATGAACTGGATTACATCAACGATGATTTCTATACCGCAGCCATCGCTGTGAAACAACATGAACCGGTATGGGGAGGCCATGTAGACTCAGCCGTCGAGGTACGCTGCTGGTCAGCATTCGGACTGACCCTGTCCGCCAATTCGAGAATTGTCTTTGTGCTTTTAGCCTTGCTTCATGACGAAGAACCACAAGCACGTTTAGGTGCTGTGAAGGCAATCTCCCATATCAACCCATCTACAGCAGAATTACTTCTTCGGGAAAAAGTGCTCGACGGTGATGAGGATGCTTATGTCATAGGTGAGTGTTTCGATCAACTCATGTCCATCGAACCCGAATATTCCCTGGCATTTGTCGCAGACCATCTCGATCATGATGAAGAAGAGGTCAGAGAATATGCCGCGCTGGCGCTGGCGCATTGCAGTGATCCTCAGGCCTTCGCCGCCTTACAGAACGCATTTGAAAGCGATGGCTTCGGATTTGTACACGGTAAGCTTATTGAGGCAATGGCATTACATCGGTCCCAACAGGCGATGGATTACTTACTGGCCATCCTCCCGGAAGCGCAAATCACCCAGGCCGCGGATATCATAAAGTCGCTAAGTCTCTATAAGAGCAACGAAACGCTGAGAACACGGATGCATGACATTATCTCGAAGCGAGCGGACAATCGATTGAAACAGGTCTTTAAGGAACATTGGTAAAAGGTATTACGTCATACTACCCAACGCTTCCCACCAACCAATCTTTTGTAGTTATTTCTGGATGGGCACTAATTAGCGTTCATTCGCGGACTGCTCTAAATTGATTCGCTTTTGCATCGCCGGCGACAGATGGACATTGCCGTTCTCATCCACCAGCATCACGTCGCTCAGCCCCATCCCGGTGGCGATCTCCCGCCAGCGCTCCGGACCGGCGACACTCAAGGCGGTGGCAGCCGCGTCGGCCAGCCCTCCATCCCTGCTGATCACCGTCGCCGAGGCTATATGCGCAACCGGGTAGCCCGTACGCGGATCGATGATATGGGCATAGCGAATCCCCTCATACTCCCGATAGCGTTCATAGTTGCCGGAAGTAAGTACACACTCGCCATCCGCTGCCTCGACTGACGCGATCACCCCTTCACCCAGTGGATGTCGAATACCGATCGCCCATGGCCGCTCACCGTGACGCCCGGAGACACAAAGGTCACCGCCTGCATTGACTATGGCATTCCCGATACCGAAATCCTGCAGCCGCCGAATCGCGAGATTCAACGCATAACCCTTGGCGAAAGCACCCAGATCCAGCGAGACCGCCCGATTCGAGGAGAAGACCCGATTCCCCTCGATTCGGAGCTGTGACATGGAGGGCGCCGCTTCGACCAGTGCCGCTATCGCGCCTGCATCGGGCGGAGGCCCGCCCGGTGGTTCGTCACTGTGAAAACCCCACAGCGCGATCAACCCGCCGATCGCGGGGTTGAAGAGATTATCGCTCTGCAGTGCATAGCGCTTGGCCAGACGCAGCAGCTCGGCCAACTCGGGGGTGACCGTCACCGCATCGCCCCGGGCGATCGCCCTGTTGAGGCGCACCAGTTCACCCTCACCTTTCCAGGCGTGCCAATCCCGGTGCATCTCCTGGAAGGTCTGCTCCAGGTCCCTGACCGCGGCGGCGAACTGCGCCGGCTTGTCGGTGTAGGCCTTGATGTCCAGCAGCGTGCCGAACACCAGCAGGGTCTGCTGATGATCACGGGGGCCCTGGCCGCAGGCTGTGATCGACATTATCAACACCAACAGCAGCCATTTGGACCGCAATAGGCGCAGAGCATATTCAGTCCGCGAATGAACGCAGATGAACGCAGATATTTCGTTTGTTTTGTTCAAGAGTTATCAACTTTGGCGCGCCAAGCAGCACCATGTATTTGGAATCCTGGTTACCCATAACACTCAGTTCAGGATCGTCATCGGCTCTTATAGAACTCCTGAAAACCCGCCTCGGTAAAACCGTTCATACGCCGCTCGCCCACGAGGATGATCGGCACCCCCGTTGCCCCCAGTTTCTTGTAGTCGCGCTTGCCTCTCTGGCTGGTCTCCACATCGTACTCCACATAGGGGATCGCATTGCGCTTGAAATATCGACGGGCCTTTTTGCAGTAGCCACAACGCTGGGTGCTGTACATAACCACCTTTTCCTGCCAGTAGCTGGAACCGGATATCACTTCGATCTCAGGCGCATGATACAGGTTGGGTTTAACGTTGACCGCGGTAGCCTGTTCCCTGACAGGCGGCCGGTCGCCGAAATGTATCTTCCCGTTTGCATCCCGCCATTGGTATATTTCGTCCGCGACTGCCACACCGACCGCAGACACGATCAACAATGACCTCAAAATCAATACGAATGCATTCATCCCTGTTTCCTGATTTACACACCATGAGTAGCTATTGAACCAATGGTTGCCACGCCGGGCATCCTTTAAACCATTGTTCAGTGCTGCAGTTCACGCAATCGCTCAGCCACCTGCCCTGACTCGAGCAACCCCTTCGCCATTTGAACACCTGCCCCGATATCCTCCACCCGGCTGCCTAGGTATAGCCTGACCCCCGCATTGTAGATAACGGGGTCGAGATGTCTGTCGCTCTTGCCAGCAAACAGATCCTCGACAATGCGCGCTGTGGCTTCCACGGGCTCGCAGGGGTGGTGAGGTTGGTGCCTCAACCCGTAATCGGCGGGATCGAGGGTATATTTAGCCACTTTGCCTTTGCTGAAATCGGCAACGGCAACCGGCGCCAGGGGCAGCTCGTCACAGCCGTCCAGCCCTTGTACAACCATTACGCGCTGCTGTCCCCGCTCACCCGCAGCCCTGGCGAATCGCTCCAGAAAGCCCTCATGTGCCGCGCCCAGCAGTGAACAGGCCGCAGCCGCGGGATTGAGCATGACCTCGCAGGCATGGAGAAAGGATCGATAGAAGAGGCTCTGACGAATCGGCTTCAAGCGCTCCACACCATGCAGGTAGCAACTGGCATGCAGATGGCCGAATCCCTTCTCTTCGATATCCGCGGCAACCCGTTGCGGTTCACGGTAGGCAGGAATACCCAATGCCTCCAGCAGGCGTGCGGTGGTGACGCCATCCTTGGGCGGCAACCCGCTGCTGGAGTGCATCACCACCGGCACGCCTGCGGTGACACTGACGATGGCCGCCGCCAGGCTGAGATGGAGCGCTTTTTTTCGTCCATCGTAGGGGCCGTTGCAATTGAGCAGACCATCGACCCGGGGCGCAATCAGAGTCGCACTCGCTTCCATGGCATCGAGAAAACCCTTCATCTCCTCGACCCGTGCCCCCTTGAAACGCATTGCTGTGAGAAATGCCCCCACCTGTGCCGCGTGCGCTTCGGATGAGAGCAGGAACGCCAATGCCTCGCGCGCCTCGTCACGGGTCATATCCTTGGCGCCACGGGGCCCCTTGGCTGTGGCGATCAGGCGTTTACGGAATGTCTCGGCCGCATCACTAATATCTTGTCGCATAATCAAGCGCTCACACCAGTACTCTTTGCAATGAGATATTGAAAGAGTACTAATCGACAAAGACAAAGGGAAGCCGGCGACTGCCCTTATAGTCCGATGCGTTGACAACACGGCTGTCGGCCACCTCCTGGCGTGCCGCCAACAGGGCGGTCTCGATGCGTCGGTCAGTTATCCGGTAGCGCAGATCGAGACCGATCCCATCGATATCGGCACAGGGCTCTTCGAACAACTGCCGATAGATATCACTCATCATGTTGTAGCGGCTCGACATCAGCATGTTGGTCGCCTGCTTGATACGTCCCAGGGTCCCAGGCTCATGGCCAAACAGGCTGGTAGCCAGCATTACCGAGATGGCGTGAAGCACATCGTATTGCACATGGGCGATAAAGACCATGAGATGGCGTTGAGTCAAGGCAACGTTCTCATGCCAGGCCCAGCGGATCATACCGCCGAGCAGCAGGCTGAAGAATTCGGGCACACCCCACTCCATGCCCAGACCCACCGAAGCCAGAGACTCCATCAGGCTGAACGAGGGATGACCCGCGAGCAGGCGCTGGGTAAGGACATTATCCGCCACCCCATGCAGCATAGGTACATCCTGGGCTTCGAAGGGGATATCGAGCCCTTCGAAGAGCTGCCGGTACATGACGATATGGGTGGTGGAGTTGAGCAGGCTCGACAGATCCGGATAGCTCTCTATGCTGTGAGTACCTACACCGTACTCGTCGGCCAGCAGCTGCGCCAGGATGATCTGCGCCAGTTCGGACACACGCTCGTTGAGGCAGCCATAGGGCAGGGAGATGAATCCGGAAAAACGCCCCTGCGCCAAGGCCACGCACTGGCGGGTGTTTTTTACCTGGTTAAAGTAGTTGGTGGCGAACAGGCGCAGTTGCCGCACATCGAAATCCGCCTGGAATATCCGCACGAAACAGGGATGACTCCAGACAGGATGGGACATCACGTGCTGATGCAGTTCGAGGAACATCCCGCGCAAGGCTCCCGGCCTGAACAGATCCAGTTCGCTGAAGCTGTTTCCCGGCTCCCTGTCGGCGATGCTGCGCATATCCTCGAACAGCCCGTGTAGGGGATTATCCGGGGACTCCAGCTCATCGATGATCTGAGTGAAGTCCCTCAGCTGGCTCTCCCTGAAGGCCTGCAACACCTGTTCGGCATCCAGGGAGAGAAGATTGGGCAATGGGTGTACGCCCGGCAGCAGTGTCGCTATACCGTCGCTGTCGACCTGGAGCAGGTCTGAAAAGCGTTGCGCACCATCGCTGGATTGATCGCTGGATTTTTGGGTCGTCATATTCCTGGTACTCCTGGCAGTACGGACAAGCCGTCCACCCGTTAGAGCTTTTTGACGGTATTGGGCAGTCGAGATCGGATGACATCCGCCAGCGCTTCGATGGCCTTTTTACGGGGAAAGGTCTTCCTGAACACGAATTGTACCCGGCGATAGGCATCTTTGAGATTCAGCTTGCGCGCGATAATACCCGAATCGGTAGTCCAACTCCCCTGCACGGCCAGGGCGGGCACCAGGGTGCAGCCGAAGCCGGCACCTACCAATTGCAGCAGTGTTTCCAGGCTGGCGGCCCGCAAGTCAGCCATCTCGTTATCCATGTCGCCCTCCTTGACCCGACAGACGTCCATCACCTGATGGGTCAGGCAGTGACCATCGGCCAACAACAACAGGTTGATGCGGCTCAGGTCGCGGCGACTGATTTCGTCCTTGTTGTAGAGTTCATGGTTCCTTGGATGGGCCAGCCAAAAGGGTTCCTCGAACAACGGCACCACCTCCAGCTCGGGCTCTTTCACCTCGGTGGCGAGAATCGCCACATCGATCTGGTGGTCCAGCAGGCGCTGGGTCAGCATATCGGTGATCTCTTCGGAGAGAATCAGACGCATCTGAGGATAGCGTTCCTTGAGCGGCATGAGAATCAGCGGTATCAGGTAGGGGCTCACCGTCGGGATGGCGCCCACGCGCAGTGCCCCGGCCAGCGGATCACGCTGCGCCCTGGCGAGTTGCTTGATCACATCGGCCTGTTCCAGAATCAGCTTGGCATGCTTGACGATCTCGAGGCCGATAGGTGTTGTCGAAACCGATCGGTTGGTGCGTTCGAAAATGGTGACGCCCAGTTCCTGTTCCAGCTTCTTGATCTGACCGCTGAGCGTGGGCTGGCTGATATAGCACTGGGCAGCCGCATGACCGAAATGCTCGGTCTCGGCAACCGCAATCAGATACTTCAAATCGCGCAGATTCATTGGGTTAATCGATTCTACCAATCATAAAGCCGATAATACATCAATCAGCTCTATCAATACCAATGACAGATATCAATCAATCCCGATCCATCGATCCGGTAAACCGAACCCAGTGGGGTCAATAAAACCGGCTGCCAACCATTCTCAGCCCCCCTCTTCTCAAACATGGATATCTTTACCAACAATCCCCGCTTCGCTCTCATTGGCCGGTGAAGCGGATAAAAAAAGCCACCTTGCGCAAAACAAGGCGGCCTGTGAATAAACGGGATCTAAGAATCGACGTTCCGGCAGGTTCCTCTGCAGGATTGTCCAGGGCCGCAAAACAGGCCCTGTTCTGGTTTCATTACAACAGTTTACTTGACAGCTTCGGATACACCGAACGGATTGTATTGGTATTTGCCCTCATCATCTTTTGGCAGTTCGAGTTCGCGACCGGCCTTCAATGCCTCATCAGCCGACTGGTACTCACACTTACCGACCCTTTTCAGCGATGCGTTGGCAAACCCGATGGTGACACCGAAGCCACCGTCCTCGACCCACTCTTTCCAGTGACCGGCTCCGCCATTGGCGCGGCTTTCGCTGACTATCTCCCACTCCATGCCGTCATGTCCACCATCCCTGGCAACACCGTATGGCCATTGGAAATCTCCATGCATGAAGATCTGATCACCCTCCTGGGTGGCTCGTCCGTTCCAATCGGGATAGGTATCGGAAACCCAGATGTAACGCTGATGTGTTCCGACAAGGCCATCCGCATAGAAACAGATCCCCTGGGTCGCCCACTGGGTATGATCAGTGCTGCTGTCATCATAGGCGGTAATGGTCCAGCGGTTACCGTCGCTGATCAGATCCGGCTTATGTGGGGGCTGGGCGAGCAGTGTGGTTGTGGTGGTAAACAGCAGGGTCGTTACGGTTAAACGCATTTTAGTCTTCAAATTCATCTCCATTCTCCATTTGAAAATATGATCTTCGACATCCACAGACGGTATCTGCCTTCTGTCTTTCCCTTCGATCCGCCGTTTTGGTCTTCTCGTTTTCGGCAGTTTCAATCTATAGCCGCGAACGCCACCGGTAAGGTAAATATTGCACTGCATATGTGGCAATAATTCATACTATCCCCACACAGCAGGAGGTTCGAAACACGGGAGATTCAGCCCTGCGTCAGAGCCTGGCCGGATTATCGCTCAAGAAATGCAGCGATTTTGAAATGTTCAGTGAATAACAGGGCGGAGGAGTTTCAACCGAAGAACTTCGCGAGAGAGCGCGACAAAAAACCACGTTTGCGTTTTCCACTTGCGAGGGATTCTTTTACACTTGGCACATAGGCGGCATCATCGTTGCGAATGTGGCTGAAAAGCCATCTCGACAACAGACCATGGAGTTCATCGGAGACATCCTCGCCTTCGTCAAAACGCGACTTGTATTCGTCCACCCGCTTGATGAAAAGCTCATGCACCCGTTTGTGTGGCCTCGAGAACTGGTAACCGGCATCCTCGATCAAGGCCTCCTCAAAACCGAAGTGGGACACGGTATACTCGATAGTATCGTCGATGACCTTGCCGATGACAGCCCGGTTTTTCGTTAATTTCGCATCGTGTAGCTGATTGATATAACTGACGATCTGCTTGTGTTGCCCGTCAATGACATCTATACCCGTATCAAGCTCCTTATTCCAGATCAGATGAGCCATCACTCTCCTTTGTGCACGCCCCGGATTGCACGTATATCAGAATTTCTTATGATCTATGAACGATCGTATCGATGCTGGATTATTAACACATAGAAACGATCCGATCAATTCCAGGTTTTAATGGATCCTGAACCTTATAAGCAGCCAAAATAAGAACATAAAATACTTGGGCCAGCTATCAGCGCCCATTCTAACCTGCCGATCCGACCATATAAAAGCCCAGTTTGGCCACAGGAAGCTTATTCTCTCAATCCACCTGTTGGGCTTGCTTCAACGACTATAATATCGAATATCTGCTGTGCTATCTGGCTACGGGGGCCATACACCAGATACCAAGCTCGACACATGGTCAACAAGGTAGCCTGCCATGACCAAGCCATATAATAAGGAACATTCAGTGTCAGACGTTCCTGATTCGAACTCTCACTTTTTTGAAAGCATGGATCAGGTCAACAGGGCTATCCAGGGAACCAGAGACCTGGACGAGATGATGGTTATTGTGCTCGATACCGTTCTCGCCTTATTCGATTGCGACCGAGCCTTCCTGGTCTATCCCTGCGACCCCAAAGCTGAAAGCTTGCAAGTATCCATGCAGCGTACACACCCGGAATACCCCGGCGGCTATTCAGCCCGCACCCTCTACCCGATGACGCCTGATATGGCAGACTCGCTGCAGATCCTGCTCGACAGCGAAGCCCCTGCGACTTTTGGGGAGGGGAACAGATACCCAATCGGCGAAGCATTCTCCGAGACGCACCTGATCAAATCCAACATGTCGATGGCGATCTATCCCAAGGGAGACGAACCTTGGCAGTTCGGCGTTCACCAATGTTCAAAAGAGCGTGTATGGAGCACCGCCGAGATTCGCCTATTTGAAGCGATAGGGAGGCGGCTGGCTGATCGGCTCTCCCTGATGCTGGCTTTCAAGTCTCTGCAACAGCAGGAGGAGAAATACAGCAGATTCGTCAATCTCGCGGGCGAAGGCGTATGGAGCCTGGATGCGCAAGGCAGGACAGACTTCGTGAATGCCAGGTTGACTGAAATCCTGGGCTATCCGGCAGATGAGATATTGGGCCGTCCGGTAACCGACTTTATGTATGAGGAGGACATACCTGACTTTCTGGAAAAATTGAGAAACGGCTTCAAGAAAGCAAAAGGACCTTACGAGCGCCGCTATCGACGCTACAACGGCGAAGAGATCTGGGTTACGGTTTCAGCGACGGGTATTTACGACGATGAGGGAAATGTAATCAACAGTTTCGGCATGGTAGCCGATATCACCGCGAGAAAGCAGGCCGAGGAGGCCCTGAAGCGACTCAACGAGGAGCTCGAGGCCAAGGTGATGGAACGCACCAGCGAGTTGATTGCATCGCACCGGGAACTGGAAAAAGCCTATAGGGATCTGAAACTGGCGCACGCCAGGATCCTGCAACAGGAGAAAATGGTATCCATCGGTCAGCTCGCATCCGGAATCGCCCATGAGATCAATACCCCGAGCCAGTATGTGAGCAACAATATCGGCTTCATCCGCGATTCGACGGAAAAACTCCTGAACAGCGTGGGGAAGTGTCGGGATGTTCTCTCCCAGATCGATGATGGCAAATTCGACGACGACTCGATACGCCAGCTTCATGCTCGTCTACAAGAGATGGACTACGACTACCTGAATGAGGAGCTCCCCAGGGCCCTGAGAGAGTCCAATGAGGGAATAGGCCGAATAACCAGTATCGTTGTCGCAATGAAGGATTTCGCCAAACCGAGCAACAATGTACTGAAACCCGTGGATCTGGGCAAACTGATCAAGGACACTGTCGAGATCTCGCGCAACTCCTGGAAGAGCGTGGCGGAGCTTACAGTGGAACCGGCAACCGAACCACTGATCGTATCCGGACTCAGAGACGAACTCGGACAGGCTCTGCTACATCTGATCATCAATGCCGCGGATGCCATCAAGGCGGCACATCATGGTGCAAGCGATCCGGGACGCATTCGCATCAGTACGAGCGAATCGGATGAGTGGGCGGAGGTCATGGTCGAGGACACCGGATGCGGTATGTCGCCAGAAGTAAAACAGCGGGCCTTCGAACCCTTTTTCACCACCAAGGATGTCGGTAGCGGCACCGGGCAGAGCCTGGCGATCGCCTATCACATCGTGACCGACAAACATGGCGGTCGGCTGACGGTCGAATCATCTCCGGGAGAGGGCAGTATCTTCACTATCCACCTGCCCATCGAATCCGAGAGGGGTGACAAGATCGATGCCGATGAAAGGTAGAACAGGCAATCCTATCCACTTTGCAGCAAGGTATGAAAAAGGGGGCCGAAGCCCCCTTTATGTCAAAGCCGCCGGCTTTGTTGACCGAAAGACTCGGTGCAACCGATCTCAATCACGAGATCTTCTGGAATGACGACGCCCGTCGCGATCATCATCGTCATCATCTTCCGATGACTCATCATCACCTTCCGATGACTCATCATCTTCTGCAGCTCCGCTGTCACACGCCATGTCACGGCTGTGGTGATGCTTACCTTTGGATCGCCACCAAGGCTTATCGGACTGATCGTCGTCACCGCCGCTATCCTGGCAGACAGCGTCTGCGATGTCGGCGCTACCGTTACAGTTGTTGTCGAGTCCATCGCCGCATATTTCCAATGCACCGGGATTGACATCGGGATCGGTGTCGTCGCAATCCACGGCACCACAGCCTGCGCCTTCGATACTGTAGCCGTCTCCATCACTGTCAGTACAGTCAAGCGGGCAATTGACAGCGTTGGTATCGGCCGTATCTACGAGTCCATTGCAGTTGTTGTCGACATTATCGCTACAGATTTCCGCAGCACCCGGATTGATTGAGGCGTCGCTGTCGTCGCAATCGATGGCGCCACAGGCACCGCCATCAGTGGCATAACCATCCTGATCCAAATCCGTGCAGGCGACAGGACAATCGACGGCATTGGGATCGGCGGTATCGGTCAGACCGTTGCCATCGTTGTCGATTCCGTCAGAACAGTTTTCAACTGCGCCCGGATAGGCGGAGCTGTTGGTATCATTAAAATCGGCAAGCGTACCGCAGCTGTCACCTTCCACATAGTAACCGTCGCCATCTTCATCGGTACAGCTGGTTGACGTATCAGGCACAGTGCAGAAATATCCGAGGTTATCATTGTTATAAGCACTCTTTGCCTGATTGTCACCATGGCAAGCACTACAGCTGTTTGACTGATACGCCGCCAGCAACTCATAACCGTTGTTCACGCAATAGTCAGTGATATCCGATTCCATGTAACGCCAAGCGTTCGCTTCGTGGACGCTAACAAATGCAGACGCACCAAAGATCAGCATCAGTAGTCTTTTATTCTTCCCAATCATTGTTCGACCTCTTAACTCCATTGTTTAACTAACCTGCGAAACTCACACCATGCAAGTCACCGGTCACGTAATGCACGGTAATACTCAGCCATGAACCGAGAACAACCCGGCATGGCATGCATCAGCACAACACAGAGCTTTCTCATGCACCGGGACATGATGGCGCTTCTTGGCGACGACAACTGTGAAGCCATCCACAATAAAATGGGAATTAAATCCCATTTAATATAAATACCATATTAGTCACATAGTTAATTTCTCAATAAAAACGGCTCATAAAACCGTCGCCTGCACGGAACCTGTCGGCAATGATGCCGTGACTCGATCGATTTTCAGCTCCAATTCATTTTCCGGGCTTAGCGTTTGCGCATGCGGACAGGCAATTACCAGGTAACTGGCCGTACTGAATGATCACTACCCACATGATCTACACAACTATGCAATGGAGGCTTTTATCATGCTTAAAATCAAACGACTAACGGTGCTCTGCGCACTCATCACCAGCAGCGCCATGGCTGCGGACCAATGGCAGGCTCTCCCCGAGAAGGCGCCTGAACCGGCTGACAATCCCACTACTCCCGAAAAGGTCGAACTCGGAAAGATGCTCTACTTCGATACCCGGCTCTCTTCCAATGGGACCGTATCCTGTTTCAGCTGCCACAATGTCATGGAGGGTGGTGACGATCACCGCACCACATCCATCGGCGTGCACGGTCAGGCAGGCGGGCGTAACGCGCCGACTGTGTGGAATGCCGCATTTCACTCAGTACAGTTCTGGGACGGTCGTGCAGCAAGCCTGGAGGATCAGGCAAAGGGTCCACCCGCCAATCCCATCGAGATGGGGATGAGCGACCTGGATGCGGTATCCGGCCGCATCGCGAAGATTCCAGGGTACAAACCCTATTTCGACAAGGCATTCGGCAAGGGCGACAATGTCAACATCGATAATATCGCCAAGGCAATCGCTGCCTATGAACGCACCCTGATCACCCCGAACAGCCCCTATGATCTCTATGTGCGTGGCAACAAGGAAGCAATGACGGCTCAGCAAGTGCGAGGCATGCAGACTTTCGCCGACATCGGCTGTACAACTTGCCACAGCGGCGCCAACTTCGATGGACCGACACTGCCGACCGGCCAGGGCTTCTACCAGAAGTTCCCGCTTAATACCGATAACGACTTTGTCGCCAACTACGGCTTGATGAACGACACAGGTCGCATGGCCGCCACCGGAAAGGCCGAGGACAAGAATATGTGGCGCGTTCCGACCTTGCGCAACCTGGCCTATACCGCTCCCTATATGCACACCGGCAGTGTCAAAACGCTACCGCAAGCCGTGACCTTGATGGCCAAAACCCAACTGGGTGAAGACCTGGAGTCTCAACAGGTTGAGGATCTCGTGGCATTTCTCGGCGCGCTCAACGGCGAATTCCCCGAGCAGACCATGCCACGGCTGCCCGCGACGCCTGGCGACCTGATTGAGTGACAGACCCATGAATTTCCAGCGCCAGACAGCGAAATGGCAGTCACGACGCCGATAATCGGTCATCCGCGGGCAACCTCCGACCAGGGAGTGCCGGACACGCATGACGATTCGCTGGTAACGAACCCAAAGCCGGACGTCGGATTGTTTCAGGGATGATGGAATTTCAGAAGCGGAGATGAAAAAAGGCCCTCCGGGGAATTTAGGAGGGCCAAGGAGGTGCAGATTGGTAACTCTTTAGCTGATGCCGGGGTCGCGCAAACCGGCGTCGGGCCGTGCCTCAAGGAAGCCCCGTAGCGGGCTGTACGGGCAGTATTGCGCATGACTCACATTTCGACATTCATATGGCAATGTAGAGAAGCCGGTATCCATATAAAGCTCTTTCAAGCCCCTATGCGGATTCTTCAATAGTGTTTTTGACATCAATCTCTCCACGTCTCATAGGTATTATTAATATGCCAATAAGTTTTTAAATTCCGCATCAATATAACGGTTTTATTTTTTTGATCAAGTGCCAAATGCAATTTTTTTTAGCCTTGTCCCATTTTCTCATCATTTTTTATTTCATTTAATTTCATGATGTTACCGTCTAGTTACATGATTTTTCCATCAATGCCCCCAATACCGTTGCACCCGTTCAGATTTATATGTGTATAAATTATTTTTATGTTTTTTAACGACTATCCATGCTTGAAAACAGACCAAAAATCCTCTACAAATTAAATGGTATTTAGAAAGGAATCGTTATGGCACGGCAGTTACAAATGCTTGTGCGGGAGGGCTGCCTGCTTGAATCCATAAAATTTTATACCTGCAGTCTGCTTCTACCCTCTCTTTATCCAAGTTACACAGCAACCAAAATGCCGTGATAACGAAGAGCACCGCACTGCCGGAATTTATGCAGTAAATCGCTTTTGGGGTTTTTCACAAGGCGAGTTGGCTCAACGCCAACCCGTCTCCGTCGCTCTGTGTCCGTATCTGCAAATGCGGACGTACCTGAGGATTTACTGATGCAACAGTCTGCGTTCTTTCACATTCCCGGCCTAGCCTCACGTCCGATCATGCTGCTGGCCGCACTCTTTCTCGGCATCGGCCTTCTCGGCACGGCCCAGGGCGAATATCATCATGTAGAAGGTTGCGATGTCTGTCACGACCTGCATTCATTCAGCAGCCCCAATCTCTTTCTCATCAGGACCGAGATACTCACCCCGAACAGCGGTCCCAAACCGGTGATACTCACCGCGACCAGCGGACCCAACTCCTTTGCGGATGGGGATAACGTATACGATGGCGTCTGCGAGGTCTGCCATACCCAGAACGGGCACCACAACAACGACGGCCACGACAACACAGCACACTTCGACGGTGAAATGTGCATCGAATGCCATTTGCACGGCAACCAGTTCGCCGCCCCCTTCGCCAAGGCCCATATCACCCACATCAGGGCTGACAAGGGGCCGCACCTGGCCTGTAGCACCTGTCACAGCGATCCATTTCAGTTCAAGCCCACCCGCTTCGCCGACGGCCTGGAATTTGCCGAGACCGGCGTTTGCAACGATTGCCACAGCCCGGAGGGTGACTATGACGGTGTCAATGATTCGGCCATCGGCGCCAAGGCCAACTGGGCGGAAGGTGTCTATGACGACCTCAACGATCTGAAACCGGGTAAAGAGAAGTGGTGCGTCGGATGCCATGACGGCACACCCTCCGCCATCGACGGCGTGCTCGCCCCCAATATCGCGGGCGATGAGAGCGCCATCACCCCCTACGGATCCGGCTGGGGCTTTTATAAAAGCGGCCATGGAGTACCCGCCAGCCAGGTCTATCCCGCATCAGGTGTAAAAGGGGCCGGCAGGGGCTGTCTCGATTGTCACGATGCATCCAAGGGCCACATCGACGGCGAACCCCGCAGCTACAGCGCCGACGGCGACTACCTCACCTGGGATCCCGCCAGTGCCGGTTACCAGGAGGGGTACCGCCTGAAAGATGTGAGCGGCGGTTACGAGGGCAAATATCCCATGCATATCCCCCGCACCGGCCATGTCTTCCCGCCGGGATTCCGCGAGAGCGCCGAGTTCGCCCTCTGCTTCGAATGCCACGATGAGAGCAAGCTCTACAACGCGGGTGATCCGCTCACCGGCGAAGGGGCCGGCACCAATTTCCGCAACAATGTGGATGGTACATGGATCAGCATGCACGACCTGCACACGGATGGGCGCAACGGCCCCTGGGGTCCGACCACGCCACAGTACGATTCGGACTATGACGGAGTCGCCGACTCACGGATCAGCTGCCCCGCCTGCCACAACGTGCACGGTTCGCCCTCCCCGGTGATGCTGCGTCACGGCGAGCTGATCAGTAGCATGGGGACGAGCGACAAGGTGCCCTCGCTGGATTTCCAGTATACCCCGGAAGGCAGCTACCCCATGCTCGGTGACAGTACCGGCGGCAAGACCCGTTTCATCGGCGGCGGTCCCGGCAACCCGTCCAAGAACGGCGTCTGCAACATGTGCCACAACGACCAGACCGTCTATACCAGGCAGCCCGGCATGGGATCACCGCCACAGACCCCGAGCAATCTGACTCCCGCCGATGGTGACACCGCGGTGGATGTCACACCCCTGCTAAGCGCCAGCGCCTATTACGACCCCGACCCGCAGGACCTGCACCAGGCCTCCCAGTGGCAGATCTCCACCACCCCGGGGGATTACAGCACACCGGCCTATGACAGCGAGGCAAGCACCGATCTGACCAGTCATCAGCTGAGCGTGCCGTTGAACAACGCCACCACCTACTACTGGCGGGTGCGCTATCAAAACAGTTCCGGGGCCTGGTCCGAATATTCACCCGAAACCGCTTTCTCGACGCTGCCCGGGAGTTCGGGATCGGTATTGATCATCAGTCCATCCGATATGGTGAGTAATGACGGGGCCTATACAGTGAGTTCAGGGTCCACCTGGGCTACGGCCATGGACAGTGATGACGGGGACATGAGCTATGTCTATCGCTGCTGTTCCGCGCCGGGACTCGCCTTCACCATGAACATGGATGATCCGGCTGGACTGCAGGGGGCGACGATCGAGAGCCTGACAATCCATGTCATGGTCCGCTACCTGGCCGGTCCCTGGCCCAACGCGGTGCCCCATGCAGGGGGGGTGCAGGTTGGCTTCAAAACAGGAACCAACACCCTCTGGAGCGCCAGTCAGATGACCGACACAAGTGGTGACTACAACCTGATCAGCAGCCAGACTTACACCACCGATTCCGACGGCGGACCATTGGAGCTGGCAGACCTGAACAATATGTCGATCAGCATCCGGCGAGCAATCGCAGGCCCCCCTCTGCTGAGGGTCACCAGGATCTGGTCGGAGGTGGTGTATACCTATTGAGGAACAGCACTAACTAATCGATCAGCAATACTTGGCACCCCGCACCGGACCCTGCTTCAACTCCAGCAGGGTCCGGTTGATCCCTTCCAGCGGATAGCTCCGGATCGCCACCCGCCACCCCGGCCACGCCCTCTCACTGCCTCCATCGTCCGCGGCTGTCTTTGTCATGGGGACACTGGCCGTCGCGGATGCACTTGCCTTGACCAAGTACTGTTCCGGCGCACAACTTATGGCCTGTCAACCCGGCAATCAGGCAAGTCGCGCCAGGAAATACTTAAAGGCATAAATATCTTGCATTACCCTATGGCCTATGCTCTAACTTCACTATACACACACTGACGACAAAGCACTCGAGTGCACAATAACTAGCCGGAGATGGACTCTGTGGACTGGCTTTGGCGTGTGGTTTATTCGCGTGCAATCAAAGGGCATATGGACTCGGCTTTTTCATCAACGTCAAAACTGAGCAAAGGATTGAGTCTGCTCCTGCTGCTCTTCTCCGCCATCTGTATGGCCGTAGGGGACCGACAATCCCCTTCCGAAACCGGAGTTGGCCACGACGATACGGTACTGGCGCAATCGCCCCTCGCGCGGCAAGGGGTGGAGCAGACGAACGTCAAATCCCAGCAGGTGCTGACAATTGTCGGCAGTCGTAACCTTCCACCGTTCAGCATGCTGAATCAAGAGGGTGAACCTGTCGGTGTAGGGATAGATTTGTGGCGGCTCTGGTCGCAAAAGACAGGTATCGCAGTGCGCTTCCGTCTTACCGACATCTCCAGATCACTGGAAGAGATAAAGGACGGACGCGCCGACCTGCATGCAGGGCTTCTGCTCTCCAGCGAGCGCAGCGCATGGCTCGACTTCACACGACCCTATCTGGAAACCCCCGCCTATCTCTACTATTCGCTCAAGCAGGGTGAACGACTAGGTCTCGGCGATTTCTCCACAGCGCGAATCGGTACCCAGGGACCAATTCCACAACACCTGTTCAACAAGTTGTTTGCACAGGGAAAACAGGTGGTATACGAAAATATCCCACAGATGATCGAGGCGGTTGAGCGTGGTGAACTCGACGCATTCGTCGCCGATCGGCCCTCATCCGAATTCGCACTCCTGCGCCTCGGCATGCGGGGCGATTATATCGCCCTTAAGAATCCCCTGTTCCAGGTCTCTTTACGGGCCGCAATCGCGAAGGGAAGAGAACATCTGCTGCAGGCGATCAGTAACGGACTTGCTGCGATCAGCCGTGAAGAGATGCACAAAATCCTGGCCCGATGGATCGATCGCTCCGCGAGATTGGCTATCGAGCTACCGCTGCAGACAACACTCAACCTGAGCCCCCGGGAAGAGGCCTGGCTGCAACAACACAGGAAATTGCGCATCGCGGTCGATCCCGATTTCGCCCCTTACGAATTCGTTGATGAGTATGGCTATCATCAAGGGATATCGGCGGATATTATCCAGCTCATCGGGCGCAAGCTGGAGATCGACATCGAACTTGTGCCGACAAAGAGTTGGGCTGAGTCCCTGGAGAAGGCGTCGAGACGCGAAGTCGACCTCCTTCCACTGGCCAACCGCACGTCGCAAAGGGAGGGGTTCCTCGATTTCACCGATCCCTACCTTTACTCCCAGCGTCACATCATTACCAGACGTCTTCACAACGAGATTCAAACAGAGAAGGATCTACCGGGGCATACCCTGGTATTACCCGCCGGATACTCCATCATCTCCATAGTGCGGGAGCAGTGGCCCGGGGTGAAGATCAAGGAAGTAAGCGATATTCCAACCGCGCTGCAGCAAGTTGCATTCGGTGCGGCTGACGCGACAATCCTCAGCAGCGGCGTGGCAGGGTACTGGCTCGATAAAAATGAGATCACCAATCTCAGAGTGGCAGAGACCCTCGGCCAGCCCAGCAGACTCTCGATCGCAAGCCGCAATGACTGGCCAGAGCTCTCGAGCATCTTGCGAAAAACCCTGCAGTCGATCGATGAGGAGCAGCGTATAGCCATCAGACACCGCTGGATATTCCTGGATGAGTCCAAATCGGACATGGCGCTGCTGGGGCTCACCACCGAAGAGAGAAACTGGCTGGCGCAACATCCGGTAATCCGGGTCGGCGTCAACACGCAAGTGGAACCCATCAGTTTCGTCGATGAGGATCAGGGCTACCGAGGCCTCTCCGCCGACTATCTCAAACTCATCGAAACGCGTCTGGGTTTGAACTTCGAAAAAGTGATGCAAAGCGACTGGAGCGGATTGCTCGATCAAATCCAATCACATCAGCTCGATATGATCGCCACGATCTCCTATTCCGATGAACGCCAACAGTACATGAAATTCACACTGCCCTATCATGTGGCCCCACTGAAGCTCTACCTGCGTAAAAACGACAATAGAATCAGCGCACTGGACGACCTCTCCGGTAAGCGGGTGGCCGTCGAAAGGGACTATTGGGTGCATGAGCGCCTCTCCATAGGCCACCCGTCGGTGCAGTTGCATATCGTTGAGAATACGCTTGCGGCCCTGGAAGCGGTCGAATTTGGTGAAGCGGATGCCTATCTTGGGACACAGAGTGTTGCCGACCGGCTGATAAGGGAGCATCAGCTGGGTCGTCTTACATCCATCACCCCGGCAGAAGAGATGGGTAAAGTCGAACTGCGCATGGGAGTCAGAAAAGACTGGCCGATACTGGCCCGGATTATCGATAAGATCCTCGCCGGCACCTCACCGGAGGAGCACAGGTTGTTGAAGCTCCAGTGGCTCAATGGCGAACCGCAGACAGAGGACGCATCATTGGTATTGAGCAAACGGGAACGGCAGTGGCTGGCTCAACATCAAAGGATTGAAATCGGCGTCATGAATGCCTGGCCACCGATGGACTTCGTCGATAACCAGGGTAACGCCACCGGCATCGGTGTCGATATCGTCGAGGCGTTGAACAAGCGCCTGGGCAACGTACTGCATCCAACACCCGCTGCCTGGGACGAACTCTACAACGCGGTAAAGGAGAAACGGCTGCCCGCGCTGATGGACATCACTCCCACACCCGAGCGCAAGCCCCATTTTCTATTCACCGAGCCCTACCTGACTATCCCGCACATCATAGTGACGCAAAAGGGAGGCCCGCCGGTGGAGCGAATCTCGGAACTGGCCGGCAAGCGGATCGCCGTAGAGAAGAACTTCATGGTGGGCAGTGTGCTCGCACAACGCTATCCGTCAGTCACGCTGGTGGAATACAGCAATACCAGCGATGCATTGGATGCAGTGTCGCGGGGGGTTGCAGACGCCTATATCGGAAATCGCGCCGTTGCCTTGTATCTGATCGAACACGAACTGATCTCGAACCTGAAACTGCAGAGCAAGATAGGTGAGAGCGTCTCGGTCAACGCCATCGGTGTGCGTAAGGACTGGCCGATTTTGCGTGACATTCTGCAAAAAGCGCTGAGTACCCTGAGCCGCAGGGAACTCAGGAACATTCTCAGGAAATGGGTGCCCTCCGCCGAGGAGAAAGAGCAGGCGCCCCCCCTGAAGAACCGCTTGATACTGACCCCAAGGGAGCAGGCCTGGCTGGATGATCATCGCGAGATTCGCATAGGTATAGACCGTTTCTGGGAGCCTATCGAATTCGTCGACTCGCGGGGAAGCCACCGGGGTATCTCCGCCGACTTCCTGTCGCGTATCAAGCAGATGCTCGGAGTGGAATTCACCTACTCCTCTTCCCTCAGCTGGTCTCAAGTGATCGAGGCTGCCAAGGCGGGTGAAATCGATGTGCTACCGGCGCTCACCCCCTCCACTTCACGCTATGAATATCTCCATTTCACCCAACCCTATCTGCATTTCCCTTTCATGGTGTTCACCCGCAAGGATGCCCCACTGATCACCGGTATCGCTGATCTGAGCGGCCTCGACATCGCAGTGGAACGTGATTATGTCACCGTGGAGTATCTGCAAAAGGACTACCCCGCACTGAATCTGATACAGATGGAGAAGACCGCAGAAGCACTGCAGGCACTCGCCAGCGGTGAAGTGGATGCCTATATCGGCAACCTGACCCTCGGCAGCTACCTGATCGACAAGCTCGGCCTCGGAAATCTCAAAGTCGCCGCCCCCACTCCCTATGCCAACGACCTGGCCATCGGCGTGCGCAAGGATTGGCCGCAGCTGCGATCGATCCTGGACAAGGCCCTGGCGGCGATCGACGAAAACGAGCGTCGCGCCATGCGCCAGGAGTCGCTGGCCATTCGCTATGACGTGGAGGTGGACTATACCCTGCTCTGGCAGGTGGTTGCCGTTGCCGCCACGCTGCTGCTGGTCTCACTGCTTTGGACCTCACAGATCCGGCGCCAGAAGGCCGCCCTCGCGGTAGCCAAGGCGGAGGCGGAACAGGCAAACCGCTTCAAGAGCTACTTCCTCGCCAACATGAGCCATGAGATCCGCACCCCCATGAATGCGATCATGGGGTTCAGTCATCTGGCCCTGCAGACGGATCTGACGACGCGGCAATACCACTATATCGACAAGATCAAGGCCTCCGCCAATACGCTGCTGGGCGTGATCAACGACATTCTCGATTTCTCGAAGATCGAGGCGGGAAGGCTGGAGATGGAGACGATCCCCTTTTCCCTGGACGAGGTGTTGGAAAACCTCGCCGATGTCACCGCCATGCGCGCCGACGAAAAGGGTCTGGAGATTCTCTTCAACCGTGACCTCAGGATCCCCGACAAGCTGATCGGGGATCCGCTACGGCTGGGACAGGTATTGATCAATCTGACAGGGAACGCGATCAAGTTCACCGAGCAGGGAGAGATCGTGGTCAGCGCGGCAGTGCAGAGAGAGACGACAGAGGAAGTATGGATACGCTTCAGCGTGCGCGACACCGGCATCGGTATCGATCCGGATGAACTTCCCCGCCTGTTCAAACCCTTCACTCAGCTCGATGGCTCCACCACCAGGCGCTATGGCGGCAGCGGCCTGGGCCTGAGTATCTGCATGCATCTGATCGAGCTCATGAAGGGGGACCTGCGGGTCGACAGCCATCCTGGCGAAGGCAGCACCTTCAGTTTTGCCATCCCCTTGGGTATCGACGTCAAGACGGCCAAACCCAGCTGGACACCGAATCCCGATCTGCGGGGTATGAAAGTCCTGGTTGTGGATGACAACCCCACCGCCCTCGAACTGCTGAGCGAGCGCCTGACATCTTTCAGCTTCGAGGTCACACCGGAACTGAACGCTGCCAAGGCACTCAAGCAATTGACGCAGGCGGATCGCGGAAACAGTCCCTATCGTCTTGTGCTGATGGATTGGCGCATGCCCGAACTCAACGGCATCGAGGCCGGCCGCCGGATCAAAATGAACGAGGACAAGCTGTCCCAGGTCCCTGCAGTGATCCTGATCACCGCCTACGGCCGGGAGGAGGTGATGCTGCAGGCCGAAGAGGCCGGGCTGGATGCGGTACTGATCAAACCCGTCAGTCCCTCGGTGCTCTTCGATACAGTGCTCCGGGTGTTGAGCGACAAGGAGGAGGCGATCGAACCCATCCATGCGAGCCGTACAGGTCCCGCCGGTCGTCTCAGCGGCAGGGTAATGCTCGTGGAGGACAACATCATCAATCAGCAAGTGGCTCAGGAGCTGCTCGAAGGCATGGGTTTGATGGTGCATACGGTAAGCAATGGCAGAGAGGCGATCGAAGCCCTCGAGCGCCATCTCTTCGATCTGGTTCTGATGGATCTGCAGATGCCGGAAATGGACGGCTATGAAGCAACACGGCGCATCCGTGCCGATGCCAGGTTCGAAGGGCTGCCGCTGATCGCCATGACCGCACATGCCATGGCCGACGAGCGCGAACAGTGCCTCGCTGCGGGAATGAATGAACATATACCAAAACCGATCGACCCCACCCTGTTGTACAACATTCTCAGCCAATGGCTGAAGCCCGCCCCCGATCAACCCCAACCGCAAACCGCAATGCCGGTGGAGAATGGCAGCATCGAGTTTCCAGCGGATCTACCCGGTATCGACCTGCATTGGGGACTTGAACGTGTCGGTGGAAACAGACGCCTGTACCAGAACCTGCTGCGGGAATTCGTGGCCAATCACGGTGCTGACATGGAGATACTTGAAAAGAGTCTGCTGCAGCGGGACTGCGACATCGCAAGACGCACGCTGCACACCCTCGAAGGGGTTGCAGGCAACATTGGTGCCCACAGTCTGCAACAGGCATCGAAGGATCTGCATCATGAATTGACCAACAACGATATCGATCTGAATTCGAGCCTCCCCGAACCATTCCGTCGGGCCTTTGTTGAACTGTTCAGCGGGCTTGGCGCATACCTCGAGTCTTCGTCACCCGCCACGCCAAGCACCCCCCCCGGCCTGTCGACACCACCCGCGGAGGGTGAAATAGAGAAGATGATCGCATCTCTCGATGATATGCTGGCAGCGGGCAATCCTGACGCAAAGCGACTGTTTCAGACTCTGAGCGGCCTGCTCAGGCACCAGGACACCGCAGAGCTGACCAGCCGCCTGACTGAACAGATTCGCGACTATGACTTCGACCTCGCCAGGGAGACCCTGATGCTGCTGACCGACCACCTGAGGAACAGATGAGATGATTGCAGGCAAACCCAAAATACTACTGGTTGATGACGAAACCCTCTACATCGATATTCTGGTCGATCTGCTGAAACACGATTACAACACGGTGGTGGCGAAAAGCGGCCCCCAGGCGCTTAAGCGGATTGCCGATGACCCGCTGCCGGACCTGGTGCTGCTGGACATCCTGATGCCTGGCATGGACGGCTATGAAGTCTGCCGCCAACTCAAGGAGAACCCGCGTACCCAGGGAATACCGGTGATCTTCCTGACCATCAAAAGTGAAGTCCAGGACGAGATAAAAGGGTTCGAAATCGGTGCCGTAGACTACATAGCCAAGCCCATGAGTCCTCCCATCGTACGTGCCCGGGTGAAGTCTCACCTCGCGCTGCACGAGGCCCAGCAGAAACTGGAAAATCATAATGAGATACTGGAACAGCGGGTCAGGGAGCGCACCGAGGAGCTCAACCGCACCAAGGACGTGGCGATCTTCTGCATGGCCACCCTGGCGGAGACCCGCGACAATGAAACCGGCAGGCATATACTGCGCACCCAGAACTACATCAGAATACTGGCGGAGCATCTGAAGACCCATCCACGCTTTTCCAGCTATCTGCAAAATGACAATACTATCGAGATGCTGTACAAAACCTCCCCTCTGCATGATATCGGCAAGGTAGGCGTTCCCGACCGTATCCTACTGAAGCCGGGAAAACTGGATGCGGATGAGTGGGTGGCAATGAAAAGGCATGCCGAGTATGGTCATGACGCCCTGTTGCGGGCCGAAGAGGAGCTGGGAAGCACCGATTTCCTGCAGATGGCCAGGGAGATAGCCTATACCCACCACGAGCATTGGGACGGAACGGGTTATCCACGCGGACTGGAGAAGGACGACATTCCCATTTCAGGGCGCCTGATGGCGATCGCCGATGTCTATGACGCACTCATCAACAAACGTGTCTACAAAGAGGCCTTCAGCCATGAAGAGGCGATCGAGATCGTCAAGTCGAGTGCCGGTACCCATCTCGATCCGGATATCGTAGAGGCGTTTCTCCAACTACAGGACGATTTCCTGAAAATCGCCACCCTCTACCGCGACAACGAGTGACATGGACGAACCGCTCATCGTGTTGTTCGACAACGGTTCCGTTCAACCCCTCGCCACCCGCAACCTGAGACGTCTGGCACAAGAGCTGAGCCGCACGAGCGAACGCAGGATCCATCCTGTATCCCTGCAGCATGTCGACAGGATCGCCGCCGAGGAACTGGATGGTGTTGCGCCACAGCGGCTGGAGACCTTTCTTCAACAACACCTCGGCTCGGGGTCAAGGAATTTCCTGGCGATACCCCTGTTTTTCGGGGCCAGCCGCGCCCTGACCTCCTATGTCCCCAAACTGGTCGAGTCACTGCAATCGGAACACGGTCACTTCAGGCTGCACCTGACCGATGTGCTCTACCCCCTGGCCCAAGGCGAACCGCGTCTGGCGACCATTCTCAGAGAGCAGATCGGTGCGCTGATTTCCGACCACCCCCATCCTCGCGTAATTCTGGTGGACCACGGCTCTCCACAGCCGGCGGTGACGGAGGTCCGGCAGCGCATTGGCCGTGAGCTACGCGACCTGTTGCCCTCCGGTACCCGTTTCGCCGAGGCGGTTATGGAGCGACGCGAGAGCAACGAGTATGATTTCAATGGTGAAAAGCTCGAACAGGTATTGGCACGCGAAGCGCAACTTTCAATCGACACGCCTGTGGTACTCTCCCTGCTGTTTGTGTCACCGGGGAGACACGCCGGCAAGCAAGGCGATATCGCCACCATCTGCAGTGAAGCGCAACGACGCCACCCTGGACTGGAGATCCTCATCAGCCCCCTGGTTGGTGAACACCCCGGACTCATCGAGATCCTGCGGGACAGATTGGAGTCGGGACTGAGTGCGATGCGTGAAGCTTGACAGTACACTAGGACTCTATAAAACAACAATCTACTGGCCAGACCACTAAACAAACAATGTCAGATACAGGCTATCAATACTACGCCATCGTCTTCGCCGATATCGTGGACAGCACGCGAATGTATGAAAGTCTTGGAGACAGCCGTGCAAAACAGCTGATTACCGACCTGGAAACCATCATCGCAGAGGTTGTAACCGAGACAGGCGGACAGGTCGTGGAGGTTATCGGCGACGAAGTCATGAGCCGCTACAACCGAGCCAGCGATGCCGTAGAGGGCGCCTGTCTCATGCAGGAGCGTGTCGACAGCTATGGGAAACGTACCGGCATGGCATTGTCCGCAAGAATCGGTCTGCATTACGGCCCGGCCATCGTCGAGGGCGGCCGGATGTATGGTGATTCGGTGAATGTCGCCGCACGCATGGCGGGTATCGCCCAGGCTCAGCAGATCATAACCACCGAACAGGTCGTAGCAAAGCTCACCAATGAGCAGAAAATGATCGTACGCCGCTTCGATAAAGTGAAAATCAAGGGCAAGCAGGAACAGATGGTGATCTACGATCTGCTGTGGCGAAGGGAAGATGTCACCTTCATGCATACATCACCACGCACTCAGAGTACGATAACCAGAGTCCTGATCCTCGAATACCAGAACAAGCGCGTCCGATTCATGCCGCAACAGGGCACCATGCGCATTGGACGCGAAAGTTGCAACGAATTGGTGGTTACCGCAGCGGCAGCATCCCGAACCCATGCCGTTCTCGAGTACAGCCGGGGCAAATACGTACTTTCCGACATCAGCACCAACGGAACCTACCTGACGACACAAAACCAACAGTCGCTCTATCTCAGGCGTGAAACAGTCCCTCTGCTGGGCAGCGGCAAGATCGGACTGGGTGAACCGGTATCCGAAGAAAACAAACATGTAATCAATTACTATTTCCAGGAGATATGACCTCACAAACATCACACTGGGGACATCAACCTTTTTTACCAATACTGTCATTTCATGTCACACCGTTCATCAAACCACCGACTGCCACTGAGAGAGATACTCTTTTTAGTTCTGCTTCTCTCGCTTTCGCTGACCGCCTGGGCTGCAGCGACAGGGCTGTCGTCGGAACAGAAGCAACCGCTGAGCCTGGAACAGGTGGAATCGGCCCGCGGCACGATCAGTAGTTCGACGACCCTGGAGCAGGCACAGAAAGAGAAGATACTCGAGCTGCTCGACCAGGCCGAAAACTGGTTACAGCAAAGTGCAGCCGTAAGGGGTGAGATCGCTCATCTCAAGGAACTCATAAAAGATGCACCGCAACAGATTCAGGCGCTGCGTGCAAGGATAAAGCTAAGCGCTGAAACGGATGACAAATTCGAAAAATTCGTTCAGTCTTCCGATCTCTCGGCATTGGAGATGCGTATCAGCCAGGAAGAGCTCGATCTTGCCCAGGCCAGGGATCGACAGAAAACGCAACTCGAGGAGCTGTCGAAACTGTTGGACGGCAGTAATCAGATAAATAGCGAAATCGTGGCGGGCAGCGAGTCGCTGGCACAGATCAGGTCCGAGATCGACACACTACCGCAAAATGGATTGAAGCAGCTCTCACAGGCCAGATTGATGTCGCTGCGAGGAAGAGAGGCACTACGCCAGGCTGAACTGGACATGCTCATGCTCCGCCAGGGAAATCAGAGCCAGCTGACCAACCTCATGCAGGCCCAACGCGACGCGACATTCGCACGCATCAGCCGTCTTCAGTCCAATCTCAAGCGGCTCAACCAGGCGGCCGCGGAATTCAGGGAAAGACAGGCCAAGGCGGCGAGGCTCGCCGCGGAACAGCTGGAGCAGGAGACAAGCACCCTCGCGCAATCACTACAGGCCATCGCCCAGGAGAACGCCAAGTCCCGCTCGGAACTCGAACAACTCGTGTATTGGGAAAAGCGGGTATCGCAACAGTTGACAACGACCAGACACAAACTCGAGCAGGTACAGAGCGATTTCGAACACAGCAGGCAAAGGGTGGAAATCGTAGGCAGCAGCGAGGCGATAGGGAAGATGTTATCCACTCGCGTTTCGGCACTACCCTCATTGAGAAGTTACAGCCGTTCTTCGGCCAAGCGCAAATCTGAAATCAACAATGCCACAGGACGCCAGATAGAGATTGAAGAACTTCTTCTCAAGCGCGGTGATATTACCGAGCAGGTCGATGAAGTCACTCAGCCTCTCCTGGAAGGGATCTCCGAAGATAGGGCAGATGAGTTGAAAACCCGGGCCATGTCGCTGGTAGGGGCCAGACAGGATGCCTTGAATGAACTGCAGAAGGCCTATGGCCGCTATATCGGCCAGCTCACATCCCTTGATCTGGCCGAGCGCCAGCTGCTGAACCTCTCTGAGTCCTATATCGACTATATCAATGATCAGTTGATGTGGATCTCCCGTGGCGGCATCAATGTCATAACCAATCCATCGCGCCTGCTATCAGGCCTCGCCTGGTTGGCCTCACCCCAGCAATGGCATGAACTCGGCGCGGATTTCGTGAGTGCCAGCCGGTACAAAGTCACCACCGCCATGGTTATACTGTTTCTCTTCCTGTTCCTGATCTGGAGGCATTCGTACGCACGTCTGCAGATTCCCATACTTGCCAGAGCAACGCGGAAAATCGCTACTGATTCGATACGCCATACCCTCAAAGCCCTGTACTACACACTGGTCAAGATCATGGCACTGCCTGTGCTGCTGGCGGGAATCGGCACACTGCTGCTGTCTTTACCAACCGCCGCACCATTCACCATCTCCATAGCCACATCGCTGCTAAAAGTCGGCGTCACCCTGGCTGCAGCCCTGTTGCTCTATCAACTATGCATGCCGGAAGGCATAGGAAGCCGCCATCTGCGATGGAACCGCAAAATCTGCCATGCATTGACCAGAGAGTTGCGCTGGGCCATACCCATCGCCGCTCCACTTCGCTTTCTGGTGGCACTGGGGGCGGGCGACAGCCTGCCGGCCGATGCACTCATCATCAGCAGTATCGCGAACATTGGGTTGATGATAGTTTTCATTCTCTTTACCTACCGCCTGCTCGGTAGACAAGGCATGCTTATGAAGACCTGGAGCGCCACTCGACCTCAAGCGCTCCTGTTGCAGCTACACTTTCTCTGGTTTCCGTTTCTCATATTCATCGGTGTCGGACTTATCGTCTCCACGGGGCTCGGATACATCACACTTACGCTTCGTCTGCTCGACCGGGTTGAATTGACCATCTGGTTTTTTATCGGTCTGTTTACCTTGAAAGAGCTGCTGCTGCGTTACCTCTTCATCGCTGAACGCAGATTGCGATACCAAAATGCCCTCAAGAGACGCGATGAGTTGCGAGCCCAAAGGGAGCAGGAGCAACAGGGTGGGGATGAAAGCATCGTCGTTGCCGCTGAAATCCCTGAACTGAATTTCGAGGCTTTGAGCGAGCAGGCGAAACGCCTGGTGCGCTTCGGCTATTTACTCGGTTCAGTGATCGGGGCCTGGCTGATATGGTCCGATCTGCTACCGGTACTCGACTTTCTGAACAACATCCAACTACCCATCAATACCAGTGAAATAGTTGACGGTGTGAGTACGGAAACACCCTTGACGCTAAGGGATGTATTAGTCGGGTTGATCATACTGACCGTGACAATTCTAGCCGCCAAAAACCTACCCGGCGTGCTGGAGATTACCCTTCTGCAGCGACTGCCACTTGAATCCGGCGCACGCTACGCACTTACCACACTGTTACAGTACATCATTGCCGGTACAGGCGTGATAATGGCGTTCAGCATAATCGGGTTCCAGTGGTCCAACATCCAATGGCTGGTGGCCGCCCTGGGTGTTGGACTCGGTTTCGGCCTGCAGGAGATAGTCGCTAACTTTATCAGCGGTATCATATTGCTGTTCGAACGGCCGATTCGAGTCGGTGATGTCGTGACCCTCGACAATACCACGGGAGTGGTCTCCCGGATCCGGATCCGTGCGACCACCATCACCAACTACGATAAACAGGAACTATTGATTCCCAACAAGGAATTCATTACCGGCAGGGTCATCAACTGGACACTGACAGACAAGGTCAATCGAATCATTATCACTGTCGGTGTAGCCTATGGCAGCGACGTCAAAAAAGCCATGGAACTGATGACCGATGCGGCGCAGGAGAATGAGAATGTACTGCAGGACCCGAAGCCCGTGGCAACCTTCGAAGCATTCGGCGACAGCTCTCTTACCCTTCTGCTCCGCGCCTATCTTGGTTCGATGGACAACCGCCTGGCGACCATCACCGCGTTGCATGAAGCCATCAACACCAAGTTCATGAAAGCCGGTATAGTAATTCCGTTTCCGCAGCGCGACCTTCATCTGAGCGGCAGCGATCTTGTGCGGGTTCGAATGGAGACACCACCTGCAGACCATCAAGAGTGAGAATTCCGATAATCAGCGCCGGGTTGATCGACAAGACAATCAAAGATTACCGGAGACGCTAAGACCCATTGTCACACCCTCATCCTGCATGCGCAACATCTCGACCATCTTATCGGCAGGCAGGGGCTCGCTGAACAGATATCCCTGGGCCATTTCGCACCCCTGCTGCTTAAGAAAACTGACTTGGTTCTGGGTTTCAACGCCTTCCGCAACAACACCAAGCCCAAGGCTCTGAGCCAGCGCGATAATTGCGGATGTGATCGTAACATCGTCCTCGTTATCCGGAATATCCTTGACGAAAGTGCGATCCACCTTCAAATTGTCCAGCGGGAATCGTTTGAGGTAACTCAAAGAGGAGTAGCCGGTACCGAAATCATCGACCGAAATGCTGATACCCATCTCTTTGAAATCATTCAAGGTGGATATGGTTTCGTTGACATTACGCATGATAACGCTTTCAGTTATCTCCAGCTCGAGATACTGGGGATTCAGCCTGGAGTTTTTCAGCGCTTTGGCGACTTTCATGCTCAAGTCACGCTGAATAAACTGCATACTGCTCAGATTTACGGCTATGCGAATCGGGCAGTATCCCGCATCCTGCCACTTCTTGTTCTGCTTGCAGGCTTCATTCAATACCCACTCTCCCAGCTCGATGATCATCCCTGTCTCTTCCGCGATGGGTATGAATTCAGCCGGGGAGATCATACCAAGCTCCTGCTCATCCCATCGCAGCAAGGCCTCGGCGGAAACGATCTGCCCGCTGGCAAGGTCGACCTGTGGTTGATAGTAGAGTTCCATCTCGTTGAAGATAAGTGCTTTACGCAGCTTGCCCTCCAGTTTCAGCCTGGTGGTCGCCAATACATTCATCTGCTCTGAGTAGAATTGAAAGTTGTTTTTACCCACCGCCTTGGCATGATACATCGCGGTATCCGCATTCTTCAGCAACTCTTCCACGTCCTGTCCGTCCCTGGGAAAGATGGCAATACCGATGCTGGGAGTGACATACACTTCATGACCATTGAGGTTGTAGGAACGTGCAATTGTGTCCTGCACCCTTTTCGCCACCACTGCAGCCACTTCCGGTTTTTGGATGTCCTCGAGCAATACGGTAAATTCATCACCACCTAGCCTGGCGATATTCCGGCACTCCTCTTCATCGTCATTGTTGCGCCCCACTAGATCATTTTCCCTGAGTTGCGCCTCCAGGCGCCGGGTAACATTTTTAAGCAGCATATCGCCAATATCGTGTCCCAGCGTATCATTGATTCGTTTGAACTCATCGAGATCAAGATATAAAACCGCGCCGACCCGCTGATAGTGCTTGGCAATCGAAATCGCCCGAGTGACCTGTTCTTTGAACGCCTGGCGGTTGGGCAGCTTGGTCAAGGAATCGTTGTACGCCAGTGTCCGTATTTTCTCATCCCACTGTTTGCGCTCCGTGATGTCTCTGGCAAACACGCTCAAAGTAAATATTTCACCGATTCTCGAACATGAAATAGCCAGATCGAGAGGAAACCTGCGACTGCTTTTGTCTCTGCTTTCAACCTCCAGGCGAACTCCGATCGGATGATCCCTCGACCCCTTGAACATTGGATCGAGGGCTTCCGTGACTTCCATCAGTGACTTTTGAGTAAGAATCAGTTGAAACAGGTGTAAGCCCAGCACTTCCTGCTCGCTGTAACCGAACACCTCGGCAGCCTGCCGGTTCCAGCTTAAAATCATACAGTTGGCATCAGCCGTTATAACCGCATCGAATGC